>JBEEKM010000029.1:0-23087 GCA_041168645.1 Bacteroidota bacterium | reverse complement strand
CTCACTGAACTAGTTGCTGCACTCGGCTAAACCACCGCTGCACAAATTTGTTACTTTTGTAACTGATGGAAGATTCCTTTGACTACCGACAAGAGGCTGAAGGCCAAAACGAGCAAGAAATTGATAAGGTCTTGCGCCCAAAATCCTTGCGCGATTTCGCAGGGCAACCGGCCGTTGTCGAAAACCTAGAAGTCTTTGTGAGGGCTGCGCAACTGCGCAACGAGCCCCTTGATCACGTCCTCTTACACGGACCTCCAGGGCTCGGTAAAACTACACTAGCCAACATTATTGCCAACGAACTTGGTGTAGGCTTTAAAGTTACTTCTGGGCCAGTCCTAGACAAACCCGGAGACCTCGCAGGCTTACTCACAAACCTCAATCAGGGAGACGTCTTATTTATCGATGAAATTCATCGCCTGAGCCCCGTAGTAGAAGAGTACCTCTACTCTGCCATGGAAGATTACGTCATCGATATCATGCTCGATTCAGGTGCAAATGCCCGCACCATTCAAATTAATCTCAATCCGTTTACGCTCATTGGTGCCACCACACGTTCTGGCTTGCTTACGTCGCCTTTGCGTGCTCGTTTTGGCATCAATTCTCGCTTAGAATATTACGATACCGAAACTCTTACGGCCATTATAGAACGATCCTCAAGCTTGCTACAAATCGGCATTACCCAAGGTGCAGCTTATAAAATTGCAAGCCGAAGTAGAGGGACGCCAAGAATTGCCAATGCCCTTCTTCGAAGAGTGCGTGACTTCGCTCAAATCAAAGGTACCGGACTTATTGACGACGACATCACAGAATTTGCACTCAAAGCGCTCAACGTTGATGCCAATGGCCTTGACGAAATGGATATCCGTATTTTAAAAGTGCTCATTGACAAATTCAATGGTGGCCCTGTTGGCCTTTCTACCATTGCTACAGCTATCGGAGAAAATGCCGGAACCCTTGAAGAAGTCTACGAGCCATTTTTGATTCAAGAAGGATTTTTAATGCGCACACCAAGAGGGCGTAAAGCAACTGAAAAAAGCTACAAACACTTGGGTAGAGACCTCGGTTGGGCTCAGGGTGGCTTATTCTAATATGAAACACGAGCATTTCAAACCCTACATCAAAAAACGAGCTGCCGAATTAGGCTTCTTTTATGTAGGATTTTCTCAAGCAGGTTTCTTAGAAGCAGAAGCTCCTCGCCTAGAGCAATGGCTTAAACTGAACTACCATGGTAAGATGTCTTACATGGAAAATCACTTTGACAAACGCCTCGATCCACGTTTACTTGAACCCGGAACCAAAACCGTTATTTCATTTTTACTCAATTATTTTCCAGAACAAACCCAGCAAGACCCTGAAGCGCCAAAAGTAGCCAAATATGCATACGGACAAGATTACCATTATGTCATCAAAGACAAACTCAAGGAACTTCTCAACGATTTAAAACAGGAAATCGGTGATTTTCAAGGACGGGCTTTTGTAGATTCAGCACCGGTATTAGATAAAGCTTGGGCGCAAAAATCAGGGCTCGGCTGGATCGGAAAAAACACCAATTTAATCCATCCAAAACACGGAAGTTTTTTCTTTATTGCCGAACTATTTGTCGATCTAGAATTTGAACAAGATGGGCCTATCAAAGATTACTGCGGGACCTGCACGCGCTGCCTAGACGCCTGCCCCACACAAGCTTTTGTGGCGCCTTTTTTACTTGATGCATCAAAGTGCATCTCCTACCTGACAATAGAACTCAAAGACCATGATTTACCCCAGCAATTCAAAGGAAAGATGGAAAATTGGGCTTTTGGCTGTGACATTTGTCAGGATGTTTGCCCTTGGAATCGCTTTTCAAAAAAGCAAAACGAAAATGCTTTTGAGCCGCACCCCGAATTTCTCAACCTGAGCAGTGGTGAATGGGAAAACATGAACCAAGAAACCTTTCAGTATTTATTTGGAAAAAGCGCCATAAAGCGCACGAAGTTTGAAGGTATCAAACGCAATGTAGGCTTCTTAAAAAAGCCGAGCTAAACGTATATTGAACTATTGAAGTGATTACCTTTGTCGATAAGCAAGGAAACAAAAAAAACACATGGAGCAGAAAAGAGAAGCCATCATTATTGGCGCAGGTTTAGTAGGATCCCTTTGGGCTGTTTACCTGTCAAAAGCAGGATACAATGTTACCATTTACGAGCGCCGATCAGATATCCGCAAGGCTGAAATCAGTGCCGGCAAGTCAATTAATTTGGCGCTTTCTGTTCGCGGCTGGACTGCCCTCGATGCTGTTGGTGTTGGCGATGAAATCAGAAAGATTGCCATTCCAATGTACGGCCGTATGATGCACTCACTTGAAGGAGACCTCACCTACCAGCAATATGGCAAAGAAGGCCAGGCTATTTTTTCAGTTTCAAGAGGTAAGATCAACGCCACCATGATGGACATTGCCGAAACACACGGCAATGCCAAAATTCATTACCAAACTGAATGTTTACGCGTTGACCTCAAAAATGCCGTTGCTTATTTGCGCAACACTGAAACGGGGCAAGAATTTGAAGCCAAAGCCGATGTAATTTTTGCCGCTGACGGGGCATTTAGCGCCGTTCGCTACCACTCCATGCAAAAGTTAGGACGTTTTCAATATAGCCAAAACTATATCGCCGACGGCTACCGCGAAATCTTATTACCTGCCTTACCAGACGGTAGTTACCCGATGGATAAAAATGCACTTCACATTTGGCCAAGAGGTCGTTTTATGATGATTGCACTGGCCAATGAAGACGGTTCGTTTACCTGTACTTTATTCATGCCACATGAAGGTCACGAATTTGCTTTCGATAAATTAAATACGAAAGCCGATGTCGATCGCTTTTTCAAGACTGTTTTTCCAGACTTCCACCAAATGATGCCAGACATCGCCGACAAATGGGAAGACCATCCACTATCGAATTTGGCAATTATCAGATGTTATCCTTGGGCGCATGGCAAAGTTGGCCTCATGGGCGATGCTGCACACGCTACCGTTCCATTTTACGGACAAGGTATGAATGCAGGTTTTGAGGATTGCAGGGTACTTAATGATCTCATGCATGAGCACAACCACGACTGGGAAAAAATCTGGGAAGCTTACAGCCCATCGCGCAAACCAAACGGCGATGCCTTACAAGATCTTTCCCTAGATAACTATATCGAAATGCGCGACCTCGTTGCCGACCCTTCTTTCTTATTGCGTAAAAAAATTGAGGCTAAATTCAATCAACTGTACCCAAATAAATGGCTACCGTTGTACAGCCAAGTGACCTTCAGTAATATCCCTTATTCGGTAGCCTATGAACAAGGCAAAAAACAACGCCTTATCATGGATGAAATCATGGCTAACCCAAATATAGAGCAAGACTGGGATTCACCTCAAATCATGGAAACCATTCTTGAGCAGTGTAGTTCTTTTAATTTTCAGACATGAGAATACTGATCCTATTTTTAGTGTGTACGCCCCTCATTTGGGCACAAGGTGGTTTTGAGAAGTCAAAAAAGAAAGGCAACGACTACCTGCAAGTTCGCAATCATGGTTACCAATTTTCGCTGGGGCCAACCTACTCTTTTGTAAATGACCCTCTTAAAGGAGACCTCATCGTCAACCAAGTGGATCGCGGTGACTACACCATTACACCCGAAGCTAAAGTAGGGTTTTATGCCGAATTTGGGTTAGCGCATTTCCCGAAATGGAAAGGGACACCTATCAAAGCCCTTGGAAAAAGCCGAATTATGGATTACTTCGATTGGGGCATTGGCTATCGTCAGATCCGTGGCTTAGAAAGTACACTCATTGAAAACCAAAATGCACTCGGCGAAATCACAAGCACCATTGATGGTTCAGGCAGGCTGAGCACAGGGTATTTGTATGGGAGTATCAGGGCACATTCCCTCATTTATTTTGGAAAGAAAGTGGTCGTTAAGGTGCGTAAGCACTTTTTAGACCAAAGTTTAGGCCTGAATTTTGACTACAATCTGAGCACCGGTCCTATGGCCTATGAAGATAATTTCACAGCTTATCAAGCCCCACAATTATTTCAACCAGACTTAGCCAAAAGCATGCTCCAACTCAATTATCAAATTGGCATTGGCATCCGACTCAATAAAGCTTGGATCCTGATTCCGGGCGTTTCAATTCCTGTTGTAACAATGTACCCGTGGGAGGGTTTCAACGCCAATATACATTGGTATAGCAGCACGTATTGGCCTTTTCAGGCACAGTTTAAAGTCATTAAATTATTTGAAGCTGAGCCAAAATGCGGCATCTATAGCACACCAGAAGACCGCGATATGGAAAAACAATATCGAATGGATAACTAAACTGCAACCCAGCTAGGGAGTAATTTTTTTGGTAAGCGTTTGCGCAGCCTTTTGAGCACAGAATCTCTGTCAGAGACATTACCACAGCGCAATACCTGGCGCTCGGCCAGTTTACCATCTTTGTAAAAAGAAAATTCAAAAGTCACTGAAGTAACTTCGTCGCGGTAAATATGATAAATACTAGTGGTCTCGAGCATTTCTGCTAAAGTTTGGGTGTCTTCACTCACTTTAAATTTGCGATCATAGCCACGTACATTTACGACCAAATAAGTATCAAAACCTTTTTGACGGACTAACGCTTGAATCGAATCATTGAGCAAATGTTGGATATCTTCTCCTTGCTTCAAAACATTCATAACGGGTAGCACCTTTACTTGATTGGCCTTGAACAATTCTGAAAGCATCGCTTGCATGGCATAACGATCTTCTTCTTTTTCAAACTGCGCAATAATGATTGCATTGTTGAGCTTCAAGTTTTGAGCAAGTAAGCACTTTGAAAAAAGTACAAGGAACAATAATAAGGAATACTTCATGAGCGAATTTAAAAAACTTCTTTGGCAATTTGTTTAACAGATGTAGAATTTGACATCGTGTAATAATGAATACAAGGTACACCTGCAGCTTTCAACTCTTTTGATTGGTGGATGCCCCACTCTATACCAAGTTGTTCAACTGCGGCGTTGTCTTTACATTTCAATAATTCAGCAGATAACTCTGTTGGGTAATCGATGTGGAAAAACTTAGGTAAAAAACTGATGTGTGCCAAAGACTTAATAGGCTTAAGACCTGGAATAATCGGAACATTGATGCCCGCTGCACGACACGCAGCAACAAAATCAAAGTACTTTTGGTTATCAAAAAACATCTGAGTCACTAAATAACTCGCACCTGCATCAACCTTTGCCTTCAAGTATTGCAAATCGGTTCCTAGGTTCATGGCTTCAAAGTGCTTTTCAGGATAAGCCGCCGCACCAATACAAAAATTGGTTGGGTCTTGCGCTTGATCACCGGCCATGTATACGCCTTTGTTAAGTTGTTCAACTTGCTTAATAAGGTCAACGGCATAGGCGTGTCCTTCAGGATGCGCTCTGAAATTGGCTTCTGATTTGACGGCATCTCCGCGAAGTGCAAGCACGTTGTCAATGCCTAAAAACTGCAGGTCAATAAGCGCGTTTTCAGTTTCCTCCTGGCTAAAGCCACCGCAAATTAAGTGCGGCACTGCATCGATATCATATTTGTGCATTAAGGCCGCACAAATCCCGACTGTACCTGGGCGTTTTCTGACTGCCTTTTTTTCAAGAAGCCCATGTTCACGCTCGATGTAAACATATTCTTCGCGGTGATAGGTCACGTTAATAAATTTGGGCTTGAACTCCATTAACGGATCAATACCAGCGTAAATAGAACTGATGCTTTTACCTTTTAAAGGAGGTAAAATTTCAAAAGAAAAAAGCGTGTCTTTTGCAGCCGCAAGGTGATCTGTAACCTTCATAACTTTGAATAGGGGTACAAAGATAAGAGTTTGTAAATGATTTAGCAGTTAAAGCTGATCTAAAGCCGCGAGAATAATGACTAGCGCCTGATCCCATTCTGATTCTGATAAATTTAAGGGTGGTGAGAGCCTAAAACTGTAAGGATGAGACAAAAACCAAAAAGTAATAAGCCCCTTGGCCAAACAGTATTGTACCACCTTCTCTACCTCCGTTGCATCTTGTAAATCAAAAGCAAACATGGAGCCAACTCTGCGGTGAGCCAATACTTTTGGGTGACTCGCAATTTGTGCCGAAAAACTTGCTGCCTGCGCCTCTAGTTCTTCCCACCTGATTTCAGTAGTTAAAACATCGATTGTTGCAGCTGCAGCTGCACAAACCATCGGGTGCCCACCAAAGGTTGTGATGTGTCCGAGCATGGGTTCATGAGTAAACAAATTGAGGTGTTCTTGAGCCGCCACAAACGCCCCTATTGGCATACCGCCTCCTAGCGCTTTTCCTAGTGTCAGTACATCAGGTACAATGCCAAAATGCTCAAAGGCAAAAATTTTGCCTGTACGGCCCATACCGCATTGAATTTCATCCAAAATTAATAAAGCGCCTACCTCAGTGCAGCGCTTCCTCAGCGCCTGCATAAATTCAAGGCTCGGCTTTCTTACACCAGCATCACCTTGAACCGTTTCAAGGATAACCCCAGCTGTTTTTTGGGTAATCTGATCAAGAACGGAAAGCTCATTGTGAGCCAAAATACGGACATCAGGCAACAAAGGTCTGAACGCGATCTTTTTGACTTCATTAGCAGATACACTCATGGCACCATGTGTGCTCCCGTGGTAACTCCCTTTGAATGAAACGAGTTCAGTACGGCCCGTGACGCGTTTGGCCAATTTGAGTGCCGCTTCAATAGCTTCTGTACCTGAATTCACGACATAAACACCATCTAATTTAGCCGGAAGTACACCCAATAAGGACTTTACCAAAGTTTGTTGAGCATCCTGAACAAACTCGCCATAAACCATTACATGCAAGTGCTTCTCGAGCTGTTTTTGCAGCGCTGCAATTACTTTTGGATGTCGATGACCAATATTATTGACAGCAACACCTGCAATCATGTCTAAGTAAGCCTTTCCTTGTTTGTCATAAATATAGGCACCCTCTGCCCGATCAACCTCAATTAAAAATGGAAACGGACTCGTTTGACCAAGGTGCGCCTTGAAAAATGCTTGTTCGGTGGTCATTACTTTTCTAAAATTGGAAGAATAGGTTGTCCAATCATGGAACCGCTTCGTTGAAGATTCAAGATATGAATAAGGGTTGGGGCGATATCGGTGATCTCTATTGGACTGTAAATTTGTTTACCTGCTTCGATACCTTTTCCGTACCAAAGTAAGGGTACATGTGTGTCATAATTAAAGGCTGAGCCATGTGAGGTGCCTTGGTGGGCTTTGGGCTCGTCATGCTCTTTCGATAAGTATCCTGGTTGTAATAAGAAAATGAGCTCTCCACTTCTTTGAAGATCAAAACCGTTTTGTAGCATTTGCCCCCAATAATCTGTTTGCGTTGCTCCTGACAAAAGATCTTGACGAGTGAGCACCGTTTTCACCTCAGGCCATTTCCTCAATTCATTGGCCGCAAATTCAGCCACCTCTTGCACATCTAACTTCAAGGAATCTATGCGAGCAAGGTTCAGGTAAATGTTCTGATTGATTTCGTATTCTAGCAAATCTGCGTTGTATTTCATAATAAAGTCATCGCGCAGCACTTGTAAGTGACTATCCATAAAAAAGTAGCCGCCTGGCATCTTTTTTTCGACGAGCATTTGCGGAACCGGAACCACCGCATGATCTGCGGTCAAAAACAAAACAAAGCCATCCTTGCCATAGCGTGTCTCCAAACTCGAAAAAAGTCGCTGCAATTCACGGTCAAGGCGCGCATACATATCCTCCATTTCTCTGGAATAAGGCCCAAATGCATGCCCAGCAATATCAGGAGTCGAATAAGAAACACATAAAAAATCCGTAAATTGATCTTGGCCTAAATTTTCTTGCTCGAGTGCTGTGATGGCCAAATCTGTTAATATTTCATTGGCCTGCGGCGAAATGGTAAACATACTCGATGCATTCGCTCCTTTGGCAATCATGTCTTGAAAATCATATGGGAAAGTTGCACTTGTTTTGCCAGGAAGCACCACTTCATAATTACTTTGATCAGCTAACTGGTAAGTGCTCTCGGGTAGTAAGAGTTTCCAAGTACGCAAATCTTTTGAAGGGTCAAACTTTTCATTGAAGCGTTGAACCCAAATTGGCAATTCTTTTATGTAAAACGTACTTGTGATGAAGTCCCCGGTGTTGTAATCAAACCAATAGGTACCATCTGATAGGTGCCCGCCAGGTAAAATAGCACTTCGGTCTTTAATTGAAACGGAGATGACCTTTGACTTTGGTGAAGCCATTTTGAGTTGGTCCGTTATGGTATAGGTTCGCAAATTAAGGGGGGCAGCACCAACACTTAGTGCAGAACCACCCACCGCAGAATAACTTGAATTTGAAACACTTGTTACCGTTTTTTTGGTAGCGCGGACATACCAATCGTTAGAAATGATGCCATGATTAGACGGTGTTGTGCCGGTATAAATAGAGGCATGACCGGGCGCAGTATAGGTTGGCACATAGTTGTATTGCACATTGCGACAATTTGCCCCCTTGGTCATGAGCCTATTGAAACCACCAGTTGTATACAAATGCTGAAAACGATATAAGTAATCATAGCACATCTGATCAACGACCACGCCCACTACAATTTTTGGTTGCTTTAAGACTTGCGCATGAAGTTGAGCCAAGCTCAAAAAGAAAACAATGAAGAAGCTTATTTTTTTCATACCTCAAAAATACACATTCCATTTTGCTGAGTTAGGCAACTTTATTCCGATTTTTGCGTCTTAAACGAAATTTAACAAGAACCTATGAAAGTATTTTTACCATTTTTCTTGCTTTGCCTCAGCTTCTTAGCAAGTCCTCAAGCCAAAGCTCAGTTTGTACTCAATGTTATCGTTGTAAATACAACTAGCCCTACGAGCTGTGACGGTTATGCTTCCCTTGACTCAAACAACATAAATTTTACAACAATCAATTGGTTTTTAAATGGTACACTCATTCAAAATGGTGGTACTTCAATTTATAACCTATGCCCTGGAACTTACACTGTAAATGCAATGGGTGGTGGTTTAACCCTTACCTCTCCTTTTACAATTGGTTCAGGAACGGTTAACCCTTGTGCGGGCTTTGGTGTTTCACTTTCTTCAACACCTACAAGTAGTCAAACTGCCTGTGATGGAACTCTTACAGCTAGTGTGTATGGAGGTTCTGCTCCTTACACTTATGCTTGGAATAATGGCGGAAGTGCAACAACCGCAAGCATCAACAATTTATGTATTGGCACTTATACCCTGACGGTCACTGATGCGAACGGATGCAACGCAACAGAAAACGCAACCGTTTTTTACGATACCTCAGTATTCAATCCATGTGTAGGCTTTACACCAGTTGTTACCGTAACCGACCTCAGTGCCCCTGGTGCTTGCGACGGAGCAGTATCCATTTCTTGTTCAACCTGCGCACCTTTTTGGGTAGCATGGAGTCAAGGCTCATCTACGTTCAGCATTACCAACCTTTGTGAGGGAAATTATGCTGCTGTTGTTACTGATGCCAATGGTTGTACTTTTTCAACCACTCAATTTGTAGCATATAACGGCAGCGGTACAATTGACAGTATTAATATTGTAGGAACACTTGCCACAGGTGCCAATATTACCGGAACACTCACCTCAAGCTGGATATACAACTGTGATATCGATATGTCCATGCTAGACACTGCCTATATGGTTTCTGCAACCTTTGGTAACAACCCTGCTAACCAAGATTCATTGTACACTGTTTGGTACCTATCTGATACAACGGGTGCGTTTACCTACATCAACTATACTTATTATGTTCCAAACGCAATTGGTATTTACAACCTCGTGCTTTCAGTCTATTGCCCGATCAAATCAACACCAATTTACTATCAAATTATCAGTCAGTTTGATGTATTAACAGCAGGAATTGTTGCAAACAACCCAATATCATTAACACTTGCACCAAACCCAGTTCATGATCTCATTTCAGTAAGTGGTCTTGAAAATGGTCAGTATGCCATCTATAACCAAGCTGGTCAAGTACTTTTAGCCGGTGACTTCAATAAAGCTATCGATGTACGTAAGCTAGCAAATGGCACGTACTTCTTACATTTGAATGGTCAAGTACTTCCTTTCATCAAAACAGCACAATAAGCGTTCAGAAAATAAACGCTCTCCAAGAAAAAAGGGGCCGCATATGCGGCCCCTTTTTTGTATGAAATAAGATTTCAAAGCTTAACCTTTTCCTGACTTCACAGTTGGGGTTGAAGGTTTTGGAGAAACAGGTGTACTTGGTTTTGGAGCAGATGGTGCAGGAGAAGTTTGAGTTGCACTTGGTCTTGGTGCCGCAGGCGGTGGTGGTGATTGTCTAGGTGCAGTTTGAGTTGGCGCACTCGGTCTTGGTGCTGCAGGCGGTGGTGGTGATTGTCTAGGTGCAGTTTGAGTTGGTACACTAGGTCTTGGTGTTCTTTCTGGTGAAGAAGTTCTTTCTGGTGAAGAAGTTCTTTCTGGTGCTGGCGTTCTTGGACGAGACTCAGGCATAACCTCTGGCTCACGTGGGGTTCTTACCGACGTAGGGTCTTTGGCTTGAAATGGTTTGTTTTCTTTGCTCTCAACTGTCGGCTTATTCGGCGTACCGTTTGGCTTTCCAGAAATAGTTTCTGGGCGATTTGGATACTTTCCTTCCCCAAAGGAATGTTCATTGTTGTTGAGCGCCGGTCTTGGTACCTTGTTAAGAACAGTTGTTCCTGGGCTTGGGATATTTGGTGTTGGCGGTACATTTGGAGCAATATTCAAATAGCCTTGGTCATAGATGCAACCACCTAGTTCGTCAGCAGGAACGCCCATTTGTAAACAGCGCTGTCTGGCGTTTTCTCGACTCTGCGGATCCATCTGACTCAGGTTCATGTGTACGCGCGGAAAACTACGGTCTGTATAAGAAGCCGTGTTCATGCCAGGCGTGTAATCAAAAAGTGTGTTTCGATCGGTTAGGCGCCATTCTTCGGCATAATCTTTTGCCAAAAAGGCTTGAAATTCCTGTTCGGCCAACTGGTTGAACTGATTGGCTTCGCGAGAATCAAACGCATAAGCTGAAGCAATGCTCAGTGCAGCAATGTTGTTGGGTCTTGGCGTGTTGAGCCGTGTATTGAAATCGTTGTCGGCAAAACCATCGTTGTTGCCAAGTAGACCTTCATATTGATTGCGATCACAGTCAAAGATGCCAACAGTAATATTGACAAAACCACGAACACCACCACCTCTTGCATCAATTACAGTGGTTTCACCCGTTGGCCATGCAATGGTGTAATTTCTTCCGTCAAGACGCACAACACCACCGTGGGGCAAGTAATAAGAGCGGCCTTGAAGTTGAATCGGCATGCCATTGAGTCTGAGCGGAGTTTGCATGCCATCCGGTTTATCTGAGGCATAAAAACACAGGCGATCACCAGCGACGTTCATGGCCACAGCTTCATTCAAAGAGAAATTAGCATCTTGGGCGCGTTGTCTAGTCTGCACTTCAAAATTCCCGTTTGATGATTTTGCCAAAACGAACTCACCGACCGTTTGGAAAGAATATGTTGCACGGTCAAAAGATTTGAGGTGTGGATCACCGTAGGATCGCCCGTAATTTCGAGAGCAAAAAGTGCGTTCGAGCATGGTGGAAAATAAAGGATAGGCACCGGTATTGTTGCCGACAACCATTCGATTGTCTTGTAAAATCTGACGCAAATCTTGACGCTCGCGCAGCGGAATCATGCTGAGCATCTCGTAAGGCGTGAAATCTTCAGGAAAAGTTCTGTCTGGAACTGCCTTGCGATCAGCTAAGGCTTCAATTGAGGCGGCGAGCCAGGGGCCGCGGATGTCATCCCAACGCTCGAGTTGTTCTTTTACAGGAGCAAATGCTGCATTGTTGTTTTGGGCAAAATAGCCGTGAAGTACAAAAAATGTACTCACAAAAAGTAGGTGTTTTTTCATGGAATTGGTTTTTGTGCAGAAGGCATTACAAGATTCAGGCCAAACTCATTCATTGAATTTATAGCCAATACCTTTTATGGTAGAAATAAACTGATCACCGATCTTTTCGCGGAGTTTGCGGATGTGTACATCAATGGTCCGGTCTCCAACAATGATATCGGTTCCCCAAACTTTTTCAAGAATTTGGTCGCGCTTGAAAACAAAATTAGGACGCGATGCTAGAAGAGCGAGTAATTCAAATTCTTTTCTTGGTAAATGGATTTCTTGACCATCCATTTCAAGGAGATATTTTTCTCGATTGATGTGAAATTTAGGACTACTTTGAGGCTGAGGCTTTTGCACGTTTCCTCTTCTGAGCATGGCTTGAATTCTCGAAAGTAAAACTTTTGATTTGATAGGCTTGGCAATGTAGTCATCGGCACCAGCATCTAGGCCTGCAATTTGACTGTAGTCTTCGTTTCTTGCGGTGAGAAAACAAATCAGAATATCTTGGTTCTGAGGATCTGCTTTGATTCTTTCACAAACTTCAATGCCATCGAGCTGCGGCATCATGACATCGAGTAAAATGAGCTGAGGCTTTTGCTTTTCAATAAAATCGAGACACTCTTTGCCATTGCTAACGGCAGAAACCTTGAAGCCTTCTTTTTCGAGGTTGTAGGTTAGTAAGACTCTGATGTCTTCTTCGTCGTCGACAATTAAAATGTGTGTCTCATTCATCGGAATAAAGATAGGCATAATGAAGGAGGCTTTATTCAACCAAAAATAATTTTTATGAATTTTTTAACAAACGATGCGTAACCAAATTGAAAAAACCAATTACCTTTGTTGAACTAGTAGTAGGTTTAGGTTAATGGTCAGGAGCTTTGGTTTACACCAAGGCTCTTGGCTTTTATAGACACTTATGAAAATCAAAATACTCATGGTTGAAGACGATATCAGTTTAGGTATCGTAGTCTCAGATCAACTTCGCTCTGATGGTTATACCGTCACGCTCTGTGAAAATGGCTCAGAAGCACTGCGCCGCTTTCAAGAAGACACTTACCACCTTTGCATACTCGACGTCATGCTTCCGGTCAAAGACGGCTTTACTTTAGCGCGTGACATTCGCAAGCAAAATACTGAAATTCCTATTTTATTTTTGTCTGCGCGTTCCATGACCGAAGATAAAATTGCGGGTTTTAATGCCGGCGGTGATGACTACCTCACCAAACCCTTCAGCGCTGAAGAACTACAACTGAGGGTCAAGGCGCTTTTAAAGCGAGTTAAACTTCAGGTAGATAGCCCAGAACAAAAAATTGTACAAATCGGCACCTATATTTTCGACACTGAAAATTTCACTTTGAAGTCTCCGAGTCAATTAATTACCCTGACTAAGAAAGAAGCCATGATTTTGCGCACCCTCAACAAATTCAAAAATCAACTCATCCCGCGCGATGTCATTTTGAATTCAGTTTGGGGTCAAGATGATTATTTTGTGGGCCGTAGCCTCGATGTTTTCATCACCAAATTACGCAAATACCTCAAGGAGGATCCACGTATTCAAATCACCAATGTACACGGCGTTGGTTTCAAATTTGAATGTGAAGAATGAGTGTTTTCTTACTACATCTCGAAACGAGCACACCCATTTGCAGCGTAGCGCTGTCCAAAAACGGGCAACCTTTAGGGCATCTTGACAAAATCGGAGATGGTTTCATTCACGGAGAATCGTTAACGCTAATGATAGATGCGCTCTTAGCGGAGCAAAAAGTAACACTGTCAATGCTTCAGGCCATTAGTTACAGTGCTGGCCCAGGCTCCTACACGGGTCTGCGCATTGGTCTTTCAACAGCAAAAGGACTCTGTTTTGCATTGCAAATCCCCTTAATAGCAATACCGACACATCAAAGTCTTTTGCAAATTGGGCTCGAAATTTTAGGGCCTCAAAATGCCAACATTGTCACAATGCTCGATGCCCGACGCATGGAGGTTTATTTCGAAGCGTTTGATCAGAATGGAGCTAGTAAAACCCCACTTTGTTGCCAAATCATTGAAGCTCATACGCTTGACCCATATAAGCCTTGTGTCGTTATTGGCGATGCCAATGAAAAAGTAGCTGCACTCATTCAAGATTCACAAATTCAGTACCTAAACACACCGCTTTCTGCCAAGTATCAGTCAAAAATAGCATTTGACTTCTATCAAGAAGAGAAATTTGAAGATACAGCTTACTGTAGCCCGATTTATTTAAAGGGCGCTAACGGTGTTTTACTCTGAGGGCTCAGTTAGCACCTCTATTTGGGGCTTCGGCGGCACCTTCCATTCTTTTTTTGTTTCATTGCCCACCGCATCTCGAACTAAAAGTACTACCCGATCATTTTCCTGAAAAGGAACTTTAAATTGTGCACTTATTTGCTTGTTTTTTGCATCATAATAGGCTGGTATCCAAGTGTCATTTTGATAACAAGCATAATAAGCCAAACCCGAAAAATCATCAGAGACCGACCAATAGAATTTTCCCGAACTAGTAGAGTCGAGTTTATTCAATGCATTTTCTTTAATAATCGGGGCAACAAGATCTTGTTTCAAGCCCCAAATGCCCATCGTTTTGGTGCTTGCGCTCAGGACCCCTTGCTCTATTTGGCCAGCCAAAGCGCTGCCATTCATCGTGATGCAATATTTCTGAGCTGCTGCATCAGTGTCGAAGCGATAAGAAATTTGAATGGGCTTTTGAATCAATTGAGTAGTGCTGCCAATAGTTTTATTTTGAAAATTGAGCTTTTTAAGCGTGGGTTCGTAAAAGGTCAACGAATCTATTTTTATGGACCACGCACCTTGTTGATACGCATATGCCTTTTGAGGCATCCAATGCGTCGTTTCTTGATAAAATGGCTGAGCAGGTGCTTTTGGGTGCTGATTGATGATTTGTAAGATGTGTTGCGCTTCATTGCCATTGACATCTCGGAGCATCAATTGACAAGCAAGTGTATCCATCACACCCAACTCAAATACACCTAAGCCTTCGTAGGGGTAAATGGTCAAAGGATTTGAATCGGACCTAAACAACTTTTGAAATTTCCGTTTGGAACTGCGCGCGTAACTCGCATCGTGATGTGTATTGATATAGCGCGAATGATCGAAATTAATTTCGTCAAATTCTACTGCAGTTGCCTTTTGACCTGCTGCAAATAGCTCTGTCGAAAACACGTTGTAGGTCCTGCCAGCACTAGAAAAATAATCCTCCACTTCTAACGCAATGCCGATCAGCTGACCTTGCGCTAAAAAACCAGGTGGTAATTCTATTTGATGCGTTTTTGCCGTAAGCACAACATTCAATACCTTGTTGGGAACTGCATAACCATTGGCATCGAGGGCATAAACTCGGATGCCTTTCAATTGCGGCGTTGCTTGATCCGCAATTTGAAAACCGTGTAAAAAAGGATTGAGCGCGTGCTCCGTTTTGGTATCGCGGAGCTCAAAATGTAAGTGCGGGCCAGTAGAGCCACCTGTGTTCCCGGAATAGGCAATGATTTCTCCTCTTTTTACAGGCAAGATCTGTTCTGGCAAAATGAGATCAATTTCATTATTGAGTCGGGCAGCGGTGCTATCCAAATAAACATTTTGAATGCGCTCCGCAAAACGCGTACAATGCGCATAAACTGTGGTGTAACCGTTCGGGTGTTGGACATACAAAACCCAACCGTAGCCCACCGATGAAACCCGAATTCTCGAGACAAAACCATCGGCACAAGCATAAATTGGTAAATTGATTTTCCCGCCCGTTCGGATATCAAGACCCATGTGAAAATGATTGGGGCGTAAATCTCCAAATCCTGCACTCAACTCGACCGGAGCAGCCATTGGAAGCGCCCAATTTTCTTGCGTAGTCAGGAATTGTCCGATACTTTGAAATACCGAAATACAGAGCAAAAACAAGAGCAGGTAGCGCATACACAAAACTAATCAAGAAAAAATACAAATTCCTTGACTGATTTTGTAGGATGTAAACGAATGCTTGTTAACTTTGTGAAAAGTCACCGCTTAACATGACTGAAAATCTAAATAACCTCATTTCCGATATCCGTAGTCGCAGCTTGCATTTAGCTGGGCTCTTGCATACTGAACGTGCACAGCACGAAGTTTTGCAAGGTGAAATCAATCGCGTCAATGAACTACTCAAGGCAGAGCAAGCATTGGTTGCACAACTTCAACAAGAGGTTACCCAATTATCAGATGCATTGGCGGAGGCTCAAAACAAAGTTGTGGAAATTCCGGTTGCGCCAAAAGGCCGCAATGCCGAGGAAATTAACGCACTCGTGAAAGAAATTGAATTCTGCATAGAAAAGCTTAAACAAGCCTAATGAGTAAAGTTGCCCTTAAAATCAATATCGCCGGCCGGACCTACCCTTTAAATGTTCCGGAATCCGAAGCTCCTGCCGTATCAAAGGCAGCTGCTGATATCAATAAAGCGATCGAATTACTCAGAAAAAACTATGCTGTCAACGATAACCAAGACTTGCTAGCTATGTCCGCACTGCAATTGCTCACCAAAGCACAAGCAGAGGCCAAGCCAAGTGTTCAAGAGCCAGATTACTCGGACCTCGAGGCTGCACTTGAAGCGCTCAGACAAGACTTAAACGACATTCAATAATCCTTCGCGTTTGCCATTCACAACTACAAATTAGTGTAGTATGGATATATTATGGTTATTAATCGGAGCACTTGGAGGTGGTGGCGCCACTTTCGTCCTTCAAAAAAGTGTGCTCAAAAAAGATGCTGAACGCATCATCAAAGACGCCGAATCAAAGGCTGAAACCATTCAAAAAGAGCGTGCATTACAAGCCAAAGAGCGCTTTTTAAAGCAAAAAGAAGAACACGAAGAAGCCATCAAAGAGCGTGAAAAGCGCATGCAATCCAATGAAGATCGCTTCCGCACCAAAGAAAAAACACTCAATCAAAAACTAGAGGAAATTGGGCGCAAAGAAAAGGAGCTAGAAAGCACACAAGCCGACTACCAATCTAAAGCTGCGCACCTCGAAACCCGCATGCAAGAACTCGATAAAATGCACCAAAAGCAAATTGCCGAGTTGTCAAAAATTGCGCAGTTGGCACCTGAAGATGCCAAGCAACACCTCATGCAGGCCCTTACAGACGAAGCCCGCACTGCAGCTATGGCCACCATCAAAGAAATTACTGAAGAGGCCAAACTCAATGCTAACAAAGAAGCGCGCAAAATCGTTATTCAAAGTATCCAACGCGTAGCCACTGAACAAGCCATTGAAAACGCCGTTTCTGTTTTCAACATTGAATCAGACGAAGTCAAAGGTCGCATCATTGGTCGTGAGGGTAGAAATATCCGCGCACTTGAGGCCGCTACAGGTGTAGAAATCATCGTAGACGACACCCCTGAAGCGATCATTCTGTCTTGTTTTGATCCTGTGCGTCGTGAAATTGCACGCCTCAGCTTACACCAATTGGTATCTGATGGTCGTATTCACCCTGCTCGTATTGAAGAAGTTGTTGCTAAAACGCGCAAACAACTCGACGAAGAGATTGCAGAAACTGGTCGCCGTACTTGTATTGACCTCGGTATTCATGGCTTACACCCAGAGCTCATGCGCATGGTAGGCCGTATGAAATTCCGTTCGTCTTACGGACAAAACCTTTTGCAACACTCCCGCGAGGTAGCCAATCTTTGTGCCATTATGGCTGCTGAGTTAGGTCTCAATGTCAAACTTGCTAAAAGAGCTGGTTTACTCCACGATATTGGAAAAGTGCCAGACGAAGAGCCAGAATTGCCACACGCCATCCTCGGTATGAAAATTGCCGAGAAATTCGGTGAAAAAGGTGATGTCCTCAACGCCATTGGTGCTCACCACGACGAAATCGAAATGACTACCCTCATTTCACCAATTGTACAAGTATGTGATGCCATCTCAGGCGCTCGCCCTGGTGCACGTCGTGAAATCGTAGAAGCGTACATCAAGCGTATCAAAGAACTCGAAAACTTAGCGCTTTCTTACGAAGGTGTTGGTAGTGCTTATGCCATCCAAGCGGGTCGCGAATTGCGTGTCTTGGTAGAAGCAGAAAAAGTTTCTGACCAACGCGCCGAAGAGTTGTCATTTACGATCTCACAAAAAATTCAAACCGAAATGACCTACCCAGGTCAAGTTAAAGTAACTGTCATTCGCGAAAAACGCGCAGTGAGTTACGCCAAATAATTGCTATGCGCCAAGACCAGCTGCCCCTACTCATTTCAGGGCCCTGTTCGGCCGAAACGCAAGCGCAAGTTTTAGCGACAGCGGAAGCCCTAGTTGGGCTTCCGCTTTCTTATTTTAGAGCCGGTATTTGGAAGCCCCGCACCCAACCTGGTGCTTTTGAAGGAGTCGGAGAAAGCGGCCTCCAATGGCTTCAGGATGTCAGAACCAAATATGGCTTTAAAATTTGTACCGAAGTAGCCACTGCAGAACACGTCGAACTCGCTAAAAAATACGAACTCGACATGGTCTGGATCGGCGCAAGATCGACGGTTAATCCATTTACCGTTCAAGAACTTTCAGAAGCCTTACAAGGAAGCCAAATACCTGTCATGGTCAAAAACCCCGTGAACCCAGACCTCAAACTTTGGTTGGGCGCCATTGAAAGACTCGAACGGCATGGCATTCAAGTGCTTGGCGCCATTCATAGAGGTTTCTCGGTTTATGAAAAAACCAATTACCGCAATAACCCCCATTGGCAAATTGCCATTGACCTCAAACAAGAAAGGCCGGCGCTGCAACTTGTCATGGATCCTTCGCATATTGGTGGCAGGGCCAACCTCATCCAACCCTTAGCCCAACAAGCCCTTGACCTCAACTATGATGGGCTCATGATTGAAAGTCACATCGACCCAACAGCCGCCTGGACAGACGCCAAACAACAAATTACCCCTGAAGCACTCAAAGAAATCTTTGCAGGTTTAGAGCCCAGAAATCCGGCAGCTAAACAAGCCAATGCCTTGGCGCAATTCAGAGAGCAACTTAGTTTCATCGATGAGTCTTTGATCAATTTACTCCAACAGCGCATGCTTATTTCTAAAGAAATTGGCATCTATAAAAGACAGCACAACCAGCACATTTTACAAGCCCAACGCTGGGAAGAAACGCTCAAAGCCAATTTGCAAAAAGCTGTAGACAGCGGTTTATCTGAAGAATTTGCAAAGCAAATGATCAAGATGTTACACGAAGAATCGTTGCGCATTCAGATGGCCATTAATAGCCTTTCCGACAATGAAAATCAAGGGCAATAACTATCGCGGAACACTCCAAGCACCTGGCTCCAAAAGCCATGCCCAACGCTTGCTCCTTTTGGCTTGCTTATCAAAAAAACCGAGTCAAATTGCTGGCTTTCACCGCTCAGCAGACAACCTCTCGATGCTTGCCGCACTTGAACAATTTGGCCATGAATTTCAGGAGCTTGACACGACCATTATGGTCCAGCCAAGTAAGCACAAAAGTTCGCATTTAAAAATCGATATTGGCGAAAGTGGCTTTGGACTCAGAACTTTGGCGTTTGTGGGTAATTGTTTTAGTGAAAGTTACCAGCTACAGGGTCAAGGAACTTTAAAGAATCGGGAGCATTGGGCTACTATTGAATCACTGCAAAAATTAGGTTTGGAAGTGGTGCATCAAGAAGGCAAATTACCACTTCAGATAAAAGGTAAAATCAAGAATTTTCAACTCAACTTGGATGGCGCTAGTGGTTCGCAACATTTATCGGGCTTGTTTTTGCTCGCCGCCGCAACGAATGGGACTTGGCAAATAAGGATTGAAAACTTAAAAAGCGCTCCCTATTTTGAATGGACGCTGCGCATGTTGCAAGACGCTGGATTTCAATATGAAAAACAAAACATCACCTACTTTTTTACAGGCGCCCAAGACCTCCAATTAGCCAATACTGCAGTAGAAGGAGACTGGAGCAGTGTCGCCGCCCATTTGGTAGCTGCAGCAATTAGTGGAGAAATTTTGGTGGATGGTCTCAACCCAAACAGTCTTCAGGCAGATCAAGCACTATTGGATATTTTGGTCGCTTTTGGAGCAAAACTTGAATGGAAGCAGGAAAAATTATTGGTTTTGGAATCTGCAGAGAAATTACCTTTTCATGCCAACCTGACGGATTGCCCAGATTTATTTCCGGTGTTAGTCATATTAGCTTGTGCGAGTAAAGAAGTGTGTCAGATTTCGGGTATTTCACGCCTTCAAAACAAGGAGTCGGACCGCCTGGCCGTGATGTCTGAGGCATTAAGTGCTTGGGATATTCCTTTTGAAATCAAAGGAGATACCATCAGCATTCATGGCAAAGGAAAGCTTCCAAAGGCGCGTTTGAAAAGTTATCATGACCACAGAATTGCCATGGCCATAAGCATAGCGAGTCTGATCAGTGAGGAAGGACAAGACCTTGATGATTTAACTTGCCTCAATAAATCCTATCCTGGATTCTATGAGGACTTTCAAAGACTGAGTGCTTCGGGCTTCTAATTCTTAAAATGAAAGAAGGTTATTGAAATTAATTCATTTCTAGAATCAACTCTTCGAAACTCAGGTGTAATTTAGAAAGTCTTTCTTTGATTTCTTTTTTCTTTTGAGCCGGGACCTGTTTTTCAGCCAAAAGTAAGTTGTAGTATTTTCTAACCATTGCGGTGTCGCGTGGCTCGTTGATGTCATAAGAACTGGCTAAACTTTCGAGTACTAAAACCTTGTTTTTGTAATTCGGGAAACGCGCTAATAAAGTATCGGCGTAGGCACGCGCCTCTCTTGGCGCTGACATACTTTCGTAAATCATGTGGGTCTTGAATAGGCAATCAGCACTGAAGTCATCTGAAGGAAAGGCCTGAAAGTAGGCTTTGTAACGATTGACCAATTCAATTTGGGCCAAACTCGTAATGGTTTTTGCCTTTTCAGGATCGGCTTGTAATTTGGAAAGCGAATCTTCGTAATGGGTTACCGCCTCCTTAAGAGTTTCTTGCTTCGTTTTTTCAGTGGCACTTGTTCCACAAGCAGCAATGAACATGGAGAGCAAAGCAAAACTTAATATTTTTCTCATATCAATCGTTGTTTTTTATGACCCGGAAAACTCATTTTGTAATCGACATTAATGGCACCAATTGTAATGTTGCCAAGGCGCTTTGTCAGTAATTTTTTCTTGAGCGGACTGAGGTGATCTGTAAATAAAATGCCTTCAATGTGGTCGTATTCATGCTGAATGATACGCGCTGCATAACCTTCATAGCTTTCTTCATGGAACTCCCAATTTTCGTCATAGTAGGTAATGACCAATTTTTCATGGCGATTCACGTTCTCGCGAATGCCCGGAATAGACAAGCAACCCTCTTGAAAGGCCCACTTATCGCCTGTTTCTTCTTCTATAATTGGGTTGATAAACACCTTTTTGAAATTTTCTATGCCTTCAGCTTTTGGATCTGGTTCGTCATCTTCTTCATCGGCAAATGGGCTGCCATCCACGATAAACAAACGGATACTTTTGCCAATTTGTGGAGCGGCTAAACCAACACCTTTGGCATGATACATGGTTTCGAACATGTCCGCGATTAACTTTTGTAAATCAGGGTACTGTTCGTCGATTTCGACGGCTTCTTTTTTCAGTACAGGGTCGCCATAGGCTACAACAGGTAAAATCATGTTACAAATTTAGTAAGGATTAGCTTTGACTCAAGAAATCTTGCAAAATCAGTGCCGCGGCAACCTGATCTATGAGTCCTTTGTCTTGCTTTTTCTTTTTGTTTCCCATCAGGGCAATGGACTGACTGGCCATTTTCGAAGAATAACGCTCATCCATTAAATGAACCGCGATACTTGGGAATTTGTTTTCAAGTTCAGTCTTCAATAAACGGACATTTTCAGTGACATGTGAATCTGAACCATCTAAACGGGTCGGAAAACCCAACACAATTTCTTCAATTTTCCTTTTTGGAATTTCTATACTTAACCAATTTTCAAGCGTGCTTGAATCAATGGTGGTTAAGGGGCTTGCAATAATACGATTAGGGTCACTGATGGCTAGGCCACAGCGCTTTAAGCCAAAATCGATGCAGAGTACTACAGACATGTGTCAAATTTACGCAGAAAGCCCGAACAAGCTTCTAGAGAGCGGCCTTCAATTAAACAAGTATTTGTAATTTCGTGAACAAATGAGCAAATACTTCTTCTTTTCAGGTCTTCTCTTGTGCCTTTCCTTGTTGGGTTGTAAAGACAACAGCGCACAGCAAAACGCAATCCTGACAGACCAAGATGGCTTCAGCTATGAAACGCCCTTTGAAGGCATTGAAGCCTTTCTAGACTACCAAAAAAAAGTTGACCAACGCACAGATCTTCAAAACTTGCGTTCCTTGCTTTTCACGCACAAGAATGGCAAAAACTTGCAATCCACTGCTAAAATGGACAACACCGGAGAACTGGCCAAAGCGGAACTCAATAAAGTGCTAGAAAACGGGCAACAACTCAACTACACCTTCTACTTCTTAAAAGGCGTCCTGAGTACGGCAAAAATTGAAAAAGTGAATCAAGAAAAAAGCCAAACGCACGTGGTCTTCTTTAATGCAGAACAAAGCCCCATTGCCAGCTATATCTGCCATTCAACAGCCTCTGAATCTGAACCCAATAAAAATCTAAAGCTCAACAAAAACACACCAAGCTTCTACAAGGACATCGAAAGCACCCTCCAACAACTCTCCGATCTACAAAATCAAGAAGGTGAATTCACCCTTCATTTCCTCGGTTTCAACGAAGCCTACAACAAGCGCTTTATCGAATTTGGCAATGATACCTACACAACCAACCTGGCTTTCATTCCTCAAGAACCTTTGGTCCAAAAAATCCAAAGCAACCCTGAATCGTACCGCAACAAAACCTTCAACATACAATTCCAAGAGATCACCGAAGCCTCAGGGTTTAGTTATCAGTTGTTGACGGAGATTACCGAAATGCATTAAAAAGCTTTATTACCTCCCTTAACGCAACAAATTCATCTCTTTATTCGTCTTACTCTATTGTACTAGCCTATTTTCATGAAAAAACTCTTACCTCTTCTCCTTTTTCTTTCGTTTAGCCCTCTGTTTTTTGCACAAAATGTGA
>JBEEKM010000028.1:0-24461 GCA_041168645.1 Bacteroidota bacterium | reverse complement strand
TGCCGTGGTTAGGGCCTCCACTGAGATCAGACATTAAAAATGGCAAACCATTGGCTCTGTAAATACCCGGAATATCGATATCCCAACCACCTATGTGCTCAGAAAGCTTACGCTCTTCTTTTAACCAGGTCTCTCCCCCATCTTTGGAAACTTGAAACATGATACCGCGAGGGCCAGTCCAGCAGACAAAGATTTCACCGTTTGCCCCGAGCGCTGGCACAGCGCCTTCGACCGTGTTGTCGCCATCAAGGCAGTCTCCACCGAATTTAGAAATGCGGATTGGTGCTGTCCATGATTGTCCTCTGTCTAAAGACTTCGAAAAAACAATAACTGAAGTGTCTTTGGGGTCGGCAGAGTCATAAGCATCAAATTGGGTCCAGGTCATGTAAATGACTTGAGTTTTGGGGTCGATGACCATCCAATGTTTATCCTGCACTTTTGTGCCATTTGGCGCAGGAAAGGTTCCTTTATTGAATTTTCCTTCAATGCGATCTGTATACTGACAAACAATGCGATCTAAGTGACTGCCTTTTTTGTAGTCACTGAGGTGAAAGTAGTAAAGCCTGCCTAATGCATCGTATTGTAGCACTGGGTCACCATAAACTCCGTAGGGGCTTTTTAAAGTTTTGGTTTGCCAAGTAGCACCACCATCTGTAGAGAAATGATAACCCGTTAATACGGTTCCTGCTGCAATTTCATCCGGGTTCAGCGGATTAATAGCAATGGAGGGCTCACATTCATTAAAGGGGTACTTAGAAGATACCGGCGGAATTTGAACGTTTTTATATACCTGCGCTTCTGAGAAAAAGGCAAGTAAATTAACGCAACCAATAAGTAAGTAACGGCGCATTGGCATCTTTGATTTGAATAGAAAATTGAGGTTTTGTGTAGTTTTTCATGATGAACTTCACCTGAAATACTTTTTCGTCACGGGCAACCGTAAGCATCATGGACTCTCCTGAGGACAAACTATTGAGCATCCCTTCTAGCATGTCTTTGTTAATGCGGTAACCGTTGCAAATTAGAACTTCATCACCAACGCTTAAACCTGCTTCTTCAGCTGCACTTCCTCTGCGAACCGCCTTCACCTTGACTACTTCATTGCCATCAAAAGTGGCACCAATACTAGTTTGTGAACTTGTGACATCTTTAACGGTAAGCCCCATCGGCTCTAAGTATTTTTGATAAGGGATAATTTGAGTACCATTGACATAATTGGCAAAGAAAGCGTGCATGTCTTCACCACAATAAGTACTCAGCTCTTGTTCGAATTCGGCTTCGGTAAAACCGCGTTTAAGCTCGAGTGCATATTTATTGTAAAGCAATTGCATGAAACCATCTAAACTGCGCTTTTTATTCGATTTCTGAATCAAATAGGCATCTAAAACAGCACCTAATACCGCTCCTCTTGAATAATAAGTCATGGTGGTGTTGCTAGAGTTTTCGTTGGGGCGATAAGCTTTGATCCAGGCATCAAAACTAGCGTGAGCTACTGGCTGCACTCTAGAACCTGGGCTGCCTTCCACATAATTGATCTGAGATTGCATTTTACTGAGAAACTCTTCTTTTGTGTAAAAGCCTGCACGTCTGAGTAAGAGCTCGTCATAATAAGAAGTGATCCCCTCCATCACCCATAGAAGTGAGGTGTAACACTCTTGATCGTAGTTAAATGGGCCCAATTCTATTGGTCGAATGCGCTTGACATTCCAAAGGTGGAAATATTCATGCGCAACTAAGTTGATAAAGCCCGTGTAATTGGATCCGGCATAAGACCAACGATTCACACTCAGGACACAACTATTTTTGTGCTCCAAACCACCTTGGCCGTCTGTGACATTGTGGATGATAAACAAATAATCTTTATTCGGGTTGCTTCCAAAAACATCAGTAGCGGCTTGCACTACTTTAGCCATATCTTGCTGAAGTTGCACTACGTTATAGTTAGCTTCACCATACATCGCGACGCGGTGTCTGATACCAGCTGCCATAAAATCAAATTCTTGCTGATTGCCAATTTCTATAGGGCAATCTACCAATTGGTCGTAGTCTTCAAACGTAAAATTAAAACAACCTAATTCAGTTTTGAAGTCTGCGGAGGGCAAGGCTGTACTTACTTTCTTGAAGCTCTGGTGTGGATATACCTTTAGCAAACCACGTTGATTTTTAGTAGCTTCCGTGTACATAAAAACTGCTGCTCCGGCAACAAAGCCATGCGTGTTGTCTAAATAAGGTGTGCGCACCGATAGTTCAAAGGCATAGACCTCATAAAAAATGGTAAAATTCTCTTGGCCAGCACATTGGATTTCCCAGGCATTTTTGGTTTTCTTATTGACAACAAGCTCTTTGTTATTGATATCAATTGCCTTGACTTGATTTAAATTTTTCGAGAATTCGCGCACCAAATAGGAACCAGGAGTCCAAACGGGTAATTTAAATTCTTGGGTGTTAGCCGTATTCCCCTTCACATCAATTTTGACCGCGAAGTAATGCGAATTGGGCTGAGGCATTGACAAATGATAAGTGAGCTCCAGCGCATGGGAAAACAGCGGAAGCAATAAAAAGCAAAGTGCAACTATTTTATTCATGATTCAATTTTAAAACTTTTTAATATGCGATGTGTACAACTACGATAGCTTAATTTGCGCTGCGTGCGCTTTGGCACGTTCAGTAATTTCCTGCACAGATTCTTGACCAAAGGCCAATGCTACGGCCATTCTGCGGTAAGGTCTTGTATTTGGTTTGCCAAAAATTCGAACCTCAGCTTTTGGGTCTTGAAGTACGATATCTAAGCCCGAAAAATGTGGGGCTTCCTCACATTCGGTTTCAGCTAAAACCACAGCACTGGCTGCATTTTGCTTGAGTTCAATCTGCGGTATAGGTAAACCTAGTACAGCTCTTGCGTGTAACTCAAACTCATTTAAATTTTGGCTACCTGCCAGTGTGACCATTCCGGTATCGTGCGGCCTTGGAGATAATTCTGAAAAATAAGCGCCTTCTTGGGTGATGAAAAATTCAACCCCCCAAATTCCTGCGCCACCAAGAGCGGACGTTACCTTTGCTGCCATTTCTTGCGCCTCTGCTAAATGCTGTGCATTCATCGGCATCGGTTGCCAACTTTCTTGGTAATCGCCGCGTTCTTGACGATGACCAATGGGCGGGCAAAATAAAGTGGGCCCTGATTTTTGCGTCACGGTCAAGAGTGTAATTTCATAATCGAAATTGATGAAACCCTCAACAATGACCTCTTTAAGATCACCTCGAGAACCTTCCATAGCATAGTGCCAGGCGCGCTCGATGTCAGCTTCGGTTTTAATAACCGATTGCCCCTTACCCGAGCTTGACATCAAGGGTTTTACTACACAAGGCAAGCCACAAAACGAAACGCCTGCTTGAAGCTCTTCAAGAGAGGTCGCATATTGATAAGGCGCAGTACGAACACCTAAATCTTTGGCAGCTAAATCTCGGATAGCCTTGCGATTCATGGTGTAGTTAGCAGCTTTAGCACTCGGTACTACTTGAATGCCTTGTGCTTCGTACTGATAAAATTGTTCAGTTCTAATTGCTTCAATTTCGGGAACGATGATGTCGGGTTGGTGCTTCTCTACAACCCTATCGAGGGCTGTTCCGTCTAACATATTAATCACCTCAAATGCATCGGCTACTTGCATAGCGGGTGCCCCAGGGTAACTATCAACCGCAATAATGGTCTGACCATATCGTTGTGCTGCAATTACAAACTCTTTACCGAGTTCGCCAGCGCCTAAGAGTAGAATTTTGAACTTCATAAGACAAATGTAAGCAAACAGCGAGGATTTTGTTATTTTTGACCAACAGAGATGAGCAGTATAGCAGCAGAAATTAAGCACTTTGACCCGATAGACCTCCGCGAAATGGCCGATGTGAATTTAATGAATCGCATTGATACCAAATTTGCTTTCAGACAGGACGACTTACTGCGTTTCATCCCCATTCTAGCCGCTGATTACCGTGCGTTAAAGATTGAAGGAACGATGCTTCCTCACTATGAATCCTTGTATTTTGACGACGAAAAATTTTCTTTTTTCCGAGACCACCACAATGGTCGTGCAGATCGGTACAAAGTACGCATTCGAAAATACGTAGAATCAAATATTCACTTTCTCGAGATCAAGCATAAAGTGAAAGGCAGGACTGACAAACGTCGGATTTTGACAGATAATTTCAATGAACTTACCGAAGAAAAGGAACGCGAATTCTTGAAACGTCAACTTGCCGATAAAACTGACCTCAGACCCACCATGTGGAATTCTTTCCAAAGAATTACCCTAGTTTCAAAAACATCCAAAGAACGACTCACCCTAGATTTCAATATTCATTTCCACATGGGTGAGGTTCAAAGAAACTTTGACCAATTGGTCATAGCTGAACTCAAACAAGAACAACTCGACCGCAATTCGCCGTTTTTTCAACTCATGAAAAAAGAACACATCAGACCTTACAGGCTCTCAAAATACTGCATCGGTAGTGTGGAAATTTACGGTGAAGAAGTCTTAAAATTCAATCGCTTCAAAAAAAAGCTCCTATTTTTAAATAAAATTAACCATGCTCATTGACCTTCTATTTTTCCTTCCACTTAAAAAAGCAGTTGACCCGAATGCCATCCAATGGTTTAGTACTGATTTCTATGCCTTACTGATTCGTCTCGGGATCAATTTATTCTTTTTAACACTTCTCATTCGTTTTTTGTACTACTCTAAAACGAAGCGCAAGGACTACCTTTTTACTTATTTCCTTATTGGAATCATTACATTTTTCCTTTGCTTCGGACTCATGCAAATGGATATCGATACCGGTATGGGCCTTGGCTTATTTGCCATTTTTGGCATCATTCGTTACCGTACGGATGCCATTGAAATCAAGGAGATGACTTATCTTTTTATGGTCATCGGCATCAGTGTAGTCAACGCTTTGGCCTCAAATGAACTCAGTATTTCCGAGGTAACTGTTATCAATGTCACTGTTCTGCTCGTTACGTTCATTCTAGAGAATCTTTGGCTCATGAAACACGAGACGCGCAAAACCATTAACTATGAACGCATCGACCTTATTAAACCAGACCAACGTGACTTATTAAAAGCTGACCTCGAAAAAAGAACAGGCTTGGTCATTAACCGCGTAGAAGTTGGTAAAATCGATTTTCTCAATGACACTGCTCAGGTAAGAATTTACTATTACGCTGATGAGCAAGAATTTTCAGATTACCATAGCCAATAATGAATTTGAAAAGAGCGCTGTATCCTTTTGCTTTGCTCTTCGGCTTCATTAGCTGGCTAAGAAATCTTTGTTTTGACCTCGGTTTATTCAAAAGTCATCCCATTCCCGGAAAATCAATTTGCATAGGCAATATTGCGGTGGGCGGCACGGGTAAATCACCACACACCGCCTATCTCATTGAACTGCTTCAAAAGCAATACGCGGTTCAAGTTTTAAGCCGAGGTTATGGGCGTAAAACCAACGGTCTTAGAATCGTTGAAACGAGTTCGCTACCAGAAGAAGTTGGCGATGAACCCCTCATGCTCAAGAAAAAATTCAAAGAACAAACACAAATTGTAGTTTGTGAAAATCGCCGAACTGGGGTTCAAAAACTCAAAGAAATACAACCCAATGGTCTTATCTTACTTGATGACGCTTTTCAGCATCGCTGGGTAAAGGCCGGTTTAAATTTAGTGCTCAATACCTATGACAAACCACTAGACAAAGAAGCCTTGCTTCCGGTTGGTCGCCTAAGAGAGTCAGCGAAAGGAGTCAGAAGAGCAGATGCTTTAATTATCACGAAATGTCCTGATTTCCAAAGTTTTGATCAAGAACTTATTCGGGAAAGCTATCAGAAATATCAGCTTCCAGTATTTTTTTCTCGCTACACTTACCTCCCTTTAAAACCCTTAACAGCGCTTGAAGTGAGCGGTTTTGAACGCGTCATTTTAGTAAGTGCCATTGCTCAGCCTAAAAATTTAGCCGAGGCCTTTGAACAAAACATCGAATTGCACTACCGATCTTTTGCTGACCACCACAGCTATAGTACAGAAGAAATCAAGGAAATTCATCATTTTTTTGATACCTTTGCAGACAGTAAAACTGTGCTTGTTACAACGGCCAAAGATTGGGTAAAAATAGCTGCCTTACTCAGCCCACAAGATCGCAAAAGCTATCCTTGGATGCTGCTCGATTTTCAGCTTGAATGGTCCGATGAACTCGCATTTAATCAATTTATTAAGACTTATGTTGACGCAAATTAAAGAAAGTACTGCTTATATTCAGTCCCAAACTAGTATTCAACCAAGCATTGGTATCATTTTAGGCACAGGCCTTGGCGGGCTTGTTAAGGAAATTGAAATCATTGATGAAATCAGTTACGAAAACATTCCACACTTTCCTGTTTCAACCGTAGAAAGCCATTCAGGTAAGCTCATTTTCGGAAAAATCGGCGGGAAACACGTTGTGGCTATGCAAGGTCGTTTTCATTACTACGAAGGCTATTCTTTACAACAAGTAACTTTCCCGGTGCGCGTCATGAAAATGCTCGGCATTGAAAAGCTCTTCGTAAGCAATGCTTCTGGGGGTGTCAACCCGGATTTTGAAGTGGGTGAAATCATGATCATGAATGACCACATCAATTTATTCCCTGGAAATCCTTTGATCGGTAAAAACATCGACGAATTAGGCCCGCGCTTTCCAGATATGTCTGATCCATACGATCAGGACCTCATTGACAAAGCTTGTGAAATTGCCAACCAACTCCAAATTAAAGTTTCTGTTGGTTGTTATGCTGGGCTCACTGGCCCTACACTAGAAACACCTGCTGAATACCGCTATGTCCGTGCCATTGGTGCCGATGCAGTCGGGATGTCAACCGTGCCAGAAGTCATTGTGGCGCGCCACATGAGCATTCCATGTTTTGCCATTTCAATTATCACAGACCTTGGTGTACCAGGAAAAATCAAAAAAGTAAGTGTTCAAGATGTCATTGAAGTGGCTAGTCGTCAAGAACCAAAAATGACACGCATCATGAAAGAACTTATTTCAAGCCTATAATGGAAGCTGCTATTAAAGATAAATACGAGGTTGTCATTGGATTAGAGGTGCACGCACAATTGCTCACCAATACCAAGGCCTATTCCTCGGACCTCAATGAATACGGTTCGGCACCAAATACGAACGTGAGTCCGATCACACTTGGTATGCCTGGCACCCTTCCGGTCATGAACAAAAAAACCATTGATTTTGCCATCAAACTTGGTTTGGCCTGTGGTTGTCATATTGCTCCAAAGCAGCACTTTGCGCGTAAAAACTACTTTTACCCAGATCTTCCGAAAGGATATCAAATTACCCAAGACACCACGCCTATTTGTACCGGTGGACACATCAGTATCCGAACAGAGTCCGGAGAAAAAAAATCAATTGGCCTCACCCGTATTCACATGGAAGAAGATGCTGGTAAAAGCATCCACGACGTCGATGTCTTTGATACCCTCGTCGATTTAAATCGTGCTGGCACCCCACTACTTGAAATCGTATCTGAACCCGATTTAAGATCCTCAACCGAAGCATACAACTACTTAACTGAAGTGCGCAAATTAGTGCGCTACCTCGATATTTGTGACGGCAACATGGAAGAAGGATCATTGCGCTGTGATGCCAATATTTCAGTACGCATCAAAGGGACTTCAGAATTCGGGACCAAAGTGGAGGTCAAGAATATGAACTCCATTCGCAACGTCCAAAGAGCCATTGAATTTGAAATCAATCGTCAGATTGAAACACTTGAGGCGGGTGGGCAATTGAGCCAAGAAACACGCGCTTTTGATGCCTTAAAAGGCAGCACCATTTCGATGCGAAGTAAAGAAGCAGCCAATGATTACCGCTACTTCCCAGAACCTGACCTTCCCCCTATTACAGTTTCTCAAGCACACATCGACGAAGTTGCCAAAGATATGCCGGCACTTCCAGGTGTTTTATTTGAGCGCTACACCAAAGAATTCGGTTTGTCTGAATACGACGCGTACAACATCACCGATCAAAAAGGAATTGCCCTTTATTACGAAGCGCTCATTGCCCTTACCAAAAATTACAAAGGAGCTGCCAACTGGCTCATGGGTGACATCAAGTCCTACCTCAATGAGCATGGCAAGGATATTCAAGATTTCCCTCTAGCGCCTGCGCGTATTGCAGCACTCATTGAACTCATTGATCAAGGAAAAGTGTCGAGCTCTATTGCTTCACAACGCATTTTCCCGGCCATGCTCAGTTCTGAGAAAAACCCGCTTGAACTCGCTGAAGAAATGAACCTCATTCAAAGCTCAGATCAATCCGTGATTCTCGGCTACATTGACCATGTCATTGAACAAAATGCAGCTGAGGTTACCCGCTACCGCAATGGTGAGAAGCAACTGATCGGATTTTTAATGGGGCAACTCATGAAAGTTTCCGGCGGCAAAGCTGATCCAAAGGCAGCCAATGGTCTACTCAGACAAAAATTAGAAGCCTAATGTATATTCAATTTAACAAGAAAACCATCCTGATTATTGCAAGTGTACTTGCTATAGGAGCTTTCTTGTTTTGGTATTTCCAACGCTCAGATCTCGAGAAAAATAACCTTGAGGTCAACGTGACTATTTCTGGGCAAATTAAGAATGCAGGTGGTTTACAACTTTTTCTAGAAGCACCAAGTGACCGCGGTGTTATTGCGGTTGCCCAAACAGAAATTGAACAAGACGGGCACTTCGAACTACCGGCAAACATTCCGGGTTTGGGTTTATACAACCTCAGGATCAATGACTTGAACGGAACAGTTCTTTGGTTGCCCTTACAAGCAAACGATGCGCTCCAGCTCAATTGTTCGCTCCAAGACTTTGGTTCAAAACCGGGGCTAAGCGGTGTTAAATGGGCAAGATCCTATCAACAAATGCTTCGTGAAACCAAAGCCTTTGAGGCTTTGCAAAAAAAATTACAGGCCAACCAAGAAAATCAAAATCAAGCTTCTATTGAAGAAAAGTACGATGAAGCCAAACAGACTTATGAAAATTTCTGTGCGCAACTCATCGAACAAGACCTCAGCAGCCCACTGAATATCTTACTCAGCATGAATTTATTGCCCACAACTGGTTTTGAAAACTGGGATGCCAAGCATTTGGGTACACTTGAAAAATTAAGTAAAGCATTTCAAAAATCCTTTGCAGGTCAACCTGCCAGTCAAAATATGGCTGCACAGTACCAACAAATTGAAGATGCTTATTTCAATTACTCAAGTACCATCAATGGCACAATGGCCGCCCCTGAACTCTCTCTTCCGAATCCTCAGGGTCAAACTATAACCCTGAGCTCGCTCAAAGGCAAATACGTCCTTATAGATTTTTGGGCTTCGTGGTGTGGGCCGTGTAAAAGTGAAATGCCTAACGTCGTTCAACTGTACAAAAAATACCAGCAGCAAAACTTTACAATTTATAGTGTTTCACTCGACGAAGACGCCAACAAATGGAAGGCTGCCATTAAAGATTGGGGAATGCTTTGGCCCAATCATGTAAGCAACTTAAAAGGTTGGAATTCTGATTTGCCACAGCTCTATGGTTTTGACGGTATTCCTTATACCGTTTTGGTAAACCCAGAAGGAAAAGTCATAGGCACCAACTTAAGAGGCGTAAAACTTGCCAAGAAATTGGCCGAAATATTCAAATAACATGAAAAAAATCAGCCTTCTATTTTTTCTGCTCTTATCGTTTGGCTCGTTTGCGCAAGGGTTGAAGGTTCAAATCGAGGGCAACATCTTTTTTTCAGGTGCCGATTCCATTCGTATCTCTCAAAATTTTGGATCTTATTACCGAGACTACATCGTTAGTCCTTTTGACAAAAAAGGAAACTTTGAGCTTACAGGAATTGTTCCTGGTCCAGACTACTACCTCCTTCGTTTCGGATCACAAATGCTGCATGTAGTTATCCGAGATACCAACACTATTAAAATCTATGCCGACGGCCGCAAAATTGCTAGTCAATGCAATTTTGTCAATTCAGAAGAGTCCAGACAAATGCACGAATATGTACTACTTACAAGTAGTTGGCAACAAAAAACAGACTCTGCCCTCGCCGCTATCAAAACCGACCAAAGCAAAGAAGCGGCCATTAATCAATACATGACTGAGCAGTTTAAGCAATACCAAACGGCCTTGCAGAGTTATGTTGGCATGTACCAAAGATCGGCTGCGCTTATTTTACCCCTCAGCAGCATCAACATAGACCAAGATTTTCAGAGTTATCAAAATTTGATTGTCCAACTTTACCAAAGCTTTCCTCAAAGTAGCATTGTACAGCAATTGTATCAAAAATACGAGACTAAAAAGCAAGAAATTGAAGCAGCAGACCCATTTGCCAAAGGCAAGCTGGTACCCGATTTTCAGTCCTTCAAGACCGATGGTAAAAAACAAATGAAACTTTCTGATCTCCGTGGTCAGGTAGTCCTAATTGATTTTTGGGCTTCTTGGTGTGGGCCCTGCCGCGCAGAAAATCCAAATGTGGTCAAGAATTACCAGAAATACAAAGATGCTGGTTTTACCGTCATGAGCGTTTCCCTAGATTCTGACCGCAACAAATGGCTTGCTGCAATCACTGCTGACCAACTCAGCTGGCCCAATCATGTCAGTGATCTTGGTGGCTGGCAAAATAAGGTTGCTCAACAATTTGGCGTCACGAGTATTCCATTCACTATCCTGATCGACCGTGACGGAAAAGTCATTGCAACCAACCTGCGCGGAGCTGCCTTAGAACAGACCCTTCAGCAAATTTTTGGTTTTTGATGGACAGCGCCAATAAATATCTTTATTTCGCTTCAGATTTTCATTTGGGCGCACCCAATTCAGAAAAAAGTTTAGTTCGGGAACGCGCTTTAAACAGTTGGCTCGAACAAATCGAAGATTCAGCACATAGTATTTTTCTTTTAGGCGATGTTTTTGATTTTTGGTTTGAATACAAAACCGTTGTTCCGAAAGGTTACATCCGTTTACTGGGTAAACTGGCGGCACTTTCCGACAAAGGCATTCAAATTCACCTTTTTAAGGGCAATCACGACATGTGGATGTTTGATTATTTTGAAAAAGAACTCGGCGTCAAGATACACAGCCATGAACTCACCTTTGATTTTGCTGGCAAGCAATTTTATTTGCACCACGGCGATGGCCTTGGCCCAGGAGATTACAAATATAAATTCTTAAAACTCTTTTTCAGAAGCCAAGTATGTCAGTGGTTGTTTGCACGCTTGCACCCCAACTTCGGTATCGGGCTTGCTAGTTTTCTATCGAGAAGAAGCCGTGCCAAAGGTGGAAAAAAAGATCTTGTTTACAATGGCCCAGAACGAGAATGGCTGTTTCAATACGTCAAAGAAAAACAAGCACTTCAAAAACGTGACTACTACATTTTTGGGCATCGTCATTTGCCATTGAATCTTGAAGTAGGTTCAGCTAAATACATCAATACTGGAGACTGGTTGCAACATTACACCTTTGCAGTGTTTGATCTAAAAGAATTGCGTTTAATGAAGTGGAAAAACGGGCAATTGCTTCCCTATGAAAGCTAAAAGACTTTTGGCTGAGTGGTCAAACAAGACGCATTCAGATTTATCCGACTTGGCCCAAGAAATTTGGGGTTTTTTACCTGAAAATGCCTTTGTAGCAGTTGAAGGAGAAATGGGCGCCGGAAAAACGACCACGATTTCAGCCTTCATTCAAGCAGCTCAAATTGAACATTTTGAAGGATCACCCACATTTGCGATTGTTCAGTCTTATGTTAGCCCAAGCAAAGGAAAAATCTTTCATCTAGATTGCTATCGCATTGAAAATGAAACTGAATTACTGAATTTAGGCCTTGAAGAACTCTTTGAGCAAAAGGCAGTATTTTTTGTTGAATGGTCTGAAAAAATTAAGCAAATCCTTCCACTTCAGCACTTTTGGCTGTATATTCGTACGAATCCTGATTTGAGTAGAACCTTAGAACTTTACCATGACAACTGATCAAAACATTCTCAAAACACTCATTCAACAGGGTGGTTTACTTCCAAAAGAAGATTTATTAGAAGTCAGAAAAAAGAAAGGTGACTTACTGATCGGTATCCCAAAAGAAACCTCTTTTCAAGAGCGACGCGTTGCCTTGGTGCCCGAGGCCGTTTCTTTACTCATAGCAAATGGCCATCAAGTCTTAATCGAAACCGAGGCAGGTAAAGGTTCTAACTTTTCAGACAACGAATATAGCGAGGCTGGCGCTCAAATTATTTACGACCGCAAAGGTGTTTACCAGGCCGATATCATCTTAAAAGTGGCCCCGCCATCTGAAGAAGAAATTGGCTTCATGCCCGGTAATCAAACTTTTATTTCTGCGCTCCAACTTTCTACGCAACCCAAAGAAATCTTACAACTCCTGACCGCAAAGAAAATCACTGCTATCGCATGGGATTACATTCGCGATGAGGAAGGCGTTTTTTCTATTGTCAGAACCATGAGCGAAATTGCCGGAACCACTTCCATCTTGGTTGCTGGCGAATTACTTTCCTCCTTTTCTCAAGGAAAAGGACTAATGCTTGGCGGAATAGCCGGTGTACAGCCCACAGAAATCGTAGTGATTGGTGCTGGAACTGTCGGGGAATTTGCCACGAGATCTGCCTTAGGTTTGGGCGCATCTGTAAAGGTCTTTGACAATTCATTATCTAGACTCAGACGCCTTCAAAATGACCTCGGAGTTCGTGTGCATACCAGTATACTACAACCCAAAGTTTTGGCCAAAGCTGTCCGCAGGGCCGATGTCGTAATTGGTGCCTTGCGTTCAAACATTGGCCGCACACCTTGCGTCGTGAGTGAAGACATGATTGCCCAAATGAAACCAGGCTCAGTGGTACTCGATGTCAGTATTGACCAAGGTGGTTGTTTTGAAACCTCAAGAATCACCAATCATAGTGAACCTACTTTTGAAAAACACGGTGTGACCCACTATTGTGTCCCAAATATTGCATCAAGAGTTTCTAGGACTGCATCTTTTGCCCTTTCCAACACGCTATCCCCTTTGTTACTTGAAATGGGTGACCGCGGAGGTGTAGCCGACTTAATTCGTACGCATGCTGGTTTCAGGAATGGCGTTTATATGTTCAGAGGCATCCTGACTAACGAAGTATTAGGCAAAGTATTTGATCTGCAATACAAGGATATCAACCTGATTTTGCCCGGAATTTAATGCAAGCGCTAACACCTTTAGCACTGCCACCTGCACCGCTCAAGCTGAAGCGCCAAGACAACAAAGTCATGGTACAGTGCTTGATCAGGAGAAAATTACTCGTCCTGACGCCTGAAGAGTGGGTCCGACAACATTTGATATCATTTTTAAACCTCAGTAAGGGTTTCGCCCTGGAAAAAATCAGTGTAGAAAAGCAAATTCAATATGATGGCTTTACAAAAAGATGGGATATCGTGGTTTATGACACCGATTTTAAACCCTTGCTACTCATTGAATGTAAAGCGCCATCAGTACCCATCTCGAGAGCAGTAATGGAACAAATTTCAGTGTACCAAAGAAAAATACAGGCTCCATTTCTAGCTTTGAGTAATGGCCTTACGCATCAGGTTTTTGCACTTAATGAGCAGGCCGCAGAACTTCAAGTACTAAACGACTTTCCGAGTGCCAATTAGTTCTGAAAGAAATTGAGTGCCCCTGATTTCATTTGACTATAGGCCCTTGAAAGATAGGCTAACTGAATTCTAAATAAATCGAAAGCCGATTCGGTCTCAGGGCTAATTTCTTGTTGTTTCATTTTGAGCTGAAGCTTCATGAACATGGCGTGTAACAAGGCCTCAACATCTTGACGCTGAGACATATTGGAACGCTTTTTAAATTCAATGAGATCAGGTTGCGCTTCTTCACAAAGCGTTTTGTATTTTTCGTCGTTGACGATCGTCAGCAAGGTGTTATGCAGATAAACCAATTCCATCAATACTTCTTCAACCTCTTCAATATGGCCTTCCTTTTGCAAACCGCGTCTTTGGAATTCGTCCATGAGGGTTTCATACCATTGTACATGGTTGGCTAAATCTTCTGGGCTTTTAGAACCAGGAATGAGTAACTGGTTTTTGATGAGCTCAAGGTCGAGATTAAAATTCCGAACCATGGCTTCAATTTGATAGATGTAAAGCAAATATTCGGCAATATTGCTTTCTTTGAGTGCTGAATTTGGTCGCATTAATTAAGATCCTTTTCGATTTCTTTTTGATTCTCATTGAGGAAGTTGATAAACGCTTTGGTCACATCCATACTTTTATTAATGTAATTGATTTGTCCACCTTGTCCTTGGATCAGTAGGAGGTCAATTTGATGCAACTCACAGTACTTTTTACCCCAAGTCTCTACTTTTTTGTTGATTTCTTCAAGTGATTTCATGGTGGCCTTCTCAATTTTTTGACCTTCCTCTTGCTGGTAGCGCATTACATCTGCCTGAAGTTGCTGGGCTTTTTGCTGCACCATGGCCAACTCATTTTGTGATAATAAACCAGCGCGTGCTTCTTGCTCCTTTTTAATCACGAAATCTTCATAGGCTTTGTTGCGTTTGGTCAACTCTGCTTCAAAAATGCGTTGTTTTTTTTCAGCGCGGGCCTCTTCATTTTTAAAGTAGTCAAAGTACTTTTTGATACTATCGTTCGAATAATAGGCGATTTTAAGCCCGTTTAAATCTTTGGCTTCTACTTTTGGAATTGACTTTGTGCTCGGCTTTTGTTCTTGACTACAAGCCACTAAAAGACCTAGAGTTAAACTAAAAAGAATAATTTTTTTCATTGTAATTGTTGTTGGATTTTTAACCAGCGCGTTCTCATATTTAGGAAGTCTTGTAAGCAAGCAGAATAAAATTCTGAGCTGAGCGCCGTTTCTAATAGATCAGTATTGGTTATATTTTCACTAGATACCTTGAAGGATTGTTCGTATTCACCAAGTGTGATACTTAGAATATATTTGTTATTGTAGTGGTGAAGTTGCACCAAAAAGTGTTCGTGCGGAATTTGTTTAATCAGGCGCATGTTACAAATATAAGGTGTTTGCAGCTTAGCTGTAACGTAGAATTACGGTGCATTTGCAATATTTTTTTTCAAAAAGCATTGTATTTTTCATTTTTATTCTAATTTCGGAGCAAGAACTTGAAGTATTTACCTAATTCTGCGTCGTTTAATTTCTTCTATGACTAGTATTTTTGTTGCCAAACTAGACTTTGGCGTTACAAATCAAGAGCTCCGACAACTTTTCGAAGCTTATGGAACTGTTCTCAAAGCCACTATTGCTACCGATCGTGAAACAGGCAAGCCTCGCGGTTTTGCCTTTGTTGAAATGGCCGACCAACAAGAAGCCCTTGCAGCAATCAATGGGCTCGATGGTTATGTCATTAACGGCAGAGCACTCGCTGTTAAAGAAGCCGAACAACGCAGCAATGACCGTCCTGCTCCTCGTCCTGCCCCTGCAGCAGGCACAAGCGAAGCACCCTCTCGTTCAGAACACTTCAGGCCGCCTGTAGAGCCTAGTGCCGAAATTGGTACTACCGGATTTATTTCACCAAAGCTCGAGCCTCGTAAAAAAAGCAAAGACAAGGATCGAAAACCAGGAGATGACGAAAATCGCAACAAGAAGCCAAAAATGGATGCTTACAAAAAGAGCGGGAAAAGTTCTCGTTTCTTTGACGATGACGACTATGATTTTGACGACGACTTATTCAATTACAAAAAGTCAGACGAAGACGAAGACTTCTTTGATGACGACGACGACGACGAAATCTAGTCTAAGTTAGGCGCTTGTTTCGGGGATTACTTTTAACTTTGTGCCCCATGGATTTTTCATACGCCCCTCAGCTCAAACATCCTGTATTTAAAGTACTGGCGCAATACGCTGCTCAAGAGGGTATTGAAATTTATGTCATTGGCGGTTGGGTCCGAGACCTCCTTCTTGAAATCCCGAGCAAAGACATCGATATTTTAGTACTTGGCGACGGCCCTGCACTTGCAAACGCCGTCGCGCAAATATTAAAAGTCAAGAAAGTCAGTGTATTCAAAAACTACGGGACAGCACATTTTCGTTATAAAGACCTCGACGTTGAATTTGTAGGCGCTCGTAAAGAATCGTACCAGGCTAACTCCCGCAAACCGTTTACGGAAAGTGGCACATTGCAAGACGATCAAAATCGCCGTGACTTCACTATTAACTCGATGGCCATCAGTTTAAACGCAGCTAACTTCGGAGCGCTTATTGATCCGTTCAATGGACTCAAAGATCTTGAAGATGGCATTATCCGCACGCCCCTAGATCCGGTTGTAACCTACAATGATGATCCACTTCGGATGCTCAGAGCTATTCGCTTTGCTACCCGTCTGGATTTCAGAATCGAACGCGCAAGCCTCGAAGCCATGAGTCAGTTAGCACCAAGACTCAGCATCATTTCTCAAGAGCGTATCACAGACGAGCTCAACAAAATGATCCTCACCAAGACCCCATCTAGGGCCTTTAAATTGCTACATGTAACAGGCTTACTCGAACAGTTTTTTCCTGAAATGATTGCGCTTCAAGGAATTGAAACCCGCGAAGGCAAAGCGCATAAAGACAACTTCTTGCACACCCTAGAAGTACTTGATAATATTGCCATCCATACCGATAAGCTTTGGTTGCGTTGGGCGGCAATTTTACACGACATTGCTAAACCTCCGACCAAGCGCTTTGATAAAGTTGTTGGTTGGACCTTTCATGGTCACGAAGAATTAGGCGCTAAAATGGTGCCGCGCATATTTACACGTTTGCGTCTTCCACTTGACTACCAAATGAAATATGTGCAAAAATTAGTGCGCTTGCATTTGCGCCCTATTGCGCTCGTTAAAGGCTCAGTGACCGATGCCGCAATCAGACGCCTGTTGCACGAGGCTGGCGATGACATCGAAGACCTCATGACACTGTGCAATGCTGATATCACGAGTAAAAATGAATTTAAAGTAAAGCGCTACAAGCAAAACTTTGAATTGGTCGCTGAAAAATTAAAACTTGTTGAAGAAAAAGACCGCGTCCGAAATTTTCAACCACCTGTATCAGGTCAACTGATCATGGATACATTTGATATCGGACCTTGCGCAGCAATTGGCACCATTAAAATGCAGATCAAAGATGCCATTCTCGAAGGTCATATTCCGAACGAACCAAAAGAAGCCATTGAAGAAATGCTAAGAATTGGCGCTTCATTAGGTTTAATTATCCATCGTCAGCCAGTCCTTCCTGAATAATACTTACCTTTATCTTAAACCAAAACGAGATGCCAGGATTAAAATTTCGAGTCCTACTCGATAGCGATAAAAACGAAGAAGTTTTCAGAGACATCGTTATTGCCAATGATGCTCATTTTGAAACCTTTTACCATGCCATCATGGAAGCCTTCAACTTCAAAGGTGATCAAATGGCTAGCTTTTATGTTTCTAATGATTCTTGGGATAAGGGACATGAACTTTCATTACTCGACCTCTCCTATGATGACGACGCCATTGACGAACCTGCAAGCGTGATGAAAAATGCGGTCATCCAAGACTTTCTCCAAGAACCAGATCAACGTTTTATTCTGGTTTATGACTTCATGCGCATGTGGATCTTCTTAATAGAACTGATTGCTTATGAAAAAGAAAGTCCGGCAGCACCTTTAATGGCATTAGCAATCGGAACGGCCCCAACAGAGCAATCTCGTGCCCTACTCGATGAAAACCTCTTCGGTGAAGAAGTTTTAGGCAATCCGTCAGCCGACGAAGAGGAAGACGAATTTGGTTTCCAAGATTTCGATGACGATTACGCCGATGACGACCTCAATGACTACAACGAATATGAATACTAAAAATACCAACCCAACAGGGGACCCAATAGGCCAGGCTATTCTTGATTATTCCAAGACAAAAAAAACCTTTGATATCATTGTTTCATCCGATCTCTGCGATGACGACATCATTCCAATTGAAGTACTGTTTCGCTCTGAAAAAGACATGCCCGAACTAGAACTAGAAGCACTTAGCCTATGTAAAGGAAAAGTACTCGACATTGGTGCTGGTGCTGGTGTTCATAGTTTAGTGCTTCAAGATTATGGTCTTGACGTCACTGCAATTGACCTTTCAGCTGGGGCTGTTACCTACATGAAAACTTTAGGCCTAAACGCTAAACAACAAGACTTCTATGCCCTCAAACCAACTCAAAAATACAATACCATCCTTTCATTAATGAATGGCTTTGGTTTGGCACAAAAATTATCAAAACTACCTGCTTTTCTGAAGCATGCCTATGATTTATTAGAGCCAGGAGGTTGCCTTATTGCAGATTCGACAGACGTCAAATATCTATATGAAGACGAAGACGGTTCAGTTTGGCTCGATCTCAATTCAGAATATTACGGCAACTTCAAATTCCAAATGCATTATAATAAAATAATTGGCCCGGAGTTCGAATGGCTTTACATTGACTACGACACCCTGCATCAGCAAGCCACAGAAATGGGCTTTAAATGCCGTCGTGCTTGCACCTATGAAGACCATTATTTAGCAGTTCTTCAAAAGCCATGATGCGCATTTTTCTTGTTGTTTTTCTGGGTGCTCTGTTGTTTTCTTGTGGTTACTCCAATGAAGAAACGCAAACTTTTGACCAACAAATTAAGCAGCATATCCAAAAAAAGAACCTCAACCTGAAGCCAACTGGCAGCGGCTTGTACCTAAGTATAGATAGTCTAGGTAAGGGTAGAAAAATCCAGCTTCAAGATAGCATCTGGGTTAAATATCAATTGTTTTTACTCTCAGGTGAACGAATTGAAAAACAAGATAAAGCCATTGGCTTACCCTTAATTGGTCTGATCAAAGCCTGGCAAGAAGCCTTGTATCAACTTCCGGTGGGTAGTAAATTGCGCTGTATCGCTCCACCTCAATTGGCCTACGGGCAGTCGGGTACAGATAAAATTTCAAAAGATAAAATATTGTATTTTGAAATGGCTATCGTTGATGCCAAATAAATGCTTATTTTTGACACGCAAAAAATAACAACTTATGAGTGTATTGGTAAATAAAGATTCAAGAGTAATTGTACAAGGTTTTACAGGGAGTGAAGGAACTTTCCACGCAAGCCAAATGATCGAATTTGGAACAAACGTGGTTGGTGGTGTTACGCCAGGAAAAGGTGGAAGTACACACCTTGACCGTCCAGTTTTCAATACTGTTGCTGATGCTGTACAACAAACTCAGTCCGATACCTCAATTATTTTTGTACCACCGGCCTTCGCTGCTGATGCCATTATGGAAGCTGCTGAAGCTGGCATCAAAGTTATTGTCTGTATTACAGAAGGAATTCCTGTAAACGATATGGTGAAAGCCAAAGAATATATTAAAGGCTTCAATACACGCCTTATTGGTCCTAACTGCCCAGGTGTAATCACAGCTGGTGAAGCAAAAGTGGGCATCATGCCAGGTTTTGTTTTCAAAAAAGGCAAAATTGGTATTGTTTCAAAATCAGGAACACTTACTTATGAAGCTGCTGATCAAGTTGCTAAAGCTGGAATGGGTATCACAACTGCGATCGGTATCGGTGGTGACCCAATAATCGGAACAACTACCCGTGAAGCTGTTGAATTACTCATGAATGACCCTGAAACAGAAGGTATCGTCATGATTGGTGAAATTGGCGGAAACTTAGAGGCAATTGCCGCACGTTGGATCAAAGAAAACGGCACTAAACCAGTAGTTGGCTTTATCGCCGGAGAAACTGCTCCTAAAGGCCGTACAATGGGACACGCTGGTGCTATTGTTGGTGGAAAAGACGACACCGCTGAAGCTAAAAAGCGTATCATGAAAGAGTGTGGAATTCATGTAGTTGATTCTCCAGCTCAAATTGGTGCTAAAATGGCTGAAGTACTCGCAAAAGCTTAAACAGCTTTTTCTTCCTGAATATTCTTAATTCCAGAAATCCCAAGTTAAACCGAGCCTTATTTGTAATGGCGGGAACGGATATCCTTGCACTATAGAAATCGTTTCTTGATTCCAAAAACTGCCTAGGTTGGCAACATTTACAAAGAACCTAAAGGTTTTTACTTCAAGAGCCATTCCTAATTGCGCATTGAAAAATCCATTCTGAGTACTTGCACTTTGTGTGGCTATCCAATCAAGACTCTCTATAAATGGCAAATAAACAAGGGCCTGGAATTTAGACTGGTATTGAATTTTCCCTTCTATCGCCATTGTTAAACGTTTGTCCTTGAAGACCCCACCTTTCCATAGTAAAGCTGCCGAAGCTTTGTGTCTAGGTAAAAATTGAGCTGTATTTTGCGCCAAATATTGATAACTCGTACTCAGTTTAAAGGCTCCTAATTGATATCTGATCTGTGTACTTGCTGTAGCAAAGCTACCTGTTGAAGTCAATCCAAACTGGGTCCATAACATCGAACTTTGCTCAAAACGATACACATTCGCATAAGCAGCTACCCCCGCATTCAATCCAAGATACAATTTTGGCATCCTGAAATTCAACTGGGCATTGAGTTGCTGGTATCGTTCCTTTTGGGGGCTTGACCAAGTATAATTTGTTAAGTTACTCAGATAGCCCCTTTGCATTAACAAGGGCCATTCATTACTATACTGATGCTGCAGTTCTAAGCTTGTTTTGGCCAACGTATATTGAAATTTTGTTTGAGCCCGAACACCCTGAGCCGCTCCGATTATATTGACCCTATTTTCATGCAAGAAATATAGCTGCTGACTTTTGTATTGTATTTCGTTATTCCAATTGACTTCAAGAGTATCGTACACCAAGACAGGATCTAACCATTGGCGTTGCAGTAAACCAAGCAATGAGGATGCTTGAAATTTAGGAGAACTCCAGTTTAATCCTACCCTATTCTCAATAAATTGCTGACGAAAAGTATCAGTGCAAGTGTCTGAATTAAGAAACGTTTGCGGATAGAAAAGCGCCAGATTGCCTTGCTCTTGATATAGTCTTTGTTGCAAATGAAAGGCATGATAGCTTGCAAAATTGAGTCTGTTTAAAGAATCACCAATTAAGCGATACCTGAATTGAAGTGAGGCGTCATAAGTGTTTTTTTGAGTACGAGCAGTTTCTTTGAGCACCGGGATGAGCTCAAGTGCAAGTGAATTAAGATCCGAATAATCTGCAATCCCTCCTGACCACTGTCGATCATCGCTAGCATTGGAAAAGCTAAGCAGAAGTTCGTGGGCTTTACCATATTGCTGCAGTTTAATTTGCAAACCACTAAAACGCAAATCATCGGCACGCATGAAACCGATTCTTTGCCAGCGATCATAACGCAAATTGAGTAAAGTATGATGCGCAAAGGCTTGTTCGTAATCGAGTCTTAAAATTTGTGAGCCTTGCGCCCCAAAACCATAGCCGAAACCTAAATGAGGTAATGCACTGAACAAAAATGGTTTGACACTGCGTTGAGCTTCTGCAAAAACCACGAAACCCGGTTTCAGAAAATCGGTTGCGAAAAGTGTATTTTGTTGTGCTTGAAAAAAGAAATTTGATGAGAAACCATCCATAATGTGCAGTAATGAATCTGCAGGACCAAAGGTGCGGTTTGTGCTGCGCAATGTGTCTTGCGGACCCAACTGCTGCGCTTGCGCTTTAAAGAAGAAAACAGTGCACAGAACAAGTAGGAGGGTTTGTTTCATGATACAAACTTAAGAAAAAAAGAAGGGTCGCCCAATGAGGCGACCCTTCACAAATTGAATTCAAAAAAAATTAAAGTGCGTTTACGCGCAATTGCAAACCTGACTTAAGGTTAGCTGCTTTATTTTTGTGAATGATGTTGCGTTTTGCAAGTTTATCCAACATAGCCACTACCGTTGGAAGCATACCTACTGCTTCGTTGCGGTCTTTGGTAGCGCGCAATTTACGCATTGCATTACGAGCTGTTTTGTGCTGGTATTTGTTCAATACGCGTTTAGCTTCGTTTGAACGAATGCGCTTGATGGATGATTTATGGTTTGCCATAGCTTATATTTATTAAAACCGTTAAAAAAATGCAGCCCATAGGAGAATCGAACTCCTGTTTCAAGGATGAAAACCTTGCGTCCTAACCACTAGACGAATGGGCCAAAAAATTGGCAGCCCATAGGAGAATCGAACTCCTGTTTCAAGGATGAAAACCTTGCGTCCTAACCACTAGACGAATGGGCCAAAATGTCAAAATCCCCGAATTTGGGATTGCAAATATACTAGGAAATTCTTGAAGCGCAAGAGTTGCAGCCAAATTTTTAAGAAATTTCTGACTCGTCTGCACTCATCTTAAATCCCAAACGTTTGGCAGTGCGCAATTTAAGCTGTTCTCCCATGACATAAATTTGCCCTACACTGACTTCATCCATCAATTCAAAAGGCGGGATATAAAGGTCAAATTGCAAGGCATATGCAAATGACATTTGAGCAATGAGTTGCAACATTTCCGAGCTCAACAACATATGTTGTGGATCGCTAAAGGTGTAGCCCAAAGAGCCTTTTCCTTCTATGAAAAAATGTCTTTCATGATTGACAAAAATGCGGGCAAGCAAATATCCTTGATCGTCTAGGCGATTTTGCTGTAAAGATTCAGCCAAGAAATTATAAATATGAATGGTGCCAAAATATCCATTGTTTGGCTGACTTTTGAAATAAGAAGTCCCCCATAATGGGTTGCTATCTGGCAATCTAAAGACATTATGATGCAGGTTAAACACCAACACATCACTGCCAATATAAACATGGAATTCGTGATCTCCTCTATCCTTTACAAATAAGCGCACGCGCTCATCGGTAATCACCTCTTTGAGTGCCTTGATTTCTAAATCAATGAGTTTGCGCAGATCAGCAAAAACGACTTCTAGATCATCGGCGACGTCCTGCTTGAGTGCAGACTTATGCATTAAGAGGTCTATAAGTTGTTGTCTGTTGGCTTCTAGCGGATTGCTTGCGACTTTCTTTTTCATGGCACTGTTTTTGTTGCTAATGTAAGCGAAAAGTGAACGTTTCGGCTAGCTTCAGGATTAAACTTCCTAATGATTCCCGAAAAAAATTGTAACTTTGAATAAGAACAACGCTCAAAAGTACATGAAAAAACGCATTTGGTTCGTCATTAATCCGATTTCTGGTGTGCGTCGCAAAGACGACATCCCGGCTTTGGTGCGCCAATATCTCAACCATGAGCAATTTACTTTTGAAATCCAATACACTCAATACAAAGGTCACGCCATTGAACTCGCCAAAAACGCAGTCAAACTAGGTATTGACATCGTTTGTGCAGTTGGTGGCGATGGTTCAGTACACGAAGTTGGCACTGCGCTCATTGGTTCTAAAACTAGCTTAGCTGTCATTCCTATCGGTTCAGGAAACGGCTTGGCACGTCATATGGCCATTCCAAGAAACATCCGCTTAGCCATTGAAACCATCAACCAAAATCATCACATCCAAATGGATACCGTTTTGGTCAATGATCAACCCTTTCTCGGTGTTGGTGGCTATGGCCTAGACGCCGTTATTGCCCAAAAGTTCGACCAAGATAAGAAGCGCGGATTCTGGACCTACGTCAAGCATGTATTCAAAGAATTCTTCCGTTACAACCCCATGAATATCTCCATTGACACCAATGGTCAGATCAAAAAAATGCCTGTCGTTCTTTGTACCATTGCCAATACTTCTGAATTCGGAAATGGCTTCAAAGTGTCACCAAAATCAGATGCTACAGATGGGAAGCTCGAGTTATTCTTACTGAAGCCATTTTCATTCTTCAGCATACCTAAAATGATTTTCCAATTCTTTACTGGGAAATCAGATCAATCTAGCTATGCCGAAGTGATCTCCTTCAAAAAGGCAAAAATATCACTTCCTAATGGTTTGGCTCACTATGACGGCGAACCACAACAAGTGCGTCGTGAACTCAATGTTCAGGTAGTGCCAAAAAGCCTTCACATCATTATCGGAAACAAATAATATGTCTATTTTTTCGCTTGAATTGGAGTCTATGCTGACCCAACTTTCCAAACTTACTGCTCAACAAGTTCCTGCTTGGGGTAGCATGAGCCCACAACGCATGGTTGAACATTTAGCAGATGCACTCTATATGTCCATCGGAAATGGATCTTATGAATTAGAGGTTGCTGAAGACCGCATTGAGCGCATGCAAGCTTGGCTAGAAACTGACAAACCGATGGCTAAAGACGTCCAAGTTTCTTTTGCCACGCCGTCTACTCCCTTGCGAAACGACGAACTCGAAACCGCCATTGATGAATTTACCGATGCGTTTTTAGCCTTTACAGAGTATTACGAAGAAAATCCATCTCAAACGCACCTGCATCCCTTTTACGGAAACTTAAATGTTGCGCAATGGGAACGCCTTCATACCAAACACTTCGCTCATCACTTTGAGCAGTTTGGTC
>JBEEKM010000027.1:0-24471 GCA_041168645.1 Bacteroidota bacterium | reverse complement strand
CACCTGAACCAACGAAGTTTTTGTATTCTTTGTTGACGCGTAAACGGATGGTTACATCTGTTGAAAGCAAGCTTTGATCTGGTGACAACATTGGGTAAGCAATCCAAGCCAATGAACCGTAAAGCTCGCGTTTTGCTGCTGAGCTACCACCTTCTACTTCGAGGTACTTGTTGTAAGCAAAGTTCGTATTGACATTTGAACCATCTGCCGGGTTGTATGCCGGGAAGTTAAAGCCTGAACTAAAGCCGTTAGTGCTCGCTTGGTTGTAGCTGAACACGTATACCGCGTGCATACCACCCATTAATGGTGTTCCGACATTGCTTACCAAACGATCGGTTGGGTTCCAAATCATGTCTGCACCGTTTTCACCACCTAAGAAGGAGTTTTCACCGAAGGCCATGTAAAGGCGTGCACCAGATTCGAGGTCTACAGCGTAACCTGGGAACCAGCCCATACCTGTAGTTCCTGTTCCGTCAGGGTTGCCATTTTGGTCAACACTTGGGCTCTTGCGCAAAGCACCAGCCAAAGCACCTCCTACATTGAGTGCCGGGTTACGACCAAGTTCTACCACCGGACAGCGTGTCCAGAGGCTCTTGTCTGAGGTCAAGACGATGTTGACACTTGGCAAGAACGAAATTGAAGCATTGAGTTTACTTGAACCTGAGAAAGTTCCGAGATAAGCCAAAGGCATGTAGTCTGCTTGGTAACCCACCAAACGATGCGGTGCAATGATACCATCCAAAACACGCTCGTAGGCTTGTGTAGGGTCTGCACCTACTTCATCAGGGTAGTTACATGGGTTCAGATACGTTGGGCCATCAGGCAAACATTCATAACCCGAGGCATTTACATCGGTTTCAGGTGTATAGTCTCCTGAACGCACCCAGTTAGTTGGGAAGTAAGCGTCGTTATCTTTGACACCTGTTAACCAGCGCTTAGATGAATCTTTGAACTCCATGTTCGCTTCAATCATAGAAGCATACTTAGAAGCCAAGTTACCGATACCCGTGTATTTCGTTTGGAAAATCTGAACCGAAACACCCCACTGTGGAATGATTTGCTCGTTGTCTGAAGCGATTGTGCGCTCAGAGCTCACGGAGTCAATCGGGGTGGCGTCGCCTTTGTTCGCATAGCGGTAAATAACCCAGCTTGCGGTGTCAGCACCGTTACCAATGTTTGGTGCGGTGTAGTCGCGGAACTTGCACTCGAAATAACCGTTCGCTAAGTTCAATGGATCTACAACTTTGATATTTACAGGGCCTGCACCGTAATCATAGGTAGGATTGGCCATATAACCGTCATTGAGGATAGTCTTCAAGGACTCATCTGTAAGCTCTAAGCTGCGGTTTCCGTTTCCGTAGCCATCTAGACGCGTGATGCGCGGTGAAGAACCGTAAGCAACAAGTTGCGCAGTTCCACCTGCTTCTGGCATTGGGTTGTGTGGGATCACTTCAATGACTTTTACTTCGCCAACAGCTGCTTTTCTGCTGGCAATGTAGCGTTTCTTTTGCCCATCTAATGACAACGGGTCATTGGGCGAATAATCTTTATAGTTGTTGTGCGCATAAGCAATCGCCATGTAATAATAGCGCTTGAAATTCACAAGTTTTTTGTCACCTTGTGCAAACTGATCGGTTTTGACGCTGAAGCTATGTTGAATACCTTTATCTTGGCCATCAACTCTGATCACTGGAATAGACGCATTGAGCTCATCGCTAAATTCAAAATTGATGATTTTTCCTACTCCATCTTTGATGTCGCATTGGGCAACTAAACGGGCTTGATCGGGGTCTAGCAGTTCAGAACTAGAAACCTTTGAATTGGCTAACTGAAAAATTTGATAACCTTGAAAATTGTAGGTTTTATCTGCGTTAGGATCAGCTGCAACTATAAATGGGTCAAATTCTTCGTATTCCTCTTTATAGTTATTTGAATTCACCGGATTAGAGAGCATCAGGATGACTTCGTTGGCCAATTCCTGAGACTGCACTTCAGGGGCATGCGGCCCATCTAGCACTTTAAAGCAGTTTTCAAAGAGCGCTTGCGCTTTGTCGTCGGCTCTGCGCAAAGATTCAACAGAAGCAAACGGATCACCCGCACCTGAGCGCGCCCAAACTACCCCAACAGTAATATTATTGACCGCACCGGGTTTCAAAATAAAGGGCCCGGCAGACTGCACAAAACGGCGGTCGTTGGGCGTGTTATTGGCAGTTTGTTCGGTCCAGTTGGGTTGCGGGTTGCCGCCCGTGCCCCAACCGAGTGGGTCGGTGTTGCCCGGGAACATGAAGTCACAGGGCATATTGGGGTCAGCCTCTGGGTCAGAGATATGCCCACTGCCGCCGTAAACAAACTTGGTTCCGTCTTTCCAAAAACCGCGCAAATAATTGTAGTAATCACCTGCATTAACGGGGTCAGTTTGATTCGGGTTGGCACCGTTCGTAGTGTTTGAATAGTAAAGAAAACGACGCATTCCAAAGCGTTCGTTGTCTACTACGCCGTCGCCGTAACCGATTCCATTTAGTGCTTCGTTGTCCCAGATACCAAATGCGTTATCGATGCCGTCGTTATCTTGGTAGGGCCCTTCAAAAAAGTCAACACCAACAGCTGGCGGTGAGTATCCGTAGCCTTTGAACCCCGAGTTGTCACCGTCATAGTTGTCACCGTTGTAGTAATAACCGAGTCCTCGGTTGACGTCGCAACCAACGTAGTCGTCATAGGGGTCTCCGAGGGCACCATCCGTGAAAAAACCAAAATAAGTATTGTAAAGCGTTTGTGTTCCGCGGTTGATCAGTTCATAGTTGTAAAACGTCATGTTATTCACTTCATCATTAGAAGCAAAAGCAAAGGCCTGGGCCCTGATTTCCATGCCAATTGGGTCGGCACCTGTTTCGGTATGGATATTTCCTTTGTCATTCATGACCCACCAATAATTGAGGTCACCGTAGAGAGAAATTTTGCGTTCTGTGCTGCAATCTTTGGTTTTTTTGATGTCGTACCACGGAAAATCACCTTCTTCCCAACTGTAAGTTCCGTCATTATTGCGGTCATAGAAGGGGGCTAAGTAATAATCTTGTCCTTGTGAAACGTCGCCGTGTGCTGGCCATTCTTTGATGATGTCGGGTATTTTGTAGTTTGGAAAAAGATCTGCCTGAGTACTGGTTCCGTTGACTTGGTCATACATACCAGCTTCATACCAAGCATTGAATTCTCTGATTTCGTCTTGGCTAGACACAAAGTGCTTGTCAAACTTGCTACAGTTGTCATAGGTCGTTTCAGCAAAAACCTTTGTGAGTGGGCCAGTCCAGTAATCTTGACCATTTCTGTAGCGCAAAGCGGCAAGTTTCAATTGATTATTGACGTCGGTTCCACCCAACCAGAGTGCTGCAGTAAAAAGTGCATTAATGCCGGAATTTTTTGGCACTTCATACATGGAATAATTTTGATTCGGAATTTGCCAAAGGTTACCCGCGGTATGGACCATAGCGCGCACATTGTTGAGCTCCATGAAGGTTGTGTGCGTTGGGGGAGGGCAGTTGGCTCCTTTGTTTTGTTGCTTGATGGTGGGCTTTGTATTCCCCGAATAGGCCTGTGAAAAAGCTATCTGAGAAAAACTAAATATTACGAAAAAAAAGAATAAAAGTATGCGCATGAGGTTTCTAAATTAAGCAAAAAATCGCTGTAAATTTGAATATGAAACAACTTGAAAACGCAGCAGATATCCATCAGTTGGTAAGTGTCTTTTATGAAAAAGTACTCCAAGACGAACTTTTAGCGCCTTTTTTCTCTAGACTGGACTTCTCAGTCCACCTCCCTCAAATGGAAAAATTTTGGCGTTTTGCCTTGTTATCGGAAGAAGGATACACCACTAATGTTACTGAAAAGCACTTGCAGATGCCCTTGAAAAAAGCGCATTTTGACCGCTGGCTGGCCTTATTTAATCAAACCCTTGACGAACTTTTTGAAGGTGAGCTAGCAAGCCAAGCCAAGCAAAGAGCAACCGTCATTGGCTGGACGATCAATTCGAAAATGAATCCGAATCATTAAATAAACATTTCGATCTTAAAAACTAATACGGGCTCGATAAATGCCTTGCCGACTAAAATGTATTTTTGAATCATGGCAAAAAAGGCAGATATCTATAGCAAACGCGGTATTCGAACAGGATATGTCTCGACCGTAATCGGAATTTCACTCGTTATTTTCATGATTGGCCTTGTATTAGGCGGAATTTTCGGCTTGCGCAGTATTGAGAAACAAGCCAAGGAAAATATCCAGGCAGACATCTTTTTTAAGTCAGACTTAAACGATGCCGATATCAAGCAAATTGAGGAAGAGCTGAAATCTTGGCCTGAATTTTCAGATGTATTTTTCATTTCACCTGAGCGTGCTATTCAAGAATTTGCCGGCGAAAGCGATGTCGAAAAAGATGTATTAGCCTTGTTTGATGCAGAAAATCCTTTGCCACCAACCATCGGTATCAAACCCAAAATGGAATTTGCCAGCCAAACGGGTATGGCGGCCATTAAAAGAAAATTGTTTGCGCGTTTCAAAACAGAAATTGACGAAGTGAACTACGATAAATCAAGTGTATCCAATGTGAATTTGGGCTTCAAGCAATTTGCGCTTTTGTTTTTAGCGGTGGCCTTATTACTGATCATTATTGCAGTGGCCATGATCAACAATACCATCAGGCTCGCGCTTTATTCCAAACGCTTCACAATCAAAACCATGCAGCTTGTAGGGGCAACAGCCATGTATATTCGCAAACCTTTCCTTGGTCAAGCGCTATTTCAGGGCCTCATTTCTTCTTTAATTGGTTTGGCCTTGCTTCTGACGGTTTTCTACGGCTTAAATAACTTACTAGACACCATTGAGATTTCGTATACGCTTGAAAGTTTCTTGTTTTTAGTCGGTCTTTTGTTCGTGATTGGCGTTTTTATTACCATGATTTCTACGTGGTTTGCACTAAACAAGTATCTTCGTATGAAATTAGATGATTTGTACTAAGCTATGAAGGAACCTATCAAACACTTCGGATTTGACCCAGCCAATTACAAGTGGCTTTATATTGGTCTTGCTATTAACATTCTTGGTTTTCTACTCATGATTGGAGGGGGCTCTGATGACCCTAAGGTCTTCAAAGAAGACGAGCTCTTCAGTACACTACGCATCACCATTTCACCTATGCTGATTGTTGCCGGATATGTCGTGATTTTTTACGCCATCATGAAGCGCAACAAAAAGGATAACCAAGACGCCTAATCCATGACTTTTCTCGAAGCGATTATTTTGGCCATCATTGAAGGCCTCACCGAGTTTTTGCCCATTTCTTCCACTGGCCACATGATCATTGCCTCCACCATGATGGGAAACGCAGCCGATGATTTTGTCAAACTCTTTACCGTAGCCATTCAGTTTGGCGCCATTCTCTCTGTCGTTGTGGTTTATTTTCAGAAGTTTATCCAAACCTTCCGCTTTTACCTTTTATTAGCAGCGGCGTTTGTGCCAACCGGAATTATCGGTTTGTTAGCTAAAAAACACATCGATGCTTTACTTGAAAATGTAACAGTTGTTGCCTGGACCCTTTTGTTGGGTGGTATCGTTTTATTGTTTGTGGATCGCTTTTTTGCCGACAACGAAACTCAACAAAAAGAAAAACCCATTGATTTCAAAACAGCCATGATCATTGGCACCATTCAAAGCATTGCTATGGTACCTGGTGTTTCAAGGTCTGCGGCAACAATTATTGGCGGCCTAAGTCAGAAACTCACTAGAAAAGCAGCTGCCGAATTCTCTTTCTTTTTAGCAGTTCCTACCATGTTTGCGGCCACGCTTAAAAGTATGTACGATGAAAAAGAACTTTTACTGCAATCGGGCGGCCGCGAATGGGGTTTATTACTTGTCGGTAATTTAGTCGCATTTGTGGTGGCGTATTTAGCCATTAAGTCCTTCATTGCATTCTTGCAGAAAAAAGGCTTCCGTGCCTTTGGTTGGTATCGCATTGTGCTTGGCGCTTCTATGCTCATTTTATTGGCATTGGGTTATAACCTTCAAATGGCAGGCTAATGCTAGACATACAAGAAGGCTTAACCATCCTTGTAGACAAGCCCTACACCTGGACCTCATTTGACGTTGTCAATAAAATCCGCTGGAATTTAAAGAAAAAACTAGGCGTTAAAAACGTAAAAGTTGGGCACGCCGGCACCTTAGACCCATTGGCAACTGGGCTTTTGGTCTTGTGTTTAGGAAAGCACACCAAGCTCATCGAGGGCCTAACCAACGATACCAAAACCTACACGGGTACTTTTTTGCTAGGCAAAACAACCCCTTCTTTTGACCTTGAAACTGAGTACAATCAAGATTTTGAAACCGCGCATATAGATGCCGATTTACTGGAAAGCGTGCGCCAATCTTTTTTAGGTGTGCAATTACAAACACCCCCTATTTATTCGGCAAAGCAAGTAGATGGCAAACGCGCCTATGACTTTGCCCGAGCAGGAAAGGAAGTCGAGCTCAAACAAAGCCAAATAGAAATCACCGATTTCAAAATAGACGTTAGCCGTTTTCCGGAAATCGATTTTGAAATCGCGTGTAGCAAGGGTACCTATATTAGAAGTATTGCTAGTGATTTTGGCCGCAAACTGCAGTCAGGAGCCACGCTCATTGCCTTGCGCCGCACACAATCAGGGGCTTTCAATATTGAAGCCTCCAAAAGCGTAGAGCAATGGATTGAGTTGATCAATCAGGAAGAAATTTATATTCCATCCTGATAAAAACTCATACGATAGCGGCTATTCTTTAATATGCTTTAACTTTTCTTGAACGTCTTTGATGAGGCGATTGTAGTTAGCAATCTTGTCTTGGTATCCATTTTCTTCAGCCCTGTGTAATCTCTTTTGAAGATAGTGTAATCGACGTCCGAGTTTGTATTTGTCCCATTTGTATAAGATGCGTTTCATGGTGCAATAATTTAAATGAATACTGAATGAAAAGTCCGTTTGACTTCCCTTAAATGTAGTGAATTCCTAATTGAAATCCAAGAAATAATATTTGTTACATGCTGCAAAAAATTGCCAAAGCAGCGCCTTGATTAATTTGCGAGAAAGTTATTTTGTTTGTATCTTTGCAACCCTGAAAGTCGAAAGAATGCCTCGGTGGCGGAACTGGTAGACGCGCTGGATTCAAAATCCTGTTCTTTCGGGAGTGCCGGTTCGATCCCGGCCCGAGGTACAAAAGCCCTAGATCATTCTAGGGCTTTTTTGTTTACACACAGAAACAGTTTACTTATCATCCAACATATTGATGACGCCGCCTTTGCCATCTGTGATGATTGTTTTGGTATTTGGAGAGGTAGACAATTTCATAAATGCCTGAATTTGGTTCATTTTCAAGACATTTGGCGTGAGGCTTGAGTTGAGCATATCGTTGGCGGCTTTGTTGGCTTTGGCCTCGATTTCAATACTCTTTGCCTTTCCTTCTGCTTCAATTTTAGCGGTTTCAGCGCGTGCTTCTGCCTGAATAATGGCATTTTTCTTGGCGCCTTCAGCCTCGATCAGCTGTCGATCCATTTCCTTTTTCTGACGATCAAGGACAAACTCCATGCGCAAGGCTTCTTGTTCGGCTTCAAGTTTTGCCTCGATAGAACGCGTTAAACCTTGCGGAAGACTAATACTTTTGAGCAGGACTGCTTCAATTACAAAGCCCTTTTCTTCGCAAACTTCGGCCAATCTTTTTCTGATTTCTTGTTCTATTTCATTGCGTTTGGCGCTGTGCATGTCTTTGGCATAGTAACGCGAACACACATCAGAAGCCGCCGATCTGAAAACTGGCAATATGAGGTTTTCTTCATAATTAAGTCCCGTTTCTTTGATCACTTTTGGCACGTCTTCAGCCTTAATATGGTACAGTATAGAGCTTTCCGACAAAATGGTTAGTCCTTCTTTTGACGGAAGATTTTCTTTGATCGATAAGTTCATCGTTCGGACATTGACCTTGATCACTTTCGTGATAAAAGGGTTGTAGGCCACAGGCCCAGCTTGACGCACTTTATTGTCAATTTTTCCGAGTTTACTCTTGACCGCCACTTGATGAGGTCTCACAACTGTACAGCTTGCAAATCCGGCAGCCAATACAGCAAAAAATAGTAACTTTTTCATTTTTCAGGTTTTATCGAACCTGACCAAAGCCCATGCCAAGCCCCTGTTTTTGGGTCATCATTTACATTGGTTTTTGTTATGAAGAGAATTAGATTTTTTTCAAGCCACTTAATTACCTGATCAAATTCAGATGGCCGTGTATGGTTTGACTATCCTGTCCGTTGATAAAGCGATAGGTAACCCGATAAGTATAGGTGCCAACCGGAGCAGCTCCTAAATTAGAAACTGAACCATCCCAGCCAATCGTGGCGTCTGAACTTTTGAAAATTTGTTCGCCCCAACGGTTGTAAATGCTCAATTCAAAAGCACCCGGATCAATATTTCTTCCGTAGACTTTAAACACGTTGTTTAGTGCATTGCCGTCTGGGCTAAAAGTATTAGGAATATACAGTGCTGCATCTTCAAGAATGTTCAGCACACTGTTGATTTGGCTTGTACAACCTTGGTCATTACTCACCTCTAAAACAAAACTCAAGTTGCCAGAGGTGTTATTTGGAATGGAAAAAATGGGGTTTTGCAAATTGCTGGTTTGAAAGATGCCCGTTTCTGAGCTGAAGGTCCAGTTCCAGTTAGTAATTTGCCCCACGGACTCATCAATCATTTGAATTTCCGGCTGACCAAATTCGAGTAATTCGGGGTTGCTCGTAAATGCGGCAATCGGTTCGGGGAAGACCGTCAAGTTGACTGTAATAACGCTGTCACAGCCATTGATATTTGGCACCGTATAAATAAACGAAGTGCTTTCCGTATAGGTTTGGCCATTTTGAGCAAAATAGCTTCCGCAAGAAGTGACATTTACTGTGTCCGAAGACCCTTGAAAGATGGTTAAATTTAGATTGACGGTGCTATCGCAGCCGTTTACATTGCCGCCAACAATTGTATATAGCGGTGAATTTGTTGAACTTAAATAGGTGTTTCCGTCAATCCAGGTAAAGCTACCACAAGCACTTTGTTGGTCTGTTCCAATATTGTTCTGACTCACGGCTAAGTTGAGCGTCACGACAGAATCACAACCACTGGCATTGGTCAGTGTTACACTCTGGGTGCCGGCACTATTAAAGGTAAGCCCATTCCAATTGTATGGAAATTGGTCATTACACACCGTTTGATTGACTGTTACTGCATCAGGCGTACAAGCACCACAGCAATTCCCAGCTTGGGCACTCACGGTTAAAGGAGTGGAGCTGTCCCAGCAATTATATTGAACATTGAGGCCTCTAAGCACGCCACCAAATTGAGTCTGAAAATAATCCACGACCTGATCCACGGTATTGCAGCCCCCTTGGTTGGCATCGACGTTACAGCTGTAAAGGCAAATGATGCCGAAGTTCCAGCCGTTTGGTATATTGAAATAATTCGGGTTCGGAGGGCTGATAATATTGACTGGTGGTGCAACATTTACGGTCAGAATAGACGTATTGATACCGGTAAAACTTGAGGTAGTAATTGGGAAGCCACAATTATTATTGTTTTGTGCTGAATTGAAACCAGCGTACAAGACCTCTGTAACGCTATTGACGAATGGTCCGCTGAATGTTACATTTACTGGTTCATAGGTGCAAATACCAATTTTCAGATTGGGAATATTTTGATCAACAACAATATTGAGATTACCGCCATCATAGTTAGCAAACAGAAGCCAGTTGCCGTTTGGGTCACAATTTGGAGTATAGGTCGATTGCGCTTGAACCGAAAGAGAATACAAAAAACAAATCCAGAGCAGGAGCTTTTTGAATGGTTTAAAAAAGGTAAGCTTTTGCATTAAAAAATTCAATTAGGAGAGCTGAGTTCCCTATCAAACAAATAGGCTAAGACTTTGTTTTATTCAAAAAAAAACTCCCATGAAATCCTTTCTTCTCTCTTTATTTCTTTGCTTCGTTACAGTTATTACTGCACAAACCAATGTCTCGGGAGGTATTTATCAAAACACAACCTGGTCCCTCAGCGGAAGCCCATATGTTGTAACAGGGTCGGTGGTCGTATTTCCTGGAAAAACACTCACCATAGAGCCGGGTGTTGAAATACGGATCAACAACCAAACAGCAAGCAACATTTACATTGAAACCCGCGGCACCCTCAACTGTGTTGGCACAGACCAGCTTCCAATAAAAATTCACGCCTTGTACGATACCATGAGCAACGTGGCTTGGCAAGGGTTTGTTTGTACAAATTCTCAGGGTGGAGTCTTGAATGCAGATCGTGTTCAGATTTCAAATGCGTATGCCCCTTTTGCTTACGAAACAATCCCTACGACGCTTTCTTACACCAACAGCAAGTTCATCCGCTGTTTTCAGGCGATTAACGTCGGGACCAACATCAATCTTTCGAACTGTGAGTTCATCGACAACGAAGTAGGCGTATATGGCTGGGCTAATTTTAACATAGAGGACTGTTTCTTTAAAGATAACACGACTTCAATCTTTGCTTATGCGAGTGCATTCAACATGAGTAATTGCAGCTTCATTGACAACCAAATAGGTTTGTCTTTTCAAGCGAATGCAGTAGACTCTATCGTTATTTCTGATTGCGAATTTTTAAATAACGGTTTGGCACTCGGTTACCCAAATAATGCAGTTGTTCAAAATTGTGTTTTTAACGACAACACCACAGCCATCCAATATGCTTATGAGGCTGAAATATTCGACAACCAATTTTTTTATAACGAGCTGGCACTTGAGGCTTCGGTCAATACGGTTGTTTACAACAACCAAATCAATGAAAATATAGGTGGGATTAAAATTTCTGGCGTCAGTAACGTAGGGGATAGTCCGGCAATCTATAACAATGAAATTTGCGCTAACATCAATTTCAATGTAGATAACAACACCAACATGAATTACTCCTTGCTCAGTAATTGTTTCTGTGGCCTTGATTCAAGTCAGATTGAGGCGCTCTTGATTGATGGTTATGACGACATCACAAAAGGCTTAATCAATTATCAAATCTTTGACACGAGCTGCAGTGTTGTTTTGGGTACTGTTTTGAAATTTGGCGAAGGAGCTGGAATTGAGGAACAAAATATAATTGTCCGTTTTGAGAATCCAGTTTCAGATGTACTCCAAATTCTTGCTGCTCCGGTGGTTCAATTTATTGAAGTCAAAGACCTTAGTGGAAAAACCTATGTGTTACCAAGCACCGGCAACAATCATTTTGATGTTACTGCATTAGCGCCAGGTTTCTATGTGCTGTCGTCACTTGGTCAAAACCCTACTCAACAGGCGTTTATAAAGTTGTAGACTAAAAAATACTTACATTAGTGCGCACAATATAAATGCGCCACTATGTCCAAGTATATCTTTTTCTTTGTCTTTTTTGTTGTCAATCTCCCATATATACTAGCCCAAACCACAAATGGTTTGGAAGGCTTACACAAAGCAACACCAGCAGAACTTAGTTCAATTACGTCACTTGCGTTGAACCCGTCAGCAATGCCTATTTATAACGAGAAGCTAGAACGATTAACGGTTCAAACTTTTAGTAAGCTGATGAGCAACATGAAGCATGTACCTGAGCCCTACATGGATTCTTCAGGAGTTATACAAGCGGTTGTCATGCGCAAAGCAACGGCTGAAGAGCTAAAACAAATGCGTGACTTTCAAAAAAATGGCCCCCCACCACCAGCACCTGAGGGTGCATTTGAAGAAATGGCAAGCCCCCAAATCAACACACCTGCACCTGCATTTGAGCTCACCGATATTCATGGAAAAGAATACAATTTAGCCGAACTCAGTGGTAAAATTGTGGTACTCAATTTTTGGTTCATTGAATGCAAGCCTTGTGTGCAAGAAATACCAGATCTGAACGACTTAGTGAAGACTTATGAAAAGGAAGGGGTAGTATTTATTGCGCTCGGTTTAAATGACGCAGCAAATATTCAGACTTTTTTGAAGAAAACGCCCTTCGCTTATAACATGGTTCCGAATGCAGGAGATACTGCAAAGCAATATGGTGTTGAAGGTTTCCCAACTTCATTTGTGATTGATCAAAAGGGCATCATCAAGTACGTTGCATTAGGCGTTAGCCCACAAAACAAAGAACTTCTTGCTGCTGAGATAGCTAAGCTTTTATAACTTCACCCCAATCGTTAAGTAAAACGTTCTGCCGTTGCCTGGTAAAATGCCTGGGCCAGGGTAGCCTCCTGAACGGCGAGTTGCATAAACTTCGTTGGTAAGGTTGTTTACACCTGCACGCAATTGATAGATTCCTGCCCACTGATACGTCATGTTCCAATCGAGCACATGGTACTCTGGTATTTGCCCAATCGTTGACGTTGCATTTGGCGCAATGGTATTGGCAGCATCGGTAAAAACGGCACTCACATAATTGTATTGTAGCGTTGAACTAAAGCCACGGTATTTGAAATTCAGCCCTGTTCTCAAGATATGTTTAGGAGCGTTCTCAACTTGTTTACCGACCAACGTTGAATTCGGATCATTGACCAGCGCAGGATTATCCCAACGCGTGTAGCGGGCGTCAACATAAGCGTAGTTTCCGAAAACAGATAATGCGCAGGCGCTAAATTTTGGCAATAATTTCAATACATCCAATTCTAAATAACTCTCTATACCCTGGCTTAACGATGCGCCAATATTGGTGCGGTAAGCCGCGTTATTGACAGAAATGGTTCCAATACGGTTGTCATAGAATAAACGGAATAAACCAACGTCAAATTTCAAGGCGCTTTTTAATAAGGATCCTCTGAATCCGAAATCTGTATTGTAACCTTTGGCATCTTTTAAGTTGGGGTCGATGACGTCCGTAGTAGCCGCAGGTGTGAGTTCTGAATAAGTAACCGGGCGGTAGCCTTGACTGAAATTGGCATAAAAATTAGCGGTAGGAGTGAGTGTATATTCGGCACCAATGCCCACTAAAACAATGGCTCTGTCTCGTTGCTGATCTTGAATTTGTCCGGTGCTTGAAGTGTTGATGTAGCCACTTGTGCTCGAACGCAGCCATTCATAACGGATACCCGGTGTAACACTTAATTTTTCAGTGATTCTAAACATATTTTCGGCAAAAGCCGCAATGTTTTGAGTGCCAAAGGTGAGCTTTGCTTTGTAGTCTTGGCCATCTTGTTGGGTAGCGATGCTGAGGTCAAAATCAGCACCCGTAGTACCGATACCTTTCTGCTGACGATTGGTGTTCCCGTTGTAAAAACGAAGCCCGCCAGAAAGCGCTGACTTTTGCCCAAGAAGTTTGTATTCATGAATACCGCGCAGTTCCGCTCCCACATTTTGGTAAGTATCGCAATCCACTTGACGCGGGTTGTAAGCGGCAATGTCTGTATTAATCGTATCTGCAATATTGATACCCTTCATAAAGCCAACACTATTTCTTTGCGCTACAATTCCAAAAGTTTTAAAAGTGAAACGGGTAGCAACTGATGGCGTAAAATTCAAAGAAATGTTGGCTGTATTCCAAGGTGTACTGAACCAGTTTCTTGCTCTTGAAGAGCGGCTTGGGTACGTTGCAAATTGCTCATCTGTGAGGCCACCTGCCTGCTGGCTCACGTAATTCATATGGGTGTATGCGGCAGTCAATTGCCATTTTTTTGAAAAATCATAACTCATAGAAACGCTACCGGTTTGCGTGCGATACTGGCTATTTTCTCTCCAACCTTGTGCACCGCGGTGATGCATGTAAGCGTAATAACTGAACTTCTTTATTTTACCTCCGATGGCATTGAAAGAGTTGAACATCCCGTAAGAACCCATGGTTTGCGACGATTCAACCGTAATGGGTTTGCTTCCGAGATTTTTTTTAGTCACGTAGTTGAGTAGCCCTCCGAACTGAGGCCCGTATTGCAAAGCACCTGCGCCACGCACGAGCTCAATCTTATCAATCGCTTCTGTTGGTGGCGTATAATATGCTTCTGGGTAGCCAAAAACCTCTGAACTGATATCTCCGCCATCTTGTCTGACATTGAATTCCCATGAGCGGTTTGGGCTGAGCCCACGTGTGGCAATTCCGGTCTGAATACCAGAGCCGTCGTTTTCCCAGATGCTGAGGCCTGGTACTTTCCCAAACAGTTGTCTGGAATTATTGGTCGAAAGATCAGCCGTGCTTGCCCCAATTGAAATCACCTCATTTTTCTTGCCGGAAAAAATATCGGTACCCTGAATATTCGGCAACCTCGACATATCTACTGACCTACCGAGAATGTCTCTTACATAAATATCTTGGATTGTTTTGACACGCGAAGTGTCTTGAGAAATGACAACAGTTGGCGTAGTAATAAGTAGGAGAAACAGGATGTAAATAGCTTTGCTCATTTGGAGAATTTGATGCTGCAAAGTAAGCACGTCTGCTCCGTTCTTGAAATACCACAAAAGCGGTATTTAGAATAAATCTAAATAAAAATAGGGATTAATTTTCAATGGTTTCATCACCTATTATGAATAGGCCATTTTACACTTCTAATAGCTGTTCACAGCATGAAATAAAACGGCTTACCTCACTAAATGAACAAATCCGTGTCCGGTTAAACCTTTTTGGGTTGTGTATTTGTAGGTGTATACACCTTCAAGGAGTTCTTTTCCAGTGGTGTCTTTACCGTCCCAATTATTTAGGTAATTGGCTGATGAAAATACGACATTACCCCAACGGTTTAGGATAATGACTTCAGTGTTTTCTGGCAAATTTTCAATTTCAAAAAGATCATTTATTCCGTCTGAATTTGGGGTAATTACATTTGGGAAGATAAAATTTAAGGCGCTGCCATCAGTTGGTTCTTCATCAGAACAAGGTAAAACGACAATTTGATCACTTCCCAAGCCACAAGGCCCACTTACTGTTGCACTGTATATCCCGGGCGCCGTCACGGTATAAAACTGAGTTGTGTTTGAGGCTGCATCTCCACCCCAAGACCAAGAAGTTCCTTCACCGGCATTTAACAGAAGTGTTTCTCCGGGACATAAGTAAACTGTGTCGGGCCCAAATTGTATTTGTGCTTCGTAATTGTTATAAAAAATCCAAGAAGGGAAATTTGGAAGGGAGAAAAAGAGGAAGCTTGTTTGTGAATCAGTCGGATATGAAAATATGCTTGAGGTAATAGTTGGCGAACTCGTATTTGGGCAGTTTATGGATCCAATTAAGGTGCTAAGTCCTCCTGTAATTAGGTCAATACCAAGTTCGGTGTAATAAATTTTTCCATCCGGAGCCAATTGCATATAGTATCCATTGAAATTCTCTTCAACCACTTGTGCCGTTGATTCTATACTTACTCCGGTTTGAGATGCCGCTAATACATTGTATTGTACCAATTGAAAAGCTGCTGTCAGTTGATCAACAAAGGTTGCATACAAATAAACTCCATTTGGTGAAAACTCAAAATAGGTAGGTGATGCCGCTCCAAAATCACTTTCTAAACTGAGTACACCTGTCGACAAATTGAAGTCATAGATTCCAGCACTTGTCATCACCTTGTTGCAACATGGAGCGCCTATGCCACCAGGAGTTGGGCTAGACTTGATAATGCCAAATCCATTATAAAATGCTGGGTATGCGTATACACCGTTCAATTGAACACCGTTTTGAGTAACACTGTAAACGCCAATACCACTTGTATCTTGATTGATCAAAATCCAGTAGTCTGTTCCATTTGCATGCCGAATTGCACAAATCCCTTCGTAGGAGTAATCATAAACGGGAACATCAGCTTCCACTACATCTCCTAAACCACCATTTAAAGACATGTCGATTTTAAAATAGCGCAAACCTCTGCCATTTGGTTCTGAAGGAACGGTCCCATCAATATCAAATTCGAGTTCCTCCATCGTAAAAAGAAGATATACATTGGGCTCTCCCGGAGCAGGCACGACAACAGATGACTGCGCAGCACTCCAACCGCCACCTTCACTTCCCTGCATGTCGTACATGATTTGATTGTTCTTATTCCATATTTTCCCTCCATCTTGTCCGGAGGCAGGATTTCTCCCACCGCCATTGGAATAGAAAAGGAGGTTCCCATTTTCATCACAATAGGAAGTACTTCCTTCAAATGTGAACATTTGACTACCAGAAGTTTGTATTGGAGCGCCTCCATTGAAATCTAGGCTATGACCGATGCCGTAGTGCCAAACATTTGCTTCTTTTTGGGCAAAAGAATTAAAGGTCAACAAAACAAAACAAACTAAAAAATGGAATTTCATATGAGCTGAAACAATTGAAATCATGATTCGGTTCAATCCTATTTTACTCAAAATCGATATACATATTTTCAAAGTTGATGATGAGGCTATTGAATTTCATGAATACGTCTTGCCCTAAATTACCGTCGAAGTAGGCATTGAACCAATATTCTTCCATCGTCACCGGGATTTTTTCCAAGCTAAATTGATGCACACCAATTGTCATTGGAAAGTTAAAAAGCATGTATTCATTGACCTCAACATTGCCTCCAGCACCACCGCGTTGGTTTTTTTGCATTTCACCCTTTCTTTTGACCTCAATTTTGTGCGCTCTGTAATATTTTATTGACAATTCTGAAGTTCTAGCTCCTGTGTCAAATGTAAATAACAGCGTATTCTTCTTTGAATGCAACTGAACTACAGGTGTTAAACCTTCAAAAAACATGTTTTGCTCCTGCTTATTCGATACCTCTTTCGGAATAAATATATTTCCATTTTTTAGCAAATGAACCTCTCCCATTTGATCCATTACAGGAAAGCCAATAATTCCTTTAATAGCATAATTGATCTCAGGGAAAGTCAATTGCGCATCGGGCATGACGATAAAAACGACGTTCTCAAATAAAATGTCACCAATTATTAAACTATCGGCTACTGCTAATTTAGACTGAACAACATTTTGTGTAGAGGATGCAATCGCCACACTTTGATCAATTAGCTTGAGTTGCATTTTTTTAGCTTGACTTTCTGTTATGGTAGATAAGTTAGCTCCGGTATCAAAGATGAACTCTTCCTGTATTCCGTTCACAGTCACGGGTGTCATCATATGATTGAATGCATTTCGATAAGAAGGAAGCAAAACCTCCTTTGACTTATGCATTTTTTGAGGCGGAACGGCAGCCAACGATCCAAATAAGCTTTTTACATTTTGATAACTTTCGATGCTTGAACTATCCAATAATTTCGAGTAGTTCGTTAAGATAGCACCATAAACAGACGCCGCTTGCTGGTATTCATAGTAATGCAAAAAATTATTAGCTTGTGCTTCAAGTAGTTTTAGTGTTTCAAGATCATTGAGTTTGTCGGGGTATTTCTGAAATAAGATGTCTATCGCTTGGTTGGATGTTTCGTTTTGTCCAAAAGCTTGAGAAAGATAAATTTCATAGTATAATTTGCATGCTTCACTGAGTTTACTTTGGTTTTTGACATATTCCATTTTTAAAGCAAAAAAATCCTTGCTTTCAAGTAAGTCATTGAGCTTATTATCGAGCATTTGATTGCTTATGCGCTGCGCTTGAGCAACTCCGGTGGAAAGGAAGATAAAGAAAAAGAGTAGTTTGATGTTGCTCATGATGATGGAAATGATGTGTTGAGAAATGTTGAAAATACAAATGACAGGAATATATTTAAATTGTAATGAATTGAAACAAAAAAAGCCAGTCAAATCGATTGGCTTTTCTTAGTAGCGGGGAACCAGACGATCCGCTATTTCATTAAGGTTGCACAAAAAAATTACTGTGTAACCCTATAAAAAGTTGAATCTGATGAAAGGACCTATGTTTAGGTTTAATTCTTTGGTCTGAAACATTTGTTGAGTATCTAAACCAAGGCCAAACTGAATGTAGTTTAAATAATTGGCACCGATTCTTATGATTTGCGCTGATTCAATTGGATCAATTGAAAATATAATTTGAGAAGAAATCCCCCAATTTTTAGATAGTTTTGGAACGTATCCGATGATTCCTAATACACTTGGCCCAAACTGTTTTTCAAAAAATCCAATTGTAGGATAAAGTTGAACAAAAAAGTCTTCACTTTCATTGGAATAGGCCAGGCTTAATCCTATAGTTGGGATGAAAAACCCGCCGTAAAACCCGCCTCCCGCAGCTAATCCAATCCATGGTTTGAATTGATATGTGAGTTGTCCTTCAATTGACACAGTATTCACGGCATTATTTTTATAATTAACTGTGAAACGATTTAGATTAAAGTAATTCCATTTTTTCGCACTGTCTAAATCTTTTTCGGTGTAACTAATATAATGGGCATATTTATTTCCTGCCAGACCTTCGATTGTTATTTGCGCACGGACGAGCATATTTAAAGAAAGCAATAAGATTACGAGTAAACATTTTTTCATTTTTTAAGAATTTCTTAATGAAGCATTTTCTTTAGTTTACTCTTTGATTGGCAATAAAACTTGTTCAGGAACAGATTGTGAATTCAAGTCTTCAGTATATCTTTTAATGTTTTTTCGTTCAAAGATTTGTGCGTGGCGGGTTTCATAGTCTTTAAACTCGGTGCCCATCCATTTGTCCCACCAAGTAAAGTATAAAGCATAATTCCCATTGAATAATTGGTGATGCATATTGTGATGTGTTGATGCAGTTTTGAATTTAAGTATTGGTAATTTCACCCAGCCTTTTGGGTATATTTCATAACCCAAATGAGCGAACACATTATTGAGCATGGAGAAGATTTGCCATGCAATAATGACACCGAAATTTAACGGGAGTAAAAACGGTAAAATGAAGCCCACAAAGTATTCAACTACAGCTTCTGTGGGATGAAAAGCAAAAGCAGTTAGTGGCGAGGGGTCGGTACTTTTGTGATGTACCTTGTGAAAAATTTTATAAAACCTAGGTAAGTGCATTGCCCTATGGCTCCAGTAAAAAAACATATCATCTAAAAAAAGGACAAGAAAGAAGCTCAGTCCTAACCACAAATAACCGTATTGGCTGATGTCAAAATAAACTTTTGTATAGCCTTTGCTATCCAAGTATAAAATACAAATGTCGAAAATTGCAAAAATGAGTAAAGTACTTACCGAGTAACTAATGTCTTGTTTAAAATGATGCGACTTTGCCCTTTGAGTTTCTTGAATTCTTATCTTTTTAAAATACTTTTTACCTAAAATCCAAAAGACGAAGAACAAAGGAAAAGCAAATCCTACATACCAAAAAAGTTGCTCTAAAAAAGCACCAGTGAAACTTTCAATAATGGTTTTTAATGTCATTTTAATTCAATTTCTGAGTGAAAAATAGTACACTCCGAAATTGAAAAGATCAATTCTCTTATCTTTTGATGTACATCAAAAAAGGTTAAAACTTGCCAGCTCTAATTCTACTTAAAGTTTCTTGTGTGATATTTAGATAGGAAGAAATATTACCAAGACTTATGCGATTGGTAATTTCTGGGTAAAGATTTAGTAATTTTTGATAACGCTGTTTGGCATTGAGGAATTGCAAATCTGCAATTCGATCTTCAATTTGAGCTACATAGTGTTGTTCAATCAACTTGATATACCAAAGTGCAAATGAATGGTGTTTTTGAAGCAACATTTGCAATGCAGCATGTGTTATGGAATACATTTCACTATCTTCCAGTAGCTGAATATTCTCTTCAGAAGGTTCTTGGCTAACAAAACTTGTAGTATCAGCAATTACTTGTGTATCTAAACTAAACCAAGTATTTATCTCTTTTCCTTCTTCGTTGGTGTAAAAGTATCTTGCAGCACCTTTTGTCATAAACCAGAGGTGTTTACACGTTTTTCCTTGTTGAAGTAATAAATGGTTTTTCGGATGTTCTAAATGTTGAAAATGCATGATCACATCTTCCAAAACATCTTCGGGCAGCAAGTAAATGCTTTGTATGAAATTTCTAAATGTTACGTCCAAATTATTTTGCATCGGAAATTCACTTCTTGTTTTAATTCATAAAGATGACTAAATTACTTATCATCTAGCCCAATCCCAAAACCTAACAAAGCAGCCACAACGGCAAGATGAATAATTAAAACTGCTTTTTGCCAAATAGGTCGCTCATTCCATTTTTGTTCTGGGTTGAAAGGGTCAAACGCCATACCAATTCCTAGAGAAGAGGCTGCTTGAATATAATCATGGTTCGCTATTGCTTGGTACAATCCTAAAATGACAAAACCAATGTATAAATATTTACTAAATGCTGTTTTCATGTTTTATTGATTTAAAGTTTAAAGACATCCGCACCAATTGCATATCCATAGACTTTGCCATTAGTGTCTTTGTAAATTCGGATTTTGTTGCAGGCACGGCCTAGATCAACTGTTGTCCAGGTTTTACCACCGTCTTTGGTTTCGTAGCCGCTGTTCATCGTGCCAACAAAGCCGTGGTTTTCATCAATAAACCCAATGCCAAATTCTCGTGCGCTTGCATCTTCCACTAAATTGATTTCCTGCCAAGTTTCGCCTCCGTCTGTGGTTTTGGCTACACGTTGTTGGATTGCACTTGGATCAGGATTGTAAGATTGGATGGTGACATAGCCTACTTTTTCAGTTGGGAACGAAACTTTCCAAGTTGTTTCAAATGGACGTTTGGATTGATATACTTTTTTCCATGTTTTACCGCCATCGTTTGTTTTTAGAATCAAAGCATTCGACTTATCTATTGCTTCATCCGTTGCAGCGCAGGCAAACCCTGTTTGCTTGTCAAACATTTTGATGTCAAAAAGCATTTTGCAGTCCATATCCATGCTATTGGATTTCCAAGTTAAACCTCCGTCGTGCGACACCATCATATTGGCAGGAGAACCAACACGCCCCACTGCGTAAATATGAACTTTGTAATCCGTTTTTCCATGATTGATAAACTGTTCTTTGACGATATCAATTGCGCAAAGTCCTTTCACGTAAGGGCCTTCATAGGAAACAGGATTCCAAGTTTTACCTCCATCCGTTGTTCTGTATAGTGGAATAGTATCCGTTACGTTTGGAAAATAGTCTGTGCCAACTGTTCCAGCAAATCCATTTAGGCTATCTACAAAGGCAATGCAGCGGAAAAATGTCCCTTTCTTCTCTAGTTGTTTTTCCCAATTCTCGCCGCCATCGTTTGTATGATAAATATTCCCGTATCCATTGACATACCATCCTTCGTTTTCATTGATAAACGCAATGTCGTCTTGTTTTCCAGGGTAGCGTTCGGTTTTGAGTTTTTCCCAACCTTTTTCAGTAGGTACATTGTTTTCCTTTCTGGCTAGTATTTCGTTACTCCATCTGACGGCCGACAGGCCCACCTCAGGGTTGTATTCATCGAATAACTGTTGAATTTTCCCTTCCCCAAATTTATCATAGGCCTCTTGCATGGTGCCTGATTTCGCAAAATAATGATCCGTTGAAGGGTAAGTTATCAATGTGGCATTCCCAGGATGAAAATAATTTACGGTATTCACGATCTGCTGATGATCTGCCTTTGAAAATGCTTGGAAATCCGATTCGCCAAATTGCACCAATACTTTCGCGCTCGTGTTTTTCCAGTTTTCGAGATGCGGGTAATCTTGAATTTGTCGCCAGTATTCGGCATTTCTTGAATAGATTTTCCCGTTTCCGTCATACTGCCAAGCAGTTCTCAAGACACTATCCGCTTTCGGATCTTTTGCCAAGTCTTCGAGTTTCTCTTTCTTCACGAAATAGCGGTAGTTTAAGTCGTATTGTTCAAGTACAGATTGTTCTACTTCGATCGGATTCATTCCTGCTAGCGCATTTTGAACCCGGTACATTTCGATTTGGTATTCAAACCAAGATTTAGCAGTTGTTCCATAAACAATGACACCGGCTACTTGATTTTTAGCACTTATTGCCGGAGCAACAATCCCTCCCATAGAATGGCCAACAATGATAATTTGATTGGTATCTACATAGGGGAGTGACTTCAATTTCTTGAGACCCACTTCAAAGTTTTCAATCTCATCCAACAAATCGCAAGACTCACAAGGTGGCGTATTTTTACTATCTCCCAATCCACTTTTTTCGATGCGTAGCGTTACATAACCCGCATCTACAAATGCATCAACGATGCGCTTGTACGGATGACTCGGGGGCAATTCATCAATGCTACTGCAAGTGTATCCCGGGATGAAAAGCATAGCTGGCATTTTTGCCTCTTTAAATGGCTTGTTAATGATGACGCGAAGTTGTCCGCCTTTGTAGTTAGCCTCGTCGTAAATGACTGTAGCATTGTCATCTGTTTCGTATGGTCGTGCCACAGCTTTTGCCTTTAAAACGAGTTGTTTTTTACCACGTAAAACCGTTAATTGAACTTCTTGACCGGGTGAATAACCTGTAAACAAACGAATGAATTCGTCCGTCGAAGTAAATGTTGAATTACCAATTTTTAAGATTAAATCTTCTTCTTGCAGCTGAAGTGCAACACTAGTGCCTCTGGCAACTTGCAGCACTTTACAACCGGATACACCTTTTTCATAACTGTATTCAATGCGAGCACCAAATTGCACTTTACGTTGAAGTTGGGAATACCCATTCAAACCGATTAAGATGAGAAAACAAAAGGAAATGATTCGGATCATGGCTTTTTAAAGACAAAAGAAACCATAGTCAGAAACTTGCTCTTGTCAAATATTGCTTTTTTTCACCGCCCCTGGGGTAATACCAAATTGCTGTTTAAACGCCTTTGAAAATGTAGGTGTATCCGCAAAACCATAACGTATGGCCGTAAATAGAATTTCTTTGCCGCTCAATAGATCTATTTTAGAGAGTTCTAGCCTTTTGCGTTTTTGATATTGATAGGGTGATATGCCAAAAGCAGCCTTAAATACCCGAATAAAGTGATACTTAGAAATGCCAGTTTCAAGCGCCATTTGTTCTAAAGACAAATTTTCAGTAATCCGCTCATCGATATGGAGTTTAGCCTGTAGAATAGCTCGAAACACCTCTTCATTTGTTACATTCTTCTTGAAATCAAGGTTTGTCAAATGTTCAAACACAAAACGTTGGTCTGTAATGATAGACTCGGCTAGGCTATAGAACAATTCGTTGTGCTGTAAATCATTCGAGAAAACACCTGTTTTTATCTTTTGATTGATCTCATGCAGCGAATACCCTAGACTTGTATTCTTCACGTTGTAACGGTTCACAAAAAACTGGTCTGAGAGCAAAAACTCTTTCAATTCAGAACCGTTGACGTCATGAAATTCAGCTACTTCAGCGATGATATCTGAAGAAATATCAATGCACAAACCCTGTACAGCTTCAGTGCTATTGATCTGAACAAGCGATTTGGTAAATTCATTTCCGATGATGTAATCGCCCACCTTGACCTTATATTTTTTTCCGTTTGCGTAGTAAATTTCTTCACCAGCAGCCACATATTTGACACCCAAACCTGTAAATGCACAAGATGCTTCTAACTTCTTAAAGTTCGAAAACCTAATGGCATTTTTTTCGCTATCAGTATAGATGGTGTGATTCACAGTGGTGTTAAATCATGTATAGTTGTTATGGAAACAAATGTGATACAAACATAAGGAAATATTAAAATCAGTTAGGCGTTCTCAATTCCTACATAAAGAATTAAGGTTTTTGATTTTTGCAATTCTATTATTTCTTATTTACTCACAGTTTTATACCCAAACCGCAACCAATTTGCCAATTGCCATTAGTGCTCGCCGTTTTTGGATTGTAATAGAGCGGTACCTGAAACACGAATCTTTGGTATGAATAGGTGAGCCCGGCGCCGAGTGCAGGGTAAATACGCGCATTCACTGTAGCGCCCTGATCCACCTTGTAGCGCAGTGAAGGCAGCATGCCCAAGAGCACTTTAGATTGCCCTTTTTGCCAACTGATGTTTGGCCCCGTAAAATTTAAATAGGCTCCGTTATCCACGTAGCCGGCAACAACGATGCCATTAAAAATTTTCGCTTGTGGTTTTTGTTGGGCATTTACACTAAAGGTAATGGTGAAAAGGATAAGTAGGAGGGTGGTTTTCATGATGGACTTTTTTCAAATTTAAATAAAGAACAAAAGTTCTTTAACGCTCCAGGTCAAATAAACTTGGTTACTTTCACCATTCGTGAAAGCATACTAAATTTAGCATTTTGAATTTACATGAGTGCATTAACCATCTTTGGGTATTGTTTTTTGATTCTGTTTTTTATGGCCATTCCGATCTCAATAATCGTCACGGCTTTAAAAAATAATCCCGATGAAACACCCAGCGACGAGGAGGTTAATCGAGAATTGGAAGAAAGTCGCGTCATTTTTTGGGAGTATTTTATTCTGATAATTCCTGTCATATTAATTGCCATCGGACTACTGAGCAACGACTTTGATGAAAAACAAAATAGTTTGGTTTTGGTAGGTGTAGGCCTTTCTGTATTACTTGTTTCACCGTATAACAATCGCTTCGATATTAAAG
>JBEEKM010000026.1:0-26367 GCA_041168645.1 Bacteroidota bacterium | reverse complement strand
TGGCAATGGATATCTTGCGCAGAAAACGCAACACCAACAAACAAATTTTCATGATCACCGATGGCAAGCCAAGTTGTTTGCGCTTACCCGATGGTCAATACTACAAGAATAGCAATGGCCTTGATCAGTATATTGTAGATAAATGCTACAACATGGCGGCTCAAGCGCGCAAACTACACATTCCGATTACCACTTTTATGATTGCCCAAGACCCATACTTACAGCACTTTGTGGACGAATTCACGAAGTCCAACAAGGGCAAAGCTTTTTACACGGGCTTGAAGGGCCTTGGCGAAATGATTTTTCACGACTACGAAACCAATCGTAAAAAACGCATGAATTGATATGATAGACACCACGATAAATACGCTTGGCGCATTAAAAGCAGCGGGCTACACCTCCAAAAGCATCAAAACAGAACTTCGAGACAACCTTATTGCTGCTTTGAAGTCTGGGAAGAAAACCTTTCCAGATATGCACGGCTATGAACACACCGTGATTCCGCAGCTCGAGCGTGCTATTTTGTCCAAACACAACATCAATTTGCTCGGTTTGCGTGGGCAGGGCAAGACCCGCATTGCGCGTCTCATGATTCATTTATTAGACGAATACATTCCGGTAGTGGCCGGCAGCGAAATCAACGATGATCCATTGGCTCCTATTAGCCGTTATGCCAAGGACCTCATTGCTGAGCACCAAGACCAAACGCCGATAACTTGGTTGCACCGCTCTGAGCGCTTTTTTGAAAAACTCGCTACACCAGACGTAACGGTAGCTGACCTCATTGGCGATATCGACCCGATCAAAGCAGCCAATCTCAAACTCAATTACGCCGATGAACGCGTTTTGCATTTCGGCATGATTCCGCGTGCGCACCGTTGTTTGTTTGTCATCAATGAATTGCCCGATCTTCAGGCGCGCATTCAGGTGGCGCTCTTTAATATCTTAGAAGAAGGAGACATCCAAATCAGGGGTTTCAAGTTGCGCTTGCCACTCGACCTACAATTTATTTTCACGGCGAACCCTGAAGACTACACCAATCGTGGCAGCATCGTGACGCCACTCAAGGACCGCATTGGGTCTCAGATTTTAACGCATTATGCCGCTGATGTCAATACCGCCAAGCAAATCACGGCTCAAGAAGCCCAAAAACTAGATACGCGCATCTGTGAGGTGCACGTGCCCGAATTAGCCAAAGATATCTTGGAGCAAATTGCTTTTGAAGCGCGCAACAGCGAATACATCGATGCCAAAAGTGGCGTGAGCGCGCGCATGAGCATCACCGCCTATGAAAACCTAATTAGTACTGCTGAGCGTAGGGCTTTGCTCAATCATGAACACCGCACTACAGTTCGCTTCAGTGACCTCATGGGCATGATTCCTTCGATTACCGGAAAAGTTGAGTTGGTGTATGAAGGCGAGCAAGAAGGTTCTTCGTTTGTCGCTAATCACCTCATTTCAGAAGCCACCAAAACACTCTTTTTGAACTACTTCCCTAAAATTGAGAAGTTGCAAAAAGCTGACCAAGAAACACCTTATGACGGGGTTGTAGCTTGGTTTACCCAAGCTGAAGCCCTCGAACTCCAGGATGAAGCCGACGATCCAACTTACTTGCGCACTCTAAATGCCATTGAACCTTTAAAAGCACTAATTGCGCGTTATCAGCCGCATGTCGCCGAACAAGACCTTCCGTTTTTGATGGAATTTATCTTGTGGGCTCTTGTAGAATTCAAGCGTTTATCTAAGCAAAAAACTGCAAGTGGTATGTCTTTCAATGACTTATATGATAGCTTGTTGAAAGGATTATAAGTGCCAACAAAGTCCTATTCCTACAGAACTTGGTTGCAATTTTGATACTTGATTTGTATGGAGCTTTTGACCATGTTTTTGATGAATAAAATAAGCGCTGAGGTCGAAAAACAACAAAAAACCTCCTTGGATTAAAAGGCTTTTGCCATAACCCTCAAACTGCGCTTGCCTGAAAGGATCCATGCTATTTTGTTCTTTGAGCACAAAACCACTTGCCATGTAGCCTAAATCCAAAGCTGAATTCACTAAGAATATTTTTTGGGTTTTCCTTTGCTCAGCGAATGTTTGCCCTTCATTTAGGCCTAAATTGGTATTCTTGGCTCTGAAATATCCAGGCACGGCCAAAGCCAAGTTAACAGTGTTCCACATAACATTCATTTGGTGAAAATACTTCTCTTGTGAAGTAGAGGCAGTAGCCCAAGCATAGCCACTCAAAGTAAAATTACTTACTGCCCAAGTGCCAAGACCGATCATGAGTTGTTGATCAATGTGTTGGCGTTCAGAATTGAAATTCATCAAAGGCTGAGACCGATAGCAGGTGCCGATAGCAATAAAAACGAGGAGTAATTTGAGTTTTTGCATAAGATAATGTTAAAGCTATAACATTCATAAGGATATTTTGCTCATTTTCCATGATTTTACCCTTTCTGTCAAAGGAGTTTAACGTCTGTGTTTTGTATTTTTGTCGGCGAAATTTGCCTTATGACAACCACTCTCATTGACGATTTTGATTATGCTTTGCCTGAAGAGCGCATTGCTAAGTTTCCTGTTTCGCCTCGGCATAGCAGCCGTTTGTTGATCTATAAAGAAGGTCAAATAGAGAGCACTGTTTATTTTCAATTGCCTGAGTACCTCCCGAGCCATTCAATGTTGATACTCAATGACAGCAAAGTCATTGAGGCGCGGCTTATTTTTCAGAAACGCACCGGTGGCAAAGTGGAAATTTTTTGCCTAGAGCACGATGCCGTTTATGGCGATGTCAGTAGCGCTATGCAACAAAAAGCATGCGTCTATTGGTGGTGCCAGATTGGTGGTGTCAAGAAATGGAAAGCGGGCCCAATTGAGCTTGAGTTTGAGACTGCAGGCGAAAAACATACTTTAACAGCTGAGCAAATTCAGCGATCTGATGCCGGTTTTAAAATTCGTTTTTCCTGGACTGCTCCTGAACTGACTTTTGCTGAAATCTTACACATCGTTGGTAAAATTCCATTGCCGCCTTATTTGAATCGCGAAACTGAAGAAAGTGATAAAACCAATTACCAAACCGTTTATGCAAAAGAGGAGGGCTCTGTAGCAGCACCAACCGCTGGCCTTCACCTCACCGAGGAACTTTTTGAGCAACTTCGCTCTAAGAACATTTTGCCAACCACGCTTACCCTTCACGTTGGCGCCGGAACATTTAAGCCGGTCAAAACTGCCACTGCCGAACAGCATGACATGCATGCTGAATACCTCGAAGTCAAGAGCAGTCTATTATTGAAACTGCTTGAAAATAAACAACAAACCCGCATTGCAGTGGGCACAACCTCTTTGCGCTCATTGGAAAGTATTTATTGGATGGGGGTGAAGCTCATCGAAAATCCAAAACTCACACTTAAAGAAATCGAACTGCAGCAATGGGAGGCCTACACCTTGGTCCAAGATGTCCCTTTCCCAGACGCTATTCAAGCAGTGCTCGAGCAGCTCAAATACGAACAATCCGATCAATTTTTGACCAAAACCAGCTTAATGATCAAACCAGGTTATCGCATTCGCAGTGTAGACGCCATTCTCACCAACTTCCACCAACCGCGCTCCACCTTGCTGCTGCTCATTCATGCCTTTGTCGGCTCATCCTGGAAAGATATCTACAACTACGCCCTTTCCAACGATTATCGCTTTTTGAGCTACGGAGATGGGAGTTTGTTGTGGTTGAATAAGTGAGTTGTTTTCTGCAAAATTAAAACCGAAATCCCCAACTCACATAAACCGCTTCTGGCCAGCCAACACCTGTTCTGAAAACATAATTTTTACCAGGTTTATTGGCCCTGTAACCAATAGAAGCGGCAAGCGGAATGGTACCTGTGAAATCCCCTAAATAAAAATAACTTATACCAAAAGCTGTTTCAAGGTGTGCTTTTTGTTGGCCTAATAGTAGTCCAAATTTTGCAGATGCATAATTACTTGCGCCATCCCAATGGGCGGCAATACCTGTTCCAACAGTGATAAATGACGAAAACTTTGTATTCAAAAACTGCGTTTGTAAATGTCTTTCATAATATAAATGTGCCGGAAAATAGATTCCTCCTGTACCAAAACCTCCATAGATAAGATTTTTATTTATTCGGCCAATCGAGTCATAACCCTGAGCATTCATGTTATTGAAAATCAGTAATGTAACGAATGGTAAAATCAGTAATTTCAAGTTCATCTTAGTTCTATTTAATGGTCTAAGATAAGCATCTGGAAATTGAAACCGTGGTTTTTAACATAAATTCAAAAAAAATTTGCTTGCTCCTAAAAACAAAAAACCCGGCACTTTCGTGCTGGGTTCTTTTTGTGACCCCGGAGGGATTCTAACCCCCAACCGCTGGAGCCGAAATCCAGTGCGCTATACAGTTGCGCCACGGAGCCGTTTTGGTTTGTGGAGCAACTGAAATCCTAAAAGGACAGTTGCGCCACGGAGCCGATTATTCGATTTAGATTTAAATATCGAATTGTTGCAAAAATAGAAGATTTCAGGGTTGGATTCAAAAAAAACCTTGAATTTAGCAGCATGTCAGTAGAAATGAATATCTTCGTTTAATAAAATTGAAAACAATGAAAAAAATTACACTTGCATTCGCGCTTTTAGCAGGAACTTTAAGTTTTGCTCAAACAGGTAAATGGGGTATTCAACTCAACCACGGTGCACATTTCGGCGGAGAGCTCGGTACAGGACTTTCTTTAAACGGAGGTGTGTCTTACAACCTTGCTAAAAATATTCAAACTAAACTTGACGCAGGTATCGATTACCTTGGTGAAGACAACCTTTCACGCTTGACTTTACAATTAGGTGCTGATGTGATCGGGATGGCTAACGCAGAATCTAAGTTGGGTTTAACACTACATGGTGGTGTTGGTCTTTTGAACAACGGTAACATGATCTTTAACGATACTTATATGCTACGCGGTGACGACATGGTTGCCCTTACTTTTGGTGTTTCACCAACAATTAAAGTAAACGAGCACACAGGTATATTACTTGACTGGTCTTATGCTAAACTTTTCAAAATCGATGGTGACCTTTCTAAATACATGACAGGTACAGTAGGTTTCTACTACCGTTGGTAAGAAAAAATACAATTCTGTAAAGGCGGGTCTTTTGGCTCGCCTTTTTTATTGCTTCATAATGGAGAAATTAACCTTTATAAGCCTTGATTCCTTTCCAATACAGGAACAAGGAAATACCAAGTAGAATATGGCTGAAGTCGTTGCGGTCGAACCACGGCGCAAGGTTGAGCTTTTGCCCCTGAATATACGCATTCGGTAGTAGGGTTAACACAGCCATCCAAAAATATTTGAATTGCGGATGTATGGTTCTTTGGTAATAAATGCCAAGAATAAATAATGAAAATACAAAACCGATACCGCTGATAATGGACGGAATGGTGAGCCCTTTGCTCTGATCTAGACTGAGGTTTTGCGTATTGAAAACATAGATTTCAAGAGCGATACCTATGAATAAAAGTAGCGCTGCTAGATTTTTAAAGAGCTGCTGTTGATTTTGCTTAGGCCAAAGACTGAACTGAGCCAAACAAATAAAATAGGTGGCGAGCATACCGATAATCCAAGAAGGGTAGCGGCCCCATAAACCCAAATAGTTGAAACAAAAATGACCGATTCCTCCTATTAAAAAACTGAGGCTAAACAAGAGGTAAAAGCGTCTCCAATTTTTAAAAAATGGATGTTGGTTATTGAGATTTTTGATCTTAAGCGAAAAGTAAAAAGCGATGCCAAATAAAATTAGGTCGCCGATAAGTGCATTGGGTTCAAGGAAATGAAAACCCCAAATGTCAAAATGGATCTTTTCAAAGTCTTGTCCGATCATTGGCTTTCTTCTTTAAAACGGTGGATGTTTTTTATTAATATGCGCTCTACTAGAAGTGGTGAGATGCGATTGAGCAATAAATTGATTTTACCTAAAAGGGTTTGTGTGTTTGTAAAACGGCGATTTTCAATGAGCTTAAGGCAGTCCTGAGCCACGCTTTCCATACTGAGTACTTTTTCATTGGTGCGGGCCTTTAAAACTTGTAATTCACCATTGGCGCCTACTGTTTGTTTTTGATGTTCTATTGCTGTTTTGGCTACGCGAAGGATGCCCACATGAATCTGGTGCTCGTGTTCTTCTATTCGAAGTGCCTCAGCGAAGGCTTGTAGGGCCATTTTGGAAGCAGAATAGGGAGCTAAGCCAGGTAAGCCATGAATGGCAGCTAAACTCGAAATGAAAATGACACTTCCTTTGCTTTTGCGAAGTTCAGCAAGAGCGAGCTGGGTAGGGAAGATGCAGCCGTTTACATTGCTAGCAAAAACTTGCTGAAGTACATCTGGATGCAATTCTGAAATATAACCTCGACTAGAAACACCAACGTTATTGATCAGAAAATCGATTTTTCCACAACGCTGAATGGTTTCCTTGATCAGGTTTTCTGTTTCAGAAAAACTGCTCACATCAGCAGCAATTGCATGTGCCGTTCCACCTAGTTTTTCAACTTCTGACTTTACGATTTCTAATTTATCTTGTTTGCGCCCATTTAAAATCACAACGCAGCCATTTTTTGCAAGTTCTAAGGCAATGGCTTTACCGATACCCTGACTTGAGCCAGTGATTAATGCAACTTTATTTTGGAACCCTGTCATGCTTTTGGGTCGTAATGAATTTCAGGGTGCTGTTTAAGGGCTGTTATACTGTTGGTCCAGGCCATACCGATGTGCACCAAGACAGAAATCCAGATATTGCCAGACATCACAGTGAGTAAGCACAAGACAAAGCCCAAAGGAATGGCCCCAAGGGTTTCATCGAGTCCTTTCGGGATATGTGTGGCAGAGTAGAGCGCTACGTTGATCGCAATGGCTAACCACAGCCCGTATGCTTCCACTAACGGAAACAACAAGAGACCTCGGAAGAGCAGTTCGTAGCCTAATAAATAGACTGCCCAACCCAATAGATTCAGCCGATAAGTTTTTTTAGTCCAACGCTTGGCCCTGATTTGTGGATAATTGACCAAGTTTTTTTCTTTCTTGGCAGAAAAGATGGCTAATGGAATGACTAACGCCAACAACCCTAACGTGACCAATAGATTAAATAATAAGGTATCTGTTCTGAAATTGAGCCCATAATAGGCGATAGAACGCTGTGGTTCAAGTAGGAGTAAAATCAAGAGCGGAACAAGGCCCATACTGAAAAAGCCCAGCCATTTGGTCATGTAGATGAAGCGAAGCCATGCGGTGTCGTGGTCATAACGCTTAAAGTAGCGTCCTTTAATTTGCTCTGATTTCGAGCCAAACCAAAATATAATAAAACCAAAAAGGGCTAAATAGATAGGAGCGATACCTCCAGACAATGTAGGAGTTTGATCAGGGAGCGGGAGATAATGAATCATGACTTAAGCGATGTAGCCATTTTCTTTATACCAAGTCATGCAATCTGTGATGGCTTGTTCGATAGGGGTACTTGGTAAGAGCAGTTCTTCCCTGGCTTTTTCTGGCGAGTAAAATTGTTTGACACTAGCCATTTTGGCCATGGAGTAGCTGAGTTTTGGAGCTTTTCCGGTTATTTTGGCTTTTAAAGAGTTGATGGCACCAACCATGTTAATGGCAAAACCGGGAAACTTCTTGATTTTAAAAGGCTTATTAAAAACTTTGGACGCTTTGCCAAACATCTCGCCAAAATACAAATTTTCATTGCCCACAATATAGCATTCACCTAAACGCCCCATGTGTAAGGCATTCACGGTGGCAACAGCAACATCTTTGGAATATACAAAGTTCTTTCCACCTCCGGCATAACCAGGAAGTTTGTTGTTATAGAGCTCTATGAGCATTCTACCAGAAGTTGGCCCTGAATCAAAAGGACCAATCATGTAAGTTGGGTTGACGACTATGACCGGGAAATTTTGGGTGGCGTGTAATTCACGTAAGTAACACTGTGCCCTGTATTTGCTGTCCATGTAGTCCATCTTGAACTGATGACCTTCATATTTATTGTTTTCATGACCTGGATTGTTTCTTGGGCCATGGTCAAATGAATTAGCAGTGCCAATTTGTACCATTCGGGTGTACCCATTTTGCATGGCAATTTCAGCGATGTTTTTTACACCGTCAAAATTAACCTGATGAATGATATCTAAGCGGCGAGGCCAAATGGTGGTGAGTGCAGCAATATTGATGACAAATTGGCAAGAAGCCATTTCTCGCTCGAGGAACGCGCGGTCTAAGATATTGCCTTCGACAATTTCAATGGGCAAGCCTGCTAAAACTTGGGTGGAAGATCCGGGTAAAATTTGTGCTTTGACTGAGAAACCTTGATTCAGTGCTTCTCTGGTGACGCTAGCGCCTAACATACCGTTGGCACCGGTGATAAATACTTGCTTACTCATGAAAGGAAAAGTCGTAGTAGTCAGTCAATTGTTAAGAAACAAAGATACTAAAATTTCCAAGAAATTCCTGTTCGGAGTTGCATTTGATTCAGCTTCACACCCTGTCCAGATTCAGATTTAAAGCGCTGTATTTGGATAAGATAGCTAGGTTCTAGGTAAACACCGAGGTGTTTATTCGCTAAATATTCAAAACGCAAACTTTGTTGTTGATACCAACTCCATTTTTGAAGCTGATTGGCTATATCGATTGAGCTAGGTGCAAAACCAGGAATACTGAGGGTTTGTGTAGCATTTTTGATGTAATTGAGTGTAAGGCCAGTTGACAGTTGTAGTGCAAAATTCCCGAACCTACGTTCATAGGCAAAACTCAAAGGAATTTGTAGGATATTGAAACGGACATCGCTTTGGTAATTGATATGGACATGACTTGTGTCTGATCCGAACGGATTAGGTGGAAAGAATGGCCACGGCCCATTATCTAGTTCTTCGTCAGAGATGCTGCGTTGTCCAAAAGCATAATTAAACCAATAATGCTCTTTGTCATCGTAGGAATAGACATTGGTTTTGTAAAAGTGCTCAGCAATTTGTATTTGTTGTTGACTAATGCCTAGCCCTAATACCCATGATTTGGGGAAGTGATACTGTATTTGCAAGCTTGGTTTTTGCTGCATGCTGGCTGCTTGTGTATAGCTTGCTGAGTTGTTCAAGCTATAAGGTGTGCTCTGGAATGAATTGAATGATTTTGCACTAGAGAGTTGTAAACTCAAACCTGTAAACAAAAGAGGAGCTTTTGAATATTTGACTAAAGTCTTTTTTTCAAGTTGAATAGAGGTTGGCGTTAAATATTGAAGTGAGTTTTCTGATGTAGTTACTTGTGGGGCATCAGATTCTACTTGTTGCTGCAACTGATGCTGGATTTCATTTGTTTGAACCACCGCATCCGCTTTACCTAAAGTTAGATCTTGAATTTCGGCTCTTGCTTCAGAATATTGCGCTTGTTGATTTTTTAGGGTGCTTTGTTCAAGATGCTGGTCCTGTACTTCTTGTGAAACTTGGTGTTGAACAGGCGCTAAATTTTGCTGTTCGGTTGGGACTAAACCTGAGACAAAAGTTTTTGCTTGTTCAGGACTGGATATCGTTTTTTGACGCGACTCGTTTTTTACTTCAGGTATTGCCGAACCAGTATTATTATCGAGTAAAACATAGGTTGAGCCAGCGCCTATTGATGCTGCAGTGAGCGCAGTAAGGGCATATTTAACAATGCTCTTAACATACCACGCTTTGGGTTTGCCAATGACGTCATGCAAACGTTTCCACATGAGGTCTTGAGGAGCTGCTTGCCCCTTGAGCTGATCTTGTAGATATTTTTCAAATGCGTCTAGTTCTTGCATAATTAGCCGATCATTTGGATGCGTTCATTCTTTTCAATGGCTTTTTGTAAGGCACGTTTGGCTTCAAAAAGCTGTGATTTTGAGGTGCCTTCGTTGATTTGAAGGAGTTCTCCGATTTCTTTGTGAGTATAACCTTCCATCACATAAAGGTTAAAAACCATTCTTGATCTGGGTGGTAATTTTTGAACCAATGACATGATTTCTTCAGCACCTAAATGTTGGAATACAGTTTGGTCTGTGGATGCCAATTGGTAGGCTTGATCTATGTTTTGATGTTGGGCATACTTGGCTGAACTTCTTAGGAAGTCTATGGCAGTATAAACCACAATCTTTTTGATCCAACCAGGCAGGTGCGCACTGCTGTCAATGCGCTTTAAATTCTGAAAAACTTTGACAAAGGCATCTTGAAAGATGTCTTGGGCTGCGGCTTCATCTTGAGCATAGCGCAAGCAGACTTTAAACATCGCAGGGGCAAACAAATCATATAACTCTTTTTGAGCGCGTGCTTCCTTGCGGATACAGGCCCTAATGAGGTCGTCATAGATTTGCTTGTCTTTGGTCATTGTTAGTAAGTCGAAATTGACCAAAAAAGGTTGTGCCTAAATTAAATTATATCAAGAAAACTGCACCTAAAGTAAGGAAGGCGCAAATAAGTAAGACAATGCTTTGCTCTAATGGAAGACTTATGCGAATGCTTGTAGCTGGTTTTTTCAAGGCCAATAACAATAAGCGTAAATACACAAAAGCGCCGACAACTGAAGCGATCAAGGCTAGCGCAGCGGTGTACGGTAAGTGCGGTGCAGCAGACCATAAAAGTGTGAATTTACCAAAGAAACCAGCCATTGGTGGAATGCCAGCTAATGAAAACAAGGCCAAAACAATTGAAATACCGAGAAGTGGGTGTTTCCAAGCAAGGCCTTCCCATGCGCTGAGTTCGTCTGCGTTTTCACCGTTAGATTGATTGCTAACAACTAATGCTATTGTAGAAACAGCATAAGCCAAAATAAAAATGAAGACATTTGAATTATTGGTGTCAGCAAGTGTAAAAAGCATGAGGCCGGCATTGGCAATGGATGAATAGGCCATCAAACGACGGAAGCTCGTTTGTCTCCAAGCGGTGATGTAACCATAAAACAACGAAGCGACAATAATAAGGCTCACGAGGTCAATCCAGAAGAAATAAGAATCTCTGAAGACGGCTGCGAAAACATAAATGATGGCATAAATTCCGGCAATTTTCACGACCGTTGACATATACATCAAGACAGCGTTAGACGCTCCTTGATACACATCTGGGCCCCAAAAATGAAAAGGAACAGCTCCGATTTTAAATACAAAGCCAGCCAGCATGAATAAACTGCCAATCATGGCCATTGGGCTTTGCCAAATACCGATGGCAAGGTTGGATTGAATTTCTACAAGTTGAAAGCTTCCGGTGGCGCCATACAAAAGGGCAATGCCAAAAAGCATAATGGCAGATGCAAAAGAACCTGTGAAAAAATATTTAACTGCTGCTTCAGCTGAAACACTGCTACCTTTTTCAATACCTACCAAAACGTATATAGGAATAGAAAGGATTTCAAGACCGATGAAAAACAACATTAAATCTGAGGGAACGGCCATTAAGATGGCTCCGCACAACGAGAATAAAATGAGCGCAAAGTAATCAGAGGTGTGTTCGAGGTCTTGCTTGTAGCGCTGAAAACCGCCTAAAACTGCTAACAACGTTACGCCACAGAGTAAAATGATTACGATTGGTGGGGTAGGAACTTGTGCTGCGTATGTTTGAAACGGCGTTGTGTAACTTCCGCGGAAGTAGGCAGCCAAACCAGCTCCAATTAGCCCAAGAACAGCTACCAATAGCGAAACCACAGGCTGCTTGCGCATTCCGGCAAATAGACCAATTAAACCAGCGATAAAAATGATAACAATACTATCCATGATGTTTCCTTAAGGTTTGAGTTGTACGAGGCTGTGGCCTACGAAATCGGTAAGACATTGTGGCGCTAGGCCAAGATAAATTGCAGCGATGCTCAAGATGGCAAAAACGGTCCATTCAGACCAATGTAGATCGGCAAAAACCGCAACTTTTGTTGGTCCAAACATGGTGTCTTGATAAGCGCGCAACATATAGACCGCACCAAGAATCAAGGTTGAACTGGCCAAGATTCCGGTAAGCGCATGTGCACTGAATAATGATTTTAACAAGAAGAACTCGCCAATAAAGCCAGCAGTAAATGGCACTGATAACGAAACAAAGGTGAGTACAGCAAACCAAAAAGCAAAGCTAGGTGCCACTTTTGCAATACCACCCAAGGCAGCAATTTCTCTGGTGCGCAGTCTTTGTTCGATGATGCCCGCTGCTAAAAATAAGCCGAGCGCAACAATACTGTGGTTAACAATCTGTAGCATTGCCGTCTTGGTGGTGTCATGATCACCAAGCATGATGCCTGCAGCGATTAAGCCAAGGTGACTCAAAGAAGCGTAGGCAAAAAGTGTTTTGAGGTCTTGTTGTTTGATCGCGACCACTGCACCGTAAATGATGCCGATGAGCCCCAATACAATAATTGGCCAACGCCAGAAATCTACAGCTGGCCCTTCAAAAATAGGAAGTACCCATTTGATGAGACCAAACAAGGCCATTTTGAGCATGAGGGCTGAAAGCAACATGGTACCCGCAGTTGGCGCATTGGTGTAAGTCTCAGCTTGCCAAGTATGGAAAGGGAATAATGGAATTTTAACTGCAAAAGCCAATAAAAAGCCACCCATGAGCAAGATACCGGTATTTCCTAACTGACTGAGGTCTGCAGCTAAAAGCGCTTCATACGTTTGTTGGTTGGTCACATGCATGAGGCCGATTACAGAAAGCAACATGGCTAAAGATCCTAGTAAGGTATACAAGAAGAACTGCAATAGCGCTTTTTGTTTTTCGAATGTGCCGAACCAATATAAAATCAGAAATACAGGTAATAAGGTCAATTCCCAGAAAATATAAAAACCGAGAATAGTACTACTTGTAAAGATTCCGATGAGGCCAAATTGCATCAAGAAAGTGAGTGCCGTAAAACGTGTTTCATTGACGATGCTTCTTTGAAAATTAGCCAAGTAAATCAAAAAGATAACGGCATTGGTCAGCAATACCATGGTAAAGCCAAGGCTGTCCAAGGAAAAACGCACAAAGCGCAGACCGAGGTCGAGGTGTTGCGTAGCTTCAGGATCAAAAGAACTGAGTTGTACAACAGTCCAAATGAGTGAGAGACCACTACCGATGAGCCCAACAATTCTAGACAAAGAGCTTGGCATAAACCAAGCGAGCAAACTAAATGCGAGTGGGAGTAAAATAATTAGTGCCAAACCGTGAGTTTTAAAATGTAATAACTAACAAATAAAATAAGACCAAGTACCATCCAGAATAAGTATGAACTCAGGAAGCCATTTTGCCATTTGCGTGTTTGAGTTGCCGTATTCAGGATACCGTCTGCTAAAGCATAGACACCATTTCTTAAAATTTGGATATCGAATACGGTAGCTAAGAATTGCGAAATCATAAGCAGAGGCTGAACAAAGACAGCATTGTAAATTTCGTCGATGTACAATTTTTTAGCTGAAAGCGTTTCCCAGGCATTCATTTGTTCATCTGATTTAGCGAGTGCGCCTTTCTGAGCGTAGTTGCGGAAAGCCCAGAAGCCAACAATGATCGCAATGAAACTTGCAAAAATCATGAGGCCCATTGCTGTATTGAAGTCAAGGTGGGCGTTGTGCACCTCTGAAAGTCCGAAGGTACCATGACTTAAATAATGGTCAAACCAATGTGCTGCGCCATGGAAAAACAAACCAGGAAGATTCAGTAAGCCACCAAATACAGAAAGCACCGCTAAAACCATTAACGGAAGTGTCATGGACAAACCACTTTCGTGCACTTTTGCTTTGAGGGCGTCTGTACCGCGAAATGTTCCGTGGAAAGTCAAGAAGTATAGTCTGAACATGTAAATAGCAGTAAGCGTAACGGCTAAAACCAACACAACATAAACAACTGGGTTGTGATGTAGGGCTTGAGCAAGAATTTCATCTTTTGAGTAAAAACCAGATAAGAACGGAATTCCGGCGATAGCCATGGTGCCAATCAAGAAGGTGAAGTGCGTAATTGGCATGAGTTTAGCTAAACCACCCATTTTGCGGATGTCTTGTTCTTCGTGCATCCCGTGAATCACAGAACCAGAACCCAAGAATAATAAGGCCTTAAAGAAGGCGTGAGTAGTCACGTGAAAAAGCGCAACAGTGTAAGCACCAAAACCAAGTGCTACAAACATGAGGCCCAATTGTGAAACGGTTGAATAAGCCAATACTTTTTTGATGTCGTTTTGACGTAGCGCCATAAAAGCAGCAACAAGCGTTGTGGCAAGGCCAACGTAAAGAATGATGTTTTGGGTGAGTGGCGCCAATTCAAAAAGGAAGTTGGACCGCACTGTTAAATAAATACCTGCTGTAACCATTGTAGCGGCATGGATAAGTGCCGAAACCGGTGTTGGACCCGCCATGGCGTCAGGCAACCATGTAAAGAGCGGGATTTGCGCACTTTTACCAGTAGCTGCAATGAACAAGCACAAGGTAATGAAGAACATGGCACCACCTTGCAGGGCTGGACTGCTTTGTAGCGCTTTTCCTATTTCTAAGAATTCTAGGCTACCAAACTGGCCAATCAGCATGAATAGACCAAGTAAAAGACCAGCGTCACCAATGCGGTTCATGATAAATGCCTTACGCGCAGCCAAACTGTTGGCAATCCCTTTTTCAGCATCGTTATAATGAAAGCCAATGAGGAGGTAAGAACACATTCCAACACCCTCCCAACCGAAGAAAAGCACGAAATAGTTTGAACCTAAAACCAACAACAACATTGAAAAGATGAAGAGGTTCAGATAAGTAAAAAACTTGTGGTAGCCTTCGTCATGGCTCATGTAGCCCATAGAAAACAAATGGATCAAGGAACCAATTCCGGTAATGATCAGCGTCATCCAAACAGATAGTGCGTCAATTTGGAAAGAGGCGTTGATTTGGAAGTTGTCGTAATGTAAGATCTCAAAAAGACGAACAATTTGAACACCTTCGAGACCGTTGAACAGTGTCAGCGCCAAAAGAAAAGCAAGGAAGACGGCTGCAGTCGCTAAACCACCAACCAATACCTTTGGTAATTTCTTACCAAATGCGCCATTGATTGCAAAACCAATTAGGGGCAGGGCTAGAATGAAAATAAGCGTCAAGTCTTTGGCCATGATTAATTTTTTAATTGGTTAAACATATCGATGTCAATGGTTTTGAGGTTGCGGTAAGCCATGATGATGATCGAAAGACCAACGGTGGCTTCAGCTGCAGCAACAACCATGGTAAAGAACACAAAGATTTGTGCGTCACCGCTGTTATAGTAAGTAGAAAAAGTCACTAACATGAGGTTGACGGCATTCAACATCAGTTCAATACACATCAGTAAGACAATCATGTTTTTGCGCGTCATGGCACCGATGGCACCAATAGTAAAGAGCGCAAAAGCGACAAATAAGAAAAAATCGAGGGAAGTCCCGATGCTATTAGCTGCTTGCATAATTATTCGATGATTTGTTTTTCGCGTTTGGCTAGCAAAATAGCACCAACCATGGCTGCGATAAATAGAATGGAAGTGATTTCAAAGGCCACTAAATATTTTGAAAAGAGCAGGTGACCTAATTCTTTGACTAACCCAATGGTGCTATCTTGTGAACGGTAGTTTTGACCCAAAATCAGCGATTCTTTCAACGCTGTAATGAGTACCAAAAATAAACTACCACCTGCAATGAGTGCCGCAAGTTGCGAACCGCGTTTGGTCACTGGTTCTACTTCTTTGTTGAGATTGAGTAGCATCAAAACGAAGAGGAAGAGGACCATGATGGCTCCGGCATAGACAATCATGTTCACAATGGCCAAAAATTGGGCATTCATCATGATGTACATCGCAGTGATGAAAAAGAAGGTAATGACTAGGTAGATCACACTGCGCACAGGGTGCTTACTGAGAATGACCATCAGGGCTGAAGCCAAAGTGAGGCTTCCAAGGATGATTGAAATGACTTGTAAACTCATATTTGAGAGCGTTTTCCGGTGTGTTGTCTTTTGGTGATGTCAATGCGCTCATCGAGTGATTCTACAAGGACATCTTTGCCATAAATAAAGTTATCGCGTTCGAAATAGGTCGGAACCAAGCGATCAGTGAGGAAAATGGCTTCTTTCGGGCAAGCTTCTTCACAGAGTCCGCAGAAAATGCAGCGCAACATATTGATTTCATAGGTAGCGGCATACTTTTCTTCGCGGTAAAGTTTTTCTTCTCCTTTTTCGCGTTCTGCAGCAGTCATAGTGATGGCTTCAGCAGGGCAGGCTACGGCGCAAAGACCACAAGCGGTACAATTCTCACGACCTTGTTCATCTCTTTTGAGTACGTGCTGGCCGCGATAAACCGGTGCAAACTCACGGATTTCTTCCGGATATTTGATGGTTTTGCGCTTGCGCAACATGTGTTTAAAGGTGGTGATCATCCCGCTAATGATAGCTGGCAAATAAAGTTTCTCCCATAGGGTCATGGGCTTGTCCGAAACTACTTTTTTTCTATTGGTAAGACTTTCCATAATTTCAATTCGATTTAAAACCACCCGTTTTGGTAAGCGATCACAATACCTGTAATTAATAGGTTAATCAGTGAAAGGGGTAGTAAAGATTTCCATCCGAGGTGCATGAGTTGGTCAAAGCGAAAACGCGGGATGGTCCAGCGGATCCACATGATCACGAAAATAAAGATGAAAATTTTGATGGCAAATGCTGCGATACCTAGAATGGCCAATGTGTTACCACTAAAATGGCTCATGCCCGGGAAGTTATAACCACCAAAAAACAAGATGGACATAATCGCTGAAGACACAAACATAGAGGTATACTCAGAGAACAAGTATAAACCGAGTTTCATGGAGCTATATTCAGTGTGGTACCCACCAACCAACTCAGATTCACACTCGGGTAAGTCAAAAGGAGCACGGTTGAGCTCGGCAAGGGCGCAAATGAAGAAAATCAAAAACGCAACGGGCTGGTAAAAAACATTCCAGACGTCTTGCTGACCGTTGACGATGTCGTTGAGGCTAAGTGAACCAGAGAGGAGTACGATTGTAATGGCAGACACACCCATCGCTAATTCATAAGAGATCATTTGTGAACTCGCACGAATCGCACCGTACAGCGAATATTTGTTGTTGGAAGCCCAACCACCAATCATGATGCCATATACGCCAATCGAAATGACGCCAAAAACATAAAGAATACCGATGTTGATGTCGGCTACTTGAAGCGTGATGTCGCGACCAAATAAATGTAATTTAGGCCCCCAAGGAATAACGGCACTGGTAATGAGTGCGGTAAACATGGCTAGACCTGGTCCGATGATAAATAACCATTTGTCGGCTTTGGACGGAATGAAATCTTCTTTGAGAAACATCTTGACACCATCGGCAATAGGTTGTAAAATACCAAAGGGCCCAGCGCGGTCTGGTCCGACGCGGTCTTGGATCCAGGCTGCAAGTTTGCGCTCAAAGTAAGTCATGTAGGCAGCTGCACCTAAAGACACGAGAAAAAGCAAAACGACTAGAATCGATTTTTCAATGAGTAGGGCAGTATCCATTAGCTGAGCAATTTAGGATTTTGATCGTTTTTAGTCGCGTATTTCCCTTGAGAAATAACTGAATGACGATCTATTTTTCTTGGACCAAGAATGTTCCATTTGCTCGGGTCTTTCTTTTCAAAGCGACAGTCATTGCAAATCCAGGCGGTTTTGTCATCGATGGTTTCCACTTCGCCATATTTGTCTTTACGAGCGGTTACGCGGTAAATTTCGTTACCGAACATCCAAAGAACAGCTTTGCCCGAACATTTGTCACAAGCACACTCTGCCTCCATTGGTTTAAGGAACCACACGCGCGATTTAAAGCGGAAGGTTTTGTCTGTGAGTGCACCGACCGGACAAACGTCAATCATGTTGCCAGAAAAGTCGTTGTCAATGGCGTTTTCAATGTAAGTTGAAATTTCAGCATGCTCGCCGCGGTGTAACACACCATGAACACGGTGGTCGGTGAGTTGGTTGGCCACATGGACACAGCGGTAACACAAAATACAACGATTCATGTGTAATTTGATCTTGTTACCGATATCGATTGGTGAATAGGTGCGGCGCTCTTCACGAAAACGCGTTTTTGCCGAACCGTGCTCGTAACCGAGGTCTTGGAGGTGACACTCGCCAGCTTGGTCACAAACAGGGCAATCAAGTGGGTGATTGATCAATAAAAACTCGACAACACCGCCACGGTTATCGTGAACGCGCTGAGATGTTTTGTTTTTGACAATCATGCCATCCATCACCTGTGTTGAACAAGAAGCAACGAGTTTAGGCATGGGTCTTGGGTCTGCGGCAGAACCAGCTGCAACCTCAACCAAACAAGTACGGCATTTGCCGCCAGTACCTGGTAATTTACTGTAATAACACATCGCTGGGGGCACAAGATCGCCTCCGGCTTGTCGGGCAGCATTCAGGATAGTGGTTCCTGGAGCTACTTCAATTTCGACGTCGTCAATAGTTACTTTTATCATAAGACTATGCTTCAAGCGGTGTTTGGATTAAACCATAATTTCTTGTTTGCGCCTCTTGTGGAGACTTCACGTGCCATTCGAATTCGTCGCGGAAGTGTCGAATAGCAGCGGCAACAGGCCAGGCAGCAGCATCGCCAAGTGGGCAGATGGTATTGCCTTCTATTTTTTTGTTGATTTCTTCAAGTAAGCTGATATCTTCAAGGGTGCCAGTTCCGTGCTCAAGACGGTACAATACTTTTTCCATCCAACCAGTTCCTTCACGACACGGTGAACATTGTCCACAAGACTCATGGGCATAGAAACGGGCAAAATTCCAAGTATTTCTGACAATACATTGGTCTTCGTCAAATACAACAAAACCACCGGAACCGAGCATAGAGCCAGTAGCAAAACCGCCATCGGCCAAACTTTCATAGGTCATGAGGCGTGATTCGTTATTGGCCGTTTTGGTAACGAGGTAGTGTGGTAAAATCGGAACAGAAGATCCACCTGGGATACAAGCTTTGAGTTTTTTACCGTTGGCAATACCGCGACAGTAGTCATCGCCATAAATAAATTCTTCTACTGAAAGGCCCAACTCAATTTCGTAAACACCTGGGCGTACCAAGTTTCCACTTGCTGAAATGAGTTTAGTACCTGTAGAGCGCTCAATTCCAATAGAAGCATAAGCTTCTCCGCCATGATTCACGATAGGAACCACCGCTGCAATAGATTCTACGTTATTGACAACTGTTGGATTTCCCCAAAGACCTTTAACTGCAGGAAAAGGCGGTTTCATTCTTGGATTTCCGCGTTTACCTTCTAAAGATTCGAGTAGGGCTGTTTCTTCGCCACAAATATAGGCGCCTCCACCTGGTGCAACCACGAGGTCGAGGTCATAGCCAGAACCAAGGATGTTTTTTCCGAGCATGCCATTGGCATAAGCTTCGGCAATGGCTTTTTCAAGGATGCGCAGCACATACATGAATTCTCCACGGATATAAATGTATGAACGACGTGCGCCAAGTGCATAACTTGAGGTGATCATCCCTTCAATTAATAAGTGAGGGATTTTTTCCATGAGGTAGCGGTCCTTGAAGGTTCCCGGTTCAGATTCATCGGCATTACAAACCAAGTGTCTTTCAACACCTTCAGGTTTAGCCAAAAATGACCATTTCATTCCGGTTGGAAAGCCAGCTCCTCCGCGTCCGCGCAGTCCTGATTTCTTTACCTCTTCAACGACTTCGTCCGGACTCATAGTTTTGAGTGCTTTTTCAACGGAGGCGTAGCCACCATGCTTGCGGTAAACTTCATAAGAAGCTATTCCGGGTACATCAGCGTGTTCTAAAAGTAATTTCTTAGCCATTTTGATTTAAGATTGGGAAGCGTCGCGCATGGCGTCGAGTAATTCGTTGACTTTTTCTTTGGTGAGGTGCTCGTAAAACTTGTATTTACACATGAGCATTGGGCCGTAACCACAAGCGCCTAGGCACTCAACAGTTTTTAAGGTAAACATGCCGTCTTTAGTCGTTTCACCAACTTTGATGTCTAGTTTTTGCTCAATGTAGGAGATCAGGTCATCGGAACCAACTAATTGGCAAGGCCCTGTTCTGCACACTTCTAATACGTTTTTACCTACTGGATCAAGGTGGAACATGGTGTAGAAAGTAGCTACTTCATAAACCTCGATCGGTTGAATATCTAAAATTTGAGCAACGCGATTCATGGCCCCAACACTGACCCAACCCAATTCTTCTTGAACGAGGTGTAGGACGCGTAAAATGGCACTTTTCTGTTTGCCAGCCGGAAACAGATCAATAACGCGTTGAATTTCTGTCATGGTGTGTGCACTCAAGTCAATTGGTGCTTCATTCACAGCTTGTGGATGTTCTGCTTTCATATTAGGCGTCTAGTTCTCCGGCAATGACATTGATGCTACTGAGCGTAAGAACGGCGTCAGAAATTGGCATCCCTTTGATCATTTCTGGATATGCTTGGTAATAAATAAAACAAGGTCTTCTGAATTGTAGTCGGTATGGGGTGCGACCACCATCAGAAATGAGGTAGAAGCCAAGTTCGCCATTTCCACCTTCTACGGCATGGTAAACTTCACCGGCAGGCAGTTCGGTTTCACCCATGACTATTTTGAAGTGATAAATAAGCGCTTCCATGTTGTTGTAAACGTCTGCTTTTGGAGGCAGGTAAAAATCAGGAAGGTCTGCTTTGTAGTCTCCTTCTGGTAAATTTTTGTAGGCTTGCTCAATGATGCGCAAACTTTGACGAATTTCCTCTTGACGCACCATAAAGCGGTCATAGGTGTCGCCGTTGACACCAACAGGAATAATGAAATCGAAGTCTTCGTAAGAAGAATACGGGCTCATGACACGCACGTCGTAGTCAACACCAGCAGCGCGCAAGTTTGGTCCTGAAAAGGAATAAGAGAGCGCTCGTTCTGCAGATATCGGGCCAGCTCCTTTGGTACGGTCCATGAAAATGCGGTTGCGCGCTAACATACTATCAAACTCTTCAAAAGCTTTCGGGAAGGTTTTCAAGAAAGACTTCAGTTTTTCGTGAAAAACGGGCGTGAAATCGCGCTCAAAACCTCCAATTCTTCCCATGTTGGTGGTAAGGCGGGCTCCACTTAACTCTTCATAAAGTTCGTAGATTTTTTCGCGCTCTGAAAATGGGTAAAAGAAAGAGGTGAGTGCGCCTGCATCGACACCAATTACTGAGTTACAAATGAGGTGGTCGGCAATACGGGCTAATTCCATGATGATCACGCGCATATACTGAACGCGTTTTGGAATCTCAACACCAATGAGTTTTTCAACGGTCATTTCCCAACCGATATTGTTGATCGGGCTCGAGCAATAATTAAGGCGGTCAGTGATCGGTGTGATTTGGTTGTAAGGGCGTCTTTCAGCCAATTTTTCAAAAGCACGGTGAATATAACCAACCGTTTGCTCTGATGAAATGATTTTTTCGCCGTCTACTTTAAGGATATTTTGAAAAATACCGTGTGTAGAAGGGTGGGTCGGACCAAAATTAATGGTAGCAATATTTGCAGGGTCTGGGTTCTGCAATATGTCTTTTATGTCTTGGCTCATATTTCGTTGGTATTGCGTCCGAAAAATCTGTCGTCTTTGTCTTCTCTGGTGCCATCTTCCAACACGTATTCTTTGCGCATTGGGAAATAATCCATGTCGTCCATGTTGAGGATGCGGCGAAGATCTGGGTGTCCGGTAAATTCAATACCGTAGAAGTCATAGGTTTCACGCTCCATCCAGTTGGCACCTGCAAATAAGTCTGTGATGGTGGCAATTTGCAAGGCATCTTTGGCTAGATAACCTTTGATGCGCAAGCGCAGGTTGTTCTTCCAAGAATGCAATTGATATACAACGGCGAATTCGCGATTTGCGTTTTCTGGATAATGAATACCAGCGATATTGGTTAGGTAATTCACACTGAGGCTAGGGTGCTGTTGCAACCAAGCAATCATTTGGTGAATACTTGATGGAACTGCTTCTATGTTGAGCATGCCATAGGCTTCTTCGTGAGCAAGAACGGCAGCGCCAAATTCTGCTTGAATAGCCGCTAGAAAATCTTGGTTATTTAGCTTCTCCATGTTGATCGATGTCGATTTCGTAGGTGCCTAATAAATGTTTGTATTCTTCTGAGTAGCGTCTGCGGTTGGATTCTTTTTTAACCAATTCATGGATATTCATGACGCCTTCAATGATTTGTTCTGGTCTTGGTGGGCACCCCGGAACGTAGACATCGACAGGGATAATGCGGTCAATACCTTGTAGAACGGAGTAAGTATCAAATATTCCACCAGAGGATGCACAGGCTCCTACAGACAAAACCCATTTTGGCTCAGCCATTTGCTCATAAACTCTTTTAAGAACAGGCCCGAGTTTTTTAGAAATGGTTCCGGCTACAATGAGTAAGTCTGCTTGTCTTGGTGTAAACGACATGCGTTCCATGCCAAAACGGGAGAGGTCATAGGCACTCCCCATTGTTGCCATAAATTCAATTCCACAGCAAGAGGTTGCAAATGGCAAAGGCCAAACAGAGTTGGCACGAGCAAGCGCAATAGCTTTGTCAAGGGTGGTGAGCTGATAGCCCTCACCATTGATGGTTTCGAGGTCTTCTATTTTTCCCATTCTAGTGCTCCTTTTTTATAGATATAGTAAAAGCCGGTTAAGAAAAAACCGACAAACATAATAACTGCTAATAATCCTTCTAATTTGAGTTCATAGAAGTTAACCGCGTAAGGGTAAAAGAAGATAACTTCTACATCAAACAATACAAATAAGATAGCGGTCATGAAGTAACGAATCGAAACAGGAAAACGCGCATTTCCTTGCGCATCAATTCCACATTCGAAGTTATCGTCTTTTTTGACGGAGGTAATTCTTGGAGTGAGTTTGTGTGTCACAAACAGTGTAAAAATTACAAAACCTGCCGCTACGGCGATTTGCATGAGTAATGGCAAATAATTGGCGCTTGATGCTGCTTCCATTGGTCTAGTTTAAATATCGTAACAAAAGTTACAGAACTTGGTTTCGAATTGCGGCACAAATTTACTATTTACCTTTATTTAAACATAAAAAAAGCCGAGAAAATCTTCCCGGCTTTTCAATTTAGATTCCTTATGAATTACTTAATATGAAAACGCAAGCCAATATTGGAGAAATTACCTGCGCTAAAGCTGGTTCCGAGGCCTGCAATTTGATTGACATTAAAGCCTGGTCTTAGTTCCATATATAAATGCATAGGTTTCCAGAAATTGCGTTTTTTTCCAACTTGGAAGTCAATGCCTAGTGGTGCATAGACACCGAAGCCAAAACCTCCTTTGTTCTCAAAGGATTCGTGTTCGTGTGTGCCACTGCTGTACATGATATCGTTGAACAAGCCGAAAGGATAAGATTGACCGTAAGGAGATACGTCATGACGAATTTGAGTAACACCATTATAAGATAGGCCAAAATTCATCCCAATTCCGCCAAAGAAACTCCAACGCTTATCTGCTTTGTAGCGGAAAATAAGCGCTGCGTCTAGGCGCAGTTGTTCTTGAGAATAAGTTGCGTTATAACTGTGCGTGCTAAAAGAGTCTACAAAATACTGCGTTCCGGTTTGTGAACTTGTGAGTGTATCTACACGAAATGTTTCGGTATAGGATCCTCCTGTAGAAAGGGCGTTGCCTTGATTGATGTGCATGAGTCCAACGCGCAAAGTTGCATTAGGCATTTTGCCAAGATTGAGCCCAAGGCTTAAGGATTGAGATTGACCAGGAAAAGAAAAGTTAAATACTGGATAGGTATTGTAGGCGCTTAAATCTTGTTGAAGAATACTAGAGGAAGGCGCTAGCGTTTGAAAATCAGAAAGGCTTCCTTTGCCTGCGCTAAAAAAAGATCCCGATTGTAAATAAATTCCTTCCACACTGACTTGTGCGTAGGAAGCTCCGAAGCAAATTAAAGCAAAACTTAAAACTAATTTTTTCATAAATATTTTTTTGTTGCCTACAACGACGTTTGTTCTATTTTATTGTTACAAGCTGAGTTCGGATATTTTTATCGTCTTGTAAGCGTAAAATGTAACTGCCTGATTTAAGTTGATGAACATCAATTCTTTGCCCTATTTCTAATAACCCTTTTTGAAGGAGTTTTCCGTTGCTTTCAAACAACATAAAAGTTAATGGAGTTTGCTCTTTATGCTTTACATTTATGAAATCTTGAGCAGGATTCGGATAAGCTTGCCACAATTTTTCATCTGTAGTTGAAATGTTGCTTGCACTTAGATTTTCATCAAAGAAAACGCCACCAAAACCATTGATGATCCAATTTGCAGGATCGATATACATACCGCCTTGCACTGTTCCTAAATTGGGCAACAAATATGTCATGGAATTGCTACTGATATCAAAACGAATGAGCGTGTCGGGTTGCGCTTGTCTTGAAATACGGATTTCTAAAGGGTTCGTGAAGGTTGGTGTAACGGTTGGCATAGACGCCGTATGATTGATTTCTATTAAAACGTCGGTTCCAAGCTGGTTCCAAATAATTTCATAGGTTGGAAAGCCCTCTCCAAAATACCATTGTTCAAAGAAGCTATCGAGATTTGTATTGCAATAATTAGCCATGAAATTTTTGAAGTCGAGCCCAGTGGCGGTGCTGTCTTTGAATTGTTGTTGAAACGCACGCAATCCATTGAAAAAGAGGCTGTCGTTATCGACTAAATATCGAATCGAATGGATGATTGCAGCGCCCTTGTCATAAGTAAGACGCCCATTAAAGATACGTGCTTCATCCAAAGAGTCGAGTACCCAAACACTGCCACCAGCTTGATTCATGACACTTTGGTGTACTTGTTGCATATGGGCAATTTGATCTCCAGGATACAAGTTGGCCAACATCAGGTATTCAGCATAAGAAGCAAAACCTTCATTGAGCCAGATGTCGCACCAAGATGCGCAAGTTACATTGTTGCCCCACCACTGATGCGCTAGTTCATGTGACGTGAGCTTTTTTTCAAATAAGCCTTGAGTAGTCATGGTTTGATGCTCCATGCCACCTCCTAGCGGCGCCATGCAGTGTCCATATTTTTCATCGGCAAAAGGATAGGGGCCAAATAGTTGGGCATATAGCTCCATGAAGTCAGCGGTCTCATTGATTTCATCGATGAAAAAAGGAAGGGTGTTCGGATTGTTATAAATGAAATTTTGAATCAAGACAGGATTACTGCTACCTACAGGATTGGCATAGATCGAGTAATCGATGTATTTTGCTACTGACACAGAAATGAGGTAATAGACAATTGGATGTCTGTGTTTCCATTCAAATCTTTTTTTGTTGTTAGGAAGGCTTACTACATTTTCGAGCAGGCCATTAGATCCAGCCATTAATGTGTCAGGTACGGTAATATGAACAGCGCAAGAATCAGCTTTGTCGGTTAAACTTTGTTTGACCGCAAACCACTCATAGGCTGAAAATGGTTCGGATAAAGACCAAACTACTTTGTTTCCCCAAGTGTTTGATGTTCCGGCAGTTAAACCACTACCACCTAAAGGATTAGTTTGAGCAGTAGGTGGGTTTCCGGCATAAGAAATTTTGAGAACAAAAGTATTGTTTGCCGCTGCGTTCACTGGAATATTGATCTTGTTATCTACCCGATTATAAACCACGTTGTTGCCATTGACTTGAATCTGTGAAATGGTCAAGGATTCAAATAACTCTACAAGTGCGGTATCCAAATTCACCTTGGCTTTGGCATGGATTTCAACAGAACCACTTAGGTAAGTGGACGTATTGGTCATATTGAGATCCAAAAAGTAATATTGGACATCGTATAACTCAGTTTTGGCAATTTCAGCCACAGTCAAACTTGCACTTTTTGTTTGTAGTTGGGTTTTACTCACTTTGGTATCTCGGCAAGAATAAGCTGTTTGCTGTGCCATAAAGGCAAAGGGCAGAAGAAAAAGGAAGATGAAGCGTGCTTTCATTTAGAATGGTTTTGAATAAGAGCGTTGCACGAAGTTATGTATTCTTTTTTGTAAGTTTGTATATGCGTTTTTGGGCACTTGTACTTTCAGTTTATTTTTTGCTGCTTTCTTTAGCACCAAACTGGCAAGGGCTTGAATTTTTCAAAACCGAAGCTTTGCTCAAGCATTACCAAGCCTACCAAAAAGAAGCCCAAGACCCCAGTTTTTTGGCCTTCGTACAAGAACACTATATCCAACAAATTTCTGAAGCGCATTCAGAGCACCGCGAATTACCATTTAAATCAACCGTTCAGCATAGCGTTCAGTTTTTTTGTCAAGAACTTCAGCCTATTGAAACTCCCGTTTCTTCATTGGTAGTCAGCCCGCACCAAGAGCGTAATCATGTGGCGCCTCATAATCTTGCGGTCAACGA
>JBEEKM010000025.1:0-26714 GCA_041168645.1 Bacteroidota bacterium | reverse complement strand
GCAGTAATGTGCACAACCGGAACGCCTGTTTCGTAACTGATAGGTTCAGCACTCAGTGCAATTTTGTGCAGGCAGGGTTGCGCTTGAGTTTCTTCAACAATAGGTTGGTTGGTTTGCAAGTTCGAAGGGTTTGCAATTGTAGTTTGAAGAAGCGGTGCGATTCTTTGCTGAGCTACTAGGTTTGCATCTATTAAGCTGACTTGGTTATTTGGTGTTTCAGGCCCGGTTTGATTCACTGAATTTGAGCCTTCGATTAGTGGCGTCAAGGCAATCTGCAATGGATACTGGCTGTAAGCCGATGATTGAGTTGTTGTATTGCTCTTATTGCTTGCTTGATTATTGTTTTGTACTTGATTTTGATTTGAAATCTTGTAGGTTTGAGCTTGTTTTTGAATGGTTTTCTCGTTGTTTGTGTTGACTTCTTTGGTCTCTGGACTTGAGAAATTGAAGTAAAGCGCAACCGATGCGGCGCTCAAGACGGTAAATACGGCAAGTTTGCCCAACCAAGAAAAACCTCTTTTAGCCTGAGGAAGCTGCTTCGAAAGCGCCTCCCAAGCTTTTGGGTCGTAGTCATAGGAGAAATCTTCTACTAATGACTTGATATTTTTTTCAAATTGATCTTTCATCGTTTTTCGATCAGTGTAAATTGTTCTTTTAAAAGCCGTTGCAAATTCATTTTTGCTTTTGCTAAATTGGATTTTGAAGTTCCTTCGGAAATGCCAAGAATTTCGGCGATTTCTTTGTGGGTGTGTTCTTCGATGACATACAGGTTGAAAACTGCGCGGTAGGCTGGCGAAAGCTTCCCGATGGCCTCAATGGCAACTTGTGCTTTGAGATCGAGTAGGGCAGTCTGTTCTGATTCAACCATTGGGTCTGAGCTACCGGTAACAAAATCGTTGTCTTGGTCGCTGAGGAAAGGGTCTTTTTTGGCTTTTCGAAGGTGGTCTATAGCCGTATTGGTGACAATACGACGAATCCAGCCCTCTAGCGAACCTGTAAAATCAAAAAATTCCAATTTATCAAAGACCTTTAAAAATGAAACTTGAAGGATCTCTTGTGCGCTGTCTCGGTCATTGAGGTAACGCATACAAACTGCGAGCATTTTGCCGTAGTAGGTTTGAAACAAACGCTCTTGTGCGCGTCGTTCACCCCTGAGGCAAGCCTCCACAATTGTCTTGAGTTCTTTTTGCTGCTCCAATTTTCAATGTCTTCAAAACGCAGGTACCTGAAAAGGGTTGCCTCTAAAGTCGCGTGTTTTCGAATTCCTGTCAAAAAAAGCTATTTTTTTCTTAACTAATCCGTAAATTCGTCACGCTAACGCTTTTATCAATTAAAAAACATAAGCAAATGAAAGTAACTGTTGTAGGTGCAGGGAATGTGGGAGCAACCTGTGCTGATGTATTGGCTACACGAGAAATCGCCAATGAAATCGTTTTATTAGATATCAAAGAAGGTTTTGCTGAAGGCAAGGCACTCGATATCTGGCAAACAGCCCCAATTAATCTTTATGATTCACGTACAGTGGGTTCAACCAATGATTATTCGCGTACAGCAGATTCAGACGTTGTAGTCATTACTTCAGGTTTGCCGCGCAAGCCAGGAATGTCTCGTGACGACCTTATCGCAACCAATGCTGGTATCGTTAAGACCGTGACGGAAAACGTAGTGAAATACTCGCCAAACGCTATCATCATTGTCGTTTCGAATCCATTAGATGTCATGACTTACTGCGCTTACCTTAACGCAAACATGCCATCTTCTCGTGTATTCGGTATGGCTGGTGTTCTTGACACAGCGCGTTACCGTGCATTTTTAGCTGAGGAACTCAATGTATCTCCAAAAGACATCCAAGCTGTATTGATGGGTGGTCATGGCGACACAATGGTTCCACTACCGCGTTACACTACTGTTGGTGGTATTCCAGTTACTGAATTGATCGACGAAGCACGTTTGAACGAAATCATTGAACGCACTAAGTTTGGTGGCGGCGAGATCGTTAAATTACTTGGTACTTCTGCCTGGTATGCTCCGGGTGCTGCTGCTGCCCAAATGGTTGAAGCAGTTGTTCGCGATCAAAAGCGTATTTTCCCAGTTTGTGCTTGGTTACAAGGTGAATATGGTTATTCTGATATTTACTTAGGTGTACCAGTTGTTTTGGGTAAAAACGGTATCGAAAAAATCATTGAATTGCAACTCAACGATGCTGAGAAAGCTTTATTAGCAGATTCAGCTGAGGCAGTAAAAAGTGTCATGGATGTCCTAGACAACATGAACGCTACTGCATAAGTTCAGTTCTAAATTGATTGAATACAAAAAGAGAGGGCCGCGGAGCGGCCCTCTCTTTTTGTATCATACTTTTTTAAAACTCATAGGCCCCGATATCGGGAGGGTTGTTTCTTGCCTGACCTAAAATGTCGTTAAAGACGCTAGAAGAGATGCCGTTATTACTCAGAAACGAGTTTAAGGAAAAAGTGAAATCGCTTTCGCTGGGGTTGTTAAAACCACTGGCCTTATTCCAGAATATATTATTCCCGTAAAAACTATCGGTATAGGTTTGCTCAGATTTGAAAAGACTGTAAGAAAAATCAAAGTTCAAGACAACACCCGTCATTTGAATGGTATCAATGGCTAGTTCAGTTTTGAGGTTCCCATCGATCACACAATTCTTTAAAACGCCTTCTTCTATACTCGAAACATAGGTTTCTTCGAGTTGGTAATTGGTAAAATAGTTGCTGATTCCGACCGCAGGGTTTGTAGAGGCGCCATAGCCCAATAAATTACAGTGATTGAAATTAAAAGACCCGCCTTGAAGCACCAACAAAGCATGTGTTCCATTCTGAGAAATGAGGCAATTTTCTGCCTTCACGCGTGCCCCTGCATAGATAAAGACGCCATAGCGCGCTTCGTTATATATTTGAGTGTTCGTGAGTTCTAATGTATAGCCCGTATTACTTGGTGCTTCGCTGTATAAATGTACACCGCTGGTGCCGTTTTTCAGGATGGCATAATTGATACGAGATGGCAGGGCTTCATGAAAGTAAATGCCATAGTATTGTCCACTGACATCTTGGTAGTCTTGCTCGAGGCGATCGCCTTGGAAAACCACTTCGTTTCCTAATTCTCCTTCGATTTGCAGCGCTCCTTTGTAAACATAGAGGATTGCATTTTTGTGGAGGTGCACTTTTGTTCCGGCTGGAATGGTTAAAGTTTTTGAAGAGTCTACAATTGCTGCGCCGTAGATGACATGAGGTTTGTCATTTGGCCAAACGCCTTCATTGAGATCGAAAATATTGGCCTGAAAGTTTGTGTAATGAAAGTAGGCATCTTGGCCCCAAGCAGCTAGCCTGACAAATTGGTCTTTGCCGTTTGTCCGAAAACGAATGGAATCTTCAATGATGAGTGGTTGGTTGCCACCGTTTGAATTCAAGGTGACTTCTACAAAAATAAAGAGTGAATCTTGGGCTTCTAAAATTAGATCTTTTTGGAGGTCAGTCGGGACTCCGTCAATATTTAACCGAAAAACAGATTGTGCACCACCCATTAGTTCAATGGCGTCTATTTTTATACTTTTTTGGTCCTTGTTATAGATTTTTAGTGCTTTAGTTGTAGAGCCAACGGTCGTGAAGACGGTGTCAAAAACCAAGGTGTCTGTGGAAAATTCGAGGTGCGCTTTAGAAAGGATGACTTGTTTGTTGCAAGAACTGAGGCTTCCCCAAAGAGAAAAACCCAACACAACCAAAACCAAATAAATAAAACGCATAGACATACAACGAACAAAGCTAAAGAATATTGAGGTCTTAGGCCAATTTCAATAAAAAATGTTGCTTGACCTGCTGAGGTCTAGGGCTTAATAAACCAAAATGCCAAGCGTCAGCACTAAAATGAAAATCTGCGTGCTGGCAAAGATGCTCCCATTCTTTTTTGTGTTTTCTTAGTAAAGCAGGTGAGATGACTAGGATACTTTCGGGATGAAGATTCAGCTGCTTCAATGTTTCCAAGGGCGAATTTTTATCGATATAGATAATTTGCGGCTGAGCAACTAAAATTTGCTGCGGCTGAGCTTGATAAAATAAAAGATCAAAATTGGGGAAAGCTTCTTTTAATTGGACTAGAAAAACCTGGGCTTTTCGTTCGGATTTTGGATAGTGATGAGCATCATTAGGAGCTACTTTGATATTACGTACGATATCTACTAGATAATAGGCAAAAGGAGAGTGCGTGCCGTGTCGGCCTTTGGCCTTCCAAATAAAAGCAGTAAATTCGAGCCAGTAAAACACAGTACAAAGAAACAAAAAAGAAGTCATCCGCGTGGAGCAACAAGCTGCTATTTCCGAACAACTCGCCTTCATTCAGAATGCTACTACGCCTTTTGAAGTCCTTTCAGCGTGTAGGGTAGGAGACGGCATTTTGGCTTTTTCAGAGGAGCAAAAAGAAGCATATCGACAACTTGTCAGGCAAAAGACGCCAGCAATTGCTTATTTCGTTCCGGCCTCTGGTTCGGGTTCCCGAATGTTTGAATTTCTCTATGAGTTTGTGCAGTATCCAAATGCTGAAAATTCACAACAGGCCGCTAGGTTCTTCAGCAGACTCTCTGAATTTGCTTTGTTTCGAAAATTACCAAAAACGCTAAGAAAAGCATATCACGAGGGCACCCTGAACCTCGAAGCCTTGATAGAGCACTTGCTTGGCGAAGACAAACTGAATTACGGGAAAACGCCTAAAGGACTCATTCCTTTTCATGTGCATGAACCTTTTGTCTTGAATCCTTTTCAAGAACATGTGGTTCAGGCCAGTCAATTGGCTTTTGAGAACTGCCAATTTCATTTTACGATTCAACAAGCATTTGAAAACGCTTTTGAACAAGCCATTACTGACCTTGAAGCGCTCACTGCTCAACACTACACGGTAAATTATTCTACCCAAGATGCGGCAACCGATGCATTTGTATTTAAACAAGACGGAAGTATACTTTGTAACGAAAAAGGGGAAGCCCTTCGCCGCCCAGCCGGCCACGGCACGCTACTACAAAATCTGCAGGCCATTTCAGCTGAATATATTTTAGTAAAAAACATTGATAACGTTCAGCATTTTACACAGCTTGAGGCGAGCAATCAAAATTGGGAGTTTTTAGTTGGTTTACAACTCGAACTCAGGGCTCAATTAAAATCATTTGTTGTTAACAATGATTTTGCAGCGCTCTGTGAATGGAATCTACAATTTGGTCTCTTTGAACAAGCATGGCTGTTGCAGCAAGCACAGCAAAATTGGCACGCGCTCTTAAACAGGCCTTTCAGAATTTGCGGCATGGTCCGCAATGACGGACAACCCGGCGGCGGCCCATTTTATGTGGAGAAGGATGGCGCGAAATCCAAACAAATTGTTGAAAAATCTCAACTGACGCATTTGCCAAATGCCAGCAAATTGCTTTTGCAAAGCACGCATTTCAATCCAGTTTTAATGGTATTGAGCCCTTGTGACCTAGAGGGAAAGGCTCATGATTTACAGCAATTTAAGGATCCTGAAGCTTGTTTTGTTGTAGAGAAGCATCAAGGAGGTGAAAAAGTAAAATTTGTGGAACAGCCCGGTCTTTGGAATGGTGCAATGGCCCATTGGAATACCTTGTTTGTCGAATTGCCTTCAGCTATTTTCTCCCCTGTAAAATCTGTTGTTGACTTGTTAGAAAATGCACATCTGGCAAACAAAGCCGAGTAGAATTGGTTACTTTTGTAACTAAATTATTTTGGCATGATCCCAGTTACTGTATACAGCGAAATGACCCCCAACCCGAACACCATGAAATTTGTGGCCAATAAGTACTTATTGCCTACAGGTGCCTCGGTAGAATTTGATTCAAAAATGAGTGCAAAAGGTTATTCTCCTTTGGCTGAGGCCCTTTTTGATTTTCCTTTTGTAGCAAAAGTATTCGTGGCTTCTAATTTTGTTACCGTAGCCAAAACAGATAACGTTCCTTGGGATTTCATTACCATGGAGCTTCGCGAGTTCATCCGAGAATGGATTGCCTTTGGCAAAGAAGTATTGATCGCCATGCCAAGCCAAATCCAACTTGATCCAGAAGATACCAATGAAACCGCTTCAAGTGAAAGTAGCGCTGTTTTACCCAAGTTTGCAGCCTCTGATCTCGACGATGCCATTGCTGATTTACTCGATCAGTATGTTCGTCCAGCGGTAGCAAACGATGGAGGCGCCATTGATTTTCTTGGTTTTGAAGACGGAAAAGTGACAGTTCTACTTAAAGGATCTTGTGCGGGTTGCCCTTCTTCAACCGCAACGCTCAAAGGAGGCATTGAAAACTTGCTGAAGCAGCACCTTCCCGAAGTCAAAGAAGTTGTCGCTTTTAACGGGTAATTTTAAATTCATGTAGGCTAGTTGTGAAATTAGCCTTATATTTAAATGAACAAGTCTAACGCCCCGTTGTTACAGCATCATACATATGTCCGTCATCGAACAAAAATACGACCTTAAAGGCGCTTTGCGTCAGCATTTTGGCTTTGATCATTTCAAAGGAGCACAGCAAAACATCATTGAAAACATTCTAGCTGGCCGCAATACCTTTGTCATAATGCCAACTGGTGGCGGGAAGTCTATGTGTTATCAGTTGCCTTCGCTCATTCTTCCTGGCACCTCTATCATTGTTTCGCCGCTCATTGCCCTCATGAAAAACCAGGTCGATGCGATTCGCGGCGTCAGCGAGACCGGCCATATTGCCCATTTTCTAAATTCTTCTCTTACAAAAGCTGAAATTCAGAAAGTGAAAGAAGATGTACTTTCGGGCCGAACCAAAATGCTTTATGTGGCGCCTGAATCACTCACCAAGAAAGAAAATATAGATTTCTTGGCAGCGGTTCCCATTTCTTTTTTCGCCATTGACGAAGCACACTGTATTTCTGAATGGGGTCATGACTTCAGACCAGAATACCGTCGTTTAAGAGAGATTTTTGAAAAAATTTCGCACGTTCCGATCATCGCCCTAACGGCAACAGCAACGCCTAAGGTTCAGTACGATATCCAAAAGAACTTAAATATGCTCGATGCAGACGTCTTTAAGTCTTCTTTTAACCGCGATAACCTGTATTATGAAATCAGACCCAAGCGCGAGGTTGAAAAGCAAATTATTCGCTACATCAAACAACGCGAGGGGCAAAGCGGGATCATCTATTGCCTGAGTCGTAAGAAAGTTGAAGAAATTGCCGAACTTTTACAAGTCAATGGCATTTCAGCCATTCCATATCATGCTGGCCTTGATGCCACAACCCGAGCCAAGCACCAAGACGCCTTCCTAATGGAAGAAGTTGATGTAGTTGTAGCTACTATTGCTTTTGGAATGGGCATTGATAAACCAGATGTGCGTTATGTCATTCACCACGACATTCCCAAATCTATAGAAAGTTATTACCAAGAAACAGGTAGGGCAGGCCGTGATGGTGGTGTTGGCGAATGTGTGGCATTTTACAGCTACAAAGACATCGAAAAGCTCGACAAATTTTTGCAGGGCAAGGCCATCACTGAGCAAGAAATTGGCCGACAGTTACTCCATGAAATTGTCTCCTACGCAGAAACCTCGGTATGTCGTCGCAAATTCATTTTGCATTATTTCGGCGAAGAGTTCAATGAGCAAAAATGCAACGAGCAATGTGACAACTGTCGACATCCTCAAGAAAAAATGCAAGGCGAGACTTTCCTCAAATTGTTACTGGATGCAGTTGCAGCGCTAGACGAAACACAAAAAGCCAAACATTATTGCGCCTTTTTATCGGGGCATGTCAATGCCGATATCAAAGCCTATAAGCACGATCAACTCAAATTGTTTGGTGCTGGTAAAGATCACGACGAACATTTTTGGAATGCCGTTATCCGCCAAGCGGTTGTCGGAGGGTTCCTTTACAAAGATGTCGAAACCTTCGGGACGCTCAAGCTCTCAGAGAAAGGGCAAACCTACAGGTTGCAGCCCGTACCATTCCAAATCTTCAAACAGCACGATTTCTCCAACACCGACGACGACGACAGCATCATAGCCGTTAATCAAAAAGGAGCAGCCCTCGATGAGTTACTTTACGGCCAGCTCCTCGACCTCAGAAAAACAGTTGCCAAACACGCCGGAGTACCTCCTTTTGTGGTTTTTCAAGAGCCCTCGCTCAGAGACATGTGTGTGCAGTACCCCATCACCATTCAAGAACTAACCAATATTCAAGGTGTTGGTGTTGGGAAGGCCCAGCGCTATGGTCAAGAATTCATCGATCTGATTGCTGCTCATGTTGAGGCACAACAAATCGAAAGGCCACTTGATTTTGTCGTGAAATCCTTGATCAATAAATCAGGTGCTAAGGTGCAGCTCATTCAAAACATTGACCGCAAATTACCTTTAGAAGACATCGCTAAAGCACAAGGAAAGTCCTTCAACGATCTACTCGAAGAATTGGAAACCGTTGTCAATTCTGGCACCAAGCTCAATATCGATTATTACCTCAATGAAGTCCTAGATTCCGATAATCAGGAAGAACTCATTGATTACTTTTTAGAAGCTGAATCAGATGATTTAGTGACGGCCTATCATGAATTTGATGGTGCTTATACCGAAGAAGAAATTCGCCTGTTGCGCATTAAATTCTTGTCTGAGTACGGGAATTAGATTACAAAAAATCTGTAAAACGCTGAGATTTTTTCTTTATCTCTGCTATTTTAAGATAGCAGCTACAGAGCTTCTAGAAACACTATGGTAGTTTTCTTTGGCTTTTTCAAAAATCTGCTTGGCTAATTCCTTTGTTTTTGGATTTTTATGCAGTGCCTCATAAATAGGCATCAGGTATTTTCTACGACCCACCTTGACCAAGAAATCGGTGAGTGGTTTTTGAATCTCTAATGCATATGAGGTTTGCGCCGCCAATACAAACCATTCTTTCAATACTTCGCTGTTTTGTGAAGCACTAAAATGCAAGGCTTGATCGAGTTGTCTCATGCGAGCAACTGAGGTGTTCGTGTTCAGATTTCGAATGAAAATCTGCCATTCTTGTATAATGCGATCTTGGTAACGAATGGTGAGGTCAATTTTTTGTTTTTTACGCCTACCGTTCTTACGGATCCATTTGTAGCGGTAAGTTGGTTTAAATGGGTTGCCACCAGCATTGAATTGCTTGGCAAAGCCTTTCATTTGCTCAAGTCTGGGTGCTTTTAATGCAAGACAATTTTGTGGCAAACCTTTTTCATAAATCCATTGCTTATAATTGAAACTGATGTTTTGAGGTTTCAGCAAGTTTGCATCTAGGTAAGCAATAAAAGTTTCAGCATCAATGGTTTGAAACGCAAAATGGGCAAAATAACCTTTCAGGAACTGATCAAGCGCTGCTCGACCAACTTTTTGCTCGAGCGTTTTGAAAAAGAAAGCGCCTTTGACGTAGGCCACATCTGAGAGCGCAAGGTCTGGGTCGCGGCCGGCGAGTTCTAAGTGTAGTTTGCTATCTTCAGGATTCTTGCTTGCTGCAATTTCTTTAAGGGCGTCTTGTAGTTCGTCAAATTCTATAAGCGCCATGATATCTGCTACTTCTTTGCCAGAAAGTGCTTCCATAATGCGCTGTTCAAAATAAACAGTGGTGCCCTCATTGAGCCAAAGATCAGACCACGAGTGGTTGGTCACCAAATTTCCGGACCAAGAATGTGCCAATTCATGGGCTAATACCGATACTAAACTTTTGTCGCCGGTAAGTAATGTAGGATTGGCAAATGTGAGCATAGGGTTTTCCATGCCACCAAATGGAAACGAGTAGGGCAAGACCAACACATCATAGCGTTCCCATCTGTACTTACCATAAAGTTGATTGGCTACTGACATCATTTGGGGGAGGTCTTCAAATTCTTTAGCGCAGCTGTTGAGTAATTCTTTTTCTGCGTAAACACCGCAGCCCGTTCCGAGGTCCTTGAAACCGATGTCTCCAACTGCCAAAGCGATGAGGTAGCTAGGGATGGCATAAGGCATTTCAAAATGATAGTTCCCTGTGGCATTCAAGTGCGTAGGGTTGCGTGCACTCATGAGTGCCAAAAGATCTGTCGGGACTTTTACGTCTGCACTGTAGGTCAGGCGGTTAGAAGGTGAATCTTGTAACGGAATCCAGGTGCGCGTCAGGATGGCTTGACCTTGTGTGTATAGGAAGGGCTTTGTTTTCGAACTGGTTAAAGTGGTGTCTAGCCAATCAAGTGCAGCAGATGCAGTAGTGGTTTGGTAATAAATGTTGACATCGGTCGTTTTGGAATCGACATTGACCAAGAGTGCCTGACCAATAATGCTGTCTTTGTCCATAGGGCCAATAGTAAAGTCGGTTTCTTTTTCATGACCTTTCTGGCCTAGCGTGACTTTCTGAATGAGCAGTCCTTTTAAGTCGAAAATGGCGGTGTCTGCACCGTTGTTTTGCATTTGATGGCGCGCAATTCCATAAATGGTTTGCGCTTTGAAATCTACTTCAAGCTCAAGATGCAGGTGCTTGGTATGGATTTGCTTGAGATTCGCATAACTGTGGTCGTCGTGCGGCAGGAGGCTGAGTTTTTCAGTATTGGCTTTAGGCGTTTCGGGTGCGTTGTTGCAAGCCCAAACGATTAAAAGAAGTAAGAAAAAAGGCCAGTGTTTCATCATTTGAATTGTAAATAACCGAATTTTTCTTGAGGACCAAAAATTCCGTAGGTATAAAGTCCTTTATTTTTTCGGTCATAAGCAAACGCTTTGGGCACAAGAAGCGTGTTTTCATCTTTGCGTTGGTGTCCTACTTGGCGCGTCATTAAACCTGTTTGAAGATTGATTTGAACGAATGCGCCTACATTGCGGTTTTTGCTTAGGCTAAAGGTTTGTACCTCTTGGTCTGTAGGTAGGAATTGCCCGTAGGCGTCGTAATTGCTTTCGGTATCATTGAAAATAAAACAAATGCTGCTGTCGCCTAAAAAACTTGCATAAGAGCTGTAGGGCCCGTAATCATTGATGCTAAATTGTCTTTTGGGAATGCGTTGTTCCCAGAGAAGTTGCCCGCTTGAATCAATGCAGAAAGCAACGATGTCGTTGTAATAATAATAAGTATAGGTGGTGCGTTGACCTGTTTGGTTGTTATAGCTGACACTCGTGTAGACATCGTATTTTTCTACCGAACCCACATAGCTACCGTTGGCAAGCGTGAAAATATCTCGAACCTCATAACGAGAGAGTTGAGGAGATTCTGAGCGTCGTTCCATTCTTCTTTCAATGCGCAGCTGTTCGGCAGTGGTGTGCTCCGACAACATGATTTCTTTGCTAAACGGAATGAAACCCACGGCAAGCGCAGTGTCTTTTTGAAGATCAATTTGTACATTGAAATAGCCATCCTGGAGATCCATCCATTCAGAATTACTGTAAATTCCGAAAAGGGTGAGGCTGTTTTTCCCCTCAGAATTCATGATGAAATTGGTGATGCGTTTGCCTTCGAGTTCAAAGGTGTAATCTTTGATTTGCGTTGCAGAAAGTTGATAAACATGCAGATTTTTAAATGTCTTGCGCGTTTTGATGGCCTGATTTTCATTGATGCCCAATTCGATAACACCAAGGAAAAGTTCGCCTTCGTTGGTCAAGAAATAATCTTCAATAGAACTAAGGTTGGCATCAAAAGGCAAGTTGTATTCACCGGTGCTTAGTAATTTAAATTGGGCGTCGTAGACTTGAAAACCATAGGAATCTGAGCCACTGCGTCGGCCAGGAATATTATAAAAAATGGCAAAACACGAGCGATCTGGCGCCTGAATAACTGAAAAATTAGGCAAGGGGTTCGGGCTAGGGTCAATGTAGCTCAGTAATTCGGTGACTTCAATTTCATTGAATTCTGCATCGAGCTTTTTGACAAAAAGTTTCAGCTCTTTACCAGCGCGGTCTCCAATGAAAACGAAAGTCTCGTTGCCAATGAGCATGCTTTGTTGGTAATAGCCAAAGCCAGCTGGCGTGACAGGTTTTACCTTCAGTTCGGCAATAGGTTCGAGGGCATCGTACTTGGTGAGTAAGTATTGGCCGCCGCTAAATGAATTAGTGGCATGAATGGTTTTGAAATCTTGACCTTCACCGGCCATTAGCTGAATGAGCTGACCTTTTGAGCGGCTAAATTCTCCCCATTGCCAATCTGGAACTTGCGCAAAAAGCAAGCTGCATGTGCTTAAGAAAAAAAATAGCTTCAGGTAGCGCATCGTTTAGTTGACCATTTGAATGCCCAAATAGTTCTCAGGACTAATGCGTTTGAGTTCTGCTTTGAGTTCTACTGAAATGGGTAATTCTTCGATAAAAGCGTGTACGCTCTCTTTGGTTACGCGCTCGTTTTTACGGGTAAGACCCTTGAGTGCTTCGTAGGGCTTTTCAAATCCTTCTCGGCGTAAAACCGTTTGAATCGCCTCTGCTACAACCGCCCAGTTGGCCTCAAGATCTTGAGCCAATTGGTTTTCGTTGAGTAAGAGCTTGTCTAGACCTTTAAGTGTAGCGCCAAAAGCAATAATGCTGTGGGCAATAGGCACCCCAACTACACGAAGCACAGTTGAGTCGGTGAGGTCGCGTTGGAGTCTTGAAACAGGTAGCTTGGCTGCCAGATGCTCGTAAAGCGCATTGGCCAAACCAACATTTCCTTCGGAGTTTTCAAAATCAATCGGATTGACTTTGTGTGGCATGGCTGAAGAGCCAATTTCACCTGCCTTGATTTTTTGCTTGAAGTAGTCCATGGAGATGTAGGTCCACATGTCGCGATCGAGGTCAAGAATGATGTTATTGATGCGCTTCATGCAGTCAAAAAGAGCTGCTAGTTGGTCGTAGTGCTCGATTTGCGTAGTGGTTTGCGAACGTTCTAGGCCTAATACCTCATTGACAAAATGATTGCCAAATGCTACCCAATTAGTGCTAGGGTAAGCAACGTGGTGTGCATTGAAGTTTCCGGTTGCACCGCCAAATTTAGCCGGTAGCTTGATGGCTTTAAGTGTGCTGAGTTGTTTGTCGAGGCGCTCTGCGAATACTTGAATTTCTTTACCTAAGCGGGTAGGCGATGCAGGCTGACCATGTGTGCGTGCCAGCATCGGAATGTCTTTCCATTCAGAGGAGAAGGCGCGGAGTCTGGCAATGATTTCTTCTAGTTGCGGGATATAAACATTTTGTAGCCCTTCTTTCAAAGAAAGCGGAATTGCCGTATTGTTGATGTCTTGGGAGGTCAGGCCAAAATGAATAAATTCAAGATAGGCATCTAGACCTAATGCCTGCATTTTTTCCTTAAGGAAGTATTCTACTGCTTTGACATCGTGGTTAGTCGTTTGCTCTGTCTGCTTGATCCAGTTGGCATCTTGCTGCGAAAAGTCGGTGTAGAGAGCACGTAAAGCAGCGTATTTTTCCTTTGGGAAATCTTTGAGATTGGCGATGCCGCTTTCAGCCAAAGCGATCAGGTATTCTACCTCAACTAAGACGCGGTAGCGAATGAGGCCGAACTCTGAAAAATAAGCTTGAAGGGCAGTGGTTTTGGATTGGTAGCGACCATCTATCGGGGAGATCGCGGTTAAGGCGTTAAATTCCATATTGTATCTAAAGCACAAAGATACAATAAGCGTAAAAAATAGAAAAATGAGTTTGGCTTTTATCGTAAATTTGAAGCATGAAAGTTTCTAATGCATTCATTCGTTTTCAGTGGGTAGTTCTCGTACTCATTTTTTTAGTTGTTTTTGCCGGTAGTTTTGTTCGGATGTCTGGTTCTGGAATGGGCTGCCCCGATTGGCCTAAGTGCTTCGGGCAGTGGGTGCCACCAACAGCACTCACAGAACTTCCTGCCGATTACCAAGAGGCTTATTTGCTCAAGCGGCAAAAAAAAGTCCAGAAATTTTGCAAATTTCTAGACCGCATTGGGATGGACGCCACCGCCCAAAAAATCTTAAACGACCCTGAAGTCTATAAAGAAGAAGCTTTTAACCCAAAAAAAACCTGGATAGAATACATCAATCGTTTAGCTGGCTTCTTGGCCGGAAACACCATGCTCTTGAGCTTCTTTTGGTTATTGTTGTTCTATCGCAAACGCTCTTGGTTGCTGCTTACTGGTCTCAATTTAGTCTTGATGGCCATCGAGGCATGGTTTGGTTCTATTGTGGTAGCGACTAACCTCGTACCTTGGACAATCACCGTGCACCTCTTTTTAGCACTTGTCATCATTGGTCTGCAATTGTATTTTGTTCATACTTTACAGAATAAAACCAGTGTTGATCTTCCAAAAGAAAAATCTTTCAAGTGGCTTACTTGGCTCATTTTGGTCATCACTTTTTATCAGATGTTTCTCGGAACTCAGGTGCGTGAAGCTATAGACGCATTGGTCAAACAAGGCTACACCCGAGCCCAATGGATAGACCAACTGGGCCTTCCATTTTTTATTCACAGAAGTTTTAGTTGGTTGGTGCTGATATTACTGACGTATTTGTTTTGGCAAAATCGCAAGAAGTGGCATTATGCACGCATCAATACCGCTTTTTACTTACTCGCTGCCGAACTCATTACGGGCGTCGCTTTGGCCTACGCTGACATGCCTGGTCTCGTCCAGACTGCCCACCTAGTCTTTGCCAGCATTCTGTTTGCAGTCTTGCTCTTGGTTCGTTTTGATGCCAGCGCGATAAAGAAAGATTAAATTTCCTTTGATCAACGCAGGCATTTTTTTGTGAATCCGTGAACGCCAACCAAATAGGTTCCGGAGGGCAAGTTCGCGATTGAAAGTTGCTGTTTGATTGCTGTTAAGGTGTAAGTATGGATTAGCCTACCTTGTAAATCCATTAATTGAAGTTCTTCGCCGATCCAGGCTGCTGGTATCTGAATCTGGAGCGAAGCATCGTGCATGCTTGTTTGAACTTCAAAATACGCTTCATCCTTGATTTCAGCTTCAGGGCTGTAGGCAATTTTCCAGGTTTCGTTGAGTCTGTCATTGCCTGAAATACCCGTACTTAAAAAGAAATAATCATTGCCGCAAAAAGCAACACAGCCCTTTCTTGGTGCTGCTGAGAAAGGTAATAGCGTTTCTATTTGGAAATTATTCAGATTGATTTTTTCTAGACTATTTAAGACTTCGTCGTTGGCATTGACACCTCCAAATACAAATAAGAGTGAGTCATTTTGGGCAATGCTCACATACATTCTGGTTCCTAGGTTTAACTGCGAGGTGATAGCAGTCCACTGATCATTACCTGGATTGTATTGCCAAGTTTCAGTATTCCAACCAGTCTGATTCAGATAATTAGTGCGCCCGCAAGCTACAAATCCACTTGCATTATTTGCAAAACCGATGCCCCGCCAAATGCCCTCAATAGGTAGGTTGTTGAGCTGTTCCCATTGTTGATTTCCAAAATGAAAGCACCAGACTTCATTGAGTATACCCGTTTCATTTCTGCCGCCAATCCAATATAGAGTTGAATCAAGGAGAAAATGTTGAGCGCCTGCACGGCCACTGCCTGGAAAGTCGGGTAGGGCATGCCATGTATAGGTTTGGAGGTCAAAGCGCCAAAATGTCTTCAGATAAGTGCCTAAGCAGTTTTCTCCGCCAAGTAGATAGCCTTGGTCTTGATAGCTAAAACTCGTGGCGTATTGGCGATCTTGCCATTCTGGAAGCGCAGGGGCGTTTGTCCAGGTGTTGTTTTGTGAGTTGTAGCAGTAAAAATCTTTGGTACAGCCAAAATCAAGACCGCGTCCGGTTCCGCAAAAATGTAAATTACCAAAACTAAATACTGCGGCATCGTCACGGGCAATTCCCGGGAAATTAGGGCAAGCTTGCCATGCTTGACCGAAAGTGTGTAAAAAATTACAGCTAAATAAGATGAAAATCAAAAGTAGGTTAGGCCAAAATCTCATGGCATCTTAACGTAATTCTTTGAATTTTAGTATTTAAAAGGAAGGTGTGCCCGTGAATTGCTTGATGGTAGGGCGCTGCGTAAGTGCAAAATGATAGCCTAGTTGTAGGTTGAGCTGCTCACCGTTGCTCAGTAAGTTTCTATTCCATTTGGAACTCAACATGAGGGCATGCCCATTTTTAAATTGATAACCCGCTCCGAGCACATAACTGCGCCAAGCGCCGCCAAGTAAAATAGAAAAGTCCTTGTACTGATAAATAACATTGGCACCAAGGTTTTGAAAACCAAAATTACGTTCGAAATAGACTGTCGAGATGAATTTTTGCGTGCTGTCTAGATCATATCTTTGGGTGGCGCCAACACTGAGGCCATTTTGCCCAACTGCAGTGTAGAAACTCCAGTCTTTATAGTTGGCTTGAATTCCGAGTTGAGCGGCATAAGTTTTTGTTATTTGCCCAATGCCTTGCGTTTTGCCGCCACTTTGAAAACCTGCTGCGGCCACTCTAATATTGAAATCCCGGCTAATGGCAATTTCCCGCCCCACACTCAGGCCTAAATCGAGGTTGTATTGCCCGACATAGCTGATGTTATAGGCATTCAGGCCCAACTTCCATTTTCCTAAACCCAATTGGTAGCGCAGGAAATTTTGACTTAATACATTTTTAAACCCCGGGGTGAAATAAACACCTGTGTTAACTTTTAAATCAGAACTCAGGTATCCTTTGCCGTGAATTTGATGATCGGGATGATAAGCAGGGTTGTTTAAATATAAGGTGGAGCTGAGTTCGTTAAAGGCTTGTGCAAAAAGAAGTTGTGGAAGAAATAAACTAAGCGAAAGCGTGAGTTTAAGGATTGGTTTCATTCGTTTCAAGTTAAAATTGGATTTAATAAATTTCTTTTTAGTAAGCTGCTTTGCCTATTAAACAATGCAACTGGATCTAAAGTTACACTACACCTTCAAATAGCTTTTTACGTTACCTTTAGGTGTTGCGCAATGCGGCTTTATGCAAGAACCAAACCAAATATTACTCCAACAAGCAATCCAGGGCGAACGCAAAGCGCAGCTCGAGTTGTATAAGTTGTGTTATCCGGTTCTTATTAGTGTAGCACGCCGTTATTACCGCAACACAGATGAGCAAATGACGGTTGTCAATAATGCTTTTGTTAAAGTCATTCAGTTTTTAGCCACCTATGAAACTGGGCGCTTTTTAAGTTGGGTCAAACGGATTATTTCTAATGAAATCATTGATGAATACCGCCGCAACAAACGCTATCACGAGCTCTATCGCTTTGATGCTGCTGTTGAAGATCGCGGCTTTGATGATTACCAAACAGATGCCGTTTTCACCAATGAACAACTCCAAGACATGCTTATGCAGCTCTCTGAGCCAGCGCGTTTGGTCTTCAATCTTTTTGCCATTGAAGGCTATGCGCACAAAGAAATTGCTGCCATGCTTGGTGTCACCGAAGAAACCTCAAAGTGGCACACCAAAATGGCCCGAAAAAAATTAAAAGAACTCATTCTTAATTATCATGAAAAAGCAGGAAGAAAAATCGTTGTATAAACTTTTTGAAGGCCTCAATGAACTTCAGCAAGAACAGCCCTCAGCAGCCTTTCTCGAAGACCTCGAGCTGCGTCTTGATGCACTACAGCAAAAGCGACGCAAACCCTTGTTTGCTTGGTGGGTATGGTCGGTTTTAGGAGCCGTTGTCATCGTAGCTGGTTTCATTGGTTATTCAAAAAAATCAAGTTTTAGCGCTTCAAATGCCTCAAATCGAAATAGTTCTCAATATCAAACCATTACTAAAAGTTCAGCTCTCAAGCAAACTTCAGCTCAAACTTCATCTAAACCAAGTCCTTCATCATTTAACTTAACATCTTCAACAGTAACTCCTCCTCAGGATCAATCCTTGATCTCAAGTTCAGCTATTTCTTCTTCTTCTTCTTCTTCTTCTTCTTCCTCAACCTCAACCTCAACCTCAACCTTTTCTTCATTATCATCTTCAACTCTTATTAAAAATCGAGATGGATCTTCAACCCAGGTTCTAAGCGAAGATCAAAGTAACAATGATCATTTAGCTTCAAACTCCAGTTTGGCCTCAAATGCTGAAAAAGAGATTGAAAATCAACAAAATACTGAAAGGGCCAAGCCAGTAGCAACAACTATTTTAAATGCAACCCCGAGCGAAGTTTCCTCCGAACCAATAAATTTAAAGGTGAACAAAGAAATCTTGCTTGATGATTTGCACCCAAAACAAGGACAACCTAAGCATAGTCTAGGCTTGCAATTTGGTGTAAGTGGTATTTTTTCGAGCTTTGAAGTTCCTGGAGCAATCAGCACCGTGGCTGGCTATGATCCTCATTTGTATCGCAATGTGCGCAGCGTTTCTGAGCGTCAGACATCGAGCTGGGATTTCAATTTGCGTTACCAGTTCTTTTTTGGAAGATTCGGTATTCAAACCGGCCTCAATTATTTAGAATGGGGAGAGCAATATAAATACGATGTGATTTCAGTAGATGGAACAAACCGTTATCAGTATGTGCAGTTGCCGCTTTGTTTGGCTTATCAGTTCCCATTGAAAAAAGTTATTTTCCAACCTTCAATTGGTTTTGCCATAGGTTACGGGCTCAAAACAGCAGGTGCCTATATTCAGCCGTCGCTCAATCAGGTGGAATTGGTCAATTCCTCCACTTGGTCTAAGAATAGTCAGCTGCAATTAGAATTTATCTATTCAATTTCAGACAATTTGATGGTGAGTATCGCACCTGTGTATCGCCGAACTTTCGGGAATCTGATTGACAACGGTGTCATCATGAACCGTTATCAGTCGGTTGGGTTGCTGACAGGGTTCTCTTACAGGTTTTAAGCTCAATGACATGTAAAAATATTTCTTAGTGTAAAAAATACACTAAGTAAAAATTAATTTTAACTTTACTTGCACAACCTAAAGTAAAGCTATGTCATCTGTAATCAGTGGAGTAGGTAGTTACTTGCCTACGCTTCGCATCACGAATCAAGATTTTATTGCACATCGATTCTTTAAAGATATCGATCAACCTTTTGATGAAAGCAATGAGGTCATCATTCAGAAGTTTCAGGAGATTACAGGCATCCAGGAGCGCCGTTATGCGCAAAAAGAGCAGACCAATTCTGATTTAGGAATTTTAGCCGCTCAAAAAGCGCTTGCTGCTGCTCAGATAGATCCTGAGCAACTCGATTACATCATTTTTGCGCACAACTTTGGTGACGTCCGCTTTGCATCCAATCATTTAGATATGTTGCCCGCGTTGGCTGCTCGCGTCAAGCACGCATTGGGTATCGCCAATCCGAATTGCGTGGCTTATGACATGCTTTTTGGTTGCCCAGGTTGGATAGAAGCGCTGATTCAGGCCCATTTATTTATTAAAGCAGGTGCCGCCAAGCATTGTTTGGTGATAGGTTCTGAAACGCTGAGTAGAGTGGTGGACCCGCATGACCGCGACTCCATGATTTTTGCCGATGGCGCTGGTGCTTGTGTGCTTTCAGAAGACAGCAATGCTGAAAGTGGCATCTTGGCGCATGCTACCCAGACTTTTACCAAAGACGAAGCCTATTTTTTAAACAATGGCCCTTCGCTCAATTCAAAGCATCATATCCACGAGAAGTATATCAAGATGCAAGGCCGCAAGATTTATGAATTTGCACTGACTAAAGTGCCTCAGGCCATGAAGGCAGCCCTTGACAAAAGTGGAGTTTCAATTTCCGATGTCAAGAAGGTATTTATTCATCAGGCCAACGAAAAGATGGACGAAGCTATTATTGACCGTTTCTACAGGCTTTACAAAGCAGAACGCCCCGTTGGTATCATGCCCATGAATATACATCTTTGTGGCAATAGTTCAGTAGCTACCGTTCCAACTTTACTTGATGCTGTTATTCGAGGTGAATATCCAGAACACGAATTGCACAAAGGTGATGTCATTATCTTAGCCTCAGTAGGTGCCGGAATGAATATCAATGCGGTAGTTTACAAGTGGTAATAGATTTTACTTTTGCTTAATATAAAAAGATTTCATATATAAATTTCAAGCCCAGAATGGGTACCTCGAGTTATCCGAAAAAGAGCTTTTGAAAAGAGAAAAATCTCCCTAATTTTTTGAGGCGAACTGCCCAATAAAAAGATAATTTAAACGAGTTGTTTTTCCAAGTTTATATTAATTGACAAACTCCTCTATTTCAATTCAGATATAGGTTTCGTAAAAATCACTTTATATAAAACTCACATTTATTTGCATCTTTTTTTGCGCTTTTTTGAAATGCTAAATTCGATCAAAACTTTTGAGGAATGTGGCTTCCTTTTGTTGTTTTTTTTGAAGGTAAAAATCGGTCGTTTTTCTATCGTTCAGTCGTGGGTGCCAGAAGCAGAGGAATCAAGCGATGTTAAAATCTCTATTTTCGCTCCATAAACTATCTACGATGAAAAAAATAGCCTTTGCCATTTTGTCTTTGGTCTTGTTAAGTGCCTGCGGGTCTTCTGATCAAACCAAGACTTTTCAGCTCGAAAACATTGAATTTCTTTACAGCGGACCTCTTTTTGAAGGGTCTAATTCGGCGCAATATGTCGCTGAAATTGATCTCAAAAAAATACTCGGTGCTGATTACCAAGAAGGAGTTGAAATCAACGAAGCTGCCTTGAAAAAAGCGCTTGTTCAAATTGTGAAGCCAGCAAACTTCGCTGATATCAGTGCGCTTGTCGTGAGTGTTGCCTCGGATAATCCTGATTTACAGATGCAAGAGTTAGCGGTGATCAATCCGATCAAGTCAACCGTTGGGAAAATCAAGCTCAAGCCATCGCCTTCCGCAGATGCTACTGACTATTTTGCAGAAAAATCAATGTATCTGATTCTAGATGCCACTTTTACAAAAGATGTGGATGCCAATGTCACATTGAAAGGATCATTTGAATTTGAATTGAAATATTAATCCGTTAGAAATGTGGTTTACCACAGCCATGATAAATCCAAAATAAATTGAATTATGAAAAAGTTATCTTTAATTGCCCTTTTTTCTTTAGCTGCCCTTGTAATTAGTTCTTTTGCGCCGTCTGATGCTGGCGGAGACCGTTTATTAGGCGTATGGGAGCCAAGCAATGGTCGCGCTCGTGTTAAAATTGAAAAAATTGGAACCAAATACTTTGGTAAAATTGTATGGCTTAAAGAGCCAATTGACCCCGTAACTAAAAAACCAAAAACAGATAAAAATAATCCTGATGCATCGCTGCAAAGCACACCGTTAAAAGGGTACAGAATGCTCAAAGATTTTGTCTACGATGGCAATAACGAATGGTCGGGAGGCACTATTTATGATGCGCTCAACGGAAGTACTTATTCATGCGTGATCAAAATGACCAATGAAAACACCCTTAATATTCGTGGTTACATTGGTGTCTCTGCATTAGGACGCACAGATGTTTGGAAACGTGTTGTTGTTAAAAATTAAGCGTATGATGTTCGCTCAAAAAATTACCAGAACAGCACCAGCTGCTTTCTTTTTGCTTGCTTGTGGTTTTTTCAAATTTTCAGCCGTAGCGCAAGTAGGTCAACCAGATACAAGTGTGGTGCTTGAGGCTGAAGAGGACTACAGCATGTATGAAAATGTATCGTTCTCGGCTGAGGGCGCTAAGCGTTTTTGTAGTCCAAAAATTGAAGGGCTGAGCCCAGCCAAACTCATCAGTTTTGGATACGATTATCAGTTTGGTTATCAAATGAGCGCGGATACCTTGCGTTCTACTCAAACACCTGCTGCCTACAACTTGAATCCACAAACAGGTGAGGTACTGCGCTCACATGGTATGAGACTTGGTTTTAACATACCAGTGATTTCCCAAACCAATTTAGTTTGGCAGCTCGGCGCCAATTACTGGGAGCAGCGCTATGATTTCAAAGACCCACAAAATTTAGAGAATCCTTTATTGAAAACCTTAAGTGAGCATGGTCTGCGCACAATGGGTATCAATACTACTGTTTTCAAACCTTTCAATGACAAGTATTTCATGTTGTTTCAGGGGTCAGCAGACTACAGCGGCAATTATTCTTTGAAATCCATGATGCCGCTCAATTACTTGAAGTATTCTGCCGCTTTAATTTTTGGAAAAAGACCCACAGAGTTGAAGCAGTGGGGAGTCGGGGTTGCAAGAACTTATCGCGTGGGTGAAATCAATTACATTCCTGTTGTGCTATTTAACTCTACAGATCAAGCCAATAAATGGGGTACTGAAATACTTTTCCCGGCCAGAGCACATGTCAGAAGAACAATCAATAGCCGAAATATGCTTTTTGCAGGCTATGAATTGGAAGGGCAAAGCTACCGTTTATGGAACACAGCTAGTGTTGATGGCTATGATATGCAAGCAGATGAACTCGAGGTTAGAAGAGGTGAAATTCGCTTGCGTTTGATCTATGAATTTGCGCTCAAAGACTTCATTTGGATGTCTGTGCAGGCAGGCTACAGGATCAATTACCGCTTTGATGTCGATCGTTTAATCGGAGGAGAAGAGAATTACCGTGCTTTTGGTTTAATTGAAGACACTCCGCCTTATGTGATGTTAAATCGCCTCACGAATCCACTGTATGTGAATATCAGCATCAATTTGGTTAGCCCTTAATAGTTGCCTATTCTACTACCATCAACTCAATCCAAGTCTCGCTTAGGTTAACGCTTAATTGTGTTCCTTTTTTAGGTTTGAGCGTAAACTCAGGGTCACTAGAAAAAATGAGCAAGCCCAATTGATAACCCGCCGGGATGATTTGATCGTCTGGTTGGAAATTGAAGTTGAGTTCGTAAAAAGAGTTGGGTTGAAGTGCTTCGCCTTTTTCAAGTGAGGAGTAGTTCTGCGGATCAGCCCAAGCACGGTTCACAACGATATCTTCCATCTTAAGTTTCTTCACTTTTGCGCCTTTTGGAATGGCTACCATGTACACCGAAAGATTTGCGGCTGTTTTGCTACTTGCTACCTGAATATGGATGCGCCCAGTTCCTGATAGATGCAATGGCTGATTCAGTTCAGACCAAAATAAAAGGCGGTTTGCAGCTTTTTTAGCTGATAAAAGTTCAATAGCTGAAAGGCTGGCATCATCAGTAAAACTGAAAGATCCTGATGTATTTTTTTCTATGGAGAGTTCACCCGTGTTTGCTGCCTTCATGTGAGGGTAATAGCGCACCGCTTTCGCGTTCGGATGCGGAAAAGCAGGGTAGCGTCTGGCTTCATTTTCTCCTTTGGCGACAATCCAGGCGTCTGCAAGTTTTTCAGCGCCGTTATCGATGCCATGCAAATACTTGGTAAACCATTTGTTCATCATCCAAAGTGGTGGCGGGTAACCATGGCTTTTTTGATTGTAATAAATTTTAGCAGGCAGCCCCATCGCTTTGGCCTTCTCGTAAAAGCGAAAACTGTGTTCAGCCATGACATTCCAGTCTTCAAAGCCATGACACATGAACAAGGCTGCTTTCATGGAATCCATTTGTGTTAAGTAGTCTCGGGAGGCCCAAAAAGCATTGTAGTCTCCGGTGATTCTGTCCTGCCCCGGCACAAGCACTTGATCGCGGATGATGGCATCGTTGTGTGCCCTGTTTTCAGGATCACCGCTGTGCACAAAATCATATAAGATATCGGTGTCTTCGCCTAAGTAACCACCTGGTGAACGCACCAAACCATTCGACCTATAATACAAATACCAAGAACTCACAGGGGCATTCGGAATAATCGCTTCCAAACCCTTTAAGCCTGTGCAAGCCGCGGCCAAACACAAAGTTCCATTGTAAGAAGTACCCATCATGCCCACCTTTCCGGTGCACCAAAACGCGGTCACGGTTTCGGTACCAGTTCTTGTGGTATACCCAAGCGCTCTTCCACAAAGCCAATCAATCACGGCAGCAGGAGCTAATTTCTCGTTTTCACCACCAATTGTAGGCGCTCCGTCAGAAAATCCGGTTCCCGGTGAGGAAGAATAGACCGTAATAAAACCTCTTTTTACCCAAGTTTGATCTTGGAAATAAGCTTCAAGTGGTCGGTTTTCTTTGCGCTTAGCAACAGCATGTTGGTGGGGTGGAGGTGTTGCCCCGAGTTCATGATTGACATCCCAATAAAAACTTTTCGAATCGCCGCCAGTACCTGCAAAATAGGGGCTCGTTGTATAAATAACGGGCAGTTTCAGCTTTTGCGTATTGGTTTGTAGCGGGCGTGTTAAAAACACGTGCATGCGGTCAAGTTTGCCATTTGAGTCGCTGTCAAAATTGGTTTGTACCCAAAGTTCTTCTTTGATCCATTGTGACGGTTCACTAAACTCAGGGACAATTTGCGCTTCACCCCCTTTAAAAATGGGTTTTACTTGCTGGCCAAATAAGTTTGAGATTAAGAAAAGGGAGATGAGTAAGGATGGGATTTTAGACATACATTATTCATTTTGTAGTGCTAAGTTAACGAGAACTAAACAATACAACAGTTAATTTCATTGTATCTTCGTGGCGTTCTTAAGTATTCTCAACTTATTTTACATCAAAAGTGCAGCTCATTAACCCGAAATCCGCCCTCATTTTTATATTGGTAACCATCTGTTTAGACTCAATCGGTTTAGGCATAATCATTCCTTCCTTTCCGACCCTTATCTCGGAAACTGCACATGTTCCGTTGGGCAAAGCTTCTCAGTATTTTGGCTGGGTAATGGGTGCTTATGCCCTTATGCAATTTGTGTTTTCACCCCTCATTGGTAATTTGAGCGATCGTTATGGTCGTAGGCCTATTTTGTTGATTTCAGTTTTGGGCATGAGCCTTGATTACATGGTGATGTATTTTGCCCCCGATCTGTTTTGGTTGGTATTGGGCCGCGCCATTTCTGGCATCTTTGGCGCTAGTTTTACTTCGGCTTCAGCCTATATTGCCGATATTTCAACACCTGAAAAGAGAGCAGGGAATTTTGGTATGATCGGCGCCGCCTTCGGAATTGGTTTTGTAATTGGCCCAGCTATAGGCGGTCTTCTTGCTGACTTCGGTCCGAGAACTCCGTTTTTGGTTGCTGCTTTCTTCTCAATGGCCAACTTCTTGTATGGTTTATTGGTATTGAAAGAATCTTTACCAATCGAGAACCGCCGTAAATTTGAATGGAAACGGGCCAATCCGTTTGGGGCGCTTCAACAAATCAAGCGCTTTGAAAAGTTAAAATACCTATTCCTCGTTACTTTTTTAACCATCCTGACCTCCATGTGTGTGCATTCTACATGGAATTTTTACACCATGGAAAAATTTGGCTGGACCATCAAAGAAGTCGGCATATCGTTAGCAGTTGTTGGCGTTTGCTTCGGTTTGGTACAAGGCGCTTTTACCGGTAAAATTGTCGAAAAATTAGGACAAAAAAATGCCGCCAAAGCTGGGCTCTTCCTCTCGGTATTTGTGTTGATCGGACTCGGGCTCATCAATCAAGGCTGGATGATGTACGCCATCATTTTACCCTACGCCTTCACGGGTATCGTTGACCCCGCTATCCGTTCTATTGTTTCTGGTCAAGTCCAGAGCAACGAGCAAGGCGAGCTTCAGGGCATCTTCACCAGCCTCATGAGCTTAGCTGAAATCATAGGCCCGCCACTCTTCATGTGGTTCTACTACAACTTCAAAACCAGCATCCCGAACTCCAATCTTGGCCTTGGCACCCCATTTTGGGTAGCTGCTTTTATCGGTCTACTTGCTTTTCTCTTGATATCTTGGACTTTGAAGGGGTATCAGGAAGTAGTTGACGAAAAATAAAAAAAGCCCCATCACTGTGGCTTTTTTGTGGGCGAAAGGTCTGAAATATCGAACTTTTTGAAGGAGGATTTGAGTGATATCAAAAGTTTAATTGATGAGCATATCATGATTTCAAAAAAGTAAAAGAATCAAAGTTCCTCCGTATTAAATCAATTCAAAAGAATCTTACCTTTGAGTGTGGATATTAAAAAACTATATATCATTGGTGGATGCAATGGAGCTGGTAAAACAACTGCTTCGTTTAATATCCTTCCTGAATTACTCAATTGCAAAGAGTTTGTGAATGCAGACGAAATTGCCCGAGGATTATCTCCATTTCAACCGGAAAAAGTGTCTATTGAAGCGGGAAGACTCATGCTGACCCGAATTGATGAATTAATTCTGTCGAACCAAGATTTTTCATTTGAGACAACATTGTCAACCAGGTCATTTATCCATACAATTAATCGAGCAAAATCAAGCGGTTATTTTGTAACTTTGATTTTCTTCTGGTTAGAATCTGTTGAACTAGCGAAAGATCGTGTTAGAAAAAGAGTTTCAGAAGGAGGGCATCATATTGAGGAGGAAGTAATCAAAAGACGATACAAATTAGGAATTAAAAACCTCTTTAAATTGTATGCAAATAAGGTAGATTCTCTGTTAATCTTTGATAATTCAACTTTAGAATCCGATTTGATTGCTGAAAAGACACTAAATGGAGAATTTATGGTTTACCAATTGGAAAAGTTTAACAAATTAAAAACAATAGCCGATGAAGGATAACGAAAAAGATCTGTTAATTCAGAAAGTCAAGAAAGCTATTCAATTATCTACTCAAAAATTAATTGCTTCGAAAAGGGCTCTAGGTCAAAGCGTAGTCATTAGTAAGGATGGCAAAATCCAGGAGATAAAGCCTTAAACAAGAAATTTATTTTGTAAACTAAAAAAGCCCCATCACTGGGGCTTTTTTGTGGTCCCACACGGGCTCGAACCGTGGACCCACAGATTATGAGTCTGTTGCTCTAACCAACTGAGCTATAGGACCGGTTATCTTTTCCTTAAAAGGAGATAACGATGGCTGCAAATTTAATAATTTT
>JBEEKM010000024.1:0-27010 GCA_041168645.1 Bacteroidota bacterium | reverse complement strand
TTTTCAAGAAGGTCTTTAAGACCATCTTTGGAATTGTATTTTTCTCCGTTATAATAAATAGAAAGACCGCGATTGAGATAGCAGTAATTCCACATCATTTTGTCGAGATACGCCGTTTTAAAGGCATACTTCTTAAAAATGCTGTCGTCTGGAATGAATTCTACGTAAGTACCGTTGGTTTCGTCGGTTTTTTCAACTGGCGTTTCTGAAATCAGTTCACCTCGTTCAAATGTAGCCCCTTTCTTTTCACCTTCACGTACAGAATAAACCATGAAATAAGAAGAAAGTGCATTGACCGCTTTGGTACCAACACCATTCAGACCCACAGATTTCTTAAATGCTTTGGAGTCGTATTTACCACCGGTATTCATGCGAGAAACCACCTCGACAACTTTACCTAACGGAATTCCACGGCCGTAATCTCGGATTGCCACCTTGCCATCTTTGACTTTGATGTCAACGCGCTTGCCGTTACCCATCACGAATTCATCGATGCAGTTATCAACAACCTCTTTTACAAGTATATAAATACCGTCGTCGGCAGCGGCGCCATCACCAAGCTTTCCGATATACATACCGGGACGCAAGCGAATGTGCTCTTTCCAATCAAGGGAGCGTATGTTGTCTTCGGTGTACTGATTTTCAGCCATGTAGCGATTCAAAATTTAGAACAAACAAAAATAACATTCTAAACTGCTTGAGCGACATCATCAAAAGGGAAATTATAAACCAAATATGTTGATAACAATAGGATTTAGGCTATCTTTGCCCTCAAATTGAAACAGAATTATGGCAACTACTGCAGATATCCGCAACGGATTGTGCATCAAGCACAACGATAAACTTTTTCAAATCATTGAATTTCAGCACGTTAAACCTGGTAAAGGCCCGGCTTTCGTCAGAACCAAAATGAGACAAATTGAGTCAGGAAAAGTACTTGACCACACCTTTTCAGCTGGTCACAAAATTGAAGTTGTTCGCATTGAAAACAGAGAGTATCAGTACCTTTATCAAGAAGCTGATTCTTACATTTTCATGAACAATGAAACTTTTGAGCAAGTAAATATTCCGCTCAAAATGGTAGAAAAACCTGGTTTTTTACAAGAAGGAATGACTGTAAACATCCTCTTCCATGCTGAAGAAGAAGCGCCACTTGTCATTGAATTACCGATGTACATCATCTCTGAAGTTACTTACACAGAGCCAGGAGTAAAAGGTGATACGGCTACCAACTCCATGAAGCCAGCAACTATCGCAACTGGTGCTGAAGTAAAAGTTCCTTTGTTTATCGATAACGGAGAAATAATTAAAATTGATACACGCACAGGCGTTTATGTTGAACGCGTTAAAGGATAAAACATGAAAGAAACCGCCCTAACCCACAAACACATTGCGCTTGGCGCCAAAATGGTGCCTTTTGCCGGATACAACATGCCCGTGCAATATGAAGGCGTAAATGCCGAGCATGAAACAGTACGCAATGGCGTCGGTGTTTTCGATGTGTCTCATATGGGAGAGTTTCTGTTAAAAGGCCCTAATGCGCTGGCTCTTATACAAAAGGTTTGTAGCAACGATGCGAGCGTATTATTTGATGGCAAAGCCCAATACAGCTGTTTGCCAAATGGCAAGGGTGGCATCGTAGATGACCTCATTATCTACCGCATTTCTGAAGAAGCTTACTTTATTGTAGTCAATGCTTCAAACATTGAAAAAGACTGGAACTGGATTTCACAGCACAACGACCTCGGAGTTGAAATGCAAAACCTTTCAGATGACTACTCTTTATTAGCAATTCAGGGACCTAAGGCTGCTGAGGCCATGCAAAGTCTTACATCTGTAGATTTAGCCAACATGACATACTACACTTTTCAGTACGGTACTTTTGCCGGTATTGAAAACGTCATGATCTCCGCAACTGGCTATACTGGTTCAGGAGGCTTTGAAGTTTATGTTAAAAATCAAGATGCAGAAAAACTTTGGGACGCTGTTTTTAAAGCTGGTGCAGCTTTTGGTATCAAGCCAATTGGTCTTGCCGCTCGCGACACTTTGCGTCTAGAAATGGGCTTCTGTCTTTACGGTAACGACATCGATGACACGACTTCACCGTTAGAAGCAGGACTTGGCTGGATTACAAAATTCACCAAAGATTTCACTGATGCCGAGTTTTTGAAAAATCAGAAAGAAGCAGGCCTTAGCAGAAAATTAGTTGCTTTTGAAATGATAGACCGCGGTATTCCTCGCCACGACTACCCTATCCAAGATGCCAACGGAAATATCATTGGCAAAGTGACCTCAGGTACGATGTCACCTAGTATGAAGGTTGGTATTGGCCTAGGATACGTGAGCCTTGAAAATACAGCCCTAGATCAAGAAATCTTTATTGAAATTCGCGAAAAAGGCGTCAAGGCAAAAGTGGTTAAACTTCCTTTTTACAAGGCTTAACCTTTTAAAACACAAATCAGTTAACCATTCTGGTTAATCTCTAATTATTAAAGCACCTCTCGGATCATCTGCCAAGATAGCCGTAGGTGCTTTTTTCATGGTAGCTCTTTGCATTTTACTTGAACGCATTTCAAACAAGAAAACGGTTTTGCCCAGTGCCTTTATGTTTGAAATTTGCTCAGCACTCATATCTTTACTGCGCAGCATAATGCCGTAAAGCGTTGGGATCTCTTGCAATTTTGCAAGACCCGCTTCACAAGACACCGTAGAAAATACAACCCTGAAATCCTGAGAAAGTGCACTCAGCCAATACGGATACGAACTGTCAATAATGATTTGACTTTTGAGTGGAGCCGGTATCGCTAAAAGTGCATCCTTAAATCGCTGCATATCCGAATAAGCCTGCGCGCAATCGTTCCAATGTTTGATATCTAAAATGAAAGTTTGGCCCACTTTTAATTTCGCTAAGATTGTTTCTAGCCTTACTAAATGTTCTTCATGAGGGCTTTTGTATTGAAACTGCTCAATTTCTTGATCGGTGAGTTCTGCAATACAGCCAAGGCCATTAGTTGTGATTTCTAAACGGTTTTCATGAAATAGCCAAAGCGTACCATCTTTACTCATCCTGACATCCATTTCCACCCCATCTATATTTGGCAAACTAAGGGCCAAGTCAATAGACTCCTCTGAATTGTCGTGATAAATACTATATCCTATATTCATGCCCATTCCAGCGTGTCCAAAAATTTGCACCTCTGGGTACGATTCCGACTTCTTGCAAGCGAACAGAAACAATAACAACCCTATCCAAATGAGGTGGAGTTTGTTGGCGCTATTTTTAAAGTTCTTAAACATGCTTTCCGTTAACGAGACTATTTTTTCTTTTCTTTTATCAATAAATACGGTTACTTCTATTTTGTTTCGCTAAAAAAATAACTGAATTGGGCCTGCGGGTTCCAAAAAAAATGAACCGATTTACTAGATTCAGGCGCTCCATACATTTGCTCCATTACCAATCCTGAATTCAAATATAACATAAGATTTTTTTGCTTCCCAAAAGCAAGACCTGCTCCTAAATAAACGCCATGATAAGTATCTAAGAAACTTGCCTCTTGAAAATCGAATTGATAGCGCAGTATATAACAAGGCACAACTTTTTTAGAAAATGACATTTCTGAAATGGGCGCTTGAAAATACAAAGCAAGTTGAGGAGCCAAAGCTCCTTGTAAACTGCGCTCTACACCCATACCAAGATCCAAACCTAAACCACCATAATTTAAAGGTTTTACCATCTTAATACTGAGCACCTGATCATAACGATGTATGGCTGCACCCAGGCCATAAATAAGTTGGGCGCGAATTTGCGATGCAATGATACACAAAGCAATAAATACGGTAAAGCGCATGTTCATGGATTGCAAAAATAAAAAAGGCCCTCCATTTGGAGAGCCTTTATTGATATTTACTTTAAGATTAAACCAATCCTTGGTCAATCATGGCATCAGCAACTTTTACGAAACCAGCGACATTTGCGCCTTTTACGTAATCAACATTGCCGTTTGCATCTTTTCCGTATCTCACACAAGCTTCGTGGATTGAAACCATGATGCCGTGTAAACGCTGATCAACTTCTTCAGCTGACCATGATAAACGCAATGAGTTTTGTGACATTTCAAGACCAGATGTTGCTACACCACCCGCATTCGATGCCTTTCCTGGAGAGAAAAGTACATTTGCAGCTTGAAATGCAGCAATAGCTTCTGGAGTAGATGGCATATTTGCACCTTCGGCTACACATTTAACACCATTTGCAATGAGCGCTTTTGCTTCATCGCCGTTGAGTTCGTTTTGAGTAGCACATGGTAACGCGATATCAGCTTTAACTTCCCAAGGTCTTTTACCGGCAACAAAAGTTGCACCAGGGAATTGTTTCGTATATTCAGAGATACGACCACGACGGTTGTTTTTAAGGTCCATCACCCAAGCTAATTTCTCAGCATTGATTCCAGCCTCATCATAGATATATCCTTCAGAATCTGAAAGAGTGACTACTTTACCACCAAGTTGAGTTGCTTTCTCACAAGCAAATTGAGCTACGTTTCCTGAACCAGAAACTGCTACAATTTTACCATTGAAAGAATCACCTTTAGTCGCTAACATTTCTTTAGCGAAATAAACAGTTCCATAACCTGTTGCTTCAGGACGAATGAGTGATCCACCCCAGTTGCGACCTTTACCAGTTAAGACACCCGTAAATTCATTGCGCAAACGCTTGTATTGACCAAACATATAGCCAATTTCGCGTCCACCCACACCGATATCTCCGGCAGGAACGTCTGTATCTGCACCAATATGGCGGAAAAGCTCTGTCATGAAAGACTGACAAAACTTCATGACTTCGTTGTCTGACTTTCCTTTCGGATCGAAATCAGAACCACCTTTTCCTCCACCCATAGGCAAAGTAGTGAGGGAGTTTTTAAAGATTTGTTCGAATCCTAAGAATTTCAAAATTGACAAATTCACTGAAGGGTGAAAACGCAAGCCACCTTTGTATGGACCAATTGCACTATTGAATTCTACTCGGTATCCACGGTTTACTTGGATATTTCCGTTGTCATCTAACCAAGGAACGCGGAAAATAATGGTGCGCTCTGGCTCAACGATACGATCTAGAATTTTAGAGGTCTTGTATTTTGGATTAGCCTCAATAAACGGAATTACAGCTTCTGCTACTTCCTGAACAGCTTGTAAAAACTCTGGTTCGTGTCCATTTTTGGCGCGAACACGATCCATGAAAGCTTCGATTTCTGCGTGATACTGATTTGACATAAGAGTTGTTTTTTGTTTGTAAACTTTGGCAAAAGTAACTGAAAAACGCCTCCTGCATTCATCTTTTTTCAACATTTTATTAGTGTCTAAATGACACTAATTATGAGATTGATTTCATCTTTTTATAAGAATTCATAAAAAGAGTACTTTTTTAGTTGACAAAAAGCAACGCAAGGACGTATATTTGCGTTTAAGAACCGTTTCGAATCAACTACTACAACAAATGACGTTTTTTAAAAATACCGTTACCTCAAAATACATTGCACTTTTTCTTTTTGTGCAATTATCGTTCATGTATTCTTTGCTTGCTCAGGGTCCTGTCACACTCTGTTTAGGTCAAGATACCACTGTATGTCCAGGGCAAACTGTTACAATTAACAACTGTAACACGGGTACTACACCAGGTGCAGCCGCCGGTCTTTATCTTAACACGCCAACTAATGTCTCTCTGACTGACGACTCTTGGTCTGCAGCTGTAAGTATCGGTTTTACTTTTAATTTCTACGGAAATAACTACACGCAATGTGTAATTGGTTCAAATGGTCTGGTATCTTTTAATTTGGCTAATGCAGGTGGCTACTGCCCTTGGGCGCTTGGTGGCGTTGGACAGCTTCCTAATGCTGGTTTTGCAGCTGCAAAAAATACCATCATGCTTACCTATCAAGATATCAATCCTTCTTTAGGTGGTCAAATCCAATACCAAACAATAGGGACAGCTCCGAACCGCAAATTTGTGGTGCTTTATAAAAATATCATGATGTTCAGCTGTACATCACAGTGTAACTACATGGCTATCATCATGTACGAAACGACCAACGTATTCGAATTACATATCGGTAACAAACCAATTTGTAATACCTGGAACAGCGGGCTAGCCATACAAGGCTCAGAAAACAACATGCCGATGCCAACTGCGCACATCACACCCGGACGTAACAACACCGTATGGGGAGCCAATCAAGATGGCCGACGCTTTACGCCAACCTCACCGACAAATACGGCTGCCTATGCCATTACCCAAATACCCTATTTAATGGTCAATAGCCTAGGAAGTAATTTTGTTTGGGCAAATACCAACGGGCAAACTTTCCCGTACAATAATGGGACACTCAATGTCAATATAATCCCACCTGGCACTACAGGTTACTTCCTCTCAGGAGCTGCCTGCGGAACCAGTATTGGTTCTATTACCGTAGACACCACCTGGATTACTCGCGCTACTCCATCTGTTACCACAACGGTCATACCAGATGTCTGTTCTCAAGGTATCGGAAGTGCAACAGCCACACCAGGCATAGGCTCACCAGCACCTTGTACCTATACTTGGAATCCTGGCGCCATTACCGGAAATCCAGCAACGGGTCTTACAGCTGGCACTTACACAGTGGTTCAACACGATGGAAATGGTTGTAATTCTACGGCTACCGCCATCATTACAGACACACCAGCCAACTTCTCCTATACTTCAACACCCGTCTCCTGCCCAGGCGGCTCAGACGGAACTGCTACGGCAAACGTTACCCCTGCAACAGGTGTGATTAACTATCAATGGAGTACAGGTGCCACAACCCAAACAGTTACGGGCCTTCCCGCCGGTAACCATTGGTGCTATGCCTCAAACGCTACGGGCTGTTCAGATACCATTTACGTTACGATTACAGAAATTCCAGCAATGATTTTAGGTGCAGTGAATGTAGTTGATGCCAACTGCTACACATTTGCAAATGGTCAGGCTACTATTGACGTCACACAAGGAACTGCGCCTTACACTTATGATTGGGATATCTCTTCCTCTTTAGCAGCTACTGCACTTGATTTACCTGCTGGCTTAAACACCTGTACCGTAACAGATGCAAATGGTTGTGTACAAACAATTTCTGTTACCATTAGTCAGCCAAACCCCTTAGACATCACATTCTTGACCCAAGACACCATGATCTGTTCGGAATCAAATATTGTGCTGAGCGCAGCAGGTGCAGGAGGTTCAACAGCCTACACTTTTTCATGGACAGAAAATGGCATTCCGATTGGCAATGGCTCTAGCATTACCGTGGACCCATTGAATACTGGAACAGTCTACTGTGTAACGCTTAGCGAACTTTGTGGCTCACCTACCACTACTGAGTGCATGACTATTACATTCCCACAAGATATCATTGCCATCATTGCACCTGTAGACAATCAAATTTGTACGCCTGGTAACTTTGAAATGCATAATGTATCTACCAATGGCCAAGATATCGCAAATACCGCTTACCTATTCTCTAACGGTGATAGCTTCAACTTACCAAATCAAGATACCTTATTCCACACCATTGCTCAACCCGGAGACTACGACCTCAGTGTCGTGATTACTTCGATTCATGGTTGTATTTACAATGGCTTCTTTGATGACTTATTAACGGTAACACCAATGCCGTCTGCAAACTTTACGCTCTCTAAAAATCCTGTAACTTGGTTCGAAACAACCGTTCAGACCAATGACATTTCATCGGGTAACATTGCGCAATACAATTGGTCTTCTCCTGGCTCGACACAAATCACGAGCAATGGTTCTAGCGCCATCATTTCTTATCCAGAAGGCGTAATGGCTACATACCCAATTATGCTCACTGTAACCACAGTAGATGGCTGTTCAGATTCCATCACCATTGAAATTGAAGTTGTTTCAGATGTCATATTCTATGCGCCTACGGCATTTACCCCAGACGACGACGAACACAATCAAGTTTGGTCATTCTACATCGAGGGTATTGATGCTGAGAACTTCCACCTTGCTATTTACAACCGCTGGGGAGAAGTTATTTGGGAAACAAATGACCCTAAAGGCTATTGGGATGGTTACTATAATGGCGTAAAAGTTCAGCCTGGCACCTACATTTGGAAAGCTTGGTTCAAAGACAAAGACACTGACGGAAAAACAAACAAAACTGGCATGATTCATGTAATCAGGTAGCCATGAAAAATTTACTCATTCCGTTTTCCTTATTCCTTCTTTGGACGCAAGCTTCTTGTGCTCAAAATCTCAAAGCGCTTGCTAAAGATGTACAAATTAAGGTTCCAACTCAAATTGGTGCCCAGACTCCTCAATTAACCAACGAAGAGGTTATTTCAGGCCTTAAAGAAGCCTTACAACTAGGAATTGAAAAAGCAGTCAACAAAAGTAGTATGCTTGACGGCTTTTTAAAAAATCCTGAGATCAGACTTCCCTTCCCTCCTGATGCCATCAAGGTCAAGGAAAAAGCCCTACAGCTTGGGATGACAGCACAAGTAGACAAATTCGAAACCACACTCAATAGAGCAGCTGAAGAAGCAGTAAAAGAAGCTTTACCAATTTTCAAAGATGCCATCCTTAAGCTGAGTGTTCAAGATGGTTTTAAAATTCTGAATGGTGGAAACGGTGCCGCAAGTTCCTACTTAAAGCAGCAGACACAGACTCAACTATACAATGCTTTTTTACCTAAAGTAAAAGCAGCAACCGCTCAAGTAGGCCTTACATCCTATTGGAACCCGTTAATTACAAAATATAACGCAGCAGCAAAACTAACCGGAGGTCAGCAACTCGATCCTGATTTGGACGCCTATATCACACAAAAAGCCATTGATGGGCTATTTATTTTGGTCACACAAGAAGAAGATCAAATACGCGCTAACCCTGCTGCTCGTATTTCTGAACTTTTAGCTAAAGTATTTGGCTCTATCAAGTAGTGCATTATTTGATACTTTATCATGCGTTATCCTGCAACTGAACTCGTTCTTGACGGCAACGGAGCTGTATATCATTTGGGCTTATTACCTCAACAGCTTGCCGATAAAATCATCTTGGTCGGTGACCAAGACCGCGTCGGAAAAATCAGTCGATTTTTTGATGAAATTGAACACCAGGTACAACACCGCGAGTTTGTGAGCCATACAGGTTGGTATCAGCAAAAACGTATTACCGTACTTTCTACAGGCATAGGCACCGACAACATCGATATCTGCATGCAAGAACTCGATGCATTGGTGAATATTGATTTGGTCAATCGTTCAGATAAATCTGAAAATAAATCTTTAGAGCTCGTTAGAATTGGGACCTGTGGCATTTTGCAGCCCGATATTCCTGTACATTCTTGGATCCTTTCGACACACGCTTTGGGCCTAGATAACGTTGCACATTTTTATCCAATTGAATTCAACCAAGAAGAACAAAACTTGCTCGCCTTCATCAATGAGCAAGTTCAGTTTCCTAAAAACATCATTCCATACTTAAGTGCAGCAAATCAAGAATTAGTAGCTCGATTCAATTCTGAAAAAGTGAATACGGGTATTACAGTTACAAGTTCTGGCTTTTACGGACCACAAGGACGATCTTTAAGAATGGAGAGCAAAATGCGTGACATTCATCTGCAACTTGGTGCTTTTCAAAATAAAGAGCAAAAGATCATGAATTTTGAGATGGAAAGCTCTGCCATCTTTGCATTGGGCAAAGCTTTGGGGCACAAATGCACCACTTTATGCTTAGGTGTCGCAAATAGACCACTAGAAGAATTTTCTACGGGAATTGATAAAGCGATGGATGAATTAATCAAATACGTTTTAGATCGCATTTAACTAGGGTAAAAAAAGGCCTGAATAGAACCTCCTACTTCAAGTATTTATCTAGGGTAATGTGTAAGTTAAGACCCCTAAGATCTTGACCACTTGCAATGATCTCACCTGCCCCATTCACCAAAAATGCATTAGGTATTGTGGCTACTTGATAATTGGCTGCAGCTAATCCTTGTTCATCTAGGACATGATACTTCCAAGAAAGGTGATCGGTAATGATTGCTTGTTTCCAAGCTGAGTTGTCGCGGTCTAGCGAAACGCTAAACACCTCAAAACCTTTGGCATCTTTAAATTCTTTGTTGTGGTACTTTTGATAAGCTTCTACCACGTTGGGGCTCTCTTTGCGACACGGACCACACCAAGACGCCCAGAAATCTATGAGAACCATTTTGCCTCTTAAAGAAGACAATTTGAGTGTTTTTCCTTTTGGAGAAAGCAAACTGATTTCAGGCGCAATTGTACTTACGGGTGTTATTGACTTAGGCTTGTTTTGAAAGCAAAGTGCATAACAGGCAAAAACCAGTAAAACACCAACAATAAGTATCAAGGGCTTTTTCATCCGATGCGTCTGATATCGGCACCAATGTTATTGAGGCGCAGCTCAATGTCTTGGTAACCGCGGTCAATTTGTTCGATGTTGTGAATCACACTCTTTCCTTTAGCGGAAAGCGCTGCAATGAGTAATGAAACACCCGCACGGATATCTGGGGAAGTCATTTCAATACCTTTTAGGCTGTGCTCGCGGTTGAGTCCGATAACTGTAGCTCTGTGTGGATCACAAAGAATAATTTGAGCACCCATGTCGATGAGTTTGTCTACAAAGAAAAGACGTGACTCAAACATTTTTTGATGTATAAGAACAGACCCTTTAGCTTGTGTAGCAACGACCAAAATAATGGAAAGTAAGTCCGGGGTGAAGCCTGGCCAAGGAGCATCGTAGATAGTCATGATAGAGCCATCAATGAAGGTTTCGATTTCGTATTTTTCTTGAGCAGGAATGAAGATGTCATCGCCACGACGTTCGAGTTTGATACCTAGACGTCTGAAAACGTTAGGAATGACACCCAAGTTTTCCCAAGAAACATCTTTGATCGTGATTTCAGATTGCGTCATGGCTGCTAAACCAATGAAGCTACCAATTTCAATCATGTCTGGCAAAATACGGTGAAAACAGCCTTTCAATTCTTTCACTCCCTTAATAGTGAGCATGTTTGAACCAATACCAGTGATTTGAGCGCCCATGGAATTGAGCATTTTACAGAGTTGCTGAATGTAAGGCTCACAAGCAGCATTGTAGAAAGTGGTTTCACCTTCGGCCATCACGGCTGCCATTAAAATATTGGCAGTACCTGTTACAGAAGCTTCATCTAGGTGAATATAGGTCCCTTTCAATTGAGCTGCTTCTACTGAGTAAAAGTGCTCGCCGGCATCGTAATTAAATTTGGCACCCAAAAGAGCGAAACCTTCAAAGTGCGTGTCTAGGCGTCTGCGACCAATTTTGTCACCACCTGGTTTTGGAATAAAACCACGACCATAGCGCGCCAAAAGCGGGCCTACAATCATGATTGATCCACGCAAAGAAGAGGCTCTTTTTTTGAAATCTTCAGATTCTAAATAGTTGAGATCGATTTCCTTCGCTTGAAAAATATAAGTGCCCTTTTCAACTTTTTCGACCTTAACGCCCATTGTTTGAAGGAGCGCAATAAGTTTGTTCACATCGACAATGTCAGGAACATTGGAAATGGTCACTTTTTCAGCTGTAAGCAAAGGAGCACAAAGCACTTGTAGCGCTTCGTTTTTAGCACCTTGAGGAATGATTTCTCCTTTTAATGGTTTTCCACCGTAGATTTCAAAAGAGGCCATGCGTTATTTTTTGATGAATTTCTTCTTTTTGTTTTTGTTATTCTTTTGCTTGTTAAAGCGCTTGTTTTGGTTCTGACCAATACCCATTGTTCGCAATAGCGTATTGGTATTGACAAGGTCATCTGGATTTTCTAAGATGAGTTCTCCTTTAGACAATTCTTTCAGTTGCTGGGCAATGACATGGTTTTCTACGGTGTCATTGTTGTAGGCCAAAAACTGCTTTTTCATGAAGTTGGCCATGGTACTTTTGAGGTATTCTTTTTCGAGTGGTTCTTCCACCTCTCTAGAAGCCTCTAAGATAGCTTGGGTATATTTTCCGTAGTGGCCGTAGCGTATTTTTGATGACGGATACACCATGCGTTGCGGTTTTTCATTGAGGACCTCTTGCTTTGGCTTTTCGTAGGGTGAGTCAACGTCGAGTTCAAAGTTAGACATCACAAAAAGGTGTGTCCAGAGTTTGTGGCGGTAGTCTTCAACGTCGCGGAGGTGTGGATTGAGCTGCCCCATTACTTCAATGATAGCCTGGGCAGCACGATTTCTTTCAGAACGGTTTTCAATTTCCATGGCATGAGCAATCATGTTTTGGACATTTCTACCGTATTCTGGTAAGATCAGTGGACCGCGCGTGGTATTATATTCCATAATTAGTTTTCAAGATGAGCTGCCAAAGCGTTGTCATAGATGGCTTGTGCATCTGTGATAAAACCGTAGTGCTGCTCATCGATTTGTAATTTACCTTTGGTAACATGACCCAAAAGTGTCATGTTGACGCCTGTAGATAACATGTACTCGACAAAAGCTTCTTCTTGCTCCTCGGTCACACTGACAACCGCTCTACCCTGTCCTTCTCCGAAAAGAAAAGCATCAAGGCGGATATCCGCATCGCTCACAATATCAAAACCAAGACCTCTTGGCATTGACATCTCAACGAGTGTGACGTACAAACCACCATCAGCAACATCGTGGACTGCTGATACGAGCTCATTTGCAATGAGACCTTTAATCGCTTGCTGCATTTCAAATTCTTCTTCAAGATTGAAGTATGGTGCAGGGGAAGCTTTAATACCATGGTAACTGGCTAAGTATTCAGAGGACGCGATATCTTCCGTATAATTTCCGATTAAGAAAATGAGGTCACCTTTTTGTTTGAAGTCAAGGGTCATGACTTTTTCTTTGTTTGGAACGATACCGATCATACCGATGGTTGGCGTAGGAAATACAGGTACTTCTTTGCCATTCATGACAGTTTGATTATAGAAAGAAACATTTCCTCCGGTAACCGGCGTTTCAAATTTCAAACAAGCGGCAGACATCCCTTTGATGGCACCGACAAACTGCCAGTAAGATTCTGGGTTGTACGGGTTACCAAAATTCAAGCAATTGGTAATAGCACTTGGGACACCACCAGCACACGTAATGTTGCGGGCGGCCTCAGAAACGGCAATCATGGTGCCAATTTCTGGATCTGCATTGACATAGCGCGAGTTGCAGTCTACGGTCATGGCAAGTGCCTTGTTGGTTCCTTTGATATTGACCACACCTGCATCTGAAGGGCGGTTGGTGGTCATGTTGCGGGTTCCGACCATGGAGTCATATTGCTCATAAACCCAACGCTTAGATGCAATATTTGGCATGGCTAACATTTTGTCGGCAACCACTTTTAAATCTGAAGGTTCGGCAACCTGGCTGATATTGAATTTTTTGTATTCTTGGTAGTAAGCAGGTTCTGCGTATTCTCTTTTGTATTGAGGAGCTCCACCTCCTAATACCAATGATTCAGCAGGAACATCACCTACTAAAGCACCCGACATGTAATAACGAATGCGGCCAGTGTCTGTGACCGTACCAATTTCTTCGGCATGGAGATCCCATTTATCGAAAATGTCTTTTACAATTTGTTCTTTACCTTTTTGAACCACAACGAGCATGCGCTCTTGAGATTCAGACAAAAGAATTTCATAAGGCAACATGTTGTCTTGACGCGTTGGAACGCGATCGAGGTGGATTTCCATCCCGACACTTCCAGCGGCACTCATTTCACAAGTTGAACAAGTGATTCCGGCAGCACCCATATCTTGCATACCAACAATGGCATCGGTTTGAGACAATTCCATGGTGGCCTCGAGTAAGAGTTTTTCCATGAAAGGGTCACCTACCTGAACTGAAGGAAGGTCATCGGCTGAAGCCTCGGTAATATCCTTTGAAGCAAAAGCAGCACCAGCGATTCCGTCTTTACCAGTGGCTGAACCAACAATAAATACTGGGTTTCCAGGGCCTTTAGCCGTTGCAGAAATAATTTTTTTGGTGTCAATGATTCCGGCAGAGAAAGCATTCACAAGTGGATTTGTATTGTAAGATTCATCGAAGAAGACCTCGCCACCAACAATCGGAATACCAAAAGCGTTCCCGTAGTCACCGATGCCTTTTGTGACACCTTTAACTAACCATTTGGTGCGTGCTTCTTCAATGTTTCCGAAGCGCAATGAGTTGAGTTGCGCAATTGGACGCGCACCCATTGTAAAGATATCGCGGTTGATTCCGCCTACACCTGTTGCAGCTCCTTGATAAGGCTCAAGGGCACTTGGGTGATTGTGAGACTCAATTTTAAAGACACAACCCAAACCATCGCCGATATCTACTAAACCAGCGTTTTCCTCACCGGCTTTTACCAACATGTGTGGCCCATCTTTTGGCAAGGTTTTGAGCCAGAGGATAGAATTTTTGTAAGAACAGTGCTCACTCCACATAACGGAGTAGATCGCTGTTTCAGTAAAATTAGGCGTGCGACCGAGGATTTCTTTGATCATGTCAAATTCGTCGGCGCGGAGACCTAAATCGAGGGCTTGTTGGAGCGTGGCTTCTTGTTGGTATTGGCTTTGCATAAGATTTGTGAATTCGACACAAAAGTAAGCATTAATTAGATAGCATCTTTCAACTTTAAGCCTTAAATTTGTCCTTTAAAAAGCTAAAATAATGAGTTACGACATCATCGTTGTTGGAAGTGGACCTGGCGGATACGTCACGGCCATCCGCGCCTCTCAGTTGGGCATGAAAACTGCTATTGTTGAACGCGAATCACTAGGAGGTATTTGCCTCAATTGGGGTTGTATTCCGACCAAAGCGCTCCTCAAAAGTGCCAATGTATACGAATACCTACAACACGCCGCAGACTACGGTATTACTGTAAAAGACAGCAGCGCCGATTTCGGTGCAATGATCAAACGCAGTCGCGATGTCGCAAGTGGCATGTCAAACGGGATTCAATTTCTCATGAAGAAAAATAAAATTGATGTCCTCAAAGGTTCAGGTGTTATTCAAGCAAATAAATCTGTTGAAGTAACCGACGAAAGCGGTGCCAAAACAGTCTATACCGCTGCCAAAGGAATCATCATTGCAACCGGAGCACGCTCACGTGAACTTCCTAATTTACCACAAGACGGCACTAAAATCATTGGCTACCGCCAAGCCATGACCCTCCCAACCCAACCTAAAAAATTAGTAGTGGTTGGTTCAGGAGCAATTGGAGTAGAATTCGCCTATTTCTACAATGCGATCGGCACAGAAGTAACGGTTGTTGAATATTTACCAAACATTGTCCCGGTTGAAGACGAAGAAGTTTCAAAACAACTCGAGAAGTCTTTCAAGAAAGCGGGTATCAATATCATGACCAATGCATCAGTTGAAGCTGTAGACACTTCAGGCAAAGGTTGTGTCGTTACCATCAAAACTGAAAAAGGCGAAGAAAAAATCGAATGCGACGTTGTTTTGTCTGCTGTTGGTATTCAAGCAAACATTGAAAACATCGGCCTTGAAACAGTAGGTATCGTAACAGATAAAGGACGCATTTTGGTCAATGAGTATTACCAAACCAACATCCCTGGTTACTACGCAATCGGAGATGTCGTTCCTGGCCCAGCACTTGCACACGTTGCTTCAGCTGAGGGTATTATCTGTGTCGAAAAAATCGCAGGTCATCATCCAGAGCCACTCAATTATGGCAATATCCCAGGTTGTACTTACTGCTCTCCAGAGATAGCATCTGTCGGCATGACTGAAAAAGCTGCCAAAGAAGCTGGTTACGAAATCAAAGTTGGTAAATTCCCATTCTCAGCTTCTGGTAAGGCCAGTGCTGCTGGTGCCAAAGATGGTTTTGTTAAACTCATTTTTGATGCCAGATACGGCGAATTACTTGGTGGCCACTTAATCGGAGCCAACGTAACCGAAATGGTTGCCGAATTGGTTGCGGTACGCAAATTGGAAACAACAGGTGAAGAACTCATCAAAACAGTTCACCCTCACCCTACCATGTCCGAAGCCATCATGGAAGCCGCAGCTGCAGCTTACGGCGAAGTGATCCACTTATAAGAGTTAATTTCCTTGAAAATAAAAAAGCGCCCAAAAGGCGCTTTTTTTTGTGCTATCAAATTATTTTTCGATAATATTTTCGGAGATTTCTAGCGTGTCTAATCAATCACATTCCCAACGCTTCGTATATAAAATCGAAGGTGGAAAGTATGACGGGTTGGCCATCGATGACAGCAATATTGTGTTCGAAGTGAGCACTTGGTTTACGGTCAGCAGTAACGATTGTCCATTTGTCATCGAGCGTTTCAACTTTTTCAGTCCCCATATTGATCATAGGTTCAATAGCGATGGTGAGGCCATTTTGAATTTTCTTCCCGCGACCACGACGGCCGTAATTAGGTACCTGTGGTTCTTCGTGCAGCTCTTTTCCTAAGCCGTGGCCCACTAGATCTCTAACGACACCGTAACCATGAGCTTCGGCATGTTGTTGAATGGCCCAGCCGATATCTTCAATGCGATTGGCAGTTGTGGCTTGTTCTATACCTAAGTACAAACATTCTTTAGTGACTTGACAAAGTTTGGAAACTTCGGGGCGTACCTCACCTACTTCAAAAGTATAAGCGTGATCACCGTAGTAACCTTTGTAAAACGAACCACAATCGACAGAAACGATGTCGCCTTCCTGAATGGGTTTGTCGGTTGGCAAGCCGTGTACGACTTGTTCATTGACAGAAATCAAAAGCGTGCTCGGGCAGCCGTACAAGCCTTTGAAACCAGGCTTGGCATTTTGTGTTAAAATGTACTCTTCAGCCATTTGATCCAAGAAGCGGGGTGTCACACCAGGTTTTAAGTGTTTAGCCACCAAACCTAGGGTTCTACTAACAATTTGCGCTGCTTCGCGCATGATTTCAATTTCTTCTGGAGTTTTGTAACGGATCATGAACTTATCTAAGAGTGACATTCGGCAAAGTTACCAAGAAAAAGCATGGTGTCAATGCCATCTGCATAGTCTGTTAATTTTGGGCATTGCGCCGAACCGAAAGGCAGGTAAGCATGGCCAACCACGCATTGAAGTGACAACTCGTTCTCTTTCAAGTATTGCGCTACTTGATCTGTTGACTGATAGCGCCAATAATGCAGCATGGCCAGCGGTGAAAACAATTCTTTACTTTCTTTTAATAAAATGAAGTTGTTATCAAGGATTGGGCTCAGGTTGAGTAAGTGAATGGCTTTATTGTAATCATAATTGTTGCCGTATTTTTTATGATACACCACATCTGAAAGCGGCAATAAAGCTTCAAAAATTCGATTGAGTTCAAAATCTGTAGGTAGCAAGACTTGTGTTACATTTCGACAGCCCCTTCCAAAATAACGCAAGACATCCTGCCCTAGCGCCATTAATTCTTCAGGCGTTTCGGACCCATCAAGAACAGCCACAGAACTGCGGTGCCCTCTGAACAGATGCGGATACTTTTCAAAATAAGTCTTGAAATGCAGCATGGCATTGCCCGAACCTGTAGCGATGACCGCAGCAAAACCACTTAGTTTTCCTGCTGCGAATGAAATTCGGGTACGCAATTGAGGTTCAAAAAGACATAAAATTTCTGCAAGGGCAGGCAAAAGACGTGCATCTTCGCTGCTGAGTTTTACTAAAGCACGATGTCCTGAGCAAAGCACGCACAGAAAATCATGAAAGCCAACTAGCGGTAAATTGCCAGGTAAAATAAGTGCAACAGTTTGTGGACTTGTTGCAAACTGATAAGATGCTAACCAATTTTGCAAAGTAGTTTCTGTCAACCACGGCCTGATATCTTGCAGTGCTAATTTGATTTGATCAGGTGTAAACCAACCGTTATAGTGCTGTTCTTTAGCAATCAAGGCTTTGAGTTGATCAAATTCTGTCTGATTCAGTAAAGAAGAATGATCCTGACTCAGTAAGTCTTCAATCACTTGACCCAGCGCCGAAAAAGCACTTATAATTTGCTGTTGTTCCACGGTGCAAAAGTAAGGTTTTAATTTTTTTTGTTGCCCAACGCACAAAAGTATCGCTCAGACGTTATTATATTTGCACAAAAATTCGGATTATGGCCATCATGATTACAGACGAATGCATTAATTGCGGGGCTTGCGAGCCAGAATGTCCAAATAATGCAATTTACGAAGGAGGAGCAGAATGGAAATATGCTGACGGCACCTCTTTAAAAGGCATGATTCAGACACTCAACGGAGAAGAAATCTCTGCTGATTTTGCTTTTGAACCTGTCAACATGGATGTCTATTACATCTCTCACGAGAAATGTACCGAATGTGTTGGTTTTCACGATGAGCCACAATGTGCTGCGGTTTGCCCTGTTGACTGCTGCGTTGACGACCCTGACTACCGCGAAGACGAAGACGAACTCCTTGCTAAGAAAAACTTCATGCACCTCTAAAGGTGAAGCAAGGCTTACCTCAACTATTTTTCTTTCTATTTTGTACTGTTCCTCTTTGGTCATATAACGGCCGTGTGAGTCATGTCTATTTTGAACAAAACCATAATGGACACATTATCAAAATCTCATCAGCGGAACCCTACGGTCTAAAACTCATCGAGACCAACAACCACTTTCATTTTTTCATTGACGCCAATAATCCTTTGTTTCATATTTATGGACATATTGGGGGTTATAAAATTACGCTGTTACATTTGCTTGCACTCGGTCTCAGCTTGCTGCTTCAATTCCTGAGTTTTAAAAAAATCAATCGGGTTATGACGGAAAGCAAATTCTTTAAAAGGTGGTCCTTACGCTTTTTAAAGCTTACGTTATGGGGCCTGCTCTTCATGGGCAACATTGGTGTTTTAATTGGTATTGATTATTATCAGACCCAAATTCATTTTAGATATCACCAGATTCCCGTATTCAAAAATCAAACTATTAAAGCCGTTCAAAAAGGTCTGCACAATCCGATGTGGTTTGAAAAGCAAGCAACAACCCAGCTCAGTGTTCAACTCTATATCAAAACCGGGACTAAATGGCACACCCAACGCGAAAATCCGGTATTGTATTTTACGAAGGATGGGGGAAATACGGCATTGAAATTTTCTCATTCAAGTCACTTCCTCAAACTAAGAGAAAATGGAAAGCATTCTAAGGTATTGCGCTCTAAAACACAATTTATTGTAATTGAAAGCCCTGATATTTCAGGTCATATTCAACAAGAAATATTCCTTCCAAACGGACAAAAAGTCAATCATTTCGACACAAGAAAAAATGACCCTCCAAAGCGTATTTTGCTGTTTGTAAACGGCTACAGACCCGTTTCTGCTTCAAAGGATTTAGAAAAGGTAAAAGATCAAATTTTGCAAAAGGGACTCGAACATCCCGACTCCAGAAACCTCATCTACAGCAAAGACACCTATGATTACTGGCAAAATAGTGCTGAAATTGTCAAGAAATTTGAAGCACGACTCGAGCCAGACCTCATTCTTTATGCAGATGGACATCATTCGATACAAACTTCCAATCACCTGAATTTATTGAATTTCGCGAGTAAAGCAGCCGCTTACCCAAAACCTTGCGCCGGAAAAAAACATAGGTGTTATACCACCAAACTTTCCGATCAAACTAGCATACTGACCCTTGAATTATTGGCAACAAAATCAAATATTCAAGGATTCATGACGCGCTTTAAAGCTGGAAAAATTGCTGCACTCAACCTTCTGCAAGAAATGAGTAGCCTCGGAGACTACTCAAAAAACGATACACTTTATGTAGTGAGTCATAGCATGGGGCATGCCTATTTTTGCGGGATGGCTTCAGTCCTGAAAAAATACATGCAATTTGCCAATTATTACGCCTTAGCACCTGAGAATGCGAATGCCAAACGCTTTGATCAAAAAAAATGGCGAAGTGTTTTCCAATACGGCACTATTCTTTACGGTAAACGCAAGCACCCACTGTGTCAACAAGATGGTGTGGCGCCACAAGTAAAAATGAGTGGAATTTCTAAAGCGAGGCAGCTTGGTTTTCCAACAACGTATGCGGCCAAATTGGGTTATTTTAGCGCACATTATGTCGGCTATTTTGACTGGATTTTCAATATTCCACCTGAAAAAACAGGTTCTATTTCTAAATACTAAAACCGTTCAAACTTACTCAAGATCATTTCAATGATAGAAGCACCGACTACCCCGTGATGCCATTGCGCGTCGTGCATTTGCAAGCCTTCTTTCCCTTGGACCAACATCCTAATTTCTTGCTTGAGCCTGCCTTCTCCTGCGCCGTGAATCACCTTGAATTTTTGGATGCGCTGTTGATGCTGCAAATTACAGAACTTTTTAAACGCTCTCATTTGAGCCAATAGTAAATCGTGTGCTTGTAATTGAGCAGAAAGCCCCAAGGCCTCAGCGTGTAAGTCAATAGTAGGCTCGGACTTTTGGGGCGATTTTTTTGTTGAAGTAGGAACTGAATTGGTATTGTCTTTGACGATCAATTTAGCTGTACTCACTGTTTTTCTCGCTACCACTAAATTCGGAGTAATTTTCTGACTAAATCCAAATTCATCTTGAAGCGTTAGACTACCTGCTTCAACTTCTAGTACTTTAAACACACCAGTTTCGTGTAATATACTAACCTCTTGCCCTACTTCAAACATCATTGGAAACGCAGTGATTTGATGGGGCTGATTCTAGAAACGACCCTACTAGGCAACAGTAAAGCTAGCATACAAACTATAAAAGTGAGCACATTAATGCCGATAAAATGTAACCAAGAAAAGGCAACCGGAACGGCATCTAAGTAATACACCTCCGGATTCAGGGTGAAAACTTGAAACTGCTGCTGCAGCCAAATGAGTATGACTGATAAGAGATTACCAATGACCAAACCTCTTAAAATTAAGTAGGAAGCTTGGTACAAGAAAATAATTCGGATGGAGCGGTTATTGGCGCCAAGTGCCTTGAGTAAACCGATGAATTGAGTTCTGAGTACAATGAGCACCAACAAAGCCGAACCAACATTGATGATACCAATCAATAACATCAAGATGACAATGATCAGTACATTGACATCCAAGAAGCTCAGCCATGCAAAAAGATCGGCCTCGACATCTTTAATGGAATTAACTTGCAACACATGCCCGTTGATAGGCCTCATTTCAAGCGTATTTTTCAAAGCTTTCTGAACCTCTTCAAAAGCAGCAAAATCTTTCACGCTTACTTCAAAACCTGAGATAAATTGCTCAGTAGTACCTCTACCATCGGAAAAATAAAAATGCAAAGGACCATATTTGGTTTGCAAGGCTTGATGTGTTGTTCCGTCAATTAAAACGACCGGTGAACCTGTTTCGTCCAATACGAGATCTTGATAACGAATTGGGCCGGGGGCATCAATTTTGATGGAAGCGTGATCTATATTTTCGAGTAAACTGCCCTGATTTCCCATCTTGAGAGCGCTCACAACGTAGGTCGTGTCTTTAAACACCGGAATTTGATAAGCCGTGTAAATTTCTGGGCCCTGCCCCCAATCAAAGAGCAAGCGCTCAGAAGAACCCTGCAGGTCAATGGCAATGGTTAATTTTTGTTTTTCAATGATTGGCCTCAAAGAGATCCGGGTGCCAAAATCATTCATTTGCTGAACGACTTGTAAACTCACAAAGGCTAATTTTTGATCGTATTCTGCAAAGCCCGTTTGATAAATGCCCACCACCTTCATTTTTTTCAAAATCGGTTGGTTTTTGACGTAATAGACAGAAATCAGGTCATTCAACTTATAGTTCAATTGCTGAGCAATGCTTTTTGAAAGCAAGATTTCATCTTGTTGAAGAGGATTGATCAGGCGGCCTTCCACCAAATTTTGTCGCAGAAAATCGAAGTTGTAGTGTTGATCCACTCCTTTAAACATCACCCCAAAAATATCTTGACGTTGAATCACGGAGTCTTTGGTTTGTAAAACCTTTATGGTATCTGAAAAAATTTGAGATTGCAGCATCGCTGGCTTAAAAGCCACTGCTTGAAGACTGCTGACCCCTTTGATTTGTTGAGACTCCTGAATAAATGGAATTCGGCGGTCAATCGGCTCTGCTTCAAAAATATGACCTGAACCAGCTTTGGAAATAAAAAATGGCGCATTAAAGCCGATAATTTTGGCTTTTATTTCTTGTTGAAAGCCCGCCACGATCGCCAATGTTAAACTATTCACTAATATTGCCAAAGCAATACTAATAATGGAAATGCGCACAATTGGTTTGGTACGTTGCAAACCAAGGTGTTTTTGCCTGATCAGCCTAGAGGATATGAAACGTTCAAAAGACAATTATTCACTTTTACAACTCCAAAAATACACAAAGCTTTTGGCTTGGGTAGCCCTTCAAACAATTTTACTTGTTTCATGTCAACTACTCGAAAATAAAGCGACTCATGAGCTAGCACTTCCTATTGCCGAAACAATTGTTATTGAAGAAGATTCCATTGAAGTAAGGCAAATTACTGAAGTTCAAAACAACTATCAAAAACCTACTTTACAAAGCCCAATTCTTGGCATTGATCGTCTGCATCTTTTTATCGATTCTTTAAAAAACAAACGAATTGCGGTTGTAAGTAACCAAACTTCTGTCGTAAATGGCATTCATTTAGTTGACACCTTACTTGCCTTGCAACTTCAGGTGATCAAAGTTTTTTCTCCTGAACATGGTTTTCGCGGCGACCTCGATGCCGGGCAACATGTGAGTCATAGCATCGATGAAAAAACGGGCATTCCACTTGTGTCTCTTTACGGATCCAATAAAAAACCAACGGATGCACAACTTGCGGACGTCGATATTGTTATTTACGACATTCAAGATGTGGGCGTTCGTTTTTACACCTATATCTCCACCTTGCATTACGTTATGGAAGCATGTGCGGAAAATAAAAAACAAATGGTGGTATTAGATCGCCCAAACCCGAATGGACATTATGTTGATGGGCCTGTATTAGAACCACAGTTCAAGTCCTTTGTAGGAATGCATCCAGTACCTATTGTTTACGGCATGACCATTGGCGAATATGCCATGATGATCAACGGTGAGGGTTGGTTGCACAAAGGTATACGTTGCAGCCTTTGGGTCATTCCATGTAAAAACTACAAGCACAAACTCAAATACACGTTGCCTGTTGCGCCTTCGCCAAACCTAAGAACAGATGCGGCAATTACCTTATACCCGAGTTTGTGTTTATTCGAGGCTACTACAATTAGTGTTGGGCGCGGTACCGATCAGCCCTTTGAAGTATATGGTCATCCTAAATTTCCAGAACTTTCGTATCAATTTATGCCCATTCCGACCATTGGTGCCAAAAGCCCGCTTCATTTGAACAAGCTTTGCCAAGGATATGACCTACGCAGCTCTACAGTAAAAAGAAGCTATGAAATCAACCTGAGTTATTTGATCAATGCACGCGATTTACTCGGAGACACCAATGTATTTATTGATCAACCTGCCTTTTTTAATCGCTTAGCCGGAACAGCCAGTCTGAAAGAACAAATCGATAAAGGTTGGTCAGCAAAAGAAATTCGGGCAACATGGCAGGATGGTTTGAAACAATTCATGGAAATCAGAAAAAAATACTTGCTTTACGAATAAAGCAAGTATTTCTTAGCATTTAATATTGTCAGGGTTTCTTACTTCAGTAAGGTGACGTGTCCAGTAAATTGAATGGCCTCCTCATCCTCTTTCATCTTGAGCGATATCACCCAAGTATAGACGCCATCTTGAACCGCTCTGTTTAGACCAGCGCCGTAGGTACCATCCCATCCGTAGTTATCGTCATAAGATTCAAACACAAGTTCTCCCCAACGGTTGTAGATCGCAAAACGATAGCTTGATTCCACATATCGATTATTGATGTATGGTTTGAACGTATCGTTGGTGGCGTCGTCGTTAGGTGTGAATGTATTTGGCACATACAGAAGGAATTCCTCTCTAACAATTACAGTAATGTTTGCAGTATCCATACAGCCTAGCTCGTTAGTAGCCGTGAGTGTGACTAAATATTCGCCAACTGCATCATAAACATGAATCGGGTTTGTTGCCACACTTGTGTCACCATCACCAAAGGTCCAGTCATAGTAAAGCGCGTATAGGGATTGGTTATCAAAGAAGAAGGTTGCGTCATCAATGAGGTGTACTGTGTTATCGACAAAGAAGTCCGCAATTGGAGCTGGCACTACACAAACGAGGTCTTCTGCGGTATCTGCAACGGTACAGCCATTTGTTCCAGTTACATATAAAGTAATGTCATAACAGCCGGGTTGCGCAAATTGATGATCGACCTGCCCAAATTGGTATGAATCTTCACCGTCCCCAAAGGTCCAGTAAACGTTCGTAGTTGTATCCTGAACAGTATCTGTAAAGATCACATTGACGTACTCACATGCTTCTGTTATTGATGCTGTAAAGCCAACCTCAGGTGATTCTAAAATATCAATGATCACAGACATGCTATCTTGACAAAGGGTCTGAGCATCAGTTGCAGTGAGCGTCACTTCATAGACGCCAAAATCATCATAAACATTATAGCCATCGTAGCTACTAGCTGTATCGCCATCGCCATAATCCCATACGAAAGTGCTATTCCCTACTGAATTGTTATCAAATAACACCGGCAAATCAGAACACTTCAATTGCGTAACTACGTCAAAGTCGACATCAACAGGTGGCTGAACAGCAACCAAAATACTGTACGGCCCAGATGCACAACCATACGGTTGAGACACTAAATCAATTTGGTAATTGACGACCTGTTGAACGTTAGAAAGGTTAACGAGTATATCGTTGATCTCATCAGAGAACTGCGTCGTTAAGGTTTCACCATTGACATTAGCATTATTTTGTGCCGACCAAGAGCTTGATGCCGGTATGGTTGTTTCGATGTCTATGTTTGTATTTTCACCAGAACAGATCGTGAGCGGTAAATTTTGTAAATACGCCCATGGGTTAACAGTAATGGTGAAGGTCTCTGTGGTTCCTTCACAAGTTAAACCAGCGTTTGTAAAAGATGGTGTGACATCAACGTTGGCAACAACAGGGCTTGCTCCCGGATTAAGCCCAACAAAACCTGGGATATTTCCAACACCACCTGCAGCTAGGCCAATACTTGTTTCGCTATTTAACCAGTTATAAATTGTACCCGGAACGGCACCACTGAATTGAACAGGCAATACATTCTCGTTATGACAAACCACTTGATCAACAATTGGTTCAACATTTGGTCTAGGATTAACAGTGATTGTCATTTGTTCAGTGTTCCCTAAACATATCGTATTCATGTTGGTATAGGCAGCCTGAACAACTAATGTAGCCACAAGTGGTGCATTGGTATTATTTATTGCCAAGAATGGTGCGATATCTCCTGTTCCAGAAGAAGCTAAACCAATTGCAGCTGTATTATTGATCCAATTGTAGGCCGTTCCAGGCACCGAACCTGTAAAGTCAATGATTTGTGAAAAATCACCAGAACAAATAACCTGATCGAGCGGATCAAGCACATTAGGAATCGGATTCACAACATACAAGAAGGTATCAATATTGCCTTGACAGGTTACCCCTGCATTGGTATAAGTTGCATCGACGATGATTTGCGCAACATTCGGCACATTATTATTGGTGTTACCGACAAATGCTGGAATCACATCTGTACCATTTGACTGATTTAGGCCAATGGTTAGATTATCATTTGTCCAGTCATAATCTGTACCTGGTACAGGGCCAGTAAAGACAATACTTGGTATCGCCTCGTTATCACATACAACTACATCTGCCTGAGCAATAACGGCAGGGATAGGATTGATGGTTACAGTGAAGTCTTGGGTTGAGCCCTGACATGTTACACCATTGTTGGTGTAATTTGGGGTGTAGCTAATGAGTGCTACTTGTGGAGCAGTGCCCAAATTCCAACCCGTAAAATTCGGAATATTTCCGATGCCACTCGTGGCTAATCCAATGGATGGAATGGTGTTCGTCCAGGTATAATAGGCGTTTGGAAGTGTTCCTTGCATCACTACACCATTGACCATGTCTCCACTACAAATCACTTGATTTGGTGCATCGGCAACCTGAGGAGTTGGATTCACGGTAATCGTGAAAGTCTCAATATTACCAAAACAGGTCAACTGATTATTTGTGTAACTCGCAGCTACTTCGAGGGTAGCAGTAATTGGGTTCAAGCCATTGTTAATTGCCGTAAAGGCTGGGATATTTCCTTGCCCTGTACTTGGCAAACCTATGGTGTTATTGTTGTTGGTCCAGTTATACGTACTGTTAATCACCGATCCAGTAATGAAAGTAAGCGGGACGGTCTGCCCAGCACATACTACCATATTTGGAAGAGAATTAAAGTTCGGTATCGGGTTGATTGTGATGAAGAAGGTATCTAACGGACTAGAACAAGAGAAATTACCGTAGGTATCAAGTGCCTGAACTTGTATCATTGCTGTCACTGGAACAGTAGTTGAAACCGATGGAATAAATGGCAAGATATCACCAATACCATTGGCAGGAAGGCCAATCAGCGTTTGATTATTGACCCAACTAAAGTTAGCATTTGGCACTGAACTGGCAAATGAAATTCCGTTCAGAATGGTTCCACTACAAACCGTCAAATCCTGAGTAGGAATCATAACAGGTGACGGGTTCACGGTAATCGTGAAGGTCTCGGCGTTGCCCGTACAAATTTGGGTGCCGTTCACATATTGTGCAGTGACGGTAACTGTAGCCGTAATTGGTGTGTTGCCATTGTTAATCGCCGTGAACATTCCAATGTTGCCCGTGCCACTTGCTGCTAAGCCAATCGACGGATTGTTGTTACTCCAGACATAAGTGGTTCCAGTTGAAGGGCCTGTAAAGTTGATCGCCGCCACTTGTGCACCGTTACACACCACTTGGTTTTGTGGTGCCGTCACTTGCGGTTGCGGGTTCACGGTAATGGTGAAGGTCTCGGTGTTGCCTAAACACAACTGACCTGCAT
>JBEEKM010000023.1:0-29692 GCA_041168645.1 Bacteroidota bacterium | reverse complement strand
AGAAGCCTGCGGTAAAAATGCAGAAGAGGGTTTAAAAGCTGCACTTGCCGTTGAATTATTCCACAACTTTTCCTTGATTCATGACGACATCATGGATGCCGCACCATTACGAAGAGGCATGAGCACCATTCATGAAAAATGGAATGCCAACATTGCCATTTTATCCGGAGATGTTCTATTAGTAGAAGCTTATGCTTGTTTAGGAAACTACGCGCCAAATAGCTTCAAGCAGCTCTTTGAAACCTTTAACAGAACAGCCAAAGAAGTTTGCGAAGGCCAACAAATGGATATGGATTTTGAACAACTTTCCGACGTAAGTGAACAGCAATATTTGGAAATGATTCGGCTTAAAACTTCGGTCCTCTTGGGTTGTGCCCTAGAAATGGGAGCAATTATTGGCGACGCAAGCCCTTCAGATGCGGCTCACTTGTATCATTTTGGCGAACAACTAGGTCTAGCCTTCCAAATCCAAGACGATCTACTGGATCTGTATGGTAATAGCGCTCAGGTCGGAAAACAAATTGGAGGTGACGTCTTAGCGAACAAAAAGACCTTACTGTCAATTGCAGCTCATAATTTAGCTGATGAAAACCAAAAAATAGCACTCAAAGAATTGGCAGCAATTCAAGAACCAGCATTAAAGGTCAAATTTGCACAAGAACTCTACACACAAATTGGCGCAAAAAATTATTGCCAAACAAAAATGGAAACATACCATAATGCAGCCTTAAATGCACTGAATGAACTGCAAAATATGACTTCCAAAGCAACATTTTTTGAGTTAGCCGATTTTTTACTCAAGCGCAAGTATTAATCGCATTTGTTTCTTGAGATTAAATCTTGAATTACTTATATTTGTAGCATTCTATCTAAATTATTTAACAATGAAAAAACTGTACGTTTCTTTTCTTGCCGTGATGGCAGCAGGTACTTTTCATGCGCAAATGAAAAGTGTCAACGCACCACGCCTAGACAAAAAAGCTTCTTTTGAAGTTGGTTCTAGCGTTGCGCACAAACCTTCAGCTGATGCGAAGGCAACCACAATTTGGTCTGATGATTTCTCAACTGCTTCTAACTGGGCAATTGCGAGCACAGGTACAAACTCTGAGCAATGGCACATCATCAACACGCCAAACTCTATCCCAGTTTCAGCACTTAGCCCTTTTGCTGCACCAACTGCTGCTAATGGTTTCTTGTTTGTAAACTCTGATGCCAACAACACTGGTGATCAAGATGGTACACCTATCATCACTACTGCAACTACAGTAAATGCTATTAACTGTTCTGCTCATAGCGTTGTTAAAGTTAAATACAACCACAACTTCCGTTGGTGGCATGACACTCGCGGTATCCGTGTTTCTGGTGACAACGGTGCTACATGGACAGAATTCTTAATTTCTGACGAAGTAGATTACTTTACACCAAACCAAAACTCTGCTAACCCAGAAGTTACCGTAATTGACATCTCTTCTATCGCTGCAGGTCAGTCTCAAGTAAAAATTCAATTTTACTACAACGACAACGACTACTGGGGATGGTATTGGGCTGTAGACGACGTAGAATTATATGTACCTGAAGCAAATGACGTTAAATTGAATAGCGTTCTTTGGGGTTCTACAGGTTTTTGGGCTGAGCGTTTAGCTTATTACCAAGTGCCACAATCACAAGTTACTGAAGTTGAATTTTCTGGTATCGTTGAAAACATCGGTGCGCAAAACCAAACTGATGCTGTCTTTACTGCAACTACAGGTTCATACACAGGAACTTCAGCTGCTACACCAATTGCAGTTGGTCAAATTGATACTTTAGCTTGTGCTACTTCTTTCACACCAGGTTCTTCTGTAGCTAACCACGTTCTTACAGGTAACGTTGCATTGGGTGTAACTGACGGTGACCTTAGTAACAATGCCATGAATAACTTTGCTACAATTGCAGTTAATCCTTACGTTTATGCACGTGACAACGGTACTGCTACAAACGGTTCATTCAACGGCGGTATGGGCTTTGAAGTAGGGAACATCTTTGATATCTTCTCAAACGTTTCTATCGGTGGTGGTTCAGTTTACATCAACGGTGCTGCTGAGCCAGGAGCAGAAATTTACCTCAAATTATATTCTATTGACCCTGCAACTGGTGACTTCCTTTACGTAGACGAAACTGGTCCTTATGTATTGCAAAATGCTGACCTTGACGCTGAAGTAACACTTTCTTTCTTAGGAGGTAGCTACCCGTTAAATGCTGATGAGTCTTACCTACTTGTTGCTGGTTCAAACGGTGACGGTGGTGCAACCAATGACCTCGTTGTTGGTACCGCAGGACCTGCTCCAGTTCAAACATGTTACTACTACGACATGACTGACCTTACTTGGTACTACACAACTTCACAACCAATGGTTCGCATGAACTTCGATCCTGCTTTAGGTGTGAAAGAGCAAGTTGCTAGTTTTGGTGTTGAAGTAGCTCCTAACCCAGCTGCAGACGCTACACAAGTATCTTTCAATGTTAAAAATACTTCTGACGCAATCATCAATGTAATTGATATGGCTGGTAAAGTTGTTGCGACTCAAACTTTGGCTGCTGTTAACGGTGCTCAAAATGTTGAAATCAACACTTCTGCATTAAACAGCGGTATGTACACAGTTAGCGTTACTGCAAACGGTACTACAGTTACTGAAAAATTAGCTGTTCGCAAATAAGTTGAACATTACTCAAATTTCAAAAGGGAGCCCTCGGGCTCCCTTTTTTTATGCGCTTTTTTTCACTAGGGCAACCAGAAAAAAATAACTGTAAACAAATTGAAGAAAGCTTAGCGCAAACAGAAGGATAACACTGCATCCATAAAAGCGTCTGGTGCCTCGGCATGCACCCAATGCCCTGCATTTTCTATAGACACTAATTGCAGGTCTGGATACTGTTCTTCAAGTGAAGCAATATCTGAATCTAAGATGTAATTGGAAAGTAAGCCCCTAATAAACAAGGTAGGCGTAAAAGATTCAAAGGCAGGCAAGGATTTTAAAATCTCGGACATATTTGCTTCAAGCACCGGAAAATTGACGCGCCACGCAAGCTTACCTTTATCTTCCCAATAAAGATTCTTGAGTAAAAATTGACGAATACCCTCGGACTCAACAAAAGTCTTTAAGATGGCCTCTGCCTGACTCCTGGCCGTCATGGATTTCAGGTCAATGGCGTGCATCGCCGCCAAAATATGCTCGTGATGCGGCGGGTATGCTTTAATACCCATATCTACTACAATTAATTTTTCGAGGTAATTGGGATATGCACCATCGTAATGCATGGCTAACTTGCCTCCCATAGAATGCCCTAAAAGAATTGGATGCTCGATTTGAAGATCCGTGAATAATTCATGGAGGTCCGAAACCATGAGCTCATAACTAAATTCATCGGACCAATCTGAATGCCCATGATTTCTGAGATCTACAAGCGTGACCTCATAATACTCCGCTAATTTCTTGGCATGTGTCTGCCAATTATCAGAGAAACCAAACAACCCATGCAAAATAACAAGGGGTTTGCCTTCACCGAGTTGTCGGTAATAGAGTTCCATTAGAGCTTTTGTGGCTTACCAAGCGTTCTTACTTCGAATTGCTTTTCGTTGATCGTATTGAGCACTGAAATCATTTGTTCTGGAGCAATTTTATTGCGATCGTAGAATACTGTAATAGTCTGCTCTTGAAGCGTATCAATATAACTGACATCAACTTGTTCTACAGCACATGTTTCTTTTAATGCTTTGCGAATGCTGCCACCGCAGCCCATTTTACAAACCATCCCTTTAACTCCGAAATCTTGGCTTGTATTTGCAGTGACTTTTGTGCAAACATTGGCATTTTGATCGGTTGAATTTTTTGCATTTGGCGACTCACAAGACCACAATAGGAGCGCAAGAAGGATAGAGAAAATATATTTCATATGACAAAATTAAGCGAGTTCTTGAATAAGTTCAAGTGAATGTGTAGATTTGTTCAAACTTGAAATCATGAAAAAACTATTTGTTATCGCTTTGAGCACACTTATCGTTGGTGCCGGAACTCTTACTTCTTGTAGTAAATACGCTGAAGGTCCTAGCTTGGCTTTATCTTCTAAAAAATCACGTCTTGCCGGTGAATGGGTCTTGAGTGCAAAAACATTAAATGGCGCAAACGTTATCGTTCCAGGATATACAGAAACCCTCGTTATCGGAACTGATGGCTCATTTAGCGATACAGCTCGATACGCAAATTATGTAGGCGTAGCAAAAGGAACCTGGGCCTTCTCTGATGATAAATTGCAAGCGAACTTCACAGCAACTTCTACAAACTTAATTTTTACGGTGAATGGTATGAATGCTTGGAACATTATTAAATTAGCCAAGGATGAAATTAAATTTGAACTATTCGGTAGCAATAATAGTGTGACAGCCATGACATACGTTCCTAAAAACTAAAAACACATGAAGCGTTTACTTTTCACTTTTTCTTTGCTTGCACTCGGATTCAGTGCCTGTTCTAAATATACGGAAGGTCCAAACTTTTCCTTGCAGACAAAAAAATCACGCGTATGCAATGACTGGAAACTGACAGATCACGTACTCAATGGCAACAACATTTATGACGCTGCTGTTACCTCTAAAATGAGTATTGATAAAGATGGCACTTACTCCATGTCTAATTTCACCAACGAACTTGGTCAATTACAAGGAACTTATAGCCACGGTACCTGGAAGTTTGGTGAAGATGCCACAACGCTATTTCTATACGCGGACACTACAACTATCAATCCTGTTCATGAGTATACCATCAAAGAACTGCGCAGCAAGCGCATGGTTCTTGAGGAAGAAGTTTTTCAGACAGGTGACGTACACCGCGTGACTTTCTCTCAGCAATAAGTACCAAGAGTAGTCAATTACAAAAAATATAAGTCATTAAAAAAGCGCCTCAAAAGGGCGCTTTTTTAATGCAATAATGTTTATCAGAATAAGAGCACTCTATTTGGTACTCAGACAAACTTTGGATCAGTTTCCATTTGATGGCCACAAGCCTTGCAAGTTCGTAAATCCTCTGAACCGTAAAACTCTTTGAAACGCGGCAGGAAATCCTTTTCTATGTTCTCAAGCGCAAAACGATAGGTGTGTAAATGATGATTGCATTTCTCACAGAACCACATGAGGCCATCTTGTAAGTTTGTGCCTGTTCGGACGCGTTCAATGACCAAACCAATGGTGTTTTCACCGCGAACAGGAGAGTGTGGGGTGTTGGCAGGCAACAAAAACATTTCTCCTTGCTTCACAACGATGTCTTTCGCTTTACCCTCATGCTGAATGCGTACGGTGACATCTCCTTCAATTTGGTAAAACAATTCTTCGCTTTCATTGTAGTGATAATCTTTACGGGCGTTAGGGCCGGCAACTACCATAACAATGAAATCTCCAGCCTCTTTATATAGATTCTTGTTAGAAACCGGTGGCTTGAGCAAGTCTCGATTTTCATCGATCCATTTTTGGAGATTGAAAGGTGCCAACATAAGCTAAAGTTTAGGCGTTGAGGATACCTCTCGAAATTACGATTTTTTGTACTTCAGAGGTGCCTTCGTAAATCTGGGTGATTTTAGCATCGCGCATCATGCGTTCTACATGGTATTCTTTTACAAAACCGTAACCGCCATGAATTTGAACCGCCTCAACCGTTTGTTCCATAGCTACTTTAGAAGCATAAAGCTTCGCCATAGCGCCAGATTGGTCGTAATTTCGGCCGGCATCTTTATCTTGTGCCGCTTTATAAACGAGCAAACGAGCCGCTTCGATTTCTGTAGCCATGTCTGCCAATTTGAAAGAAATTGCTTGATGCTTGTAAATTTCTTTACCAAATGCTTGACGCTCTTTAGAATAAGCGGTGGCTAATTCGAAGGCACCTGCAGCTATTCCGAGTGCTTGAGACGCGATCCCGATACGACCACCTGAAAGCGTTTTCATAGCGAATTTGAATCCGAAACCATCTTCGCCAATGCGGTTTTCTTTTGGAACCTTCACATCATTGAACAAGAGCGTATGTGTGTCACTTCCACGAATACCCATTTTATCTTCTTTGGCACCTACCACAAAACCGTCCATTCCGCGCTCAACAATGAGTGCGTTGATACCTTTGTGGCCCAATTCTGCATTGGTTTGAGCAATCACTAAATAAATTGAAGCTGAAGATCCATTGGTGATCCAGTTTTTAGTACCATTGAGTAAGTAGTGGTCACCCATGTCGATGGCTGTTGTGCGCTGTGAAGTAGCATCTGAACCTGCTTCTGGCTCTGACAGACAAAATGCACCAATTTTTTCACCTTTAGCAAGCGGCACAAGGTACTTTTGTTTTTGTTCTTCGGTTCCGAAATGTTCGAGACCCCAACATACCAATGAATTATTTACTGACATGCAAACAGAAGCGGATGCATCTACTTTGGAAATTTCTTCCATAGCCAAAACGTATGAAAGCGTGTCCATGCCACTGCCTCCGTATTTTGGATCTACCATCATGCCCATAAAGCCGAGCTCGCCAAGTTGTTTGATTTCCTCAGCAGGAAATTTCTGTAGGTTATCTCTTTCGATCACGCCTGGTTTAAGGACGTTTTGCGCAAAATCGCGGGCAGCTTCCTTAACGGCTAGATGTTCTTCGGTGAGTTCAAAATTCATGTTGACTGATTTATAATTTTAATTTTGACAAAAATAAACGAATTCCCCTATTCTTGAAAGCAAAAGACCTGAATAATCTACAGCTGATCGGACTCATGTCGGGCACCTCCTTAGATGGCTTGGACATTGTGCACGTAAAATTTCATTTTTCAAGTAGTCAAAATGTTGATTTTGAAATTGTTAATGCCGAAACAGTGGCCTATCCCCAAGCACTTTTGGAACGCTTAAAAATGAGTGCCGAACTCAATGGTTCAGACTTATTTCAGTTGCATCACGATCTTGGTTTATATTTCGCTGATTGCCTAAATGACTTTTCGCTTAAAAATGGGGTCAATTTAGCTGAAATTGATGCGATTGCTTCACATGGGCAAACCATTTTCCACAGGCCAAACTTAGGTTATACCGTTCAGATAGGTTGCGGCGTAACGCTTAATTATCATTCGGGGGTTCCTGTCATTAATGACTTTCGCACACTCGATGTAGTGGCAGGTGGGCAAGGAGCGCCATTGGTGCCGCTAGGTGATGCTTTTCTTTTTACAAAAAAAGCGGATGGCTTCTTGAATTTAGGCGGTTTTGCGAATATTTCAACGCAGCGCAATGAGATCCATCAAGCATTTGATATTGCCCCTGCAAATTTACCCCTGAATTACTGGATGCAGGAAATCGGCAAAAACTATGATGAAGACGGGCAACTCAGCCGTTCAGGAGAGGTTAATTCAGCCGTCTTGGAACAACTTTTGCGCCTACCCTACTTTGTGCAAAAAGGACCAAAATCTTTAGGGACTGAATGGCTCAATGAGCAATATTTGCCGCTATTTGCTGGTCTTGAATTAAAAGATAAACTCCGAACGCATACTGAGCTATTGAGTGTGGTGAGTGGAGACATTTTTAAAACACTGCAGCTCGATCAAGTTTTGGTTACCGGTGGTGGCGCTTTTAATTCTTTTCTATTAGAACGCCTGCAGGCCAATTATGACGGAAAACTGATCATTCCAGAGAAAAACATTGTTGAATTCAAAGAGGCACTCATCTTTGCTTTTTTAGGTGCACGTTTTATTAGAAAAGAAACAACAACTATTGCAAGTGTTACAGGTGCACAGCAAGCACTTTGTACCGGAACATTGCACGATTACCAAGGAAAACTCAAGAGATAAGAAATATTGGTAATTTTGCCCAGCAAGAAATAACATAAAAATGAAAGAACTACTCTCCAAATTTGAAAATAAAAGACCCGAAATCGTATTTGAATGGAAAGACCCAGAAACCGATGCGGAAGGCTGGGTAGTGATCAATTCACTACGTGGTGGCGCAGCAGGTGGTGGTACCAGAATGCGCGTTGGTCTTGACAAAAGAGAAGTAGAATCTTTGGCCAAAACAATGGAGGTCAAATTTACAGTAGCAGGCCCTGCCATTGGTGGAGCGAAGTCCGGAATCAATTTTGACCCGAAAGATCCGCGCAAAAAAGAGGTGCTCAAACGTTGGTTTGTAGCGGTGTCTCCCCTATTAAAAACTTATTACGGAACTGGTGGTGACCTCAATGTAGACGAAATCCATGAAGTAATCCCAATGACCGAAGATTGCGGTGTTTGGCATCCACAAGAAGGTGTTTTCAATGGGCATTTTAAGCCAAATGACACCCAGAAAATCAACCGAATTGGACAACTTCAAAGAGGCGTTTCTAAGGTGCTCATCGATGAAAATTACAACCCAAAACTAGATAACAACTACGTTGTAGCTGACATGATTACCGGTTACGGTGTCGCGTCGTCTATCCAGCATTATTATGCACTTTGGGGCGGTGACCTCAAAGGAAAGCGCGTTTTGGTACAAGGCTGGGGCAATGTAGGTTCAGCTGCTGCTTATTATTTAGCACAGAAAGGAGCGAAAATTGTTGGTGTTATCGATCGCGTCGGTGGTCTGATTTCACCAGATGGTCTTTCCTTCGAAGAAGTGAAGAACTTGTTTATCAATAAAAATGGCAATGAGTTGGCCGCTGCCAATATGCTCAGCTATGAAGAAACGAATGAAAAGTTTTGGTCTACTGCAGCTGATATTTTTATTCCGTGTGCAGGTAGTCGAATGATCAACGAAGCGCAACTCGATCAATTGTTGGCTGCTGGTGTCAGTGTAATTTCTTCTGGAGCCAATGTGCCTTTTGCTGATCAAGAGATCTTCTTTGGCCCAATTGCCGAAAAAGCTGACGCTAACTTAGCGCTCATCCCAGACTTTATTGCCAATTGCGGCATGGCTCGTGTATTTGCTTATCTCATGAGTTCTGACCTTAGTAATCTTGAGGACCACCTTATTTTTGAAGATGCCAGCCAGACCATTTACAACGCACTTCAGAAAACGTATAACATTCATTCAGCACAAACCGGGATTGCTAAAGCGGCTTTTGAAATCGCACTCAAGCAACTCGTTTAGAAACATGGAATTTTCACTGGTACTATTATTCATCGTAGGTTATGCCGCCATCTCTTTTGAGCAAGTTCTGCGCATTGATAAATTGATACCAGCCCTACTCATGATGACCCTTTCTTGGGCGCTCATCGCTTTGAACTCAGCAGATATTCATCAAACCTCTGAGTTGCTATTGCATCATTTTGGTAAAACCTCAGAAATACTCATCTTCTTGATGGGCGCCATGGCAATTGTCGAAATGATCGACTATTTCGACGGTTTTAAGAGTGTACAAGCACTGATTAAAGTAAAATCAGCCTATCAACTTTTAATAGTTGTTTCGGTCTTAGGTTTTGTATTATCTGCGATCATCGATAACCTGACTGCAACCATTGTCTTGATTTCTATCTTGCGAAAAATGGTACCCAACAAAGAATTGCGCATGTGGATGGCTGGCTTTGTCATCATTGCTACCAATGCAGGAGGTGCTTGGTCTCCAATTGGAGATGTCACGACAACCATGCTTTGGATTGCCGGAAAAGTCAGTGCCATGAAGCTAATTGAACACATTTTTATACCAGCTGTAGTCACGCTACTCATTCCACTTTTAATAGCTAAAAGACTTAAAATTTTCAAACAAGAACTTCCTCAAAATACAGCGACCAAAAATTCCAAAACCTCAAGTTTCATTTTGATAAGCGGCTTACTTTTGATCATTTTTGTTCCGGTATTTAAAACTATTACACACCTTCCTCCTTACATGGGTATGATGTTTTCCTTAGCAACCTTTGCAATTCTAGGTGAAGTAGCAAGTAAAAGGCATTTAAATTTAAGCTCCATGAATGAAAAAGAAGGTGGGCATGTGGGTCCTACTTTAAAAGCGCTTAGTAAAATAGAAATGCCTTCAATCTTGTTTTTCCTGGGTATCTTAATGACCGTGGCTGGCATGGAAAGCCTCGGAATGATTGAAAACCTCGGTGAAATTGTATTGAATTCAGGGATTTCCAAAGAACTATATATTTCAATTTTAGGCTTGGCTTCGGCAATTATAGACAACGTGCCATTGGTGGCAGCAAGCATTGGCATGTTTAAAGACTCCATGGACGCTGACACTTGGCACATGATTGCCTATACAGCCGGAACTGGCGGCTCTATTTTGATCATAGGTTCGGCAGCAGGTGTTGTGGCTATGGGCATGGAAAACATTGGTTTTGGCTGGTATCTCAAAAGATTCTCCTTATTGGCTTTAGCTGGTTATTTAGGGGGTGTTCTTACTTTTTTATTGCTTTGAGTCATGCCTAGTAACAACGCGTATAAAGAAGCTACTACTTGGTTGTTTTCGCGTTTCCCCTCCTATCAAAATATGGGCGCTAGTGCCTACAAACCAGGGCTAGAAAGAGTCGAGCTTTTACTTGATAAACTTGAGCTTGATGTCAAAAAAATCCCAAGTATTCATATTGCCGGAACCAATGGCAAAGGGAGTACAGCCGCTTTTTGTGCGAGTATGCTGCAAGAAACGGGCTTGTGTGTCGGGCTTTTTACTTCGCCTCATATTTTTGATTTTTCAGAGCGCATTCGCATCAATGGACAAGTAATTGATCAAGATTTTGTGGTCGAATTTTGTGAGCGCATTCAAAGCCAACTACCCAATTTGGATGCTAGTTTTTTTGAACTCACTTTCGCGATGGCCTTGGCCTATTTTCAAGCAGAAAACTGTGACTGGATGGTCATTGAAACAGGGCTTGGAGGGCGCTTGGATGCGACCAATGTGATTTTACCCAAACTGAGTATCATTACCAATATTGCTTTAGATCATCAAGAATTTCTTGGCAACACCATTCAAGAAATTGCCTCAGAAAAAGCCGGGATCATGAAAAAAAATGTGCCCGTTTTGATTGGAGAAAAAAATCCTGAAACCCTAGACCTATTCATCTCAAGTGCAACAGCTACTGCGGCTCCGATTTATTTTTCAGAAGACTTTTCAGTACCAACTTACCTTGGTGAAGGATACTCAGGATATACACTCAAAAACTTGCGCAATGCATATGCCGCTTTGCAAGTACTCGGTATGTCGGTTAAACCTGAACATTTCAATACGGCGCTTAAAAACCTAAAGAAAAACACGGGGCACTTTGGTCGTTTTGAATGCCTACACGAGCAACCTCTGGTTATTGCAGATGTTTCACATAATATAGATGGGATCCTAGCTACACTTCCCATGATTCAGGAACAGTTAAAAGGAAAATTATTTATACTCTACGGGGCTGCCAAAGACAAGAATGCACGCGAAATCTTAGATCTTTTTCCAAAAAATGCAAAAGTTGCGGCCTGTACATTTCAGAACCTGAGAAGCAAAACAAAAGAAGATTGGCAAGAACTCGGCCTTGAAAAAATATTTACCGATATCAACTTTGCAAAAAACGAGATCCAGCGCCAGATGCACCCAAATGACCTACTTTGGATAACAGGAAGCTTTTTTTTAATAGCAGACCTCAAACAAGAATAAGAATTTTAAAGTATCTTTGCCTAGATGGAAAAGCAAGTCATACTCAATGCAACCCAGCTCGATCTGACGCTCAAAAGGCTTGCCCATGAACTTGTTGAAACTCACCACGATTTCCAGAATTCTGTTTTAATTGGTCTGCAACCACGTGGCATCCATGTGGCCGCGCGCATTAAAGCACAATTAGAAGACATTCTTGGTCACTCGGTTCAGGCAGGTTCTCTTGACATCACTTTTCACCGCGATGATTTTCGCCGCCGTGAAACCCCGCTTTTACCTAGCGTCACCAACATCGATTTCTCAATAGAAAACAAACGCATCATCCTACTCGACGACGTTCTTTTTACCGGACGCACCATTCGTGCTGGACTCGATGCCTTGCTTACTTTTGGTCGCCCTTCACAGGTTCAATTACTCACGATCATTGACCGCCGTTACAGCCGTGACCTCCCAATTCAGGCCGATTACGTCGGAAAAACAGTAGACACCTTGGCCTCTGAAAGAGTTGCTGTAGAATGGAAAGAAACCGAAGGTGCCGATTGCGTCTTATTATTTACAAAAGAAGGAAATGAAACAGCTCAGCGTTGATCACCTTACTGGCATCATTGACCTCAGCCGTCAAGATATCGAACTCATACTCGATACTGCATCGCGTTTTAAAGAAGTGATCAATCGCCCCATCAAAAAGGTTCCTTCCTTACGCGACATCACAATCGCCAATGTCTTTTTCGAGAATTCTACCCGCACCCGCTTATCTTTTGAATTGGCTGAAAAACGCTTATCAGCAGACGTCGTAAATTTCAGTGCGGCAGGCTCATCAGTGAAAAAAGGTGAAACTTTAGTAGATACTGTCAATAACATTTTGGCCATGAAGGTCGATATGGTTGTCATGCGCCACCCAAACCCGGGTGCTGCCAAATTTCTTTCTCAAAAGATCAAAGCAAGAGTCGTCAATGCTGGCGATGGCACTCATGAACACCCTACGCAAGCACTGCTCGATGCTTTTTCAATCCGCGAAAAACTTGGAAGCGTCGAAGGTAAAAAAGTAGTCATTGTCGGTGACATCTTACACTCCAGAGTTGCTCTCAGCAACATTTACTGTCTTCAAAAATTAGGTGCAGAAGTCATGGTTTGTGGCCCGAGCACCCTTATTCCTAAATACATCTCTGAACTAGGCGTTCTCGTTTCACATAACCTCAGAGAAGCACTTGAATGGTGCGATGTCGCTAATATGTTGCGCATCCAGCTTGAAAGACAAGACATCAAGTTCTTCCCTTCATTACGCGAATACGCTGCGCTCTTTGGGCTCAACAAAGAACTCCTAGACAGCTTATCCAAAGAAATTATCGTGATGCACCCAGGACCAATCAACCGTGGTGTTGAAATCACAAGCGATGTTGCAGATTCGAAGCAAAGTATCATTTTAGACCAAGTAGAAAATGGTGTTGCCGTTCGTATGGCGGTAATTTATTTGCTCGCAGCCAAAATCGAAAGATAATTTTTCTACTTTTGAGTAAATCATTATCAATGAATTTTACGGTAGACCCTCAGGGTGAAATTGTTATTGTCACAAGTGAGGTTGAAAAACTCGATGCCAGCAATGCCCCAGAACTCAAAGCGCATTTTCTGCAGCTCAATAAAGTGGGCACTAATTTCATTGTCCTAGACCTCAGTAAAACCAAATACTGTGATTCCTCGGGTTTATCTGCCGTACTAATTGCCAATCGGCTTTGTAAAGACACCAATGGTAGTTTTGCGCTGAGTGGCCTGCAACCAAGTGTTCAGAAATTGGTTGAAATTGCCCAGCTTGACAAAGTACTCAACATTGGTCATTCTAAAAACGACGCCCTAGACTTACTAGCCAAGTGAGTTTCGAACTCCATATTTTAGGTTCTGGCGCCGCATTGCCTACCGGAAAGCGAAATGCCAGTGCGCAATACATCAATTGCAACGAACGTTACATCTTAATTGATTGCGCCGAAGGCACCCAACAGCAGCTGCGTAAATTTGGCCTCAAACTTCAAAAAATTCAGTACATCCTGATTTCTCATCTGCACGGCGATCATTTTTTTGGCCTGCCGGGCTTACTCTCCACGATGCACTTGCTTGGCCGAGATAAACGCCTTGATATTTTTGGCCCTCCAGGTCTCGAAAATTTAATCAAGAATATGCTTGAAGCTGGTGGTCATCCAATCCAATTCAACCTCATCTTTCACGAATTGGTCCCTGGGTCAAAGACCCTTATTTTTGAAGACCGCCTCCTGCAAATTGAAGCTTTTGCGCTCAAACACCGCATCCCCACTTTAGGGTATCGTATTTCAGAAAAACCAAAGCCGCTGAACCTAGATAAAACGGCTATTGCAAAAGCTGCCTTGCTCATTGAAGACCTGCCTAAACTAAAAGCTGGCCAAAATATTGAAAGAGATGGTAAAATCTATCATTTCGAAGATTACACCTTGCCAGCTGTTCCGAGTTACAGTTATGCTTATTGCTCAGACACTAAACCTTCTCCGAGTTATCTAGAAGCCATTGAGACCTGTGATCTTATTTATCACGAAGCAACCTTCACTGAACAGCATAAAGAACGCGCTAAAAGCACCTTTCATTCTACCGCTCAACAAGCAGCAACACAAGCCAAAACTGCAGGATGTAAATACTTAATTTTAGGGCATTTTTCTTCGAGATACGACGATACCCAACAACACCTGCATGAAGCCAAAACAATTCATGAAAACGTCATAGCCGCAGAGGATGGCATGCACATTGTGCTTGGTGCGTGGTCTGATTATTTTTGAGCGCGCTTGTAAAAAATCACGGCAATTACTGCAAAAATAAGATTGGGCATCCAGACCGCTAAGAAGGTCGATAGCCCTACTTTTATGGCCGCAACCGTTAGCATTTTCATGGCAAAGATGTAAACGAATACAAAGGCCAAACCAATGGCTATATTGATGCCAATACCGCCGCGCTTCTTTTGAGAAGCCACCGAAACACCAATGATCGTTAAGATATAGGTAGCAAACGGAAAAGCTGTGCGGGTATACAATTCAATTTCAAACTCCGGTACCAATTTAGAGCCTTTGATTTTTTCGCGCTCAATAGCTGCTTTTAACTCGGAAAAAGTAAGTGCTTGTGCCGCATTGTCTCTTTGTGCCATTTCATCGATGCGGTAGGTAAAAGTGGTGTCTTTAGACCGGCCATGAATGAGTTTTCCTTTCGGAAACTGATAGTCTTTTTCATAGTAATCAGTGAGCTTCCATTGATTGGTACCCGGTTTGTTTTCTGCAAAACGCGCTCTTAGGAAATAAATGGGCTCTTGGTCTTTGGACCATTTCTGAATGGTGAGGTCGTGAATGCGCTGATCCTGTCCAGAAAAGTTTGAAAAATATACTAGTTCATTTCCTGGGTATTCTGCCTGATAGTTATCTACTGTCAGGACGTCTCGGTAATATTTCTCTTCAAAGGCCAAGCGCACTTTGTTTGTACGGGGTACAATAAAGTGATTGAGAATCAGCGATAAGATCGTTAGGATCGTGGCTCCGATGAAATAAGGTCTTAAAAAACGAGCAACCGGCCTACCGGAGAACCAAATCGGAATGATTTCTGTATCCTGCGCCATTTTGGCTGTGAACCAAATGACGGATAGAAAAATAATCATAGAGGAGAAGGTATTTCCGTAATACAGGACAAACGTCACGTAGTATTTGAAAAATATGTCGTTCAGTGGAGCCTTATTTGAGATAAACTCACTGAGCTTTTCGGAAATATCAAAAACGACCGACAACAGCATGATCAAGCCCAGCATGAAAAAAAACGTGCCGAGAAATTTCTTGATGATATAGCGGTCTATTTTTTTGAGCATTTTATAAGCGCTGACCGAGTTTTGGTACAACTTGGTTTTTCCAGGTCATGAATTCACCGCTGGCAATCTTCTCTCGGGCAACGCGCATGAGTTCAAGATAAAAGGCGAGATTATGAATAGTAGCAATTTGTAAACCAAGGTATTCCCCAGTTTTAATGAGGTGTCTGAGATAAGCCTTTGTATATACTTGATCCACCCAAACTGAACTAGATGGGTCGAGGGCTGTAAAATCTTTGGCCCACTTTTCATTTTTGATATTAATGGTGCCTTCCCAAGTATATAACAAACCATGGCGCGCATTGCGGCTCGGCATCACGCAGTCAAACATGTCTACGCCAAGTGCAATACACTCGAGTAAGTTGGTTGGTGTACCTACTCCCATTAAATATCTTGGTTTATCTTTTGGCAGGATATTACAAACTAAATCTGTCATTTCATAGAGGTCTTCGTCTGGCTCGCCAACGGACAAACCACCAATGGCATTACCTACCGCATCAAAAGAGGCAATGGCGTGTGCTGACACTTCTCTTAAGTCTTTATAAGTACTTCCTTGCACAATCGGAAACAGCGCCTGCTCATAACCATATTTGGGCTCAGATTCATTCATTGCGGTAAAACAGCGCTCTAACCACCTATGGGTAAGGTGCATGGATCTTTTGGCGTAATTGTAGTCGCAAGGATACGGCGTGCACTCATCAAAAGCCATGATGATATCGGCGCCAATACTGCGTTGAATTTCAATGGCACGTTCTGGTGTAAAGAAATGATAACTACCGTCAATATGCGATTGAAACTTTACTCCTTCTTCTTGAATCTTTCTAGAACCCGACAACGAATAAACTTGATAACCACCGCTGTCCGTCAGAATGGGGCGTTCCCAACCAATAAACTGATGCAAGCCACCAGCTGCCTCGAGTACCTCTGTTCCGGGGCGCAAAAACAAGTGATACGTATTCCCTAGGATGATTTGTGCATTGATATCATCGCGGAGCTCTTGTTGGTGCACTCCTTTTACTGAACCCACTGTTCCGACTGGCATAAATATTGGCGTTTCAATGGTGCCGTGGGATGTATGGAGCCTTCCTAAGCGAGCTTTGGACTGAGGATCTTGGTGTAAAAGGTCAAAGTGCATAAAAATGTTGAAAAATACCTAAGGCAAAGATACGGGTATTTGATTTGACTGAACATCTTTGTACTCTACAGATGGAACTCATACCGAATTTTAATTTAGATTACTGGACGCTCTTGTTTGTGTTGCTCTGCTTATTTGCAGCCATTCAACTATTTTATACCTTTCAGTTTTATGCTCGCTGGGCTTTTTACAAGAAGAAGCAAAACGCCAATCAGCAAGCACTACCCCCTGTTTCTGTGATCATTGCAGCGCGCAATGAATCAGACAACCTCTACGAGAATTTACCACATATATTGTGTCAAGACTACCCAGATTTTGAAGTCATTGTGGTCAATAATCAAAGTATCGACGACAGCAACTGGATTTTAATTGCCTTCGCCAGACAATTCCCTAGACTCAAAGTCGTTGAACTCAGCAAAAGCCCTCACCTTCGCCCTGGCAAGAAACTTCCCATTACGCTCGCTATTAAGGCAGCCAAGCACGAGCATTTTGTCCTGACCGACGCCGATTGCAAACCAGCATCAAGTTCTTGGTTAAAAGACATGATGTCGGCAACTACCTACCAGCAAGAACTTGTGATTGGTTACAGCCCTTTTTCAAAAGAAAAAGGATTCTTAAACCGCTTGGTCCGATATGACAACACCTGGATGTCAGCATCCTCTTTTGCATACGCACTAGGTAACACACCATACAAGGCAAACGGACGCAATATTGCCTACAGCAAACAACTTTTTCAAAAAACAAATGGTTTTAAAAATCACTATGCACTCATTCCAGGTGACGACGACCTCTTTTTAAATGACGCCATCCGATATACAAAGCCCGCTTTGTGTACAGAACCAAGCTCTTTTGTCAATGCACACGCCCCAAAAACCTGGAGTTCTTGGCTCCGACAGAAGTCTAAACACCATGCTACGGCTGCCCGTTACAGCTTTATCAAAAGACTGTTGTTAGGAATCTATCCAAGTAGTGTGCTTTTACTATGGATTTCTTTTGTTGCTTTGTTGCTCAATAAAGCATTTCTGCCATTAAACGCAGGAATCTTTCTTGGCACACTGGTCATCAAATGGTGGTTGCAGGGTCGGGGCTTGAATAAACTTGGCGAAAGAAAATTGGCCTTGTTTTTTCCTTTCTGGGACCTCTTGCACAGCATCTTGATGCCTGTCATTTATTACATATCCGAAAGGCAAAAGTATTACCGATGGTAGAAAACGAGCACTTATCAGAAAAAGCCAAACAAGACCTTCATCTGGTGACGGCAGCCAAAAGTGGTAGCCAAAGTGCCTACGCTGAGCTCATGGATCGCTACCGCGATTCAATTTATTTTATGATGCTCAAGATGGTTAAAAATCAAGATGACGCCGACGACCTCACCATCGAAGCATTCGGCAAAGCTTTTGCACGTCTTGATCAATATTCCCCAAGTTTTGCTTTTAGCACCTGGCTATTTAAAATCGCATCCAACAACTGCATTGACTTCATTCGCAAAAAACGCATTGAAGTCACTTCTATTGACCGCGGCATTACCACAAATGATGGCGAGCGCATGCGCATCGATGCCAAATCTCAGACCCTAAACCCAGAGGAAAGCATTATTCATGGCCAACGTTTAGTCCATATGCGCTTGCTAGTTAGCAAACTCAAGCCGAAGTACCGTGAGCTTGTCGAAAAACGCTATTTCGAAGAGAAAAGCTATGAAGAAATTGCCGAAGAAATGAACCTGCCTTTAGGCACCGTTAAAGCTCAACTTTTCAGAGCGCGCGATTTCTTAGCTGCCATGATGGAACAAACCAAAGACAGCATTTAATGGAGCTTATTGAGCGCTATTTTCCTGATTTAAGCCCTGAACAAAAAGCACAATTTGCTCAGCTTCCTGCGCTTTACGAACATTGGAATGCACAAATCAATGTAATATCCAGAAAAGACACGGATCATTTTTTAGAACGGCATGTCTTACATTCTTTGGCCATTGCCAAAATACAAAGTTTCTTGCCGGGTAGTTCTGTTTTGGATATTGGTACTGGAGGTGGTTTTCCTGGTATTCCTTTAGCCATCTTGTTTCCGGAAGTCGAATTTCATTTGGTGGACTCTATCGGTAAAAAAATCAAGGTTGTTACAGAAGTTGCCAATAGTTTGGGGCTCAAAAATGTGCGTGCAAGTCATTTAAGGGCTGAACAAATTAAAGAGCGCTTTGACTTCATTGTCAGTAGAGCCGTTACGCAAATGCCTGTTTTTCTGACTTGGGTTAAAGGAAAAAGTAAACCAAAGAATTTTCACGAGCACAAGAATGGTATACTTTACCTAAAAGGCGGCGATTTAACTGAAGAATTAGCCGGTTTGAAATACCCCATCAAGCGCTATCCGATTGCAGATTTCTTCAAAGAAGAATTCTTCGAGACCAAGCAAGTGGTTTACGTTCAATTGGTTCCATAACAAATCAGATTGACAAGCACTAAAGCTTGTATAAAAGAGCCACCGCATAGGCTTTGATTGCTCTTTTTTCACCAAAAGAATCTACCTTTTCGTGGGTGGTTGCTTTAATACTGATGTCCTCAGTTTCGATTTGCAAAATATCAGCAATGATTTGCTGCATTTCAGGAATGTGAGGGTTAACCTTTGGTGTTTCTAAGATGACCGTTGCGTCGAGGTTCACAATACCGTAGCCCTGCTTTTGAATGAGTTCAAAAACGCGTTTCAGCAATATTTTTGAATCGATGCCTTTGTATTGCGGGTCTTGATCTGAGAAATGAAAACCGATGTCGCGAAGCGCTAATGCACCGAGTAGTGCATCACAAATGGCATGTAACAAAACATCAGCATCAGAGTGGCCAACAGCTCCAAAGGGTGCTTCAAGTTGCTTGCCGCCAATCCAGAGTTGGTATCCTGGGGCCAACTGATGTACATCGACACCGTATCCGATTCTGATATTGGGTTTCATGCTTAGTTTCCTCCGAGGTTCAAACGCAAGGTAAAACGCAGTGTGTTTGCTAAAGGGCTCTGACGGCCATTCAATGAAGCTAAGTAAGAGAAATCAATAGCAAACATATTGTATTTCAAAGATGCGCCTAAATTGAGGAACTGACGGTTACCTTTATTTTTATTCTCGTAAAAAACACCACCTCTGAGTGCCAAAACATCGCTGTACCACCATTCAACTCCTGCTGCAATGTTGATTTCAGCAAGTTCTTCTTTGAGTCGCGTACCTTTCACGATTTCATAACTGCCATCAGCCAATTCGATGTAATCGCCATTTTCATCTTTAGCCAAAACGCCTGGCGCATCATAGAAAGATTGTAAAATTGATTTGATCACACCAACATCGCCATCCATACCCGCTAACATGACATACTCGCCATTGATCAATTGATAGTAAGCAGGCGTTGGCACAAGTAATCTTTGTAGATCTAAGGAGAAGGTAACTTTGTTGTATTCGTCGAACTCAGCTAGGAAACTGTTACCAATTTTAAGGTTCATCGGGATGAAATCTCGTCTAGATAACTCTGAATAAGCCACTTTGTTTCCGATGTTGTTAAGGGTGAGTCCAAAAGTATAGATACCGTCGGTGTTGCCAAGCTTGGCGTCGTCGTTGTAATAACTAAATGAAAGGTCAGAAGCACCAACTACACCCGGTTTGGTATTGACACCTGCGACGGTTAAGCCACCTGTTAAATTTGAATATGCAAATTTCCCATTCACCCCAATACTGAATTTTTCAGCCAATTTAAAGGCGTAAGCACCTGTCAGTTCAAACTCGCTTGGTTTGTCTTCTCGGAGCACATCTCCATTAATATCAGTAAAAGTGATTTCGCCGAGGCTAAAATAGCGCAAAGCACCGCCAACACTGTGTACTTTGTTGATTTGCTTATAGCCAGCCAAATAGGATAAATGAATGTCATTAGTGAGTTGGCGCAACCATGGCGTATATGACAAACTCGCTTCAGACTTTTGCTTGGCAAAACTCAGCATTGATGTATTCCAATAAATGGACGTAGAATTAGCACTCAAGGCAGTTCCTGCATCACCCATTCCGCCTGCTCTTGAGTCTGGGGTAATTGCCATAAAAGGCAAAGATGTAGTAATTGTATTGAGCTGTAAATCGTTGTCAGTAACACCCGAACCACCTGTGGGTTGCGCAAAGGCATGAAACGACACGGCGAAAACACCGCAGATCAGTTGAATAGATTGGGAAAAGATTCTTTTCATAGGAGGGGTAAAGATAGGAAATTTCTATTTTAACAAGACAAGTTTTTCGGTTTGCTCTGCAAAGGCGCCGTCAGGGGTTTGGATACTTAAGCGATACAAATAAGTGCCGCGTGCCAATTCATCTCCAAAATCATCTCGGCCATCCCAAAAGATACCCGAAATTCGGAAGCCAGCTGTTGGCACCTCTTGTTGAATGGTTTTCACCAAACGACCTGCTACTGTAAATATTTGAACTTGTACATCTAAACTAGAGCACGATTGATTGTGTTCAAACATGAACTCTGTGCGCGTTGTAAATGGATTGGGATAATTGAGTACATGTTGTAAGGTCGGTGTTTCTTTTTGTTGTACCACAAAATCAATTTGGGCCATATTTGAATTGTTATTGACATCCCAAACTTTCAAGGCTAAGGTGTGTTTTCCAGGAGCGAGGTCCTTGAACTGATAGCGCACCTCACCCGCCTGATATGAATTCAAGTTAGCCGTGTAAAAATCGTTTAATACATATGGCTGAGCCGTTTGACCATCCAGAATGGCTACGATATCATGGCCAATCCCATTACCCACTGTATTGACACCATTTTCGTCCTGAATCTTGGCCAAAAGCACTGGGTTTTCATCAGTAATAGAACCATTTACAAAACCCTCTTGATTCATAAACAATGAGATTTCTGGCCCTGAAACATCTTGTACTCCATTCGGGTCAATACCTCCTACATAAAAACTTGTATCAAAGCCTTGTGCATCAAAAACGCCATTGTGGCCATAATAACTGATTTTACCATAATCGATATTTAAGGCAATGTCTTTTGGTACAATAAATTCAAAATCGAAGTAACCGTTCACAATACTCGATTGTCCGCGATAAATTTTACTGGTCTGTTGTTCAAATTGAATTTGCGGCGATTCTTCGTCTTGAGCGAGCGTATTCTGAAGCTTCGGCTTATCAAAAATGGTGGGGGTTAAGGTCCCATTCCAAGTCGTTAAAATATTTCCGTTGTAATCTTCAATATGTCCTTTTACACGCGCCTTTGATAAGGCTCTGAGGGTATCCATTTGAACCGTAGGGTTTTGTCCGTTGATACTATCTGTAACAATTTTGTAGCGAGGCATGGCCAAGCGCAACGCAGGGTCTCCAATTAATGTGAAACTGCGTTTGTTCGAAGAACTGGCCGATGCTGCATTTTTTGTTCGCCTAGAAAGCTCACCAAATTCATAAGCAGTACCATCAGGGTAACGGTTGAAAATTCGCTCCATGAGTTCAATTCCTACCGTTGTATTGATGCCAATATAGACAGCTCGCGTCGTGGTCAGCATGGCAATTGCGCCCCCTGTGGGGTTCAAGAAGACCAATTCCCCCGCTGAAACTCTTTCTGGGTCATCGAAACGCGTAAATTCACAAGTTGCGGAGACAAATAATGGCAAGGCATTAATATTGCTCCAGGAGTTGATTTGATCGATAGACACAACTCTTTCATCAGCAAGTCCTGCTTCGCCACCATGACCAATATAGTTGGCCACTAAAACACCGCGTTGTATATTGGCATCTATGGCACTGACCATTGCCGGAAAACGCTCACCACCTGCAGTGACTACCTTCGGGTAAGAATCCATGTATGCCTTGTTGAAATTAATTTCAGGATTAGATTGCTGAGCAATGCTATATTGCCCCTCTCCATCAATTTCTACAAAACGCCCGTCATCTCGATTATCTGCCATTAGTAAATATTGCAAGCGCCAATCTCCGAATGTCTTGTCAGTTTGGGTATTCATGCAGCATGAACTCCCTACAGGATAAAAGTCAGAACCGTTTTTCATGTAGTGCTCAATTTTATCGACTATCTGCTTGGCTTGCAGATTGGTACTGCTAATTATTCGCCCAACACCAATATCCATGATATCGCTAGCGCCTATCGCTTCGTTGTCATCGAGCATACCAAAGAAATCATCGACGACCATCGCCTCTATCAAGTTTTCACTGCTTGTCGCTTGATAGGTTACAATAAAATTATTGTTGTTTGCCACCCTGTTTTTCGGGTCAAAAGTTCCGTCTCCAAAAAGCAAAAGATATTTTGGTTTCGTATTTGGGTCATTTGCCAAAGCGCGATCGTAGAACATTTTTACAAATCGTCGAATGGCGGCAGGATCTTGCATCCCGGAGCTGAACTCATTATAAATTGCTTGTGGTTGAATGACATGAACTGTTAAGCCATTGGCACGGTGTAAATCTGCCAAACGATTCGCTTGCGCTAAAAAATCAGGATGCGCCACCATGAGATAATCTGCTTGCGCAAGACCGTGAAGATCTTGAAAAGAAACGGTTTCTATAAATCCAGGGGTAAAAAAGGCCGTTCCTGAACCAGCTACAAATTCCTTGTAACCTACATTCGTGTTGAAACTGAGAAGACCAGAAGCAAATTGCTTAGGCATGAGCATTGGCTGATGCTTATCAGAAATATCCCAAACAAAAGTACTTTGACTCGCACCACTAATTTGATAAGCTGCCACACCCGTAGTCATTGACCAAGAACCCACCCGAAAGTTCATTTGATTGCCAACCATGACCAAATTCCTTTTTGCGTGTAATAGAATTCGATCCAGGTTGGTCACCACATTCGGATTTAAACGGTCTATTTCAATTGTTAAATTCAAATTTGATGATGGTGTAGAATCATTGCACTGTAAGATGCCTCTTTGGAAATAAGAACTTGAAAATGGCATGGAAATCTGCCCAAGCACCGTTGCTCCTTTTTTAATTTTAAAAATATTTCCTGAAGAACGCGCATTGGATGCAAAACTCACCTGAAGTCTGACGGGCTCATTGACAATATTCGGTATACTAAAATTGAAGTTTTGAGTTAATTCGACATCAAATTCTTCACCATACCAACGCTGTCCTCCAGAAACCAAATTGACTAAATCATTTTCATAAACATCTCTATAAGTATACGCCGTAATAGTCGTGTCTGCAGGCGCATCAATAACAGCTGCTTGGCTAATTCTTAATGGTGCTACGTCTGAACCGATGTAAATAAAATAATAAGATGAGTCTGAATACGGATGACGTATTTGATTATACAAACCACCGGCTAATGGGTCCCAACGATGTGGACCCCAACCGTAAAAGAGCACATAATCGTTATCGTTAAATACGCCATCGTTTTCACCCACAATTTGAATGGCGTTTTGAGCAAGATCATCAGTAAATGGAACTGAATTCAATTCGGCAATAACCCCTTCACCATTTCCAAAAATATGAAAATGCTGAGGATTTAAATTCGCTGTATTTATGCCGCAAGCCGTTAAAAAGGGCTTGTCTAATTTGTAGATTCCATCTCGGCTAACAGCTATTTTGTACCATTTACCTGATGTTGTTCCTAGTATAGAATTGTCCGCATAATCTTTCGTAGAAAAATTTGCTTCTTCTTTAACAACGATTTCAAAAGAAAGCAATCTTTCTAAACTACCATTTCTGGCGCGCACACCGAACCCATATATAGAAAGCATTGGCTTACCTGCATCGCTCACAATTTTGGCTTCCATTTCAAAATCAGCAGTAAATTGAACACCCAATTGGGTATACTTCTGCCCCTCCTGATTTGGAATTTGTTCGAATTTTAAATTCAGTATTTGTACGGACCCGTTCTTTAATTTATTTTCACGTTGGATTGAAAAAAACGGCTTGTTTAAATCGAGGCCAAAACCTTTGATTACCTGTAACTGAGTCGAATAATCACCATTCATAGCAAGCGATGAATCCGACCATTCAAGCACAATTTTTTGTACTTGGGCATGAAGTGACATCGACCCACAAAAACAAAGAAATAAAAAAGAGAGTTTAAAATAATTCATGAAACTTGCAGTTTTAAGCGCTAGAAAAACGTCAATATATTTATTTTATTTGAATAAATATTCGATATTTGTAACCTTTGAAACCTAAATCTCGTTTAGATTGTTCGTGCTAAAACCAACTTTCGTGAAAATAGTTAAACCTATTCTTGCCCTACAGTTCTGCTTCATTACATTGATAATGAGTAACATAACTTTAGCTCAAGACCCTACATTTACCCAGTTCTACGCCAATCCTACTTACCTCAATCCCGCATTGGCTGGTTCTTCCGGATGTCCTAGAGTATCGCTCAATTACCGCAACGAATGGCCACAACTCACTGGAAATTACGTGACCTACGCCGCTGCTTATGATACTTATGCCAAAAATATATCCGGAGGTTTTGGTTTATTAGCCATGCACGATGTTCAAGGCCAAGGTACTATCCAGACTTCAATGATTGGAGGTATTTATTCATACAATTTGAAGGTAAATCGCAAGTTTTCCCTCATGTTTGGTGCAAGAGCAGCATATTTTCAGAAATTTCTTGATTGGGACAAACTTACTTTCGGAGACATGATCGATCCACGTCGTGGTTTCATTTACCAAACTGGTGATGTACCAAGAGGAAATGGACGTCGTGGCTTTTTTGATGTGAGCACTGGTTTTGTTGGATTTACAAAAAATTTCTATTTCGGAGGGGCAGTACATCACCTCAATAGACCAGATGAATCCATGATTCTTGGTGAATCGAGACTACCGATGCGTTTTACAGGTCACATGGGTGCAAATATTAAGGTAGGGCAACGCGGACGCTATTCTAGTTCTACTTATATTTCACCAAACATCATTTATCAATACCAAAATGGCTTTCAAGAACTCAATATCGGAGCCTACCTCAAATACGAAAATTTCACAATTGGTGCATGGTACCGCAATCGCGACGCTTTTGTCATGACAGTTGGTATCAACACAGACAAATTTAAAATTGGCTACAGCTATGACCTCACTGTTTCCCAACTCGGAAACGGTACATCAGGTGGTTCGCATGAAGTTTCCATGGGTATCAACCTAAAATGTAAAAAGAAACCAAAAAACTTTAGAAAAACGTCTTGTCCGTCGTTCTAAACGTAACCAATTTAACATTTCAACTTAAAGAAATAAATTCAAGCATATGAAGCGAATGATTCAAAACATATTCGGAATAGCACTAACAGCTTCGTTAGTGCTTTCTTCATGTACAAAAGAGACCTCCTCTGCCACAGGTTGGGAATTCAACAACTTCAAAAACGGTGGTTTTGAAAAGTTTGATGCCAAAGAGCAAGAAGCTGGTCCTGGTTTGGTCATGATTGAAGGTGGAACTTTTACAATGGGTAGAACAGAACAAGACGTTATGTCTGACTGGAATGCACGTGCATCTCGCGTAACTGTTGCTTCTTTTTACATGGACCGCACCGAAGTCACCAACTTCAACTGGTTAGAGTACATGTACTGGATGCGTCGCGTTTACAACAAGACCTATCCTCATGTCTACAAAAAATGTTTACCAGACACACTTGCCTGGAGAGCTGCTCTTGGCTACCGTGAAAAATACGTAAACTATTACTTGCGCCACCCATCTTACCGTGACTACCCTGTAGTTGGTGTTTCTTGGTTACAAGCAAATGACTTCTGTAAATGGCGTACTGACCGTGTCAACGAAGCTATCTTGGTTCGTGAAGGAATCTTATCTTGGCACTTTGCTGATGAAGGAGATCTAGGCGCTGCGCTTGTTGAAGATAAAGCAAACAAATACACTTCTGTACCAGAAAACATGTTCTCAACTGAAAATTATCTGAATGGCAATTACAATGTTGAAACAGATGACAAAGGTTACACCTTAACAAAAGATGGTACTAAACTTCCTAAAACTCCGAAGGTAACTAAAGAACAATCTGCACAATACGGCAGAAAACCTGGTTCAAAAGTTCCGCGTGATCCTTATCAACTCGAGCAATATGACCCAGTTTACGCCGACAAAGAAAACGGTCGTTTAGGTACACGCCCTGTTGCCATGGAAGATGGTATTCTATTGCCAGCTTACCGCCTCCCTACCGAGGCAGAATGGGAATTTGCTGCACTAGGTTTAATCGGTAACCTAGATGAAGGTACTGAAAACATCAACGATCGTCGTATCTATCCATGGGATGGTCACTACGTAAGACACGATGAAGAGCAGTATGCTGGTGCCATTCAAGCTAACTTTATGAGAGGTCATGGCGACATGATGGGTGTTGCAGGTCGTTTGAACGACGGTGCAGACATCACTGATAAAGTAACTTCTTTCTGGCCTAATGACTTCGGTCTTTACCACATGGCAGGTAACGTATCAGAATGGGTAATGGATGTTTACCGTCCAATGACTTCTGAAGTTGCCGAAGAATTCATGCCTTTCCGTGGTAACAAATACCAAACACAATTGATGGTACCAAACGGTTTGCATGACCGTCCGGTAAAAGCCAACGAGAACATCTATGATGTACACGGCATGAAAGAGTTCGTGAATGAATTTGCACGCGTTAAGTATCTTGCTTACGCAAACAAAGACTACAACACCACTCAAAATGCTTCACAAAACGGCTTTTCAGGTAATATTCCTGACCAAAAGAAAATTGATGCCGATTTGTTAGCCACTGCAGATGCTCATTATAAATTAGTAAACAGTCTCATGAATCAGTATGCTGGTAAAGTGAAGCCTGCTGACAAAAAGACTATTACAGACGAGTTAGCTAAACTGAGCAAAGCCATCACAGACAAAGATTACAAAAACTTAGCTGCTGCGTCAGATGCGGTAACTAAAGCCTTAGAAGACGCTGCTCCTAACAATGCAGATCTTCAAACGGTTTCTACTGAGCTTGCTAAACAAAAACCTGCGCCTGCTCAAACTACAGCAAACCCTTCAGCTATCAACAGCGCTGCAATGACCTCAAGAATCATGTCAAGACAAGATCCTAGAGCTTATCAGTTTAACAAACCTTCTGATTACTATATTTCTAACAACAAAAAATATAGCAACCAAGAGAAAAAACAATTCGCTTTCTTAGATACCATCAACCTTTTCCTTGATACTGCAATCACGCTATACAACCAAGGTAAGACTGTTGCTGCATCGGCTTACATTGAGCGCGTATTCTTCAACTCTAAATTGCCAAGTCAGTTTAAAGATGACTACGGAAACGGGCAACCACTTGAATTGACTACCATCCTAAACGATGCTTATCAACGTGAGGCTAATCCAGATCAAGATCCTGCAGGCTTTGGTTATTTTGTAAAACCAACTCCAGAAGACGAATTGACTAAAACAGCTATTTTCGAAGCTACTTCAATCAATTACAACTTTGCTGCTTATTTCGCAGATCCAGAACTCACCACTTGGGTTCAGACGCTTCGCAATGGTCTTAGCGAATTTGTAACAACAACAAAAGGTAGCCAACGTTGGAGAGATGTAACAGTTGAAGAAAACGTAGGTCGTATCAACTACCGCAAAGATGACTACATCGATTACCTAGATGGAGATATCGAGTCTTCAATCTATTACAACGATGCAAAACGCAAAGAAGACATTAACAACGGTGTTCGTGATCCTAAATTGGTTATGTACCAAAGTGAGCACGAAAACTTTAACTTGAACAACGAACAAATCAATGCGGGTAAAGCAGGTTGGCCAACAACCCTTATCTCTGACAAGAGCCGTGTCTACAAAGGTGGTTCATGGGCAGACCGCGCTTACTGGTTATCAGCTGGTAACCGTCGCTTCCTAGATGAAGACAAAGCATCTGCAACCATTGGTTTCCGTTGTGCAATGGACCGTGTCGGAAGTTCAAGAAGACCTGACATCAAAGAATAAATTCAATAGAATCCTTTAAAGCCCGGCTAAGTCGGGCTTTTTTTTTGCAATTTTGTTTCATGAAAAAATGGCTTGATATTTTTGATGCCTGCAGTGGCGTTTCCACAGACTCACGTCAGATCTTTAAGGACTGCCTTTACATTTCCTTAAGAGGAGCAAACTTCAATGGAAACGTATTTGCGCCACAAGCGCTAGAACAAGGTGCTAAATACGCAGTTGTCGACCAAATTGAATTAGCCAATGAGCAAGATATCTTCTATGTTGAAGATGGGCTACAATTCTTGCAAGCACTGGCATTAGCACATCGCCAAAGGTTCAATATACCAGTTATAGGCATTACGGGAAGCAACGGAAAAACTAGTACCAAGGAATTGGTTAGATGTGTCCTGGAAACGAAATACAAGCTACTTTGTACCGAAGGTAACCTCAATAATCACATCGGAGTACCCCTCACCCTACTGCGCTTAAATATTGCGCATGAATTAGCCATTATTGAAATGGGAGCAAATAAACTGCTCGATATTGATGAGCTTTGTCGCATTGCTGTGCCTACGCATGGGCTTATTACAAATATTGGAAAAGCACATTTAGAAGGTTTTATCAATTTTGAAGGTGTTCTTAAAACAAAATCAGAATTATATGATCACGTTCAAGCCCAGAATGGTGTGCTTTTTGTCAATGCCGATGATCCTATTTTAACAGAAGCTGCTCAAAAAAGAAATATCAAGTACCTGACCTATGGTGAAAAACATGGTGAATTGCGAGGTGTTTTAGAGTTTCTGGATCCGTACGTGCATTTGTCTTGGCGCTATGAAAACTACTCCTCACCGCACATTGATACACAAATGGTGGGGAAATACAACTTTTATAACTTCTTGGCAGCGCTTCGCATCGGGATGTATTTTGAAATTGAACCCGAACTACTCAATCAGGCAATCGCTGCTTATTTACCGACCAACAAAAGATCGCAAGTAGAAAAAACTACAAAAAACACAGTGATTGTCGATTGCTATAATGCCAACCCATCAAGTATGGCCAGTGCACTCCATTCTTTTGTAGAAATGCAACATTCCCATAAACTGCTCATTTTAGGGGATATGTTAGAATTAGGTGCTGAAAGCCAATTAGAACATCAGAAAATACTAGATTTCCTAAGGGAAAATCAACTTCAATATTTCACAGTTGGGCCGATTTTTAAGGG
>JBEEKM010000022.1:0-31753 GCA_041168645.1 Bacteroidota bacterium | reverse complement strand
TTTTTACAAAGGCAAGTGCATCTTCTAAACGATCGCCTTTTAAGGTGAAAGAAATCATGCCGCCAAAACCACGCATTTGTTTTTTAGCAACTTCATGATTTGGGTGCGTTTCAAAACCTGGCCAATATACTTTGGCAACTTTTGGGTGCTGCTGTAAGTAATTGGCAATTTGAATACCGTTTTCACAGTGTCTTTGTACGCGCAAGTGTAGTGTTTTGATGCCGCGGAGTACCAAGAAAGAATCCATAGGTGCGGTAACGGCTCCGGAAGAGTTCTGAATGCGGTACATTTCGTTGGCAAGTGCGTCGTCGTTGCAAACCAAGGCGCCCATCACAACATCAGAGTGCCCACCTAAATATTTCGTAACGGAATGCATCACGAAATCAGCACCGAGGTCTAGTGGGTTTTGTAAGTAAGGTGTTGCAAAGGTGTTGTCTACACAAAGTAAGGCTTTTGCACTTTTGGCAATCTGAGCCATCGCTTCAATATCGATGATATTCATCATGGGATTGGTTGGCGTTTCAACCCAGATGAGTTTGGTATTTTCATTGACGAGTGCCTCCACATTGGCCGGGTTTTGCATATCAACGAAATGAAAAACGATGCCATATTTAGCAAAAATGGTATTGAATATGCGGTAAGAACCACCGTAAAGGTCATTGGTTGAAATGACTTCATCTCCGGGGTTGAGCATTTTAATAATGCAGTCAATAGCAGCCAAACCAGAGCCAAAACAAGCGCCGTGTTTGCCGTTCTCAATAGCGGCAATATTTTTTTCTAAGGCATGACGTGTTGGGTTCTGCGTACGTGAATACTCATAGCCCTTGTGATTACCTACACCATCTTGTACATAGGTAGAGGTTTGGTAAATAGGTGTCATGATGGCTCCTGTTGCAGGATCAGGATGTACGCCTGCGTGGATGGCTTTGGTAGCAAATTTCATTTAAAAATATTTTTGACAAAATTAATAGAATCTTTAAGGCAGGCCTAATTCAATGGAGGGGTCCCAGAAAACTTTTTCAAAGTTTTGAATTTGATCATTTTCCACGATGATTCCTTCTATTGATAAGCATTCTTCCATGTGCTTTGGATTTTCGAAGTGATTTTTTCCACTCAACAAACCCACCCGATTGACCACCCGATGCGCTGGCACATCAGAAAGTGCATGACTTGCATTCATGGCCCAACCTACCATTCTTGCGGCTTGTTTGGCACCTAAATAATTAGCAATAGCACCATAACTCGTGACACGACCTTCAGGTATCAAACGAACAACATCATAAACATCCTGAAAAAAATCCTTGTTTTTGAGCACAAACAAAGATAGAAAGGCTTTTTAAAAATGAGTGCAAAAAAAAAGCCACCCCGAGAGGTGGCTTTGTATGTTAAGAGAAGACTCAATTACTTTTTATCGCAACAAGCTTCTTTTTTATCAGCATGGCAAGTTGTGTCACCACCTTTGCAAGCAGCTTCTTGACCAGTGCAATGACCATTTGTCATTTCACACTTGGCAGCACCTGCTTCTTTTTTGTCTCCGTGGCCATCACCCAAGATTGGTGCAATCACCAAACCTACAAGACAAGTCAATTTGATCAAGATGTTCATAGATGGGCCAGAAGTATCTTTAAATGGATCACCAACAGTATCACCAGTTACAGCTGCTTTGTGCGCATCAGAACCTTTGAAAGTCATTTCTCCGTTGATCATTACACCAGCTTCGAAAGATTTTTTAGCGTTGTCCCATGCACCACCAGCGTTGTTTTGGAAGATCGCCCAAAGTACACCTGATACAGCAACACCTGCCATATAACCACCAAGTACTTCAGCAGCCATTGGCCAGTTACCAGAAATGAAACCAGTTCCAAGACCGATTAAAATAGGTGTCACAATTGTAAGGGCACCTGGCAACATCATTTCGCGAAGCGCAGCTTTTGTAGAAATTTCTACACACTTACCGTATTCTGGCGTTCCTGTTCCTTCCATGATTCCTGGAATTTCACGGAACTGACGACGTACTTCGTTCACCATGTCCATTGCAGCACTACCTACAGATTTCATAGCAAGTGCAGAGAAAACAACAGGGATCATTCCACCAATGAAAAGTGCAGCTAAAACTGGCGCTTTAAAGATGTTGATACCTTCGATACCAGTGAAGGTTACGTAAGCAGCAAACAATGCAAGGGCAGTAAGGGCAGCAGATGCAATAGCAAAACCTTTACCAACAGCAGCAGTTGTGTTTCCTACTGAGTCTAGCACGTCTGTTCTTTGACGAACTTCTTTAGGCAATTCGCTCATTTCAGCAACACCACCAGCGTTATCAGCGATAGGGCCAAAAGCATCGATTGCCAACTGCATAGCAGTAGTTGCCATCATGGCTGAAGCAGCGATAGCTACACCGTAGAAACCAGCTAATGCATAAGATCCCCAAATGGCAGCAGCAAATAAAATAACTGAAGAGAAAGTAGAGATCATACCTGTAGCCAAACCAGCAATGATGTTGGTAGCGGCACCAGTAGATGAATTTTGAACGATACCGAGAACTGGTTTTTTACCAAGTGCTGTATAGTATTCAGTAAAGTAAGAAATAAGGTAACCTACAGAAAGACCAACAAGCGTAGCGTAAAATACGTGACGGCTAGGAATTTCCATAACGCCTTCACCGAAGAAATTCATTTGAATCGTTTCAGGAAGCATCCATTTTACTAAGAACCATCCGGCAACCGCTGAAATAACGATTGAAGAGATGTTACCAATATTAAGTGCTTTTTGAACTTCAGCTTCTTTAGCATCGTTTGAAGAAATACGAACGAGGAAAGTACCAATGATTGAAGCGATGATACCAACACCAGCGATCATGATTGGCAATAAAATTGGGCCCATACCTTGGAAACCTGAAAGCGCTTGACCGTTGTCAGCCATGTCTTTAATGATGTAGTTACCAAGAACCATAGAAGCCAATACAGTAGCCACATAAGATCCAAAGAGGTCAGCACCCATTCCGGCTACGTCACCAACGTTGTCACCAACGTTATCTGCAATTGTAGCTGGGTTACGTGGATCATCTTCTGGAATACCTGCTTCAACTTTACCTACGAGGTCAGCACCTACGTCAGCAGCTTTGGTATAAATACCACCACCAACACGTGCAAATAATGCGATAGATTCAGCACCCAAAGAGAAACCAGCAAGGGCCTCAAGCACCATTGTCATTTTATCGTAGTCCCAAGCACCGCCTTGAAGGAAGTAGTTTAGGAAACCAAAGAAGAACAAAGACAAACCTAATACGGCAAGACCTGCAACACCAAGCCCCATTACTGTACCACCACCAAAAGAAACTTTAAGTGCGTTTGGCAATGAAGTTTTAGCAGCTTCCGTTGTTCTCACGTTAGCATCAGTAGCTACGCGCATACCGATGTTTCCTGCAATCGCAGAAAAGATAGCACCAACAATAAATGCCGGAACAATCAACCAGTGTGTTGTAGGAACTACTGTAGAAATACCAAAAAGTGCAGCGGATGCAATAACAACGAAAATGGCAAGCAAGCGGTACTCAGCAGAAAGGAATGCCATGGCACCTTCTTTAATGCTTTTAGCGATACCTTGCATTTTTTCATCACCTGCAGGTTGTTTTTTTACCCATGCCATTTTGACGAGCATAAAAAGCAAGCCAACTAATGAGAGTGCGATAGGAATGTAAATTACGTTCATAGATTACTTGTTAAGTGTAAAATTCGGGCAAAAGTAGCTGATTCTGCCTAGGAAAGCAAATACGCAAGAAAAAAATAAGGGTTACATAATGTTACCCTTTTTTTTATTTCATCAATATACAAATGGAAAGGTAGCTTACAGAAATGAACCTATCTTTTGTTTGAGAACATTTAAAGGAAATGCACCACTTTCGCGCCATAACATTTTCCCTTCTTTAAAGAGCAAAAAAGTAGGTACGCCACGAATTTTAAATTGATCGGCAATAGCTGGATTTTTATCAACGTCTATTTTTATGATACGGACTTTTGCACCGTAAGCTTTTTTGAAATCTTCGAGAACAGGAGACATCGTTTTACATGGGCCACACCAAGTTGCATGAAAGTCAACAAGGGTTGGTGTAGCTGAATCGATAATTTCTTTAAACTTTCCCATGAGAATAGACGATGTTAGTAAGTGTGTAAATTTAAGAAGAGCAGTGGTTATGATTTGTAACAAATGCTACAATTAGTTACAAAAAAAGGGCCTAATGGAGGCCCTTTCTTGATTTTTAGAATAGAATGCTTTTCTTATATTTTTGTGTAGGTTGCTACACAAGTGCCGCTACCACCAATGATTGGTGTCGTGTTGTCATAAGTGTAAGTGATGGTAATGGTATTGGCTTGGTCGTTAATGGTGCCAACACCAGAGAAAGTCACTTGACCAAAAGTAAAGTCTATAGTTTGAGTCGGGATGTTGATAGCGCTACCGTTTACAGTTGCTGTTGCTGTTCCGCCGACAATATTGAACATGTTGTCAATGAGTAGATCGTTAGTACCTGCTGTACCTGTTGCAAATACAGGTGCAGTTGCAAGCGGGAAAGATGTTCCGCAATCGCTGCTTACTTCCCAATTAACTAACCAGTTATTCATGCCAATCACTACGTTAACGGTACGTGTTGCTGTTGAAGTGCCGTTATCGTTAGTAGCTGTATAGGTAAGCGTGTAAGTACCTTTAGTATTTGCGTCTACCTGACCCGTTGTAGTTACAGTGGCAGCTGTGCCATCTGTATTAGTCGCTGTAGCGCCAGCATCGGTGTAGGCGTCGCCAACATTGATTGTTTCAGGATTATTGCCATTGACAACAAGCGTTGGGGCAAACTTACAAGAGCCATCGTCTTTTTTGGCTTCAGTGCTATAGTTAACCGCACTTGGGTCTGTACAGCCTTTTTTCTTGCAGCTGGATGCCGTTCCGAGTAAAAGTGCTGAAATCGCTAATAATGAGAGTGTTTTGTTCATTTTTTTAGTTTTAGTAGGTTCGAAGATATAAAACATTTAAACAGCTTGCAAAAAACGTTGGCATCTTGATTTTATTGCATAAAAAAAAGCGGCGCCCCAAGGAGCGCCGCCTTCCAACCAAACGATAGGCTTTAGTCTTGCAACACCTCTGCTTGACCATTTGGTGTTACAAGCGCATTTTTGATTTTTTCTTCTAGTTCTTCCATGAGTTCAGGATTGTCTAGAATGAGTGATTTAATGGCATCACGTCCTTGACCAAGTTTGGTCTCTCCGTAAGAGAACCAAGAGCCACTCTTTTTAAGAATGTTGAGGTCAACTCCTAAATCGATGATTTCACCGACTTTAGAAATGCCTTCGCCATACATGATGTCGAATTCTGCCTTGCGGAAAGGAGGAGCAACTTTGTTCTTGACAACTTTTACTTTGACGCGGTTACCAATGATGTCTTCACCTTCTTTTAATTGTGTAGCTCTTCTGATATCGATGCGGATAGAAGAGTAGAATTTAAGGGCGTTACCACCGGTAGTTGTTTCTGGATTGCCAAACATGACCCCAATTTTGTCGCGCAATTGGTTGATGAAAATACAGCAGCAACCTGCTTTATTAATAGAACCAGTGAGTTTGCGAAGTGCTTTTGACATCAAGCGTGCTTGAAGCCCCATTTGAGAGTCTCCCATTTCGCCTTCAATTTCTGCTTTTGGCGTGAGGGCGGCAACGGAGTCAATGACGATGAGGTCAATAGCGCCTGAACGGATCAGGTTATCGGCAATTTCAAGTGCTTGCTCACCGTTGTCTGGCTGAGAAATAAGTAGGTTAGCGACATCTACTCCCAATTTTTGGGCATAAAATTGATCGAAGGCGTGTTCAGCATCGATGAAGGCAGCGATACCACCTTGTTTTTGAACTTCAGCAATAGCGTGAATGGCCAATGTAGTTTTACCAGAAGATTCTGGGCCGTAGATTTCAACTACGCGACCTTTAGGGTAGCCGTTGATACCAAGGGCAAGATCAAGGGTGAGTGATCCTGTAGGGATGACATCTACTTTTTCTACAGGAGCATCTCCTAATTTCATGACGGCGCCTTTGCCGAATGTTTTGTCAAGCTTCTCCATGGTCAATTGGAGTGCTTTGAGTTTTTCGAGGTTTTGTTCTTTAGACATATCGTTTGTTGTTTTGAGCGAGGCTCGGTGAATAATTTTTACAAAGTTGCAAGAGGAAGAACGTAAACAATTTACGATCTATAAAAATAAATTAATAACAAGAGAGCACTTCGTTGGCGTGATCTTTTGTATTGGGTTTTTCTAGGACTTTAATTAAGGTGTGTGTTTCATCAAAAATGAAAGTCATGCGATGAATGCCGTCATAGACCCTGCCCATGAATTTTTTGGTGCCCCAAACGCCAAATGCTTGGATAATGGTTTTGTCGGTGTCAGAGATTAAAGGGAAGTTGAGCTCATATTTATTGACAAACTTGGTGTGTGACGCAACGCTGTCTGCGCTAATACCAATGACATGAACACCTGAAGCCACGAGTGCTTCTTGGCCGTCTCGGATGCTACAAGCCTGAGCCGTACAACCAGGGGTGTCGTCTTTTGGGTAGAAATAAATGACTAAACGCTTTCCGGCGTAGTCAGAGCTGTTGATGGAATTGCCGTTTTGGTCAAGCCCAGTAAAGGATGGAAGCTTGCTTCCTGGTGTGAGTGTATTCATAATGCTTAAAAAATAATCTGTTTAACGATGAAAAACTAATCAAATGTAAAAACTATTCATCAATAACAAAACATGATTGACAAAAAAGTTTAATCCTTGTCAGTATTTTAACAGACGAAAAATGAAGACACACCATGAAATGATGCTGATAGCACCGCCGATTGGCGTAATTGGCCCAAGCATTCCAACCGCCATGCCCGCGTGTTTGAGCGCCACAATGCCGTAAATAGAGCCGCTAAATAAAAGCATACCGATCAGCATGGCTCGAAGCAGACCCTTCATTTGGAAACTAAAGCGATCTGCATTCAAGGCTAATATTAAAATACCCATCGAAAGTGATCCTTGATAACGCACCCCAACATCAAAAGTATGTAGTAAATCTTGAGTTAAAATATCTTTCAGTGCATGCGCGCCAAAGGCCCCCAATACAATTGAAAGCATCAAAAAAATACTGGCCAGAACGGTACTTTGTTTTTCCATTCCACGAAGTTGTGAAAAAAAGTAAAATCAAGCTGTATCTTTGCAAAGATGTTTGGAAAATCTTTGCTCTTGCTTTTTGCCCTTGTGCTGTTTGCGTGTCAACAAGACCAGCAAGACAACTTTGATTATGTTCAATACGAAGCCTTCGACTTAAGTCGTTATGATTTACCAGCAACCATTATGCTGCCCGATGCCTCGGCCGGAATAGGTACTTCATTAAAACCAAAAGTAAGTTATGAATTAGGTGGCTTTAAATGGCGCATCGATGTCGGACGCAATTACACCATGCTTATTGAAGATTACGGAGACAACGCCTTGCGTTATGAAGAGTTCAAAAGAAAATTATTCAAACCCAATCGCTATTTTGATATCAAGGTCGTAGAACAACAACCCAATTTATTGATTTATAAAAGAGTGGTGAAGGGTGCGTATGTCGCTCAGCCCAATGAAAAGTATCATATATATAGTGTCTGTAAAATTGACGAAAACTACTATGAGATCATGAATCGCGAACAAGGCGACTCCAAAAGGGTTGTAGATTTTATGTTTCATAGTATTCAATCCATTCAAGCAAAAAAATAAACATGACCAGAGAAGCCGTACTCGAGGTATTAGGAAAAATCACAGAGCCAGATCTCAAGAATGATTTGGTGAGCCTCAATTTGATTGAAAACCTGAAAGTTGAAGGCCAAAACGTCTCATTAGAGGTGCGCATCTCAAACCCCGCATTGCACGCTCGCAAGCGCATGCAAGAAGCCATTGAGTTTAACTTGAAGCGCGTTTTTGGACAAGACATTCAAATTCAGTGTAAAATACAAGGCCTCGATGCAGAAAGCCGCAGCGCCAGAAGAAAAATACTTCCGGACGTCAAGAAAATCATTGCTGTAGCTTCCGGAAAAGGTGGGGTTGGAAAATCTACCATTACGGCCAATTTAGCGGGTGGTTTAGCTAAAAAAGGTTATAAAGTTGGTATTGTAGATGCTGATGTCCATGGCCCCTCTATGCCCACCATGTTTGACCTTGTGGGTGATCGCCCGAAAATGATAGATGTCAATGGGCAATCGCTCATTAGCCCGATAGAATCTAACGGAATTGGCATTTTGTCAATTGGTTTTTTCACCAATCAAGATGATGCCGTTGTTTGGAGAGGCCCGATGGCTGCCAAAGCGCTGACACAACTTTTCACCGACGCACACTGGGGTGAACTCGATTTCTTGCTAGTCGATTTACCACCGGGCACCAGCGACATCCATTTGTCCTTGATGCAAACGGTTCCGCTCGATGGCGTCGTGATTGTCAGTACGCCACAAGAAGTAGCACTTGCCGATGCCAGACGCGGTATTCAAATGTTTCGCCTAGATTCATTTAAAGTGCCGATTCTCGGAATTGTAGAAAACATGGCCTATTTTACACCTGCTGAGTTGCCAGACAACAAGTACTATATTTTCGGTAGAGATGGCGCCAAGAATTTAGCAGAAGGGATGCGCGTTCCGTTTTTAGGAAGTATTCCGCTTGTTCAGGGTGTTTGTGAAGCCGGAGATGCAGGTAGACCAGCTGTTTTTCAGCAAAATACACCTACAACACAGGCATTTGATGAATTAGTTCATAACTTTGAGATCGAATTACAGCGCCTAGACGCTGCAACGCCAAAAGCTTAATTTGATGGAGAAAGCACAATTACGCGCAAAAGTGCTCGATGCACTAGATCAACTCAGACCTTTTATGCACGCTGACGGCGGCGACATGGAATTGGTTGATATCACCGATGACGCTATTGTTCAAGTGCGTTTATTGGGTTCTTGCAGTGACTGCTCGATGTCGCAAATGACCATCAAAGGTGGCCTCGAGGAAGCGCTCAAACTTGCGGCGCCTGAACTCAAAGGTGTCGAAGCGGTATAAGCATGAAGGTTAAGTTTGTAGTCATTGGCAAAACTGCTTTCGACGATTTAAAAGTCGGTGAACAGCGTTACCAAAGCAGACTCATTCATTACTGCCAATTTGAAAGACTCGAACTTCCCGACGTCAAAAATCCGAAAGCATTAAGTAAGGCCCAGATCAAAGAAAAGGAAGGGCAACTCTTACTTGAAAAACTACAGCCACAAGATTTTGTGGTGCTCCTCGATGAAAATGGACAGCACTTTAGTTCTGAAGAATTGGCCTCCTGGATAGATAAAAAACAACTACAGCACGCAGGCCCTTTTGTTTTCATTATTGGCGGCGCCTACGGCTTCAGCGCAGCGGTTTACCAACGCGCCGATTACAAATTATCCCTTTCCAAAATGACCTTTTCGCACCAGATGGTAAGAATGATTTTTCTCGAGCAGCTCTATCGGGCCTACAGTATATTAAAAGGAGAACCGTATCATCATGCTTGATCAATTGCGTTTGCACCGCCTGATTTTCAAAAAACCAGCAGGCACCAGTCGCGGAGTACTGCATAGCAAACCCTCCTGGATTTTTACATACACGACAACTAGTGGCCGCCAAATCGAGACAGAATTCCCGATCATACCGGGTTTGTCACCAGAATTTCAAGATGAAACGCAATACCAAAGTCAACTAAATAGTTTTCTAGCTGAAGCCTTGACTTCCCTTGAGTTATGGACAACGCCCGCTTTCATGTCTTCAGCATCTTGGTTGCAATTTGTTGTCAAGTGGACAGCTTATCCGTCGTTTATTTTCGGCTTAGAAATTTTGATCTTCAGCATTCAGGCAGAGAAATACCCCCTTCTTTTTGATACTCCTTTTACAAGAAAGGAGCAGTCCATTCCGATCAATGGCTTGGTTTGGATGGACACACAAATGAATATGCGCGAGCAAATTCAGCAAAAAATTGCGCAAGGTTTCAAGGTTGTCAAGCTTAAAATTGGCGCGATTGCTTGGGAGGAAGAATTGGTGCTCATCCAAGAGCTTCGCCAACATTTTTCAGAGCAGCAAATCACCGTTAGGGTAGATGCCAATGGTGCCTTTTCCGCACAAAGCGCAGCAGCCATTTTAGCCGAATTGAAAGCTTTAAAAGTGCATAGTATTGAGCAGCCCATTCATGCAGGGCAGGGGCAAGAAATGGCTCGTTTGTGTCGGGAAAACATTGTACCTATTGCTCTCGATGAGGAATTAATAGGTGTCAATACGTATCAAGAACGGGTGGCCTTGCTCTCCGAAATCAAGCCACAATACATCATTTTAAAACCAAGTTTACACGGTGGTTTTACGGGCACCAAAGAATGGATTGCCATTGCAGAAAGTTTGGGAATTGACTGGTGGCTCACCAGCGCCTTGGAAAGTTCAATCGGGCTCAATGCTATTGTGCAATTTGGCGCTTGTTATCCGTTAACCCTAGCGCAGGGCTTTGGTACAGGAGCTTTGTACACCAATAATTTTGAAGCAAATTTAAAGATTGATCAAGGTCAAATGTACTGGCTTAACGACCCACACAAGGGCTGATTTCAGTACAATTTTGATAAACCATGTCGTGCAAAATCAATTGGGCAGCTAAGGCCAACTGAGAATAGTTTTGCGAATTATTTCCAAAACCAGCAGCTGAATTTTGCCACATGGCTTTAATGAGTTCTTGCGAACCTTCAGTTGGTTGAATTTTATTGACAACTGCGGCTACATTCATCGCTCCTGCGTGGTAAACATGTAGTACAAAAAGGCGAAACCACATGTCCGATTCATTGTAGGTTATTTGATGTGCAGCTAAAATTTTCTTGGCCTCAGGAATGCAAATTTTGCGAATCAATTGTGCAGCGCCATAAGCAGAGCGCTCAAAATCTTTCCTTTCGTCCGTTTCACTATTTACTATTAATCCTTGTGACCTCGCTACACTAGGCATCAATTGAAATGCACCATAAGCTCCAGTAGATGATTTGCGCATTTGTGCAGGGCTTTCAATTAACAAAATGGCTTGCGCATACCAAGGGTCAACGCCGTAACGTTCAAATGCTGATACTCCTTTTGACAAACTAGGATACACTTCATTAAACTTATAGAAGTCATTTTTGCCAGTAGTGACATAGATTCTTTCTGTAGATGGCAAACCATAGGCAATTCTTAAGGCTTGACGCGTGCTATCTTTTTGCGCTTCAGTTTGGCGGTTCCAGTCGCGATTCGACATTTTTGCAAGGACTTGACGCGTAGCTGCTATATTGACCAAACAAGAGTCAGGGGCAAGTAACATGATTTTTTTCCAGAACTGAGCCTGCGGAAGCTGATCCCAACGGTCTTCAAAAAGGGCTTCGGCATGCATTATAGTGTGTACGCCGTGTGCCTGATGCACATTGATTTTGTCGGCCTCCCAAGTGCTGAGGGGCTGAGCTATTATTTGTTGTAATTGGAAGGTTAAAATAAGACCGGAGAGGAGCGTACTGATTTTCATGATTTAAAAATACAAATAACCCCAAGGTGAATTTTTGTTACAACAATTGTCTTTACACACCACAATGTTGAAATGCTTAATTTTACCCATGCGCATTTTAAAAAAGTGGCTCGGATTTCCGCTCATCTTATTGGTAAGAGTTTACCAACTTTTTATTTCGCCTTTATTTCCGGCAACTTGCCGCTACACACCCACGTGTTCGTCTTACATGATCGAAGCCATACAGGTTTGGGGGCCAATCAAAGGAACATTTCTAGGCTTGAAACGCATATCTAGCTGTCATCCGAGAGGTGGTTTTGGCTATGATCCGGTTCCTAAACGCGATTCGGCAGACACAAACGCTGCTTCAGTACCCGATAACAATGCAAATACGTGTCAAAATCACGAGCATTAGCCAAAATTTCATGTGGGTCATGACTTTTTGTTTGTAGCTGAGGGTCTTCTAGAAATAAAAACCAACGGTAAATCAAATCAACACTTTCGCTTCTTTTTGCCGGAAAATCAGCCGCCTTTACTGAGCAATAAAAGTGCAACGATTTTCTAGCACGGGTTAGCAGGACATTGAGTCTTTTGCTGCCTTGCGCTTGGTTCATAGGTCCAAAGCGCAGGTTGAACTCGTTATTTTCATTCTTCCCAAAACTAAAGCTAATGAGTAAATGATCGCATTCTTCGCCTTGAATTTGCTCGAGCGCCAAGAAAAATGCTTGTCTTTCATTGATCTTGTCCTCTAAAAGCGCTTGGTCTTTTGTGGAAAGTTGCGCATGAATACACTGCAATTGTTGCGCAGAAAAAGCCACTACGCCAATTTTATCGTTTTGCTTCAAGAGCTTACTGAGGTCTTTGGCCAATGCTTGCGCTTCGTTGATGTTTTGTCGCTCAAGATATTGCCCGTCGGCTACATAGTGTTGAAAGATTGCCGTAGTATGGGTGCTAGTGGATGGCCATGTTTGCAGTTCATTTTTATAAAAATGCTGATTGGAGAAGGCAATGAGGCTAGGATGCTCACTTCTGTAATGATAACGCAATAACTGACCTGGCAAGTGAAAGGCCGCCTGATGCAAAAGATCGATGACACCATCTGCTTGAGCTGAAAAGTAAGAACTTGGGCTCATTTGTTCTGGATCTCCGGCAATGAGGGCTGTTTCTACGCGCTGTAGCGCGCCAATTGCATGGCTCAAGGGCAACTGACTCGCTTCATCAAAGAGTCCGAAATCAAACAATGAGCGTTGCATTGGTAAACTGCTAGCTACTAAAGCAGGGCTTAACAACCATACCGGATAAATGGCAAAAAGCCAGTCTGCAGCAGGCCCTTCAAGTAGTGTTTTAAGTGAGCTAAACTGCCGTGTTTTGGCCATTTCTTTCACGAGGATTGACTTGCCTTTACGCAGATTTTGTCGGGCTATTTTTTGTGCTTCGTTGAGCTTTCGAATAGGAGCAGTTAGCAAATGCTCAAGTTCTTGAAATTTGTCAAGTTGACGCTGCTGCACCTTTTCTTGAAAAAGCTGTTGCGCGACTAGTTTTTGGTCGAGTGTAGTCTCTATTTCACGCTTGATAACATGCTCATCCCATTGGTATAACAATGGAAATTGAGTGCGCAAATAGCCCCAAAATTCATCTTTGAGCGCCACGGCTACTTCCTCATCTTGCCTGAGTGTCGACCAAAGTTCAAATGGAACTTGTTGCAGCTTATCTAAATTTGCTTGTAAGGTTTCAAATACTTTTGAAAGTTGAATTTGGAGTGCTGCAAATGGAAGTTCAGTCGTTTGAAATAACTCGCGGTTCAAACTCGCTAAACGATAAATTTGGGTTTGTTTTGAAACGTATAACGAACGTTCGGTTGAAGCTAATCCTTGATACCATGACAGCGCTTCCCAATTGATTTGCTTGAGCAATTGCAATAAAATGAGTAAATCTTGTTTGTTCAATTCAAGACCCATTCCTTCAAGTTTCAGCTGGTATTGCTGCACTTGCACTTTCGATAGCCAATAAAGATTCAGGTCTTTTTCAAATTGACCCAGTTGAAGTTCAGGTAAACGCAACCACTGCTGTGCCAGTTTGCGCCACTGTCTTTTTTTGAAGAACCCGCTTTCCTCTGACCTTGCTTTTAAGAGCGGAAATTCTTCTTTGCTAGGAATTTGTAGCCATGCGCTGAGGTTTTCCTCTAGGAGCGCCAGCTTTTTTTCTTTTTGTAAATGTTGTGTTAGTGTTTTTTCAAGACCCTGTTGCTGTGCCAAAATCTGTTTGGCATATTTTTGAAAAACTTGCGTTTGAAATTGCTGACAAATGAGACTTTTTTTAGCGAGTTCGTCTAAATCACTAGTTTTTTCAAGCGCAAAGTCGTTTTTCAATGCTGCGCGTAAAAGCTGCCACTCTTCCCATGCTTTTTCTAACCAAAGGGCTTCTTTTTCGGACCAGACTTTACCGAGTTGCGGTAAAATTTCGAACAACGCCGTAGGAATTTGCTTTTGATAAGCGCGATGTACTAACCATTGTTTCCAACGCGCATTTGACGCGTTACTGACAATACGTTTTGTGCCAAAAAGTTCCTGAAGTGCTTCAAAGCTTTGCTTGGTTTCTTTTTGGAGTTCATGGCGTTCTTGCCAATATTGGGCAGCTTTAGTTGTCGCATTTATTTGTAATGCCTTTGGCTTGGGATTGGCCTGAAGTAAAGCTTGAAAATCAGATTGCAGCTGCTGGTAAAAGCCCTTGAGTTCATTTTTATTGGGCGCCACCAAACAATACTGACCCAAACCAACTTCTGTCAACCTGTGTTTGAGTACTTCCAGTGCGCCGCGTTTTTCACTCACAACAAGCGCCTTTTTTTGCTCAAAAATGAGTTGCGCGATATAATTACTCAGGACAGCAGACTTACCCGTTCCAGGAGGTCCATAAATGACACAAGAGGTGTTTGAGGCCAGTTCTAGTGCCTTTTTTTGATCGGGATCAAGAGGTGAAATACTGTCTTCAAATTGTTTCCCGTTCGCTATGATTTCTTGGTCGAAATCTCCAAGTACCTGAAGCATGGCCGTTGAAAACTCATCTTGAGTTTTTAGCGCGTCCCATTCTCTTCTTAGTTCATAACGCTGAGGATGGAAATTTCCAATATAAGTGGCAGGAGTATAACTTTCAAAAACACCTTTCTGTATGAGGGTCTCGATCCACTCAACACTTGGATTGTCTGGCGCTTCTAGTTGCCATTCATTCTTTAGGTAAAGTTTGATAAATGGATTCAGTTCGGCTTGTTCTGCAAATTCTAAGTTTTTTTGCTCGGCCTGAAAACTAAGTGCTTCGTGCAGAAAAACAGGTGTTTGTAATTTTTTTTGACCTTTTTGCCATTGCAATACGCCTGTTGTCAAGACCAAGGCATCGATACCTTGTTCGCGTTTGATTTTTCTGGTTTCTTTGAGAATAGATTGAGCTATGGTAGTTCCGTCCCAAAGGGCCGCAGGTTCGCCAACTACTTTATTGAAATCGATATTGACCAAGGGGTCATCGGTGCGCAGCAGGGTAAGCTCTGATTCCCAAGTATGGTAATATGCTTCAATGACTGCTGACATGACGTAAAGTTAGCATCTCTAAGTCGAATAAAAAATCTAATTTTATCTACAAACTCCAATTATGAAATTAGCCTTCAGTGCATTAGTCCTATTTTTATGTCCGCAAATATTCGCCCAAATCACCGTGGCTGTTGCAGACCACGCCAATGCCAATGACACCATACGTTATAGCCAAGCAGCGCCAATACCTCTCGACCTTCAAACTACTGGCCCAAATGCCACCTGGGATTTCTCTCAACTGAGTGCTCAAACTCAAACCTTGAAAAATTATGAGGCGCTAGACTTCAACTCATTTTTAATCATTGCCACCTATGGCCCTATCGCCTCAACCCCATACAGAGCTAGTTATTACAATCCTTCCACAGCCTTGCCTATCGAGCAATTTTCAGCTTTTCTTCCGATTGAATTATCAAATCTAGCCCAATACTCAAAAAGAACTTCAAGTGCCATTACAAGCATTGGTTATTCAATTGATGTACAAGGTCAGGGTTTACCTTTTAAATCTGATACCATCGAAACCAGATACGAATTACCACTCAATTTCAATGACGCTTACACCTCTCGGGGCTATACTTATGTCGACTTGAATCCGGCTGCCGATATTAAGTTCATTCAGCACCGCCAGCGCAGCTCAACGGTAGATGGCTGGGGAACACTCACAACACCTTACGGCACTTTCCAAGCACTCAGAATTCGCCACGACATCGAAGAAACAGATTCTATTTATCAAACATTTTTTGGTCAGGGTGCCTGGATTGCTCCACCAAGTTTTACAACCACCGAATACGAGTGGTGGACAAACGGTAAAAAAGATTATTTACTCAAGGTCATTGAAGGAGGTTTTGGTCAGCAGGGGCAGGGGATTACCTCCATTGAATACCAGGATAATTACTTGGGCTTAGATGCAAGTATCTCTGAACTCGACGCACAATTGGTGCTTTCACCAAATCCATGCTCCGATTTAGTTTTCTTTCAAACGCCAATTTTATTGGAACGCATCGAGGTTTTGAATTCCATGGGCAAAGTGGTTCAAGTCGAGGAAAATACCAGTTCTATAGGTTATATCGACCTTACACAATTGCCTTCCGGAACCTACACTTTAATCCTACACGCCTCAAAAGGACAATTCGTAAGAAAGCTCGTTAAACTTTAATACCTTTGTTTCGGCAAATCAGTCTATCGCTTTTCATTTGAAAAGAGGAAAGTCCGGGCAGCACAGAGCGTCGTACTTCCTAACAGGAAGGGCTGCAACTAGCGATGGTTGTGGTACAGAAAGTGCCGCAGAAAATTAAACTACCTCAGTTTACTGGGGAAAAGGTGAAAAGGTGGGGTAAGAGCCCACCGCTTGCTTAGTGATAAGCAGGGCAGGGTAAACCTTACGAGCTGAAAGACCAAATATACCGGGGCCTGCGCAAGCAGAGAGGGCTGCTCGCCTGACTCGGAGGGTAGGTTGATGGACTCCAAGCGTGAGTTTGGAGCTAGATAAATGATAGACACCAAAGCTGCGTGCAGCCATTGGTACAGAACCCGGCTTATGATTTGCCATTTTTTATTTTTTCAGCATGCATGAATTAGTTCAAGACATTCAACATTCTTTGGAGCGCGTCAAGGACCCTAATCGCGTTGAGCAGATGGAGGCCTACATGAAAAACAATTTCTCTTTTATAGGCGTGATGTCGGGCCCGCGAAAAGAAATTTTTCAAAAGCACAAAGCACAGCTGCTGCAACTCAAGCCCTCCGCATCTTGGGAGTTCATTTATGAATGTTGGGCAAATCAATACCGTGAAGTTCAATATATTGCCATTGATTTTTTACTTGCCAACTACAAAAAAATTGCCCAACCCTCAGACGGCTCTGCGCTTACTTTTATCTTAAGCAATCAAACTTGGTGGGATTCCCTAGACCTAGTTGCTTCGCACAGTGTGGGGCATTTTGCAACAAAATTTCCTGAAGAATTTACCGCCTTAGCTAAAGAATGGGAAGATTCCGAGCATTTTTGGTTGCATCGTACCCTCATCATCCATCAATTGAAATACAAGCAAAAAACCAACCTAGATCTTTTGCAATATTATATTCGAACTTTTAAATCGAATAAAGAATTTTTTATTCAAAAGGCCATCGGATGGTCTTTGAGGGAGGTGTCTAAATGGAATCCAATTTGGGTGCAACATGTTGTGCTAGAAGAAAACTTACAAGGGCTAGCCAAACGAGAGGCGCTTAAATATGTTCCTGAGGCCTAAATCAGCAAGCTTATTTCTCAGAGTTTTTGTATTTTCACACCATATGAAAGCAAGCTTTTTATTTTTCTGCTTGAGTGTCTTCGTTTCACTCGAGTTAAGGGCACAATTTGGACCTGAAAATGGCGTTAAAGCCACTGAACCAAACTATATCCTCCTTCAAAATGCCACTTTGATGATCAAGCCAGGCGAGACGGCTCAAACCACTGATCTACTTATAAAAGACGGCAAAATTATTAAGGTCGCAAAGCAAATCAAGCAAGACGGAGCCGTAGTGCTTGATTACACCGGAAAATATATCATCCCATCTTTTGTCGAACTTTATTCAGATGTGGGCCTAGAACCTGTTAAGTACGAAGGAAGTGGATGGCGCCCACAAATGGAATCCAATAAAGAGGGTGCCTATTACTGGAATGAGGCGATTCATCCGGAGCTTGCTGCGTCCGCGGCTTATCAGTATCAGGCAGCTAAAGCTGAGCAACTTCAACAAGCTGGTTTTGGATTTGCACTGACTCATTTTACAGACGGAATTGTCAGGGGTAGCGGTGCATTTGTAGGATTAGGTGAGGGTCCAGTGCATCGTCAGATTGTCAAAGCAAAAGCGGCGCAATATTATTCTTTTGAAAAGGGTGGAAGTCATCAAGGGTATCCGTCGTCACAAATGGGCGCTATTGCTTTACTTCGTCAGGCTTTATATGACTTAAATTATTATTCGACTAACGCTACTAAACCACCATACTCCGAATCTTTGAATCAATGGCAAAGCATTTACACCTTGCCTACCTTTTTCAAAACCACCGACAAATATGAGATTCTGCGTGCTGAAAAAATTTCCAAAGAATTTAAAAGTCCTTTTATTTATGTGGGTTCAGGCAATGAATACGCCATTGCTCAGACACTAAAAGAGCTCCATACAAAACTTGTTTTACCACTTAATTTCCCCGAGGCCTTCGATGTCAAAGATCCTTATTTAGCCAATCAAATTCCACTCAGTGACCTCAAGCACTGGGAGCTTGCGCCTGCCAATGCAGCGCTTTTAGCGAAGCAGCAGCTCGATTTTGCCATCAGTACACAAGGTTTAAAAAATGCCGATCAGTTCTGGACGAACTTACGCAAAGCCATTAATAGAGGTTTGGCGCCCAATCAGGCACTTGCCGCCCTCACCACCATTCCGGCTGCTTGGCTTGGTCTTGAAGGTCAAATTGGCACTTTGGAAGTCGGAAAATTGGCCAGTTTTTCAATCTATAATGGCAATCCATTCACCCATGAAGCTCAATTATTGGAGTCTTGGAATCAAGGCGCGCAAAAAGTCTGGAAAACACCAAATACAGCCCAAATTATAGGCACCTATACACTCCGCTTTGAAAATCAAACGTATGGCTTACAAATCAGCGGAACTCCCGAGCGTCCTCAAGCTAAAGCATGGTTAGTGAAAGGAACAGACACGCTCACTGCCAAAGCTAATGTCATCCTGAATCAACAAGATATTGCGCTTCAGTTCTTGTCTTTAGGGCAACCCGAAAAACAACTCATTCAATTACACGGTAAAGTTTTGAAAGACGGAGCAGTTCTAGAAGGCGAGGGCACCAATGCACAAGGCGCCTGGATCCGTTGGTCTGCCATTCAGAACAAAAAAACAGAGCTCCAACCTTTAACTAGCCTGAAACCGGATACTTTACACAACGGGGCAGTATGGTTTCCAAATATGGCTTTTGGAAATACAGAAGTGCAAAAAACCAAAACAATTTTATTCAAAGACGCCACTGTCTGGACCAATGAAAAAGAAGGAATTTTGGTTGGCGCCGATGTGCTTGTACAAGACGGAAAAATCATCAAGGTGAGCCGCCAATCGATCGCAGCGCCGGCAGGAGCTAGAGTCGTGGATGCAAAAGGACTGCATTTAACAAGTGGCATCATCGATGAACATTCGCATATTGCCATTTCAAAAGGGGTGAACGAAGGAGGGCAATCCATTTCTGCTGAGGTCAGTATTGCAGATGTTGTGAACCCCGACGACATCGATATTTACAGACAACTTGCAGGCGGCGTTACAGCTGCGCAACTTTTACATGGTTCGGCAAATGCCATTGGCGGCCAATCGGCGCTTATCAAACTCAAGTGGGGACAAACACCAGACGAATTACTCATCGATAACGCACCTAAATTCATCAAGTTTGCACTCGGAGAGAATGTCAAGCAGGCCAATTGGGGCGATTTCAACACCGTTCGCTTTCCACAAACCAGAATGGGCGTTGAGCAAGTTTTCTATGATGGCTTCTATCGTGCCATAGCTTATCAAAAAGAATGGAACGACTACAAAGCGGGTAAATCTAAAACAGCCCCAAGAGTTGATCTCGAATTAGAGGTGTTGTCTGAAATTTTGCGTTCCGAACGCTTCATTACTTGTCACTCTTATATTCAGTCTGAAATCAATATGTTGATGCATGTTGCCGATTCAATGGGTTTCAGAGTCAATACTTTTACCCATATTTTAGAAGGATACAAAGTGGCTGACAAAATGAAAGCTCATGGTGTAGCTGGTTCTACTTTTTCTGACTGGTGGGCTTATAAATTTGAGGTCAATGACGCCATACCTTATAATGCTGCCCTCATGCAAGAACAAGGTGTCTTGGTTTGTCTAAATTCTGACGACGCAGAAATGGGTCGCCGCTTGAATCAAGAAGCTGCAAAAGCCATCAAATATGGCGGCATGACTGAAGAAGAAGCTTGGAAATTAGTCACACTTAATCCGGCAAAAATCCTACACCTCGATCAAAGAATGGGGAGTGTGAAAGCGGGCAAAGATGCCGATTTAGTTTTATGGACCGCCAACCCGCTTAGTATCACGGCCAGATCATCCATGACACTTGTTGATGGAGTTATTTACTATGAAGAAGCAGTTCAGGAAGCTAAACTGACCCAAATTCAAAAAGAACGCAACCGCATATTGGCACTGATGTTGGCCTCTAACGAGTTTGGAGAGCCGAGCAAAGCTCCACAGAAGAAAGTAAAAAAACATTTCCATTGTGACACACTTGGAGAGGAAGCAGAAACCCAAGAAAACACCCATTAATCATGAAGCAGTTACTTTTATTTTTATGCCTCGGATGGCAATTGGTTGCATTAGGTCAACGCACGCTGCTACTCAATGGCGTTGCGCATATTGGCGATGGTCAGGTACTGGAGTCTGCCGCAATTGGTGTTGTCAATGACCGCATTGTGTTTGTCAAAAATGCCCTCACACAAACTTTTGACCCAAAAGATTGGGATACCATCATTCAACTCAACGGCCAGCATATTTATCCGGCCCTAGTTTCAGCAAACAATACATTAGGCCTTACCGAAATTGATGCTGTAAGGGCCACTCGTGACTTCAACGATGTGGGTATTTGGAATCCACATGTGCGTGCGCAAGTTGCATTTAATGTCGAATCAAGGGTTGTAGAAACCGTAAGAACCAATGGTGTGCTGATTACACAAGCCACACCAAGAGGCGGACTCATCTCAGGGACTTCTGCCATTATGAATTTATCGGGTTGGAGCTGGGAAGACGCTACCATCGTTGCCAATGATGGCATTCATGTCAATTGGCCTTCTAACAAGGAAACTTATGCGCAAGACAAACAGCTGATATACAACTTTTTCCAAACGGCCAAGGCCGCAGCATTTGACCGCACAGAGCCAGTCGTGGAGCTCAGAATCCAAGCCATGAAGGCCTGTTTTAAAGGCACAAAACGAGTGTATATTCATGCGGAGAGCATCCAACAAATCGTGGACATCATAGATTTTGCACAAGCTTTTGCTTTGCCCTTCCCAGTGATTGTTGGTGGCGACGAAGCACATTTAGTGGGCCCAAAACTCAAAGATTCAAAAATCCCCGTTATGCTCAATCGCATACATAGTTTGCCTAGACATGAAGATGACCTCACGTACCAACCCTTTCGTTTGCCTGCATTATTGAAAGCACAGGGCATTTTGTTTTGTCTACAAAATGACGGCGACATGCAAGCCATGAACACCAGAAACTTGCCTTTTCAGGCGGGAACAACCATGGCTTATGGGCTCAGCGAAGAAGAAGCCTTGCAGACAGTATCTTTAAATGTTTGTAAAATCATGGGAATTGACCAAGATTACGGTACTTTGGCAGCTGGTAAAAAGGCCACGTTTTTCGTTTCAAAAGGCCCGGCACTAGAAATGAAAACCAATGCCGTCAGCTTAATTCTCATCAATGGCAAATTGTGCCCAACTACTAATTTCCAAGAAGAGCTTTATCACAAGTACCAAGATAAATACAAGCAATAAAAACTTTTTTTGTAACAAAAGAAGTTTGAAGTCGTCTTCTGATTGTCACGATGACTGTACAGGAATATAATGCTTGTGTCCGCGAATTTTCGGATGGCCTCTATCGTTTTGCTTTAAAGAACGTCAGAGACACCGACCTTGCCCAAGATTTTGTCCAAGATGCGTTTGAACGGCTCTGGCTGCGTCTTGATACCGTAGATTACCAACGCGTCAAGTCGTATTTGTTCAGAACTGTTGTCAACCTACAAATTGACCGCAGTCGCAGGCAGAGTCTACAGCAACAGCATCTCAGTTCCTTGCCAGATCCAGTGAACAGCCCAGGCGTGGCTCACGATGTTCAACAACTCATCGATGAAGGTGTTGCCCGACTCAATGACATCCAAAGAACGGTGCTCACCCTCCGAGATTTCGAAGGTTACAGCTACCAAGAAATAGCCGAAATGACGGCGCTTTCGGTAGACCAAGTCAAGGTTTACATTTTCAGAGCGCGCCGCTTTTTAAAACAATATATTGGTAAAATGGAGGTACTAATATGAAATTAACAGAAGTTCAAATAGCAGATTTAATATTGGCCTACCATGATGGTACGCTCTCCAAAGAGCAAACTGCTTTGTTAAACGATTTTTTGGCAGCAAACCCCGATTTTCAATTCGATTTAGAGGATCCAATTACACTGTTCCCTGAAAAGCACTCTTATACGGGGCCATCTTTACTAAAGACCAATTTAGAAAATATGGCTACATACGCTACAGAGGAAGGGCACCCCTATGAAAAACTAGCCATTGGAAATTTAGAAGGCATCTTGTCTCCGAATGAGGAACTTTTATTAAAACAATTGGGTCAAGATACCAACTACCAAAAAGTAGCAGCCCAAATTCAACATACTCAATTACAGCCTGACCTCAACGTCACATATCCACATATTGAAACGCTCTTAAAAGAAGCGCCAATTCGCCAGATTCAATTCAAATCTGTTTTAGCCACTATTTGTGCTTCAGCCGCAGCAATTTTATTGACCATATTTTTGATTGGCCAAGAAAATGATCAACCTGGCTTAATTCAGAAAAAAACTCTTGTTCAGGCTAAATTAAAGGCAAATAAAAAGGGAATCATTAATCATTCAGGAGAAGTTACCACAGGATTATTTGCAAGTGCCACAAGTACAAAAGTTGCAGATCACCCGCACATTGTTGATCTTCCACCACGAGACTGTATTGTAGAGGAAATCATTCCTTCGGCACTAGAAAACCCTGAAATTTTTGTGGCGCAAAATGTCAATCAAGCAGCGCTTGCAGCTAATAATAACCAAGCTCCTTCAACAGCACGCTATTCTGATCAAAATGCTGGTCCCAACACTCCAGAACAAAACAACAGACAAGTTGTAAAAAGTGCCTTAGCAAAAGAACCGGTAACCGTCAAAACTTTCTTACTCCAAAAAACAAACGAACGCTTGTTTGGCACTACGGCCCCAACCACAGACCTCCGTTATGAAACAATTGCGCGTTATGCAAGTGAAACCATTGGCATTCCTGTACGTTACGATGTAGAAGAAGGCTCGGCCACCGATAAAATCGTGTTTCAATTGGGGCCAATCAGCTTTGAACGCAGCCGTGCAAAAAAATAATTGTAACAAAAATCAATACGCCTCGTCATAGGTTCAAAATCAATAAAAAATGAAAATCAAATTACTCTCAACATTTTTATTTGCAGGTTTCGCCTTATTTGCTCAGCAAAACGAAACCAAGAAAATTGTCAAAATTCAAGGCAATGATACCACCATCATCATGATCAATGGCCGCATCGATCAAATGGATTCCATGCTTACCGAAGAAATGAAAAGTATCTATTTGAATGATTCCATGGTGACCCGTGTCGACGTATTTATGGATACAACAATCATTCGTTCTTCAGTTGACGGATCTTCTGATACAACACAAATCAAAATTGGCAATATGAAAATTGTCATTTTGGAATCTAAAGACCTCAAAGACCTCGATCAATTAAAAGCTTTGGAAGGACCAAACGGCAAGGGGCAAAGAAAAATTATTATTGATGAAAAAGTAATCATCGAAAACGACGAAGAGCAATACGCGGAAGAATGGAACTCTGAAAACAATTGCGATGGCTGCGAGACTACCGGTGATGGTAATGCCATTTGGTCAGGTTTAGGCATCAATGCAAATGGCTTTTTGAATACTAGCAATCAAATCGCAACAGATTCAGAACTCGGGTTCTTGACACTAGATCCAGCTAAAAGTATTGGCTTACAAGTTAACCTTGCTGAGAAACGCTTCCCAATTATCAAAGATTATCTTGGTATAGTTACTGGTTTGGGCATCCAATGGAATCGTTATTCCTTGAAAGGAAGCTATGATTTAGGCGTAGTAAACGATACCCTGATCGGAATCAACACAGGTGTTAATTATACAAAAAACGTCCTGACTTCTTCTTACTTACAAGCACCACTTTTATTGCAAATCAGCACTAACAAAAATCCAGAAAAGGCCTGGAATATTTCAGCCGGAGTTGTTGGTGGTATTCGTATTGATGCACGTCAAGAGCAAAAATGGGAAGCCGATGGCAAGAAGAACAAAGACAAAACTAAAGATGATTTTCAATTCAATCCATTTCAAGCAAGCCTGATGGCAACTGTAGGCTATGGTGATTGGAGTTTATACATGACTTATGGCCTGACGGATGTCTTTAACGAAGGATCTGCCCCGAAGGTGCGTGGTGTGAATGCCGGAATTTTACTCTCGTTTTAAATTAGTCTAGCACCACCAATTTTTGAAACGATGCGCCTAACCGTGCATCGTTTCTTTTTTGCCGTAACTTTCCATTAGTTCGGCTTCAAAGGCCAAGAATTCTTTCCAAGCCTTGTCGACATCAATTCCCTGGCCATATTTTCTAGCGAAACCAAGAAAAGTAGTATAATGGCGCGCTTCACTTTCCATAAGGCTTCTGTAAAACTCGCGCAGGTCAGCATCATTAATTTGCTCCGATAAAATTTTAAAACGTTCACAACTTCTGGCTTCTATCATGGCTGCAAAAAGCATTTTATTGACAAAAACGCCTGCAGGCGTGCTATTTGTTTTGCCGTGCTTTAAATAGAGAGAAAGGTCATTGACATAAGGATCTTTGCGCTCAAAACCGAGTTGCAATCCTCTTTCTTGTAACTTTTGATGCACCATTTCAAAGTGTTCCATTTCTTCTTTGCAGATAGCACTCATGGCGGCAACTAGGTCTGGGTACTGCGGATACTGAACAATCATAGAAATGGCGTTGCTTGCTGCTTTTTGCTCGCAGTAGGCGTGGTCTACTAAAATTTCTTCAATATTCTTTTCGACAATTTTCACCCAACGCGGGTCTGTTGCCATTTTCAATCCCAACATCTTGATTTTTTTTCACAAAAATACCAAAGTCTTCAGTAATTGAAGCAGGCCTTCATCTAAGAGCATTGTGTATATTTGCTCAACCGAATTGAAAAAATGAGTCAATCAAAACAAAAAGATATTTCGTGGCGCGCATTTGAACTCATGTGCACTGCCAAAACGATGGCTGAAAAATATGAGCAGCATAAAGAGGTAACTGCCAAATATGTTCACGCTACATCGCGCGGGCACGAAGCCATTCAATTGGCTGTTGGTTTGCAGCTCAAAGCCCAAGACTGGGTCTCTCCTTATTACCGCGACGACAGCTTGCTGCTCGGAATTGGCATGAAACCTGAAGAACTCATGTTGCAGGTCTTTGCTAAAAAGGACGACCCCTTCTCTGGAGGGCGCACCTATTATTCACATCCTTCTTTGAATCGCCCAGATTTACCAAAAATACCGCACCAATCATCGGCAACCGGCATGCAAGCCATCCCAACTACTGGCGTGGCTATGGGTATTCAATACAAAGAAAAAACTGGGCTTGCCGACTGGAGTCCTGAAGATGCACCTGTTGTTGTTTGTTCATTAGGAGATGCATCTTGTACGGAAGGTGAAGTTTCAGAAGCTTTTCAAATGGCTGCGCTCAAGCAGTTTCCGATCATTTATTTAGTGCAAGACAACGGCTGGGACATCTCTGCAAACGCAAAAGAAACAAGAGCTCAAGATATCTCTGAATATATCAAAGGTTTCCATGGCATTGAGGCGCGCACCATTGACGGCACCGATTTCTGGGCTTGTTACCAAACTGTAGAAGAAGTAATTAACTTGGTAAGAAATGAGCGCCGTCCATTTCTGATCCATGCCAAAGTTCCTTTACTTGGTCACCACACTTCAGGTGTTCGCAAAGAGTGGTACCGCGACGACCTCGAAGAAGCGGCAAAAGCTGACCCTTACCCGAAACTAAGAACTGCACTCGAACAGCAAGAGGTGCGTTTGGCTGAGTTTATCAATCTAGAAGCCAAAGTCAGAAAAGAAATCGATGAAGCTTACGAGCAAGCACTTCAAGCCCCAGATCCAGACCCTTCAAGCATTCAAGATCACATTTTTGCGTCAACTACCGTTACTGAAGAAGTAGGGGAGCGCGCCCCACAAGGAAAGAAGAAAACCGTCATGGTAGATTCAGCCTTGTTTGCCATGCGCGAGATCATGGAACAGCACCCAGAGGCGCTGCTCTATGGTCAAGATGTTGGAGGCCGTTTGGGTGGGGTTTTTCGCGAGGCGGCAACCTTGGCTCAAACTTTTGGTGACAACCGCGTTTTTAATACACCAATTCAAGAAGCGTTTATAATTGGCTCAACTGTCGGGATGTCAGCGGTTGGTTTAAAGCCAATTGTTGAGGTTCAATTTGCCGACTATATCTGGCCTGGTCTCAATCAACTCTTCACTGAAGTTTCTAGATCCAATTATCTTTCTAATGGTAAATGGCCAGTATCATGCGTCATTCGCGTCCCAATAGGCGCCTATGGTTCAGGTGGCCCTTACCATTCATCGAGTGTAGAATCTGTCTTGGCTAATATCCGCGGCATCAAGGTGGTTTATCCGTCAACTGGTGCCGATCTCAAGGGCTTGCTTAAAGCTGCTTACTATGACCCAAATCCGGTGGTTATTCTAGAACACAAAGGCTTATATTGGTCCAAAATTCCGGGTACAGAAGGCGCCATGAGTACTGAACCAAGTGCTGATTACATTGTGCCAATTGGCAAGGCAAGAATGGTACAAGAGGCCAATACCGAACATCTTTCAAAAGGCACTTCACTTGGAATTATAACCTATGGCCGCGGCGTTTATTGGTCAGCAGAAGCTGCTGCATCTTTTGATGGCCAAGTTGAAATTCTCGACCTCAGAAGTATCAATCCGCTTGACATGGATGCCATGACTGCACTTTGCGAACGCCACAGCAAGATTTTGTTGGTCACTGAAGAATCAATTGAAAATACTTTTACCCTTGGCCTTGCAGGACGTTTGCAAAGACTTTGCTTTAAAAATCTCGATGCGCCAATTGAAATTGTTGCTTCGGTTGACGCGCCTGCTATCCCTTTAAATTCAGATCTTGAGGCTGCTATGTTGCCCAACGCCAATAAAGTCAAAATTGCCATAGAGAAACTACTCAATTATTAATTATGGAATTCAAAAATATCATCTTCGATGTAGCAAGTTTTCACGACGCATTTGGCATCGAGAATAACCAACAACCAACAGCTCACTTAAGCGCTGCTGACGTTCAGTTGCGTTTTAACCTCATGAAGGAAGAAAACGAAGAATATCTCGAGGCAGCACAAAATGGAGATTTAGTTGAAATTGCTGATGCACTCGGAGATCAGCTTTATATACTTTGCGGTACCATTTTACGACATGGACTTCAACATAAAATTGAAGAGGTTTTTGCAGAAATTCAGCGTTCTAACATGAGTAAGCTCGATGAAAATGGAAAGCCAATCTATCGTGAAGATGGTAAAGTACTTAAATCTGCACTTTACTTCAAGCCAGATATTGCAAAAATTTTAGCGCAATGAAAGATCTATCTATATACTTTCAACCGATAAGTACAGCTGTTCAATTTAATGCTTCTCAACTTGGAAGCATTATTGATGCAAATGACGGAGATTTTCCTGTGTTGAATGAGCCTGGTTGTGCAATTTTTGAAGTACCAGAGTACAGAGGTTCGGTTAGTGGTTTTGGTAATCATAACACTGATTTCAGGGAACATTTGTATGCGCTGCATCCTGAAACGAGTTGGGATAAAAAAATATATGATCTCGGCACTATTTTACCAGGTGCTAGCATTGAAGACACCTATTTTGCGGTGGCAAGTGTGGTTGCTGAATTGGTTAAAAATAATATTATCCCAATAGTAATCGGAGGCAGTCAGGACCTCACTATGGCTTTGTATTTGGGCTATGAACAACTAGAGCAATTAGTCAATACTTGTTCTATTGATAGCCGACTCGATATAGGAGAGCCAGAGTCAGCGCTAGACTCGTCCAATTTCCTGAGTCATATTGTTACGCGAAGACCTTGTTACTTATTTAATCATGCTGCGGTGGGTTTTCAGCAACCTTTTGCAGGCGCTGCTGCACATGAGCTTTTTGAAAAGTTATTCTTTGATATTTGTCGTTTAGGCGAATTCAATCAGGACTTCCGTAAGGCTGAGCCACATCTCAGAAATGCTGACATCATCAGCGTTGATCTTCAAGCAATCAAAGCTGCTGATTTAGGCGCTTCAGTTGGAGCTCCAAACGGATTTACAGCTGCCCAATTCTGTCAAATTACTAAGTATGCCGGCATCTCCGATAAAGTAACCAGTATCGGATTTTTTAATGAACAGCATCTACAACCAATAGGTACCGCTTTATTAGCTGAAGGAATTTGGTACTTTTTGCAAGGATATTTTGCTCGGGTGGCCGATTTCCCATTTGGTTCAAAGGTTGATTACACCAAGTTTAGTGTGTTTATGGAAGAAGTGAATAGAACCCTTATTTTCTATAAAAGTAATAAGTCAGCACGTTGGTGGATGGAAGTTCCATATCCGCCGCAAAGCGGATCAAAATACGAGCGCCACCATATGGTTCCGTGTGATAAACAAGATTACGAGGCTGCTATGAAAAATGAATTACCGGACCTCTGGTGGAAGACTTATCAGAAATTAGGATGACTCTTTTTACAAGAAAAAGCTTTTTATTTTCCGCAATAATTCCTTACTTTAGCACCTTAAACTGTCGTATTCTATGAAAATACGATCGTTACTTACTTGCTAAACCAAGCTTATGCTATTGAATAACAGACTATTAACTGCTGCTTTTTCCATTTTGCTATTTGCATCTTACGCACAGCAAGATAAGCTTGTCACACACTTCATGTTTGACAAAATGAGCATCAACCCTGGTAAAACAGGTATTGACATGTACAACGGTTTCTGTGCTACATCTATTTATCGCAACCAATGGGATAAAGTAAATGGCGCTCCGAACTCTGCCGTTCTAAATATAGAAGGAAATCTTACAAGATTTTTTCCAGGTGGTATCGGTGTAAACTTTTACCATGATGCCATCGGTTTCTCAACTCAAAACACTATGTTGGTTAACTACTCATATCCTGTTCAAATTGGTAGAGCAGGCGTCTTGGGTATTGGCGTTGGAATTGGTTTTATGAACTACGGCATCAATCCTGTCTGGGTAACCCCAAATGGCTTGCCGGCAGCTCAAGATCCATCAATTCCTTCTGGTTTTTCAGCAACTTCTGTAGATGCCAATTTCGGTTTATATTTTCAAGCCAAAAATTATTACGCTGGTTTTTCAACTACCCACCTTTCTGAGTCAGACCTCAGTGTTGATCCAAACAACTTAGCGCTTTCATTCCAAACTGCTCGACACTACTACCTAATGGGTGGTTATATCGTAAAAGACGCTTTTGGAACCGGAAACAATATTGATATCCAGACTTTGGTTCGTACAGACCTCATCAAATATTCAATGGACCTCAATGCACGTTACATGATGGAGCTTGGTGGTAATCCAGCTTACGGTGGGCTTACATTCAGAACCTCTGATGCAGTTGCTATTATGGCGGGTTATTCGCCAATGGAAAACTTCCAAGTAGGATATTCTTATGACATCAACATTAATAAACTAGCTAGCGTCTCACGAGGATCTCACGAGATGTTTGTTAAATATTGTTATTTCTTGCCGCCGCCTCCAAAAACGAAAGCAAGACACCCTCGTTGGTTATAGGAGGAAAAAAGTGTAACCATTTTTATTGTTCTTACGTTATACCCGAAGTTATACCTGTAGCAAGTTAAATTGGGATTAGGTCAGAACCAAAAACAAACGAATGAAAAAGTTATTTAGTTTTCTATTTGTTCTTAGCTTCATGTACGCTTGTAGCGACATTGAAGGTAATTTAGTAGGTGTGAGTGGTAGAGACACCTGGTATCCGGACGTATTAGGCCCTGGCAAAATGCCGCAGGGTATGGTTTATGTTCCATCTGGGGCATACCAAGCAGGAGAAGATGATGAAGACATCATGGGCTTCCACACTGCGCGCAAGCGTACTGTGTCTGTTCCTGCCTTTTACATGGACGCAACTGAAATTTCGAACAACGAGTACCGCCAATTTGTACATTGGGTGCGCGATTCCATCGCACGCGAAAAACTTTATCGCCGCAGTGCAGGTGAAGAAGCAGAGCGTTGGGTCAATGTTCCAGACAACTTCTTCAGAGAACCATACCGCTCATTGGTAAATGCTGGTTCCGATGTTCAAGGTGGTAACACGCCTTTCCAACTTTTCATGGATTCTGCCAACAACGCAAACGTTGACCTTACTATCCTTGCACTCATGGGTGAAATGGACGGTACAAAAGGAAATACTAAAGCCAAAGTAAAACCGAAAGAATTGGTCAATGGCCAAACTTTTGATTTCAAAGCTAGAAATGCAGATACAGAAAAAAGTGTAGTCATTACCGACGACGAACTTGCAGGGATTTTCGCTATGTATGCTTTCAAAGGCGACAAGAAAAAAGGTGGAGAAGCCGATAAAAAAGACGAAAAGTCAGCTAGCAGCAAAGTGAAATATACGCAAGGTGGTCGCATTGACAATCGTAAATATTTTACTCTCAATTGGTTAGAAGAAATCGACTACGAAGACCCAGAAGTAGCATTCATGCTTTCTGACATGTATTTGAGCGAAGCTGAACGTTTTTATAATCGTCGTGAAATCGATACGCGTTTATTGTATTTCGATTACTACTGGATTGACTACAAAGAAGCAGCGCGCAGAGGAAAAATCAACCCTGTTCCTGAATCAAGAAAAGCCGGCGTTGCCTATGACGTTGATGGCGACCCAGATTTAGCTAAACGCAGCCCTAGAGAGCCGGTTGGTAAAGATCAAAAAACCATTGACAACCACCGTGCTACACTCATGACCATGGATCAAAACACCAGCAAAGTTTGGGTTGATGAAACCACAGGTAAAGTAGTACCTCAGGATGAAAACGGTCAGCCGATTGTAGATGAAAACGGAAAAGTGGAGAACACAAGCCTTAATAACGTTAATAGTTACGAAGGAACCATTCTACAAAACCCAGGGCAAGACCTCGATATGGGTTTTGCAAACAGCAAAGGATCTCATAACGCTATTCGTGGGCACTCTGATCGTTCGCGTTTCATCATTAAAGAAAGAATCCATGTTTACCCTGATACACTTTGTTGGGTAAGAGACTTTACTTATTCTAACAATTCTCCAATGGCTCAGAATTATTTCTGGAACACAGCCTATGATAACTACCCAGTTGTCGGAGTAACCTGGACTCAAGCTAAAGCATTCTCTGTTTGGAGAACTCAAATTTTCCATTCTTGGTTGCAGTCTAATGGTGACCTTTTTGTTAACGATTTCCGTTTGCCTACAGAATCTGAGTGGGAGCGTGGTGCAAGAGGTGACCTCGATATGGCACAATACCCTTGGGGTGGTCCATACATCCGTAACGAAAACGGTTGTTTCTTGGCCAACTTTAAACCAATGCGTGGACGCTACTTTGAAGATGGTGGTTTCTACACGGTTAAGGTATATTCTTACAACCCGAACGGCTTTGGTTTATTCTGTATGGCCGGTAACGTTGCCGAATGGTGTGCTACTGCCTATGACGAGTCCACTTATGAGTTTGCTCATGACTTAGCGCAAG
>JBEEKM010000021.1:0-31941 GCA_041168645.1 Bacteroidota bacterium | reverse complement strand
GTAACGAAACGCAAAGGACACATTATTAACAATGTGACGAAGAAAAGTTGTGCGAAACGAAGTCGTTGACTCAAGAGTGGCTACTTAGATTTGTAATATGCAAGAAAAACACACAAAGCTACCAATTTTCAATGGCTTGCAAAAGAACGTTCTCAGACTGTTTTTATTGGTTGGGCTACTCTCCTTTTTTCAAGTTGCTGCCAGCGCGCAATCAGGTAAAATAAAAACGGTTGTAATCGATGCTGGTCACGGTGGTCATGATCCAGGTTGTCATGGTGCCAGTAACAACGAAAAAGAAGTTTGTTTATCCATGGCTTTGAAGCTTGGTAATTTAATCAAGGAGCGCTATCCGGATGTCAAAGTCATATACACCAGAACCACAGATGTTTTTGTCGAACTAGCGGAACGAGCAAACATAGCTAACCGCAACAATGCAGACCTTTTTATTTGTATCCATGCCAATGCCGGAAGCACAACTGCTTATGGATCTGAAACTTATGTGCTTGGTTTACACCGAACAGACGCGCAACAAAAAGTTGCTGAACGAGAAAATGCGAGTATTTCCCTCGAGGATGACAAAGGTGCCAAATACCGTTCCTATGACCTCACACCAGATGGGATCATCGCTCTACAATTTCAATTAGCGGTGTTTCATCGACAATCTATATTGTTCGCAGAAATGATTCAAAAAGAATTCAAGCGCATTGGTCGTTATGACCGTGGTGTAAAGCAAGCTGGATTTTTAGTGCTTTATAAAACCACAATGCCGAGTGTTTTGATTGAAACTGCTTTTTTACCAAACCCTACCGAAGAACGACTAATTGGCAGTGCTGAAGGGCAACAAAAAATGGCTCAAGCCATGTTTCAGGCGTTTGTCAACTTTAAAAATGCAACTGAAGGAAAGTCTGCCGCGACTGGCACCATTGAGCAAAAGCCAGTTGAAAACAAACCGGTCGAAAGCAAACCTATCGAAAGTAAGCCTACTGAAAACAAACCCACAGAAACCAAAGAGCCACTCGCAGGAAATACGGACAACAAGCCAAATATTTCAAATGAATCTGGTCTAGTTTTTAGAGTACAAATTGAAACCTCAACACAAGTGCTTCCAAAAAATTCCAGCCGCTTTAAAGGCATGGAAGTATTTGAATATCAAGATAATAAACTTTATAAATACTGCACAGGCACCTTCCCTAACGACCTACAAGGGGCAAAAAATTACAAAAACGAGTTGATTGAAAAAGGTTTCGAGCACGCTTTTGTTGTGGCTTTCCTCAACGGAGAGCGCATCAGTATTGAAAAAGCGATTAAATTAGCAGAAAAAAAGTAGCTTGAAATTTTCAAAAGAAATAAAGGCAGCGCTCATCGCTATACTTGCTATTGTCATCCTTATTGCGGGTGTCAATTTCCTCAAAGGAAATAGTTTCTTTGGTGGCGATGACGTCTACACTGCTTATTTTCCAAATTCTGGGCAATTAATGGTCTCTTCAAATGTCACGCTCAATGGCGTTGAAATTGGAAAAGTTTTAAGCATTGAATCAAATCCAAGCGGTGATTCCTTACACCGTGTGAAGCTATCATTTAATATACACAACCCAGATATTCGCTTGCCAAAAGGCACTATCGTAGAAATCGGGGCACTCGATTTTTTCAGTAAGGCACTCATTGTTCACCTTCCTTTAGCGGGCAATGGTCAATTTTACAAAGTGGGGGCCACCATACCAGGGCGCTTATCTGTAGATATGGTCTCGCAAGTTAAAGCCTATGCTGATCCAATTTCTCAAAAACTTCAAACCATGATGCTGTCTATTGATCACATGGTGGAGTCTTTGTCGTCTTTTTGGGATACTACGGCTACCTCTGAATTGGAGGGCAGCCTCAAACAAGTCAAGTTAACCATTAAAAAATTGGGCCGTGTTGCCGATGAACTTCAAGGTTTTGTTGCAGCAGAAAGGGCGCAGTTTGGTAAAATCATGGATAACGTTGAGGCTATCACCCTTAACCTCAAACGCAGTAATGACCAAATTACTGGTATCATCGGAAATACTAGAAAAATCACTGATGACCTTGTTACCGCTGATTTCAAAGGGACAATCCTAGACGCCCAAACCACATTGAAAAAATTCAATATGGTACTTGCCGAGGTAGAGAAAGGTCAAGGCACCCTAGGCAAACTCATCCACGATGAAAAACTTTACACAGAGCTTGTGAATACCAACAACGACCTTCAAAATTTAGTCACAGATCTTCAAGCGCACCCTGAGCGCTATGTTCATTTGTCGCTAATTGGAGGGAAATCTAAAGGCCTACAACTTTCAAAGAAAAACGAAGACAAGCTTCAAAAAATGCTCGACAGCTTGCCTGAATAATCGATCATCATGCAACAACTACTCTTTGGCGTTATTACGCTCTTCAGCTTTGGTTTTTTTGCGTTCAACCTGCGTAAAATTGCTCAAAACATTCATTTAGGCCAGGCCCTAGACCGCTCAGATAACAAAGCCGAGCGCTGGCGCACCATGTTGCTAGTAGCTCTTGGGCAAAAGAAAATGTTCAGCCGCCCAATTCCAGCTTTGCTGCATTTAGCGCTCTATGCCGCTTTTGTCATTACGCAAATTGAACTGATCGAGATTTTAGTCGACGGGCTCAGTGGCTCTCATCGTTTTTTCCAAGATAGCTTAGGTGGTTTTTACACCTTCATGATCAGCTTCATAGAAGTGCTTTCAGTTTTAGCTTTCATAGGCACGCTAGCCTTTTTAGCGCGTCGCAACATGCTCAAACTGCCGCGCCTCAATATGAAAGAACTCGCAGGATGGCCTACGCAAGATGCCAACCTTATTCTCATTATGGAGCTTGTGCTCATCGCTTGTATATTCACTATGAATGGCGCCGATGAAGCAGCGCTACAATTAAAAGGCAACGGTGGGAATGGATTTCTGATCAGTTCAGTTGTTGGTCCGTTGTTTTTTGGTTCTATACAAGATCCACACACATTACACCTGCTTGAACAAGTGGGTTGGTGGGGACACATCATCATGGTTTATACCTTCATGAACTACCTTCCTTATTCGAAGCACCTCCACATTTTCATGGCTTTCCCAAATACTTATTATTCCAAACTCGAACCCAAAGGACAGTTTACCAACATGCAAAGTGTGACCAACGAAGTCAAACTCATGCTTGACCCAAATGCTGATCCTTATGCGGCAACTTCTTCAGAAGCAGCTCCTGCTCGTTTTGGTGCCAAGGATGTTACCGACCTCACCTGGAAAAACCTCATGGATGCCTACAGTTGTACTGAGTGCGGACGCTGTACATCAGCTTGCCCTGCTAATACAACCGGCAAATTACTTTCGCCGCGAAAAATCATGATGGATACGCGTGATCGCATGGTAGAACTCGGAGATTTCAAACGAAAAAATGGCCAAGACGCCGAAGATGGCAAAAGTTTACTCGGGTCATATATCACAGAAGAAGAACTTTGGGCTTGCACTAGCTGTAACGCGTGTGTACAAGAGTGCCCGGTCAATATTGACCCACTCTCCATTATTATCGATCTACGTCGCTTCCTCGTTATGGAAGAATCAAAAGTACCAACCGAATTAACCGGAATGCTCACCAATATTGAAAACAATGGTGCACCTTGGCAGTTTGCTGCCACTGAGCGCTTAAATTGGGCAAACGAAGATTAAGCAAATCATAAGCAGATGAGTCTACAAGTACGTACAATGGCCGACATGATGGCCACAGGAGAAACGCCAGAAATATTATTTTGGGTAGGTTGTGCCGGTTCTTTCGATGACCGTGCCAAAAAAATCACCAAGGCGCTCGTCAAGATTTTAAACCATTGCAAAGTGAATTTCGCTGTGCTAGGAAGTGAAGAAAGCTGTACCGGAGACCCTGCCAAACGAGCTGGTAATGAATTTACTTTTCAGATGCAGGCACTCATGAATATTGAGTTACTCAATGGTTATGACGTTAAAAAAATTGTTACCGCTTGCCCGCATTGTTTCAATACGCTTAAGAACGAATATCCTGGCTTAGGTGGAACCTATGAGGTCATTCACCACACACAACTGATCCAAGACCTCATCAATACAGGCAAACTCACCTTAGCTGATAACGGCACTTTCAAAGGCAAGAAAATCACTTTCCACGATCCTTGTTATTTAGGCCGAGCCAATGATGTTTACGAAGCGCCAAGAGCATTAATAGAAAAACTAGACGCTGCCTTAGTAGAAATGAAACGCTGCAAAACCAATGGGCTTTGCTGTGGTGCAGGTGGTGCTCAGATGTTCAAAGAAGCTGAAAAAGGGAACAAAGAAATCAATATTGAACGTACCGAAGATGCCCTAGAAACAAAAGCTGGCATTATTGCAACAGGTTGTCCGTTTTGCAATACCATGATGACAGACGGCGTTAAGCATTTCGAAAAAGAAGAAGATATCAAAGTACTCGATATTGCAGAACTAATAGCCAATGCCGCAGACCTATAATTTACCCGTTCAGTTTGATGCAAATTGTCGTGTTTGGGTTTTTATCTCAAACAGAAAGCTAAGCACTACAGAAAGTGCCTGGGCCAATGAGCAACTACAACAATTTACAGCTACTTGGCAAACACATGGCCAGACCATGAACGCTACAGGTTTTGTATTTGAAGACTTGGCTTTGGTGCTTGTAGCCAATGAAGAAGGCGTGAAGGCATCTGGTTGTTCCATGGATAAAATCAATCATCAAGTAAAGCGGATTTCAGAAGAAATTGGCATCAATTGCTTAGATCGTATGAATACGTTGGTATTAGAACAAAATGAATGGATTTTAGGGCGTTATGACACCAATGAGCAAAGACGCTGCATAACAGCTGCCACACAAGTTCTCGGCGCCATCATTGGTTAAGGGTTTTTTTCGCTTCTCAACTTTTTCCAAGCCTCATACACCCATCTACCCCATACTATTGTCAAAATAGGAAAAACAAGCACAACAAGCTTGTTAAACTGCCAGGCTGCTTGAAACTCAAAATGCACAAGGTGTTGCACTGCACGCGTGATTCCGCAAGCAAAGCACTCTTGATCCAATAACAAAACGGATAGGCACAATGACTGCCCTTGATCAAAAAAAGAGGCGGGCAGACTCACCAAAATGATTGGAATAGCCAATAGCCCGCCTAAACGAATTTTTAGTAGTATTTTATCTGTAGCGACCAACGATAATCAAGGCATGAATGATACCAGGGAAACCACATAAAAGGGTCCATAAAATATTGTAAATTACAATTTCAGTGTCCCAATCGGTTGCTAATCCAACAGCTAAAGGAGGAAAAATAAAACACAAAATAAACAAAGCAATCATAGGAACATCATCCGTTGAATTTTCAGATGTTTTGCTTAAAGCTTTTGTCAAACGCTGCGCCTTTTTGTGATCAACTTTAACCGCATGATGGGCTGCTTTTGAGCTGCTTTCTTTTACAAAATGTTGCTGAACTACAGCCGCTAACTGTTGTTTTTCAGTTGAGCCTTGGTTAACAACAAATTCTTGAGAGGTAGTGTTGAGCTTGTATCCTTGTAAAGGAAGCGTTGAGATTTGTGCATTAGTTGAACGTGATACCTCCCCTGAATGCTTTCCATCATTCATTGATTTTTCCACTTGAGGACTAGTAGCAGAAATTTCCTCATTAGCAACTTGTTCTGGTTGATGATTTTTAACTTTCAAAGAAGTATGCCATTGGATATTATAGCCATTTCGATAGACACGTTTCTCTAATGTACAGGCACCAAGAAGAAGCAAGGAAACGAGAGAGAGTAAGGTAAATTTTTTCATCGTTTAAAAATGTTTAGAGGTTGATACCCAAATATAGTTAATTACTGCTTTCAAATTTCAACTTAAAAGAAAGATGCAAACCTTTCCTTCATTTAATACCCACCCATTCCACCTGCAACCTGTTCAATAGGATGCCAGGTAGTTTTGATTTCTTGAAAATCTGTGATGTATTGCATTCCTTGGGCACTTGCTTCAGAAAAAGTTTGAGTCTGAATGATACAACGCTTCAGATTATCTATCGCTGACTCTTGTGCACTGACCATAAGTTCGGTAGGTATTTTTGCCAAGCAAAGGGCATTGACATCCATGTGCCCAGCTAGCGTGGGTAGCATCTCGGCTACATTTCCTGTTAAGATATTTACCACTCCTCCTGGTACATCAGAAGTGGCCAATACTTCACCTAAAGTGATGGCACAAAGTGGTTTTGTTGAGTTGGCGATGAGTACAGCTGTGTTTCCACCTACAATTATGGGTAAAAGTTGAGAAATAAGACCACTCAAAGCAGTTTGCTGACAAGCAACGAGACCCACAACGCCCATTGGTTCGGGTACTGAAAAATTAAAATGCGAAGAAGCAACCGGATTCACACTAGAGCTTAGGGCTTGGTATTTGTCTGCCCAACCCGCATAGTAAACGCAACGGTCTATAGCAATTTGCACTTCTTGCGTTGCCTCTTCAATAGAAGCCCCTAAACTGCAAATCTCCTCAATGAATTGTGCTTTTCTTCCTTCTAGTACTTCTGCAATGCGATATAGGATTTGGCCTTTGTTGAAAGCGGTTTTAGCGGCCCAAGAGCTTTGTGCTTTACGAGCGACCTGAACAGCATTTCTGACATCTTTTTTAGAAGCTAAACATGCATTTGCAATTGCCTTACCATCAGGAGCAGTTACCAAATAAGAACGCCCGCTTTCTGTGCGCGGAAATTGTCCGCCGATATAGAGCTTATATGTTTTGAGAATTTCCATTAGTTGATGAATTTTAAATACGCACTAAGGCCATGCAAACCTCCTTCTCGACCAAAGCCGCTCTCTTTGTAACCTCCAAAAGGCGAAGCGGGGTCAAATTTATTATAGGTATTGGCCCAAACTACGCCCGCTTGTAACTGGCTGCTGAGGCCAAAAATACGTGCTCCTTTGTCAGTCCAGACTCCGGCAGCGAGTCCGTATGGTGAGTTATTGGCTTTTTGCAACACCTCATCGATGGTTCTGAATGTTTGAATAGTGAGCACAGGGCCAAAAATTTCTTCTTGGGCAATGCGCGCACTTTGTGCTACATCGGTAAATAGTGTAGGTGGGCAATAATAACCCTTAGTTGGCAAGTTACAACTTGGTTGATAAAGTTCCGCTCCCTCTTCTACTCCAAGTGAAATATAGCGCTCAATGGTTTCCAATTGCTTTTTGGAATTGATGGCGCCGATATCTGTATTTTTATCTAAAGGATTTCCAACATAGATGCTTTGCAAACGGAATTTTAATTTTTCAATAACGCTTTCGGCAATAGATTCTTGTACATAAAGTCTTGAACCAGCGCAACAAACGTGTCCTTGATTAAAGAAAATCGCATTGATCACGCCTTCTACGGCTTGATCTATGGGGGCATCTTCCAAGATGATATTGGCAGATTTTCCACCCAGTTCCAAAGTAAGTTTTTTATCAGTTCCGATGCAGGCCTTCTGAATTTGCTTGCCTACTGCCGTACTTCCGGTAAAAGCTATTTTATTGACATCCGGATGTGCTACCAATGCTGCACCTGAATCGCCGTAGCCTGTGACAATATTGACAACACCCGCTGGCAGACCTGCTTCTTGACAAATTTCTGCAAATTTAAGTGCCGTTAAGGAGGTGGTTTCTGCAGGCTTTAATACCACTGTGTTTCCACAAGCTAATGCAGGGGCAATTTTCCAGGCCAACATTAAAAGTGGAAAATTCCAAGGTGTTATTTGCGCTGCAACTCCAAGCGCTGCAACTTCTTTTCCTGCAAACGCCTCTTGAAGTTTATCAGCCCAACCTGCGTAATAGAAAAAATGATTGCACGCTAAGGGAACATCAACATCTCTTGATTCTTTGATCGGCTTACCCCCATCTAAAGTTTCAAGAACCGCTAATTCACGAGACTTTTCTTGCATGATCCTGGCAATGCGAAATAAATATTTTCCGCGCTCAGCACCGCTAAGTTTGGACCACACATTTTCGTATGCCATTCGGGCTGCCTGAACCGCTAGGTCTATATCTTGAGCTTGTGCCCATGCAATTTTTGCCAAATGACTTTCATCTGCAGGATTCACCGAATCAAAATAAGTTTTTGAAAGTGGTGCTTGCCACTGCCCATTGATGAAAAGTTCGTATTGCTCCTTAATTTGAACCACAGCAGTTGATTCTAAGGAAGGCTCGAGATTCCAGTTGATTTGGCTCATAGTTAATCTATTGAAAAATAGGACGCAGACTGATATTTACCAGTCAGTTGTTTTTGATACTGCATCAGGAGGTCGTTGGCTAAACTACTGGCGCCAAAACGGTACCATTCGTTGCTCAGCCAAGCCTCTCCGAGTACTTCCTTCACTAGTAGTAAGTGTTGCAAGGCAATTTTGGCCGATGAAATGCCTCCAGCAGGTTTCATACCAATCATCTGACCCGTTTGGTCATAATGCGCTTTGATGGCACTCAGCATGGTCAAAACCACTGGAAAAGTAGCAGCTGGCTGAATTTTTCCTGTTGATGTTTTAATAAAATCGGCACCTGCAGCAATGGCCAAACTAGTTACCCGTTTTACTTGGTCGAGTGAGTCTAGTTCGCCGGTTTCAAAGATGACTTTGAGTCTGGCCGCACCGCAAAGTTCTTTGATGGCTGCAATTTCATCATAGACAAAATTGTAATCTCCGGCTAAGAAGCGGCCGCGTGAAATCACCATATCAATTTCGTCTGCACCGTGCTCAACTGCATGCAGTGTATCAAGTTTTTTTACTTCAAAAGGAGCCTGACCAGCCGGAAAGGCGGTTGAAACGGCCGCCACCTTGATATTAGTATCTGCCAGTGCCGCTTTGGCAATGCCTACCATTGTCGGAAAAACACATACAGCAGCTACCGTTGGCAAACCTTCGGCTTGATCATGTAGGTGTTGAGCTTTAAAGCACATTTGACGCACTTTCCCGGGTGTGTCTTTTCCTTCAAGCGTGGTGAGGTCAATCATGGAGAGCGCCATGCGCAACCCTTGAATTTTAGCAGGGCCTTTTAGGCTTCTTGATTGAATTTTTGCAATGCGTTCTAGGCTGCCAACTTGGTCGACAGGAGCTACGCTATTTAAAAGCACAGAAAGATCAGTAAGAGATGTGTTGGGCTGCATTGACCCAAAGTTAAGAAAACTTGGCTTTGAGTGACTTACTCTTCGTCGGAGTCGTCGTCTTCAGCGGCGTCTGAGTCGTAGTCATCATCTTCCTCGTCGTCGTCACCGAGTTCGTCGTCTTTGATGTCATCAACTTTGTCAAAGTCATCTTCAAAATCTTCGTCGTCGTCATTGACAACAGGTTTAGCCTTAGGCATGACCTTATTGATTTTTACCAAGTAAATTACCTCATCTGTTTCCCAGACTAATGCATCTAGGACTTCACCAGTTGGGGTCTTGATGGTAGTTAAATGGTTGATGTATCCGTCAGGGAAGTCCTTGAGGATTTGTTTTTTCTGCTCAATAGTGAGTTTGTCGTAGCTGATGATTGCTCTTCTTTTTGACATAGGAAAGACAAGTATTTAAGGGCAAAATTATATTTTTTGTGTTTGTAGCAAACACCTAATTCAAATTTCTTAAAAATTTTATTTTTGATTTCCGTAATAATACGGATTAAGTCCTTAAAAGCCAGGTAAGGACAGCGTTTTTTAAATACCTTTGTCAAAACACTTCTACGAGCATGTCCAAAACCAAAAGCGCTTTTTTTTGTCAAAACTGTGGTTATGAAGCCCCAAAATGGCTCGGCAAATGCCCAGGATGTAAAGAATGGAACACTTTTGTTGAAGAACGCACAGAGAAAACGCCAAAACACGTAGTTAGTTTCTCAAAATCTAGCCAAGCACAACAAGCGGTTTTAATCCAAGAAGTGCAAAAAAGCGAAGAAAGCCGCATTCCGCTCCAAGATTTTGAACTGAATCGTGTGCTCGGGGGTGGCATCGTTCCGGGTTCAATTAACTTGCTTGGAGGTGACCCCGGTATTGGAAAATCTACGCTGCTTTTACAACTAGCCATCAAAGAGCAACTCAAGGTCCTTTATGTATCTGGCGAAGAATCGGAACAACAAATCAGAATGCGTGCTGAACGACTTGGTCTTGATAATCAGCAGTGCTTTTTATTAACCGAAACAAACCTTCAACAGGTTTTGGTTCAGGCCGAAGCCATTCAGCCCCAACTCCTCATCATCGACTCCATCCAAACACTTTACACCGATAGCGTAGAGAGTTCACCAGGTTCGGTTGTACAGGTGCGCGAATGCACTGCGAACTTACTGCGCTTTGCCAAACAAACAGATATCCCTATTTTCCTGATTGGCCACATCACCAAAGATGGCACTATTGCTGGGCCAAAAGTACTCGAGCACATGGTTGATTCCGTGTTGCAGTTCGAAGGAGACCGCCATCATATTTACCGCTTGTTGCGCAGCATTAAAAACCGCTTTGGCTCTACTAATGAGCTTGGTATTTACAGCATGCAAGGCGATGGTCTACATCCAGTGGCAAATCCATCAGAAGTATTAGTTTCAATAGGTTCAGATGCCCTAAGTGGTGTTGCAGTGGCCTCCATGGTAGACGGCATACGACCCTTACTCATTGAAGTTCAGGCGCTTGTCTCCTCAGCGGCCTACGGCACGCCTCAGCGCTCGTCTACAGGTTTTGATGTCAAAAGGCTCAATATGCTCCTTGCAGTTCTCGAGAAACGCTGTGGCTTCCGTTTAGCTGCCAAAGATGTTTTTCTCAATATTGCAGGTGGCATTAAAGTAGACGATCCTGCCATAGACCTCGCTGTAGCAATGGCTATTTTATCTTCCAACGCTGACCTTGCCATCGACAAAACCATTTCATTTGCTGCCGAAATTGGTCTTAGCGGAGAACTCAGACCTGTCAATCGTCTAGAACAACGCTTATCTGAACTCGAAAAACTCGGCTACAAAAAAATCATTGTCTCCAAGTATTCCAAAGGGATCAAAGGGCACAAATATCAAATTGAAATCATTCCATGTACGAAAATTGAAGAGGTCGTACGTGCTGTTTTTGCTTAATTATGTCCAGACTTATCCTCGTCCCTACCCCTATCGGCAATCTCGAAGACATCACACTCCGAGCACTACGTATTTTAAGAGAAGCACCGCTTATTTTTGCCGAAGATACCCGAGTGACCAATAAACTTTTGCAGCACTTTGAAATGAAGAAGAAAGTGTTGGCCTTTCATGCACACAACGAGCACCGTTTCTTAGAAAAAACGATAGAACTCATTCAGCAAAATGAAAACGCAGTGCTTGTTTCTGATGCAGGCACCCCAGGGATCTCAGATCCCGGTTTTTTACTAGTTAGGGCTTGCGTTCAAGCTGGTATTGAAGTGGAGTGTTTGCCTGGCCCTACGGCATTTGTCCCGGCTTTGGTTGCTTCGGGTTTCCCTTGTGACAAATTTGTTTTTGAAGGTTTTCTACCTCACAAAAAAGGGCGTCAAACAAAAATTCAGGCCCTAGCAAACGAGAATCGCACCATTGTGCTTTATGAATCCCCGCACAGAATTGCCAAAACACTTACTCAAATGTGCGAATGGCTAGACCCACAGCGCGAAGCTTGTGTTGTTCGTGAAATCAGCAAGAAATTTGAAACATATCACCGTGGCACCCTAGAAAGCTTGAAGCAATATTTTGAACAACACGATGCCAAAGGTGAAATCGTATTGCTTCTCAAAGGGAGCGCCGAATAATTGCGCCTTTTTAGCTATTTTTGGGGGTGCAATTTCAGCAAATTATTGGTCAAGATGCTTTAAAGCAAGATTTTATCCGTGAGATTCAATCCGGAAAAATTGCTCATGCCCAACTCTTTCATGGCCCAGCCGGAAACGGAGGTTTGCCCTTGGCTTTGGCCTTTGCTCAATATTTGTTTTGTCAAAACCCAAGCCCTACTGACAGTTGTGGCACTTGTCCGCCGTGTCAAAAAGTTAGCCAACAGCAACACCCCGATCTTCATTTTGTGTTTCCCGTTGTCCTGACACTCGGAAGGGTTTCTGATGTTTTTATAGAAGATTGGCGCAAACAATTGCACTCCAAACCTTATTTTGATTTATTCGAATGGACCGAACGCATCGATAACAAAATGCGCAAACCCATCATCGCAACAGACGAGAGCAAAGAAATCATTCGCAAGCTCAATCTGAAGTCATATGAAGGAGGTTACAAGGTCATGATCATTTGGCAACCAGAAGAAATGAACGCAGATTGTGCCAACAAACTGCTCAAAATTCTCGAAGAGCCACCTGCCAAAACCATTTTCCTGCTCGTAAGCGAAGATGCCAGCAAATTAATGGTGACGATTCAATCACGAACGCAATTAGTTCGAATTCCAAAAATATCAGATGAAGCATTGAGTGCTTATTTGCAGCAAAAACAGCAGCTTTCTGCCACACAGGCCGATTCAGTAGCTGCCTTTTCAGAAGGTTCAGTGTTGGCTGCCTATCAGTTCTTGGAAGCCAATGAAAATCAAGATCAACAGCGCGAACAGTTTATTCAATTGATGCGCGTTTGTTACAAAAAAGATGTGCTCGCAATGATGGATTGGGCTGAAGCCCTTGGTAATATCGGTAAGGAAAGACAAAAATTGTTTTTGCAATATGCTTTACATATGCTGCGTCAGAGTCTACTGACCAACTATATGGGCGATATGCTGACAAAAGTTTCCAAGGAAGAAGCTGCCTTTCTAGACAAATTTGCACCCTTTATTAGTGGCAACAATATCCGTGAATTCATGGATACATTTGACGACGCCTATTACCATTTGGATCGAAATGCCAACGCAAGAATTTTATTTACGCAATTGTGTTTTCAAACCATGCGTTACATTCATCAAGCATAACTTTCACGTATAATTTATTATCTTTACCTCAAAAAATTTCTAATGGGTTGTGCGTCTTGTAGTAGTGGTGGAGGAACACCGAATGGTTGTAAGAACAATGGTACTTGCAGCTCAGGCGGATGCAACAAACTCGAGGTTTTCGACTGGTTATCCAACATCAGTATGCCTGAAGGGCAAAGCGCTTATGAATTAGTAGAAGTTCGCTTCAAAAATTCAAGAAAAGCCTTTTACCGCAATGCTAACAACTTAAGTCTACAAGTGGGCGACGTTGTTGCTGTTGATACGGCACCAGGTTATGACATCGGGGTGGTTTCCGCGCTCGGTGAATTAGCCCGCATTCAAGTACAAAAGAAAGCACCTAACTTGAAAGTTGCTGAATGCAAAAAAATCTTTCAAATTGCCAATCAAGAACAAATAGATAAATGGATTCAAGGTCGTGGCCTAGAGCGCGATCTCTTGACCCAATCCAGAACCTTAGCCTTGAACCTCAAACTCGACATGAAAATTTCAGATGTCGAATACCAAGGAGACCTTTCCAAAGCTACCTTTTACTACACTGCAGAAAGCCGCATTGACTTTCGTCAGCTCATCAAAGACATGGCAGACCGCTTCAAAGTACGCATCGAAATGAGACAAATTGGCTCGCGTCAAGAAGCCTCGCGTCTTGGTGGTATTGGCTCATGTGGTCGCGAGTTGTGCTGTAGTACTTGGCTCACCGATTTCAGATCTGTATCCACCTCTGCAGCGCGCTACCAGCAATTATCCTTAAACCCGCAAAAATTAGCTGGTCAATGTGGTAAACTGAAGTGCTGTCTGAATTATGAACTCGACATGTACCTCGATTCCATCAAGTCGATGCCAAAGGTTGACGGCAAGCTGCATACCGAAAAGGGCGATGCCATTCACATGAAAACTGATGTTTTCAAGCGCATTATTTGGTATGCTTACAAAGGAGAAACAGGCATGGTTGCCTTAAGCCCTGAACGTGTTGCCGAAATTAAAAAATTAAATAAAGAGGGTGTCAAACCTAAAGACCTCGCAGAATACGCGCAAGTCAAAGAAAAAGTAGAAGAAATTGGTTACCAAAATGTGGTGGGCCAAGATAGTCTTACCCGTTTTGAAAAATCATTCTCAAACAACAAGAAAAGAAGACCAAACCGCAAACCACGCAAACCGAATCCTGGAGGGCCTAAAAATGAAAAAGCTCAGTAGCCTACTTCTATTGACGCTCTTCTTGGTTTCTTGTACCCAAGAAGCGGTCTACAACAAGTCATTTAAGTTCCAAGATGAACGCTGGAATCAAGATGTAAAACCGAGCTTTGAGGTTGATATCCAAGATACCTCAATAGCCTATGACTTCGTGTTTACACTCAGAAGCACCACAGACTACGCCTACAATAATCTTTGGGTTTTTCTTTCAAGTACCGCACCAACTGGCAAGTCGTCTCGTGAACCCTACGAAATAAAAATGGCCTACCCTGATGGCAACTGGATTGGAAAAAAATCAGGTACAATCGTTGAACACGAACTCATTTTCCCAAAAAGAAAATTACCATTTAAAGGCAAATATCGCTTCACACTTGAGCAGGCTATCACACAAAAGGTAGTCGATGAAGTACTTGACCTCAGCCTAGAGATAAGAAAAAGCGAAGAACAATAAGAGCATGCCGCGTTTCCGCACCCTTAGTCAGGACGAATTACAAGTACTTGAGCCAGAGTTCAAGCAATTTTTAATCGTCCACCAGCTTTATGACAAAGAATGGCGCGAACTTGCTGCACAACAACCCCAAAAAGCCCAAGAGTTCATAGAGCTTTTTTCAGATATTGTTTTAGAAAAAGCCTATCAAAAAGCACAAAGCCTGGTACAAATTGGTCACGACTTCATTGCCCTCTTCTTACTACAAGAAGCTAAATGGCAGTTTATGCATTTTCAATTCCAACGAGAACTTGAGCCAAATGCTCATCATCTCACTCAATTTTTACCCTATTTGCAACAGCATATTTCGGAAACAAAAATACAACGGGGTACAAAATTAGCTCCTGAAAACAAGGTGGGTACTGTACATCAACTGGTTAGCAACGGCGCACAATTGCTGAACACCGAACTGACCGAACAGATCAGTATTTTTTTCCAAGATGAAGCATTGTAAGCATCTTTTTTTAACGGCTAAAGCATCTTTTTTTGGTCAATTCCGTTTATACCTCTAAATTTGAGATATTATCACCTAAATTAACTTACATGAAACTAGTGCGTTTTGCCTTTTTAGCTTCACTTTTATTGTTCATTGGTTCAGCTTGTATTGAGCATGAAGTCATCCCGCCACCAAGCAACAAAGTGGACCTCAATGCCAGTTTTGCTGCCACAATTAACGGCACACAAATTGAACTCACTCAAAATGTAAATAAGTATTTAGGCTTTGCACTTGATACACAAGTCATCAACACAGCTCCAATTCTTTCCCGACAAATTTTCATGTCAGGGATGGCCTCTATTACGAACCCACAAAGCATCACGCTTACCTTTGGTGGTCTCGAATGGGATGCAACCGGAAACTCAGCTCCGACACTTCCAATGTTCAACGATTTTCACATGACCAACTCAGATACCCCTATCCCATTCAAGGATATGGCATCTTTGGTGGCCAACAGTGCAGACGGTGTTCAAGTAACCTATACAGACAACACCGGTAAAATCTGGATCTCCAGAGAAAGCCAACCAATGGGTCAAATTGCTAATTTCACCATCCTCGATCAAGCTTCTGATGCTACCGGAGATTACTCTTTATTCGAGGTTACATTTAGTTGTACAGTCTGGTACGTTGATTCTCAGACTGGCGTCGAAGAATCGTTACAAATAGCCAACGCTAAGTTTAGAGGTTGGTTCAAACGCTAACCTATGTTGAACTAATACGCCTACATGAGTGAAGCACTCAAAATAGCAATCATAGGCGACTACAACTTCACCTACAACTCGCACCACGCGACAAATCTTTCCTTGGACCACGCTGCCGAGTTTCTTGAAATAGAACTCAATTATTACTGGATCAAAGTAAACGAAGCACTCCAGCAAAAAAAGCCCTTCTTCGAGCAATATGACGGTATCTGGGTAGCCCCAGGCCCCTACTTAAATCCTTTTTTTCTTTCCGGGATTTTCAAACAGTTGCTTGAATTATCGATACCAGTCTTTTTGACAGGTGAATGCTTCAAGCTTTTTATTGACCAACTGATTTCTGCCAATAACCTAAACCCCTTCGGAGAGAAACTGATCTCTGAAAATTTAATTGCAGGCTCTCATTTCGAAAGAATTGAAGTCTTTCCGAGAACCAGTGCTGTTGAGAAACTTTATGAAAATTGCAGTGCAATCGAACTCAGCGCAACGCGCTTTAGCATGTATCCGCAGTTGTTAGAGCAACTTGTGGGGCAATTTATAGATGTAGAAGCCGTCAATCAGTTTGAAGATCCAGAAATTATTTCATTACGCAAGCATCCCTTCTTTTTAGCGACAAGCTTTTGCCCGCAAATTTCATCAACGCGTGATTTACCTCACCCACTGGTGTACACGTTCATAAAAATGGCTGCCGGAGACCAACGCCTACAAATCCAGGAATAAATCGAGTTGGGCGTAATAGAGTACCGCGCGAACTGGTAAATCAAAAATTTCGTTGAGTAATTTGGCATAAGCCCCGATTTGTTCGAGGTCTTTGTCTTGGCGCTTCCCTGTTTTGAAATCTATCACGACAACCTCGTTTGCTTTCAACCAAACTTTATCCGGTTGCTTGAGCTCATTGAAATCAGCGATGATGCGTTGCTCATTGAACTGTTCTTGAACACCATCAAACAACTTGTTTTGCTCAATATGGGACCAAAATCTAAGTGCGCCTTGCTGAATTTCTGCTTGTTGATCAGCTCCGACACTACCTTCGTCGATGGCCATTTGAATGGCTGTGTCTAATGATTGAGGATCTGGGCACAAGGCCATGACACGATGAAAAGCCAAACCATAAAGCTGATCTTTAGCAGTACTTTCAAGTCCCTGTTGTCTGAAAGCCAAGGAAGGATACCAAAGTTGATCAGTCATTGAGGCTGGATGATAAAATAAAGTATCGGCTTCGGCATGAACGGGTTTGCTTGGTGAAGGTGTTCCAATATTCAATATTTGTGGTTCTGACCATGTCAATGGCAAAGCTTCTAAGGCTTGATGTATTTGCGCCCCAAAACCAGATTTTACATGATGGTTAAAAATATATAGCCTGAGTTCGGGTCTTGTCAAGGCTACATAAAGCAAATTGAGTTTATCGAGGAAAATTGCAGCGAGCTCCTTTTCTTTAAAAGCTTTGTATTCAGGGATACTTCCGCTTGGATACGAGTAAGTGAGGTCGGGGCCAACCGGGATTAAGAATTTAGCCTGATTAAAAATATCAATGTTGAAATCAAGACTTGGAATGAGCACCACTGGAAACTCAAGCCCTTTTGCCTTGTGAATCGTCATGATGCGAATGGCCTCTGTTGATTCAGGCATTTGCAGCGCCAACTTATCTTTGTTTTGCTCCATGTATTCTATGAATGGTAGGAGTTCGGCGTTTCGATTGAGTTGATACTGAAAAGCTATATCAAAAAAGTGATGCAAGTAAGGATCTTGGCTGTCATCAAGACCGAGTAACTGAGCTACCTTTTGCAATAAGTCATAAAGATGCTCGAAGGGCATAAACAAAGCCTCATCAGAACCGAAATGATCGGTGTAAAATTTGTTTTCATCAAAAACACGATAGGACTTTCCGTCCTTTTCTTTGTTTACAAAGTAAGACATGTAATGTGCGACATTAAAATCTCCTTTGAACTGCAAGTAAGCTTCTGCAAAGCGCTTCGATAGTGTAGGATTAGATGGCCTTGCACGTTTTTTAAGGTAAAGCAAAAATAACTGAACGGTCGGATGCTGATAAATCAGGAGAGAATCTTGCGAAACGACTTGATGACCAGCCTCATTAAGGGCAATGGCTAATCGATTTCCTTGCTTGTTGGTTTCAGTCAAAATACAGATATCACAAGGCCTAAACTGATCTTGAAGCACTTCTTTAACAGTGCTGAGTATCTTTTCATGCAAGAGCTCGTCGGGCAATTCATTGACAAGCGATTCAATGCGAATATAACCCTGTAAATCTGCTTTGGGTGTCTGAACTAAATCTTGATAAAAGAGGGCCTGATGACCATTCAAACGCTTGGCGAGCTCGGCAAATAGGACATTGTTGAACTGGACTATTTCCTGAGCCGAACGATAATTTTCATCGAGACTTTTTTTCTGACCACTGATTTGAAAGCGTTGACTCATTTGAGCCATGTTTGGATCGTTTTCCGGATTGTAAAGCCCTGGGAGCGCCACAAACTGCTCAGCTAAACCATTGTTGAAGCGGTAAATACTTTGTTTGGCATCGCCAACGATGAGGTTTGCTCTGTCGTAAGAAATAGCTTCTAAAACCAAAGGAATGAGGTTGATCCATTGCAAGCGTGAAGTATCTTGAAACTCATCGAGTAAAAAATGCTCGTAGCGAATCCCGAGTCTTTCATAAATGTATGGCGCCTGCTCGCCTCTTACCAATTGGCTGATCAGTTGATTGAATTCTGAGATGCGAATTTGTTGCTGCGCAGACATCAGGGCCTTGGTTTGCTGCGCTACATACTGCAAGAGGGCCAAGTTATAAAAGTTTCTGCGGCGTACTTCGAGAACAGAATAGGCAGCAAACGCCTGCTCAAACGCAGGCGACAAGCTCAGCAGGGCCTCGTTGATGTCATTGGGAAGTTCCCATTTATTTTCTTCGAGAATAGTAAGCGTTGTTGCGTTGTAAAACGGCCCGCTGAGCTTGCCAAGGCCCCAGTTTGGATCTGTGCCAATGGCCTCAAGGCGTTTTTGATCGCGGGCATTTTTCAAGCCAGCAATATATGGCGCCACTGCCGTATAAACAACTTTACATTGCTCAAGAAATGCTTTTTGAACCCGCGTTGCTTCGTCTTTAATGAGTTGGTAATTTTCTTTTGAATAGGTCGTCTGCAAGAGCTGTTCGACTTCTTTGACATTGCGTTCTTTACTGAGTATTTCGGCAAATTGCAACAATGTTTTTTTGAAATCCCAAGATTCGCCTTCGCTCACCTTTGTTCGGGCATATGAAAGCATCCAGTCGCTGAGCTCTTTAGCATCTGGTTGCCCAAGCTGAGCAATCATGAGGTCAACCACTTCTTCCATGATGAGCTTTTCATTCATCACCACCTCAAAATCAGCAGCAATATCAAGATCGCGACTAAACGAACGAATGAGCCTCAAATTGAATTTGTCAATAGTTGAAATATTGAAATCTTCGTAGTGGTGTAAAATTCCTTGAAGGGCTCCGAGTGCTCTTTCTTGAAGTTGAGCCTCAGTGAGGCTTGTCTCTTCTAAAAGCCCCTTTGCCAATGCTTTAGCTTTGCGGTCAGCTTTGTGCGGATACGCCAAGCCACTTAAGGTTTGAAGAATTCTTTCTTTCATTTCATTGGCGGCCTTATTGGTAAAGGTCATGGCCACAATACTGCGAAATTTGGAGCGATATGAAGGGTCGTCAAGTAGGATTTTGAGGTACTCGAGAACCAAGCGATGCGTTTTTCCGCTCCCGGCAGAAGCAGCATAGACTTGAAGGGCTTTTTTAGCGGTATTTGGCATCTTGTTTTTTTCGCAGAAGAATTCCTAAAATTAAGAACAATTTGAGCGTTTTGACGTATTTTTGTTAGATGAGAACTATATTTTTGAGTACACTCGTGTTGTTATTTTTGAGCGCTTGCGGAGACGATACCCCAACGCCTCAAAAAAGCTATTTGCAACTAGACATGCAGCCTGTTTTTGGTGCGCAGCCATTTTTCATGGATTCCTTGTACACCACCCCTGAAGGCTACCTCATCAAATTCACTGAACTCAAGTGCTATTTTACGCTCTTTGCTAACGGAGATTCAAGCTTGCATCAAGCCGCACTTCTAGACTACCGAGAAACAGGCTCTTTACTCTTCAAAAAGGAAGGTGCTACACAATCCTACAGCAATCTCAGTGCTGTCCTCGGAGTCGATGCGTCCTTAAATCACCTTGATCCAAGTGCTTTTCCAAATGAAAGTCCGCTGAATATTAGCAATGCAGGCCCCATGCATTGGGGTTGGAATCCAGGCTATATTTTTATGAACCTTGAAGGAAAGGTCGATACCATCCCCGATGGCGTTGTTAATACCGACCTCTCTTTTAGTTTCCATATCGGCACAGATCCTTATTTGCAGTATCTTCAATTTAACAATGTTAATTGGCAAGATATCGGCAACAACACGAAGCAATTTAAATTAAAGCTTGACCTTTTGGCATTTTTGGGTTCAGGTACCACTGCCATTCACCTCAACAACGAATACCTCACGCACACGGCCGCTGGGCAAGAAGCGCTTACCCAAAAAGTTATCACCAACTTTAAAAACGCAATTAGCCCCTTCTAATGACACGCATTGTACTCATTATCATTGGCTTAGTTTTTCTAAGTGCTTGCAAAAAAGATCAAACGACCTTTCAACCAAGCCCTTATTTTCTCGAAATCCCGAATCATTTCCCCGATATGATCATCCCCTCAGACAACCCCATGACAATGGAAGGCGTTGAACTTGGGCGTTGGTTGTTCTATGAAAAAAGACTCAGCGGCAATGATTCCATGAGCTGTGCTTCTTGCCATTTAGCGCAACATGGCTTTTCGGATCCCAATAAATACTCAACCGGAATTGACGGCATTGCTGGCACACGCAACTCAATGGCCTTGATCAATTTAGGATGGGATAACTTTTATTTTTGGGATGGGCGTGCAGGTACTCTTGAAAAGCAAATTCTCGAGCCTGTTACTAACCCTATTGAATTACACCAAAGTTGGCCAGATGCCATTTACAAGCTCAACCTTGACATCGCCTACAGAAATCGTTTTTTCAAGGCCTTTGGTGAACCAGGTATAGATTCACTCAAGGCGGCAAAGGCAATTGCACAATTTATCAGAACCATGATTTCGGCTTCCTCTAAGTTTGATGTCATGTACAAATATGAAAACGGAATGCCACTAAATAACCAAGAACAAGCATTGTTGCAGCAAGTTGATGTCGAGGAATGGGCTGGTTACGACCTCTTTAAAAGTTTGAACGGTGCCGATTGTTTCCATTGCCATAATGGGCCGCTCATGCGTGTCAAAAAATATAGTAATAACGGCCTTGATGCCAACTTTACAGACCTCGGACGCGGTGCAGTTACCCAAAACCCCGAAGACTACGGAAAGTTTAAAGTACCAACTTTGCGAAATATCGCCCTCACCGCACCCTACATGCATGACGGCCGTTTTCAAACGCTTGACGAAGTGATCGAACACTATTCAAGCGGGGTTCATATTTCACCAACAATTGATCCGCTCATTGAATTTGCCAACCAAGGTGGCGTACAACTGAGTACTGAAGAAAAGTACTTACTCAAAAAATTCTTACTTACCCTTACCGACAATTCCTTTGTGAGCAATCCAAAATTCAAAGATCCAAACTAAACATGAGCTCAAATAGATTAACCACCGAAGACAAAGCGTTAAAGATCAATTTAACGCCAGACATCTATGGCTGTTTTGCTGAAATTGGTGCAGGCCAAGAGGTTGCAGCCAATTTTTTCAAAGCAGGTGGTAGCTCCGGCACCATTGCCTATACGCAATCTGCCTATGATATGAAAGTTTCAGATTCCATGTATGGTGAAACTGTGCGCTATGTTTGTGAAGAAAGGTTGGTCACTATGTTGCAAACCGAGTTTAAGAAGCTACAAGATATTTTGCCCGTCAAAAATCGAGATTCCCGCTTTTTTGCATTTTGCAATACCGTTGAGTCATTGAATTACCACAAAACTAATCAGGGCCAAGGTTGGGTTGGGTTGCGCTTTCAGTTAGGCTTGAATAAAAAACCCAATGACGTCATTTTGCATATTAAAATGCACGACAACAGCCACAAAGCACAGCAAGAAGCTCTAGGTATTTTAGGGGTCAACCTGATTTATGCCTGTTATTTTCAGTCCGGAGACATTGATAGCTTCATCGATAGCATTGTGCACCGTTTGCCGCCAGATCGCATGGAAATTGACATGCTTCGCATTTCAGGCCCTGATTTCGAGGACATGGATAACCGCATCATCGCGCTCAATTTGGTGCGTCGTGGCATTACCAATGCCACTATGTTTGACCTTGCCAAAAATGTACTTCAGCCATCAACGGCGCTTTACAAAAAGAATATCCTCCTCATGCGTGGTCGATTCAGACCGGTTACAAAAGTGCATATTGACATGATTGAACGTGCGCGCGCTGCCTTTGCCAAAGAAAAACGCGTGAAACCTGAAAATCTTGAAGTCGTTTTTGAGCTCACCCTCAAAGACCTCACTGCAGACGGAAAAATCTCAGACAAAGACTTCCTTGACCGCGCTGAATTGCTTGGGTCTTTGGGCTACACGGTTATGGTTTCCAATTACCTAAAGCATTACAAAATGCTTGAGTACTTATCGTCTATTGCCCGCGGAAACTTAGTGGGTGTCATTATGGGTATTTACAACCTTCATATCATCTTTGACGAAAAATACTACGACAATTTACCAGGCGGTTTACTAGAAGCTTTCGGTCGAGGTTTCGGTCATAATGTGAAGTTATACATCTACCCTGCTCTTAATGTAGAAGATGGCAGCTTGTATCACCTTGGAAACATAAAGCTTCCTGAAAACATGATTGGCCTACTCAACTATATGCAAGCCAACGACAAAATAACCGCCCTACAAGAATACGACCCTTCTTTGCTACATATTTTATCAGATGACGTCCTGAGTAAAATCAAAGCAAACGCAAACAGCTGGGAAGAAGATGTTCCTTATGAGGTGGTCAAAGCCATTAAGTTTTTTGAATTATTCGGATACCAACAAAAGGCTGAATTGAACTAATGCCTCACATTAAAAATGCGTTGATTCGTTACCGCATCATCGACAGGATGCTGCGCAATAAGTACAAGAGTTACCCTTCTAAAGAGGAACTCAGGACTGCTTGCGAAGAAGCCTTATTTGGTTCTGAGGACGGTGCGCACATTTGCGCTTCCACTATTGAAAAAGACCTTTTCAATATGAAGATGGAACACGACGCACCGATCCGTTATAGCAAAAAAAATGGGGGTTACTTTTATGAAGACCCTGAGTTCAGCATCAATGACGTTCCGCTTTCCGAAGATGAACTCGCATCCATTCGGTTTGCGGTATCTACCTTGCAACAATTTAGAGAAGTCCCGTTCTTTCAGCAATTTGGATCAGCCATCGATAAAATTGTAGATCGCGTAGCCGTTGGTGATACCGATGAAAGTCAAGAAATTTCAAAATACATCCAATTCGAGGCAGCATTCTCAACAGGTGGCAATGACTTCTTGCCCGTCTTGCTAGAAGCTATTCGTTCCAAAAAAAGGGTTTGGTTTTTATATACATCGTTTCAACAACAGGTATCTAAACCGAGAAATGTCAGCCCTTTGTTTTTGAAAGAATACAGAAACCGTTGGTACCTCATTTGTTATGACCGACAAAAACAAGACATTCTGACCTTTGCACTAGACCGCATGAGCGAGTTGCAACTTTTAGAAGAACCCGCAGAAATTCCTTCAGACTTCAACGCAGCACTCTACTTTCAAAATGCAGTAGGTATTACGGCTTACAAAGGCAAACCTGAAAGAATCATTTTAAAAGCTGACCCTGTAGCTGCGCGATATATTTCCTCGCAAGCATTTCACAGCTCTCAAAAGCTCTTAAAAGTAGATGGAGATGCCCACTACTTTGAATTGAGCATTTTACTATCTGAAGAATTTATCAGAAACCTCCTGGGCTATGCCGGCGAGGTAGAGGTTGTTGAACCCCTAGCACTAAGAAACATCATTAAAGAACGCGCCACTGCGCTCTTGAAGCGTTATCAAAAATAATTGACATGAAAACCTTGAATCAAATAGTAGAAAATGGCGTATGTACGCTGACCTTAAACAGACCCCAAGTTTTCAATTCCTTCAATCAAGAAATGGCTTTTGAATTACAGGCAGCACTTGATTTTTGTGCACAAGAAGAAAAAATTAGGGCAGTAGTCATTACAGGCGAAGGCAAAGCGTTTTGCGCTGGCCAAGACCTCGCCGAAGCCACCGATCCGAACGGGCCAGCTTTACAAGATATCGTGGCCAAGCACTATAACCCGATTATTTTAAAAATCAGAGCACTTGAAAAACCAGTTATCGCTGCTGTTAATGGCGTTGCAGCCGGGGCCGGAGCCAATATCGCCTTGGCCTGTGACCTCGTGATCGCTAAAGAAAGTGCAGCCTTTATTCAAGCTTTCTCAAAAATTGGGCTTATTCCAGATTCAGGCGGTACTTTCTTTTTACCGCGCTTGGTTGGAGCTCAAAAAGCACTCGCATTAATGCTCACAGGTGATAAAGTAATGGCCCCAGAAGCCGAGGCCATGAACATGATTTACAAAGTTGTTTCAGAAGAGGAATTTGAACAAACCGTTTCAAATCTAGCTACGCAATTGGCTAAAATGCCCACCAAGGCTTTTGGCTTAACCAAAAAAGCAGTTAACGCGAGTTTCAATCAAACTTTAGAGGAACAGCTCATTTTAGAAGAACAACTACAAACCCAAGCAGGACAAACCCATGATTTCAATGAAGGTGTTCAAGCCTTCCTCGAAAAAAGAAGTCCTGAATTTAAAGGTCATTAACATGAAAGGACAAATTGGCGTCATTGGCGCAGGAACCATGGGAGCAGGAATTGCGCAAGTGGCCGCACAAGCAGGACACAAAGTAGTGCTATCCGACACGAATCCAGAGCAACTTCTAAAGGCTGAAAAACAAATTAATGTTAGCCTAGAAAAATTGGTTGAAAAAGCCAAAATTTCGGCTGAAGCCGCCCAAGAAATCAAGGCAAATCTTAGTTATTCCAATCATTTGAGTGATCATCAAGCAGCAATTTTGGTGATAGAAGCAATTGTAGAAAACTTAACAATTAAACACGAGCTTTTCAAACAACTTGAACAAGTAGTCTCAAATCAATGTGTTTTAGCGAGTAATACTTCGTCTTTATCTATTGCCTCAATTGGTGCTTGCCTCCAAAAACCGCAACGCTTTCTCGGTATTCACTTTTTCAATCCGGCAACACTTATGCCGCTTGTAGAAGTGATTCCGGGTGTGGCCACCGAGCAGGAGATTACGGATAACATTGAAAACCTCATTACATCCTGGAATAAAACGGTGGTGGTTTGCAAAGACACCCCTGGCTTTATTGTGAATAGGGTGGCCAGACCATTCTATGGAGAAGCGCTGCGCATCTATGAAGAAGGTGTGGCAAACTTTGAAACCATTGATTGGGCCATGACGCAAATTGGAGGCTTCAAAATGGGCCCTTTTACACTCATGGATTACATTGGCAATGACATCAATTATACGGTTACAGAAACTGTTTTTGCCGCGTTTTACTATGACCCACGCTTCAAGCCATCTTTTACCCAAAAAAGACACATGGAAGCTGGCTTTTTGGGCCGCAAGTCAGGGAGAGGATTTTATAGCTATGCTGAAAATGCTAGCCCTTTGCAAACCACTGAAGACCCTCAACTTGGGCAAGCAATTTTTGAGCGCATCTTGGTTTTGCTCATCAACGAAGCCTGCGATGCAGTTTTTATGCAAGTAGCAAGCCCTACTGCAATTGATTTAGCCATGACCAAAGGTGTCAATTATCCGAAAGGCTTATTGGCTTGGGCAGATGAATTGGGCGCTCAGTGGGTCTTGGATCGCCTTGAAAAGCTATTCACTGAATATGGCGAAGACCGTTACCGACCAAATCCTTTACTACGTAAAGTAGCCCGAGAAGGAAGTAAATTTATTTCGTAACTTTGCACTCTAATAAAATTTAACAATGGCATATTTGTTCACTTCTGAGTCCGTTTCTGAAGGACACCCAGATAAAGTTTCGGATCAAATTTCCGATGCGCTCATCGATAACTTCATGGCTTTTGACCCTACCTCAAAAGTTGCTTGTGAAACACTTGTAACTACAGGGCAGGTTGTTTTAGCCGGCGAAGTGAAGTCAACGGTTTACCTCGATGTTCAAAAAATTGCACGTGAGACCATCCGTCAGATTGGCTACACAAAATCTGAATACATGTTTGATGCCAATTCATGTGGCATCTTATCGGCAATTCACGAGCAATCCTCTGATATCAATCAAGGTGTAGAGCGTCAGAACCCTGAAGATCAGGGTGCAGGTGACCAAGGGATGATGTTTGGTTATGCTACCAAAGAAACCGAAAATTACATGCCACTTGCCCTAGATTTAGCGCATAAAATCTTACAAGAAATGTCTGCTATTCGCAACAACGAAGCGGCACTCATTCCTTACCTCAGACCCGATGCAAAATCTCAGGTTACTATCGAATACTCCGATGACAACGTGCCACAGCGCATTGATACCATCGTAGTTTCTACCCAGCACGATGACTTCGCTGACGAAGCAGAAATGTTGGCTAAAATCAAAAAAGACATCATTGAAATCGTGATTCCACGTGTAAAAGCGAAACTTTCACCTGCAATCCAAGCTTTATTCAATGACAGCATTACTTACCACATCAACCCTACAGGTAAATTTGTAATCGGTGGCCCTCACGGAGATACCGGTCTTACAGGTCGTAAAATCATTGTAGATACCTATGGTGGTAAAGGAGCTCACGGTGGTGGTGCCTTCTCTGGAAAAGATCCATCAAAAGTAGACCGCTCTGCCGCCTACGCCACACGCCATATTGCCAAAAACTTAGTTGCGGCAGGCTTGTGTGACGAAGTCCTAGTACAGGTTTCTTATGCCATTGGGGTAGCTGAACCTTGTGGTCTGTATGTCAATACTTACGGCACTTCAAAAGTTGGCCTTACCGATGGTGAAATTGCGGTCAAAGTCGGAGAAATTTTTGACATGCGTCCTTACTTTATCGAGCAACGCTTGAAATTGCGTAACCCAATCTATCAAGAAACGGCTGCCTATGGTCACATGGGTCGCAAAAACGAAGTCGTTACCAAAACCTTTACCGCTCCTGACGGCAAACAGGTTTCTCGTGAAGTAGAACTCTTTACCTGGGAAAAACTAGACTACGTAGATCAAGTCAAAACGGCTTTTGGCCTCTAAATAACTAAAGCCCGCTCGTCGGGCTTTTTTTTTAATATTACATTTCATGAGTACAAATTTCAGAACCATCTGGACCACACCAGAACGCGACATCGAAGTCATTGATCAGCGCCAACTACCACACGAGTTTGTGGTCGTGAAACTAAAGACTTACAAAGATGCTGATCTCGCCATCAAAAGCATGACAGTCAGAGGAGCTCCACTTATTGGTGCCACTGCCGCTTATGGTGTTTTCCTTGCGGTCCGTGAACTCATTGAAAAAGGATATGAAGGCGCATTTCTCGATGAAGCTTTTTCAACATTGCGCGCATCAAGACCAACAGCTGTCAATTTATTTTGGGCACTAGACCGCATGCAAGCGGCACTCGATGAAGCCGATGACTTTTTAGAAGCCGCCTGGAATGAGGCCAATCTGATTGTAGAACAAGACATCGAAACCTGCAGGCTCATTGGTGTTCATGGCTTGCCATTGATTGAAGCGATTTCAGCACAAAAAAATGGTGCGCCAGTCAATATCCTAACACATTGTAATGCTGGAATGCTCGGCTGTATCGAATGGGGAACCATCACCTCGCCAATTTATCAGGCAGTACAAAAGGGAATCGAGGTGCATGTTTGGGTAGATGAAACCCGACCACGCAACCAAGGAGCCAACCTCACCGCATACGAACTCACCAAGCACGGCGTGAAACACACGCTTGTGGTAGACAACACCGGTGGGCATCTCATGCAGCACGGCATGGTAGATTTAGTCATTGTCGGGACAGATCGTACCACGCGACAAGGTGATGTTGCTAATAAAATTGGTACTTATCTCAAAGCGCTTGCGGCTAAAGACAACAATATTCCTTTTTATGTTGCGCTCCCTTCGACTACGCTCGACATGGAAATCAATGACGGCCTGCGCGAAATTCCAATCGAAGAACGCGATGAGAACGAAGTTAAATATGTCATTGGCAAGAGTAAAGCCGGAAAAATTGAACCTGTCCTCATTTGCCCAGAAACTACTCCTGCTGCCAATTATGGCTTCGACGTTACGCCTGCAAGGTTGGTATCAGGTCTCATAACGGAAAGAGGCATTTGTGAAGCATCTGAGAAAGGGATTCTTTCTCTGTTTCCAGAATATAAGTAAGTACTATTGATGATTTGAATGATTTGAATGATTTGAATGATTTGAATGATTTGAATGATTTGAATGATTTGAATGATTTGAATGATTTGAATTTTTAAAAACTGAGATTCTTTCTTTTAACAACAAAAAATTAAATTCTTGAATATGAATCGAATAAATATTTTTCTAATCATCATACTACCCCTCTTCAAATCCTTTGCTTATTCTCAAATTCAAGGTGTTTGGCACAGTAATTTTCAGGTAGCTGGGAAATCTTTACTCATGGATCTCGATGTAAATGGCATCGGTCAAGATGGCTCAATTATAGTCAGTATTCCGGATCAGCCTAAAATGAAGCCACAAACCATGACTGAATTCGCCCTATTTTCGGATAGCTTATGGTTCAGTTGGAAAGCCATTGGCCTGACTTACGCGGCAAATTTACAAGGTGATTCTTTGATTGGTAAGATGTCTCAGGGCGGTATTACTTGGAAGGCTGTTTTCTATAAGGAAGTGCAACAAATCAAAGAGGTACAAGGAAAAATTCAAGACCCCAAAGCACCCTTTCCTTATCAAGAAACGGAACTATCCATTCCTGTTGCTAAAAAGATCCAAATTTCAGGAAATCTTATCCTGCCTGAAACCGAAAAAAACAGTAGTTTTCCGTTGGTTATTATGGTATCTGGCTCAGGTGCCCAGGACCGCAATTGTGAAATTTTAGGTCATAAACCTTTTTGGGTATTGGCAGATGACCTTGGTCGCCATCAAATTGCTTCGTTTCGCTACGATGACCGCGGCGTAGGAAAATCTAGCGGAAAATTTGAAACTGCTACTCAGGTGGATTTTGCTAATGATTTAGTAGCAATTGTTCAACACTTCAAAAAGACTTATCCCCAATCCCGAATTTTTATTTACGGACACTCTGAAGGCGGCATGACTGCTTTGCGCGCAGCCGTGCAATCCACTGATATTGCTGGCATAATTGAGGCAGCATCGGTAGGTAATTCTGGTAAAGAAGTGCTCATTGTGCAACAATATTTAATCCCGAGAGCTGGTGGCTACTCAGAAACAGAAAGTCTTTGGAACCAAAGGTTATATGCAGAAGGAGCTAAAATTGCCTTGAACTCAACGCAAGATCATTTTTCAAAACAATATGAGGCCTGGCTGAAAACCGTATGGGATAGCATTCCTAAGAAACTTTTAGACGGCGCGTCAATTGAAGATTTGACTGTACAAATGACTGCTTTTTTCAACAACGAATGGGCACGACAATTCTTAGCATTCGAAAGCGCAACTTACCTTCAGCAAATCAATCTTCCCTTCCTCATTATCAATGGAAGCAAGGATGTACAAGTTCCCCCGGTAGCAAATCAAACTGCTTTTAGAACAAATATGAGTCAGCAATCCCTTACAAAAAGTACTTTTTACATCTTGGAAGGCACCAATCATTTATTCCAACAGTGCCAAACTTGTAGTTTGAGTGAATATGCTACACTCGAACAATCACTTGACCCTATCCTTATTACGCAAGTTAGAGCATGGATTTTGGAACAGCGCTAAGTCCATCAATAAAACCAAAGTTCTTTTGCATAATGGCTTGCATGTTTTCTTCAAGATAAGCTTTAAAGGCCAATGCAACACCATTGTGCTTTTTCCCTTTTGGCCAGACAATGCGCCAGGTTGACTCTAAGGGCAAATCTGGAATTGGCGTGATGGTCAATTCGCCTAGTTTCAATTCATTGCGAATACCTATTAATGGGACGATAGAAAATCCTAGGCCTGCAATAAGGGCCTGCTTAACCGCTTCATTGCTCGTGAGTTCTATATTCCTTCTGATATGAATATCATGGCTCGCTAAGTAATCATCCATTGCTTTTCGTGTCGCTGAACCCGATTCTCTTTTTACCCAGGTAAGCTCTTCTAATTGCTTTCTCCAATTTTTTTGATCAATCTCAAGCGTCTTGTTTCCAACAAGATATAGTTGATTTTTCATCAATTGAATTTCTTCCAAATTGAGTCTTTCTGGAAGAACTGACACAAGTGAAAAATCTGTTTCGTTGCGTTCCAAATTTAGGGCTACATTGGCACGATTCGAAACGTCTAGTACCAATTCCACTCCAGGATGTGCCTTCATAAAATCTGCGAGCAAATAAGGAATGACGTATTTACCTGTTGAAACAACACTAATGCGCAAGCGACCACTTAACTGACCTTTGTATTGTGCAGTCTTATAGTTAATGGCATAAACCTCCTCTAATATTTTTTCAGCTGCCGCCGCAACCTCTTGGCCAAACTCTGTAACGTAGAGCTTCTTGTTGACAATTTCAGTGAGTGGAATATCAAACTGATCCTGAAAATTCTTCAATTGAATGGAGACAGCTGGCTGCGTTAAAAAGAGTTCTTCAGCTGCTCTTGTGATACTTTGCTTCTGAACAATTTTTAAAAAGATACGAAGTTGATTGAGTGTATAGTTCATAACGTTTTATAATGTTTGCAATATTATTATTATATATTTACTTATGCAATAAATGTGCCAAATTTGCATAAAATTTAGTTTATGCAAAATGAGTTAGCATTAATCATGGGAGAATTTACTGTAGAAGAAGGTCGAGAACTTTTGTGCAATTTGCTTCAACAGAAAATTTCTTTTCACCACCGAAAAACAACCCAACACAGAGAAATGTTTGGCACTGAAAATTCTGAGGCGCAATTGCGTATCCAGGAACTCAAAGCGATGAAGGAAAAACTCTTGTTGGACTTCGAAACAATGGACGCTCATGAAAAGCTTTTGATCAATGGTAACATTACCATCAGTAGTTCAGCTCATCAGCAAGCATCATAAAGAAGCTTTGATCTCACCGTATCTCGAGCCGCTCGGCATCCAAATTCAAACGCTATGTGACTTTGATACGGACTTATTTGGGACGTTCTCAGGGGAAATCCCAAGACGTGAAGGCCCAAAGATAACGGTCAAAGAAAAATGCTTAGCTGGTTTAGCATTTAGCGGCGCTCGTGCAGCCATTGCCAGTGAAGGCTCCTTTGGGCCGCATCCTCAAATTCCTTTTCTATCCATCAATGAGGAATGGCTTGTGTTCATAGACCTCGATCAAAAACTCGAAATATACGCAAGGTCTGTCAGTACAGAAATTAGTTATGCGAATTTGAACCACATGGAAAAAGAGCAACTGGCTACCTTTTTAAAACAGCATGAATTTCCCAAGCAAGGAATGGTGTTCAAACGCTACTCCGACCAAAAAATACTGGCTAAAGGAATTCAAGATAGAAAACAGCTACAAGATTTACTTGAAAAATACCAAGACAACTGGCTACTCGAAACCGACCTAAGAGCACACCAAAATCCGTTACGACAAAAAAACATCGAGAAAGCGGCTGCCGATCTTGCACAACGCTTGCAAGCCCGTTGCCCACAGTGCACAACTCCAGATTTTTCTGTTGTCCGTACATCGGGTTTTTTGCCTTGTTCGTTTTGCAAGCTCCCGACTGAAAGTTATGCGAATCTTCATTATGAATGTAAATGTTGTGGTTTTCTAAAAGAAGAAAAACGAAAAGATTGTTTTGAGCTAGATCCGGAATTTTGTCCGCATTGTAATCCATAATCAATTCTAAGAGAAGAAAATCAATCAAAATCAATCAAAATCAATCAAAATCAATCAAAATCAATCAAAATCAATCAAAATCAATCAAAATCAATCAAA
>JBEEKM010000020.1:0-31961 GCA_041168645.1 Bacteroidota bacterium | reverse complement strand
ACAAAATTGGCGAAAAAATTGTCGAGCACCGTGCACGCAAATTTGGCGTCACTAAATTTGGCCTGAATCGTTTCCTAAATGGACCGCTGGACCTCATGACGGTTGCTTTTATGGGTAAGTTTGGCAAGAAGCCGATGCATTTCTTTGGGGCGCTTGGCGTACTCATGTTTATGCTTGGTTTTGGACTTTTCCTTTACATGGGCATTGATAAAATTTTCTTTCATCCGATAGCACAGCGCTTGTCTGAGCGCTCAGAATTTTATGTCGCATTAGTTGCAATGGTCATTGGCGTTCAATTTTTCCTTACCGGATTCATCGCAGAATTGATTGGGCGCAACTCAAGTACCCGCAATCATTACCTAGTCGCTAGCCGTTTGGGTCTATGAATGAACTTCCAAAAATCGATCAGAGCTGGACGCTTTTTTTAGACCGCGATGGCGTCATCAATGAGCGCAATTTCGATGGTTATATCTTGCAGTGGTCTGACTTTCATTTTACACCTGGTTTGCTAGATGCTGCGGCTCCAATCGGCCAACACTTTGGCCGTGTTTTTGTCGTGACAAACCAACAGTGTGTAGCCAAACAACTCATTACTGAGTCAGAACTGGCCCAACTTCATCAAAAAATGAAAATGGAATTAGCGGCTAAAGGTCTTCAAATAGACGATATCAAAGTAGCCACCGAGCGCAAGAATCAGGAACCCTTTAGACGCAAGCCCAATACGCAAATGGCACTAGAGCTGAAAGCAGCCCATCCTGAGCTCGATTTTAAAAAAGCAGTCATGGTTGGCGACACCGATTCGGATATCGTTTTTGGCAAAGCCCTTGGTATGTTTACCGTGCTGGTTCGTTCACAAGAAAAGACCTCAGCAATTCCAGATCTTTACATCGACCATTTAGCTGATTTACCAAAATTGCTTTTATGAAGTACGTTTTCTTTTTGATGTTTTCAGTGTTTTTGTTTGGGCTTCAGGCACAAATGAACCAAACCGATGCGAAAGGCAAAAAACAAGGGCCTTGGCAAAAAACTTACCCCAATTCTTCGGTGCTGATATATCAAGGTTCGTTTAAAAATGATCAGCCAATTGGTGTTTTCAAGTATTATTTCCCGGACGGCGCACTCAAGGCCAAAATAGAACACGGCTTACCCGGAGGAAAGTCTGCTGTTCAGCTTTATTTTGACAACGGTCAGGTGTTATCGGATGGTTTTTATAAGCAGGAGAAGAAAGATTCGTTGTGGTTCAATTACGCACAATCTGGCGAGCTCATGAGCGCCGAGAATTACAGAAACGATTTACTGAATGGCAAAGCACTATATTATTACAAAGAAGGCCAGGTTTTGGAACACAAGCTACAGGTTGAAAGACGCGTTCAGTACCTCGATGGTAAACTCCATGGCAAGTACCAAAGCTATTTTTACAACGGTAAACTCAAGCAGGAGGGAAGCTATGAGCGCGGCTTGAAGCAAGGTTTGTGGTCTGAATACAACTCAAAAGGCATCCTGATTGGCACCATGAAATATGTCAACGACTTTTTACATGGTTGGGTGACCACCTATGATGAAGCGGGTAATGTGCTCAATAAGACACTTTATTTGGATGGTCAAAAACTATCTGAAAAAGAATTGACTATTTATTTATCCAACTGCAAAGCAAGAAATATTAAGCCGGTAGAATGAGTCAGCAAGAAACTGAAAAATGGTTGTTTTTTTCGGCCCTTCCGCCTTTTCGTGGAGGGATTGCTCAGTTTAGCTTGGCTACCATTAAAGCCTTAGCTGCGCGAGTTTCAGTCAAGGGATACACCTTCAAGCAACAATATCCAGATTTCTTATTTCCGGGCAGCTCTCAGCTCGACCCCAATTCTTCCGAACAGCAGCAACACCCGCGCATCGTTTCCACTTTTTTGCCCTGGACCTACCTTAGTGCTTTGCGCCGTTTTCAAAAAGAGCAAGCTACTTTTTTTGTCACAAGTTATTGGATGACATTTTTTGCGCCAATGATGGCTTTTTGGGCTGCTTTTCTTCCTAAAAAAACCAAGAAAATCGCCATAGTACACAATTTAAAACCCCATGAAGCCCGATTCTTTGACACGTTTTTTAATCGGCTTTTTTTAAAGCATTACGATGGTTTTGTCGTGCTCTCGGCGTCTGTAGGGCAGGATATTTTACAACTAAAACCGACCGCAAAAATCAAGCACATCGCGCACCCACCGTATGCCATCGAACAAACAGCGCTTGATCAAGCCAAGTGTCGTCTGCACCTCGGCTTAGACCCCCATAAAAAAACCTTATTGTTTTTTGGCCTGATTAGAAGTTATAAAGGTTTACTTGAGCTCATTCAAGCTTTTAGTCTGCTCGATGACCAATACCAATTATTGATTTCAGGTGAAGTTTACGGATCTGCTGGCGTTTACGAACGCGCACTCGCTGATTCACCAAATCAAAATTGGCGTTTTGTGAATCAATTTATCCCCAATGAAGAGGTAGCGCAATACTTTCAAGCAGCTGATTTAGTAGTGCTGCCATACCTCAGCGCTACGCAGTCAGGTGTGCGCGCCCTGGCTTTGGCTCAAAAAAGAGCAGTTTTGTGCACGAATGTTGGCGGCTTAGCAGAAGGTTTGGTGGCCAACCATGAAGGCTTTGAATTGGCGCAAACCGATGCAAAACCCTTTGCAAATCAAATCCATGACTTATTTGAGAGCGGAAATATAAACGCGTGTAATTTAGCCTTAGCCCATAAAAATACCAACACAGACCAAGCTTGGCTAGACTTCGCTGCAGCAATAATTGAATTCAGCAAAACTGTCTAGATTTTTTATTTGAATTTAAGGATCCTAAATCCTATATTTGCAACCTTAATTCAAATTCAAATATTCAAGAAATGCGTTTAAAAGGATTTTTTTGGTTCTTGTCCATTCTTCTTACTGCGGTATGCGTTTATCAACTCTCATTCACATGGGTTGCTAGTAATGTAGAATCCAAAGCTGCTAAAGAGGCAGACCTCAAAGTAAAAATGCTCCGTGATGAGGCCAAAGCTACTGGCGGAATTGCCATGCTACCAAACAACACCCAAGTTGATTTCAACAATCCAGAGGCTGTTGAACTTGCAAGAGCAGCATTCATCAATGAAATTCTTCGTGAAAAAGGCGAGAAGCCTGTTTATCCTGTACTAGGTTCTACTTTCGGTGAAGTGAAAAAAATGTCATTGGCCTTTGGTCTTGACCTCGTAGGTGGTATGAGTGTTACTGTTGAGATCTCTTACCCAGACCTCATCAAAGGACACGTTAAAAGCATCACAGACCCAAAATTCACAAATCCTTTTGACCGCGCTGTCGCTGACTACAACAAAAATGGTGGTGACTTCATTGGCACCTTCATTGCAGCCTACAAAAAAGCAAATGGTTCTTTACCATTAAGCTATATCATCAAAGGTGAGGGCATCGGTATCAAAACTTCTGATGCGCAAGTAGAAAACTTCCTCAGAGAACTCGTTGCCTCTTCTATGAAAGGCATCGAAGATATCATTGGTCGTCGTATCAACCAATTCGGTGTAGCGCAACCAAACATCCAACGCGACCTCGCAACAAACCGCCTCTTCATCGAGCTACCAGGTGTACAAGACGAAGAAACGGTTTCTCGCAAAATCCGTTCAACGGCAAACCTCGAGTTTTTCGAAACTTACATGCCTGAGCAAATTCAAATGCAATGGCAAGAAGCTGCGCGTTTGAGCAAGCTCAATGAAGTAAACGTTGACGATTTAGCACTTGCTACAGATACCACTGCAGACACTACTGCTGTTGCTACTGATACAGGCAATGTCGTTGAAGATCCAAAGCCAACCACCAATACAACTGGTGCCATGGCTTCTAAAAAATCACTTGCTGAATTAGTAGTGCCGGTTGGCGGCTATGCCATTGGTTACGTAAACGCTAACGACAAAGCTACTGTTGCAGCAATTTTGCGTCGTAAAGATGTCAAATCAGTATTCCCGCAAGACATTCAGTTCATGTGGTCTGCAAAGCCAGAAAGCGTAGATAACAAATCGAAAAAAACAGCTTATTTCTTGTACGCATGTCGCATTCCTGATACAGGTAAGGCACGCGTTAGAGGAGAGCACGTAAGCTCAGCTAAAGTTGACTACGATCAAACAGATGGAAGCATCATTGTAAGCCTAGGCATGACCAATGAAGGTGCAGACGAATGGGGTCGCATGACCACTGAAAACAAAGATCGCATCATTGCCATCACTATGGATAGCGTTGTTTATAGTGCGCCACGCGTAATCAATCCAATCTTAAATGGCAATACGCAAATCTCAGGAAGCTTTACTTTCTCAGAAGCTGAAGACCTCGCTGGTCTCTTGAACGGTGGTGCTTTACCTGTACCTTGTGTCATTAAAGACCTTCAAAAAGTTGGGCCTACCATTGGTGCTCAAAACTCACAAGCTGGTCTGATTTCATTTGGTGTTGCATTTATTGCAGTACTTCTTTACATGATGTTCTACTACGGTAAGGCGGGTATGGCTGCAAATATTGCACTCATCGCCAACGTAGTCTTCATTTTTGGTTCTTTGGCTTCGTTCGGAGCCGTTCTTACCCTTGCAGGTATTGCAGGTATCGTATTAACAATCGGTACAGCCGTAGATGCCAACATCTTGATCTTCGAGCGTGTACGTGAAGAACAAGCAGCTGGTGCTGACACTGAAACTGCTATTAATACTGGTTTCCGCAAGGCCTTGCCATCTATCATCGATGCCAACGTCACACACTTACTTGTTGCCATCATCCTTAAAGTATTTGGTACAGGTGAAATTGAATCTTTCGCAACTACCCTCATCATTGGTATCTTTACCTCTTTATTCACTGCAATGGTTATTGCTGAATTAGCGATCCATTCATGGTTGGCTAAAGGCAAAGAAGTTGGTTTCAACACGAAGTATTCTAAAGGCTTATTCCAAAACTTCAACTTCGACTGGATCGGTAAGCGTAAGTACTTCTACATGTTCTCAATCACGGTTACAATCGTGGGTATCATTGCGCTTTCAACACGTGGTCTTAAGCAAAGTGTTGAGTTTACAGGTGGTAGAACTTTTGCTGTTAAATTTGAAAAGAAGGCAGATATCGAAGTGATTCGCAAAGAATTATCAAAAGTATTTGTTGAGAATGGTGAAACAGCATCCATCGACCTCAAAACTAAAACCAATGATTACAACGTTGAAATCGTTACCAACTATTTATTGAACAACGATGGTGCAACAGATCAAGTAAACGAAAAACTTACTTCTGGTCTAGACGCTTGTAAAGACAAAATGGGTTCATACAAAATCTTAGAAACGCGTGCGATCTCAGCATCCATTTCTTCTGAGCTCTGGACTTCATCAACTATTGCTATTACTTTAGCGCTCATCGCCATATTTGCCTACATCCTTATCCGTTTCGGACACTGGCAATATTCATTGGGTGCTATCGTAGGTTTGGCTCACGATGCGTTCTTTGTTATTTCAATCTTCTCATTGCTTCACGGTTACTTGCCGTTTACTTTAGATGTCAACCAAGCATTCATTGCGGCTATCCTTACCGTCATCGGTTACTCCATGAACGATACCGTCATTGTATTTGACCGTATTCGTGAGAACCTACGTCGCAGCAAGCCAGAAGATAACCACGGTGAAATCATCAATGCTTCATTGAACAAAACACTTTCAAGAACCTTCAACACTTCCATGATCTTATTTGTGGTTGTCTTGATCATGTTCTTGTTCGGTGGCCCTGCCATTAAAGGTTTCTTGTTCGCACTTCTTGTAGGTGTCGTAATCGGTACCTATTCTTCACTTTGTGTGGCAACACCAATCCTTATCGACTTCTCTAAGCGTTTACGCGCTTAAGCAGGAAATTCTTAGTTGAATTAAAAAAGCCGCTTGAAAAAGCGGCTTTTTTGTTATTTCTGCATTAGGTATGCGTCTATCGTTAAAAATTCATCTAATGAAGCGTAGTTTAGGTTTACTTGGTTTCTTTTTATTATTTGTCATTTTGCTTGGCATCTTCTTTTTGAAAAAAGAGAAGGATACAAAAGACCCTTATAAAGCGCTTTATTACAATAAAATTCAGCCCCGTCTTTTTGCAAAAGATTTTTCAGATCATGCAGGCGTTCCTCAACTTTCAATCAAGAACGACAGAGAGAAGTCTGTACCCATGAAGGCATTGAAAGTCTCGGTTTTTATTGAAAACAATATTGCGCGAACGCGTTATGAGATGGTATTTTCAAATCCGCACAATCGGCAACTAGAAGGGGAATTGCAGTTTCCCTTAAAGGATGGACAAGCGATCTCTTATTTTGCACTTGAGGTGAATGGCGAAATGCGTCCTGGTGTTGCTGTAGAGCGCACCCAAGCGCGTGTAGCTTATCAAGCAACAGTTAGAAAAGGCGTAGACCCTGGCCTGGTAGAAAAAATTCAAGGCAATCTTTTTCGTTTGCGCATTTTTCCTGTCCCGGCGAAAGGTCAGAAGCGTGTCATTATCGAAACGCAAGAATTGCTCTTAGCGGATCCAACACATGCCTATTATCGACTTTCACAGCACTTCACACAACAACTCAATTCTTTTGATTTGAAGTTGCAAATTTATGGCTTGAATCGTGCACCCAAAATTCTAAAATCATTTGATAACAATCACTCGTTACGAAAACTAGAAAATCAAACTTATTCTTATCGTTGCATCCAAACCAAGATCGTTCCGAAGGGCGAGTTTTTACTAGAAATACCTACGCGTGCGCAGTCTACTATTGTAGCATTTCCTTCAACAAAGCAACAGTTTTTCATGGCAGATCTTACCGTGCCATTGCGCTATACCGTCAAAAAGAAACCTCAAAAAATTACGATTTGTTGGGATCAGTCGTTGTCTAGAAATCGTGCCCAAATTGTAAAAGAGTTAAGAATGGTAGAGCGCTACCTCAGGTATCTGAATAAAGTTGATGTCGAACTGATTGGTTTTGCACATAAGGTGCTGTATCAAAAGGATTTTAAAATTAAAAATGGGAATACTAAATCCTTGAAAAGTTATTTAAATGCGCAAGCTTATGATGGTGCTACCGTGATCAGTGCGTTGCCCTTTGAGCAATTTAAAGGGGAAGAAATACTTTTGTTTACCGATGGCATTCAGACCTTGGGTCAGCAAAAGAAATTGGCTTGTAAAAAGCCGCTTTATGTCATACAAAGTGCTGCTCAAGCAGATCCAGGATTCATGAGCGCCCTTGCTCGTTCCAATCAAGGCACTGTGCTCAATTTAGCGCAGCTTACTTTAGGGCAAGCATTTTTCGCGCTCCGAACAGTACCCCTTCAATTCATGGGTTTCAAAGAAAAGACCTCGATTACAAATCAATGCTCAATTGAGGCTTCTCAACATTTAGGAAGGCTACAAGTCTTTGGTAAACTACCCTTGACTAAAAAACATTTGACAGCCCAGTTTGGCTTAGGCGAGCAAATCATCCATCAGGAGCGCATTGGTATCAAAACAAGTACAGGAAAGAGTAATATTTATGAGAAAATGTGGGCAATTGCTTATTTAAACGAGTTGCAACAACAGCCCAAATTGCATAAGGCAAGCATTTTGAAGTTAGGTTTGCAGTATCGCTTACTGACCAATGAAACCTCATTGTTGGTATTAGATGACATTCAAGATTATGTCGAGCACGGCATTGTCCCGCCAAAATCTTTGCAGAAAAAGTATAAAATCCTGCGCGCAAAGTATTTAAAAGAGAAAAAAGACGAACAAGCGGGGCACTGGAAAGTATTGAAAAGTGATTGGAAAGAATACCTGAAGTGGTATGCCAATCCTAATTATGAAATGAAGCGCGCAACTTATCCATTAGACGAAGGGGTTGTCATCGGTGTTCAAGAAACATACGGAAATGCAGCAACACTTTCCGAAGTTCCTCCTGCCGTTTCTAATGAGACTGAAGAAGCGCCTGTTAGCCAGCAGGTGCAATCAAGCGCAAATCAAGATGGATTTGCTTCCGGAGCTCAAACATTCACCTGGACCAATGAAAATAATTTTACTATATCGCCTTCAGTTAGCTCTACTGGGTCGTTTGGCATCGCCGCCTCTAGTTTGTCGCCGAGTTCGATTTCAAGCTATTCATTGAGTATAAGTAATGGGAATGCTACAGCTGCAAATGGGCAAAATGTTGGTCAGTCCACTTTGAAATTAGCTGCTTGGAACCCCAAAACACCTTACTTGAAACAGTTAAAGCGAGTCCCCGCTTCAAAAATTTATCAATCCTATCTTTTGTTAAGACCCTCTTACCAAGATCAACCTTCATTTTACATAGATGTCTGCGACTTCTTCATGAAAAAAAAGCAATATGCTAATGCGGTTAGGGTACTGAGCAATTTGGCTGAAATGCAAATCCAAGATCCATCGTTGTTGCGGCTTTTGGCACAAAGGCTTTTACAAATGAAGGAGAACAAATTAGCCTTAGAACTCTTTGAACAAATTATTGAGCTAAGACCGGAAGAACCACAATCTTACCGCGATTTAGGTTTGGCACTTGAAGCTGCAGGGCAATTTCAAAAAGCGATAGAACAACTCTACAAGGTGGTTAAAAACCCATATGACCCCAGATTTGAAGGCATACATATGATTGTCCTCAATGAAATCAATCATATCGTCAATCGGCATCCAAAAGGTCTCGATTTGAAATTCATTGACCCCATCTTTTTAAAGAAATTACCTTTTGATGTGCGCGTAGTTTTAAATTGGGATGCTGACGATACCGATGTAGACTTATGGGTGAACGAACCTGGTGGCGAAAAATGCATGTATTCTTATCAGCGCACGGAAAACGGAGGGCGCATCTCCAATGACTTCACACAAGGATTCGGCCCAGAGGAGTACTTGATTAAGAATGCCCCGAATGGCTCATTTCGCATTCAGGCGCATTACTACGGGAACCATCGCCCTTCGTTGAATGGCAAGGCGCAACTCACCGTCCAATTTTATTTACACTACGGAACACCCTTCGAAATCAAAAGAGAGGTCACTCGACGTCTACAAACGGTAGATGAAGAAATTGACCTCGCTACTTTTGAATTTGATTAACTAGCTTATTGTTTCACAAATTGCAAAACTGCCGCTCTTTTTTGGTCCGAGATACTGAGGTAATAGGTGCCGGCAGCAATCTTTGGGCTCAGTTCAAGCGTTTGTTTGATTTGGCCGTCTGTGGCTTTTAGTTCAAAACTTGAAATGAGTTGACCGTTTACATTGAATATTTGAGCCTGTGCAGTAGTGCCTTGAACACCACTCACTATAATTTCAAAGATTCCTTTATTCGGGTTAGGGTATAAGGAAGTAAGCTCAAAACTGAGTTCGGTAACTGAAGATGTATTGACAACCACCTCAATGGTCGTGATACAACCATTGTTATCTTTCACTGAACAAGTATAAGTCCCCGCTGCTAAATTAGAGAAGAAAGAACCGCTAAACCAGTTTGTACCATTGATAGAGAAGGTATAAGGTGAGTTTCCACCGCTTGCATTCATGGCAATTGTTCCGTCGGTTCCATTTGAGATAGTTGTGGTAGCCGTTAACAACAAAGCACTTGGTTCAGTAATCGAGCTTGTAAAGGCCTGCTGACACCCATTGACATCAAAAATATCAAGAGTATAAGCACCTGGTGTTAAGCCTGTGTATGGCCCGCCATTGGCTTGTGCAGCTGAATTTAAATAATAAGTGTAGGGTGGTGTTCCGCCATTTACTTGGGAGAGTAAGCTGCCGTTGTTGTCACCAAAACAACTCACCATTGTGGGAACCATATTGACACTGACTGGAGCAGGTTCAGTAACAACATAAGTTAATGTTGTGGAACACCCGTTGGCATCAATGACAGTGATGGTGTAAGTACCAGCACCAAGATTCACAAAAGTATTATTGGCCTGATCAGCACCATTATTGATTGCATAGCTGTATGGTGCAGTTCCTCCAGTTGGTGTTACCACGATAGTGGCATCTTGGTTACCTGCGCAAGAAATGGTAGCTGTCTGTTGAACAGCTGCGCTCACTACAACTGCTGCTTGAAGTTGTAAACTACCAATGACGGCACAACCCGTCGTGTCTGTTACCTCATAGTTATAGGTTCCGGCACTGAGTCCTGTAAAAGTATTGCTGCTTTGTGGTGTGCTATTGTTCAAGGTATAACTGAGTGCACCCAAGCCGCCAGTTGCATTGATACCTATTGAACCATCATTGCCATTGCAAGATGGGAGCTGATTGATGCTCGGGTTACCTAATACGATACTTGAGCTGCCGTTGACAAAAATTCCAAATTGAAAGGCATCGTTGCAAGCATTTTCGTCTAAACCATTACCGTTGATATTGGTCAGGTTGAATGCAATATTGTTGCTCCCGGCAACAAGCCCCTGAAGATTAAAATAAATGGTATCTAGAGCCGCATTGACATTTAACTGTGTGCTTGTGAAAGTGATGCTTTGTGCAGTTGAACTACCAACTTGGTAAGTAAATTGCCCGCCAGTAATAGCATTAATGCCTTGATTTTCGACAACAAGCCCAACTTGTGTACTTGAGCCACAAATTCCGGCAGTTTGTATGGTAAAGGCATCAACAATAGCTAAATCAAGTGTGTCAGGGTTCATTTTGAAAGCTGACACATTGGTGACAATAGCATTGTTTGAATTCATGACTACACCTGTGTAGTAGAAAGTTTGGCCATTGAAGTCATCGATACACAAATGGTGATAATCTCCCCAACGCGTGTTGGCTGTTCTTGAAGACAATCCTTGCTTAATAACCGTTTCAGGAACGGTCATTTGTCCAAGTGGGTCACAAGCTCTTCGGCCAGTTAGTTGCAAAGAAGGGTAGTTAGGGGCAGTGGTTCCTGAGGTCGAGTAGGCCATCATGATGTTGCCGAATTTATCGATATTGATCGCAGGCATCCAACGATTGAGTGTCGTGCCTGGGGCATAAGTACCCTCTTGATACAGTGACCAAGCTCCGGTGCTTCCTGTTGCTCTTCTCAGTTCGAGCCAACGGACACCTGCTCGGTTGCTGCCGTCAACATCGGTTGCTAAACACAACACCATTGCTTGGTGATCGTTAAATACGCGCATTGGAGCTTTATACATCACACACTCGCGCAGTGGGTCGAGTTTTACGGTGGTACCAGGTTGTGAAATGCAAGAAAAACTGGTTAGGCCACACAGATCAGAATCTATTTCAGCAATTGCGACGTCTTGAATTTTTGTAACACTAGCCGTATTGTTAGTCCAGTTGATGGTCATTTCCCAAATTTCAATCCAGTCATTGGTTGGGCTGTCTGGTGAGCCGTTACTGTGTCTTTCGTCATCTCGGTGGCGAACAAAAAGTGGTTTTTGACCAGTGGGAGCTGGTAGGTCTCCTTCTAGATCTACTGGTGTGATGGACTGAAAACCAAAACCATTGAGGGTGTAACCGATCGGTGTGCCGAAAAATGGGGAGGTGCTGCCGTTGATCAGGGCACTGAGTTTCATGGCATACACGCGTGGCGGGCCACCTTCATTGGTAGAAGCAAGTAGCGCATCTGAGCTTTCGGAGATGCTCCATTTTGGATAATCTGGAAAGTTCGGGCAGGTGAATTGGTAAAAGTAATAGGCTCCTTGAGGGTTACTTGTTTGGGAAACATAAACCAAAAGTTTCTTTTGAGCAGTAGTAGAAAACTGCGTAATGATCCAACGCTTTGCAGATTTGTAATACAAAATGATTGGGTCGCCAAGTCCGGTAACCGTTGGGCTACCAATGCTAGACATCACGAGTGTGCCTGAAACTGCTGCACCGGTTTGTTTATTGAATATTTTAAAAGATCCACCGCTATTGGCATTGGTTCCTTGGATATAAACAGTAGAATCGGCTTCTCCGGTAGGGTCGGGAGGAGAAATCCCATTGCCGATCCCTTGTACTTGCCATAATAGTGTTGCACTGGCAGTTTTATTGGCAACTTGATGCTGCTGCCAAACCCAATCGGGTTGATGCATATTTTGAACCGTATTTTCAACAAGTTCTCTTCCTTTAAAGTTTGGTACTATAAATTCTTTAGGAGCACCACTTTGTTCAGGTGCCGGAACAAGCTGAGCAGTTGTAGGGCTAGCATAGCCATAAAATTCAGTTCCTTGCCCGAGTGCAGTGCTTGCACTGAATAAAACAAGAAGGAAGAGTAGTTGTTTCATTTTTATAGTTTTAGTTATAAGGCCATTAAATTAATAAATTAAGCTGAAATTAAACGAGCATCTTATCTTTGTAACGCATGAAAATTCTATTGTCTCCTGCCAAATTAATGCGCAATTTACCAAGTGAAAACACTACTGAGCCCTCATTTCAGGTTCAGGCAAGACGTTTGGCAAATGTATTAGCGAAATGGTCTGTTCAACATTATGTTCAAAGAATGGGGCTTTCAAAAGAAAAAGCCAAGGAAACGCAAGCATTCATGAAAAATTGGCTTATTGAACAGGGGTCTGCGGCGTCAACTCCGGCAATTTTTGCTTATATCGGCGAAGCTTTTAAAGCGCTAGATGCCTTGACCTTAGATCCAGCAGCTCAGCTGTATCTGAACGAAAACGTCTATATTTTATCCGGTCTTTATGGCACATTAAACGCCAATGATGGTGTGCTGCCATATCGTTTGGAAATGGCTCAAAAATTAGCGATCACCAAAAACCAACAATCATTATATGCTTTTTGGAGACCACTGGTTGAAGCTTTTCTGACTTCCAAATTGGATGCTAATGAGCCCATTTTAAATTTGGCGAGCAGCGAATACAGCGACCTCATTCAAGATCAAAAGTTAGTCTCTCGGATGCTTTCGCCCATATTCAAAGAAAACAAAGGCGGAAAGTTGCAAAGTGTGTCGGTTTTTTCAAAACAAGCCAGAGGAACCATGGCCAGATGGTGCGCAATAGAAAAAATTTCAGCCCCCCAACAAATCAAAGATTTCAAGCTAATGGGCTATGCTTTTCAAGCAGATTTATCAGACGAAAAAAACTACTTTTTTGTCAGGAATTAAGTTCTTGTAGCTCGATGTCAGGGTTTTGCTGCAGAATATCCCAAGTGTGATCAGCTAACAGTTTGACACTGGCTATGAAGGTCAGGTGCGCACCAGAACGACCCCAAGATTCTGGAGCGATCAAAGAAAGTAAATATTTGCTTTCTGCTTCTTTTATGTATAAGTGATACGTATGATTGATCAGCGGTTCAAAGCGCATTTCTGCTTTGTAAATGAAGGCTGAAATTTCTTTGCGATCTTGAAGTTTTTTGGCCTGTGAAGCGAGCAATTGCATTTGCTCATAAATTTGCCCCAACTGCATATCGGTTTGTTGGCTCATGGCACTAAGCGCACGTCCTTTGAGTTTACCTTGATCTTCTGGCTTAATGACAGCACTTCCTACCTGATGCGCATAAGGCAACAAATGTGGGTTTTCCGCGATTTTGTCCGGATCAATTGGATTGACGAAGTCTGGATTTGCTTGTGCTTTTTTTTCCATTTTTTTATACCAGTTTACTCAAAGATTCACCAACGGCCGAACCGATGGCAATACCCATGCCTCCCATTCGAACACCTGCATGCACGTTTTTGTTCAGGGACCTAATGATTGGCTTCTTTTGGTCGCCGACACACATAATACCTGACCACTGGGTTTCAATCTCAATAGCATGCCCAGGTAAGATCTCATTTTGGAGTTTCAGTAGTAGTTGCTGATGAATGGCTCGGTTGAGTTCAAACTCGATACTTGTTTCACCTTCAAAATCTAAATTTCGACCACCCCCAAATAAGATGCGATCGCCTAGATCTCTAAAATAATAGTAGCCCGCTTCACTATGAAAAGTCCCTTTTATTTGATGCTTGAGTGGTTTGGTGATACAAACCTGAGCTCTTGCAGGCCGGAGCTCATCAGGGAAATATTTTTGGCTAAAACCATTGGTACACAGCAATAAGTGCGTGCCTTTTAGAGCCCCATGTTGGGTCTGAATGATTACTTCGTTGTGAGTAGCTTCAAAATCCAAGACTTCTGTAGCCAATAAAAAATGAATGTCTTGTTGGATGCATTTTTTAAATAAGGAGTCAATGAGTAAATGGGTTTCAATACTGGCTTCGTAGCGATTGAAGTAACTGGTTTGAAAACCATTGAATCCAAAGCGCTCTGAAGCTTCTGCATCAATGCTATACACATCTTTTAAGCCGAAATTCTTTTGAAAAGTGTTGTTCAAATCGGCAATAAAATCTGGGTCTAGCGCACTTTCATGGCTAGCCATTAAATCCCAGGAGCCGCAGTTGCGCCATGCCATTTCCTCAGGTTTCAAGCGCGCTTGAAGTAAATGTAAACCTTCAAGACGCAATGCAACCGTTTCCCAAACGGCTTCAGTCGACATTTTTTGAAGGTCATCATGTAGCTCTGTTGGGCTTCCAAAGCAAGCAAATCCTGCATTTTTTGTACTGGCACCGGTAGGTAAATATCCGCGCTCTAGAATCAAGATTTTCTCGTTTGGATACCGCTCCTTAAGCGATAGCGCGGTTGATAATCCGACGATGCCTGCGCCGACAATTACAAAAGTATTGTCTTGCAGATACAAGGCGCGTTCCCAGTGGCTGAGTTGATTGAATGCTAGCATTTTTTTTACTCGCTGATTTTTAGCAAATTTGTCTTTGAAACAAATGTACCAATTTGCGTTTGATTGGTCATTTAGCTTAAGTCAGGTTATCTATGAACAGAATTGTTTCCCTATTCTTTTTTCTGCTGTCTCTTCAGGCTTTGGCACAAAGAGATTTTTTAGTAGTCTTTGAGGGTCAAATTAAAGATTTACTCGACCAACAGAATTTATATGGTGTTACGCTCGACGTCATGCAGCAAGACGCCATTCTTACAAAGGTACTTTCAGATGAAAGTGGATCGTTTTATGCTTCTGCTCGTATTCAGCAAGGTAGCGCTGTGCAATTGCGCTTAACCAAAGGAGCCTATCAAACCAAATACATTGCTATTGACCTCAGTGAAATGAAGGTCATGCAGGCTAGCCCTTATGGGCTTAAATTGATGGACGACGCGGTTTTCAATATGTACAAACTCAAGCCGAATGTCGAGCTTGGTTTTGCTGCGAATAAACCAACAGACAAATACAGTTGGTCAGCGTCCGGACAAAAGTTGGTTCAAGACAGCGCATTGAAAACAGATGCGGACGAAAAAGCGAAGGCCGCCTATCAGAACGCAATCGATCAACAAAAAATTGACCGCTTTTTGCTTGCGGCTGCAAAGTATGATGTTCCTGGGACCTATGAACAAGCTGTGCCTTTTTATGATTCCGTATTAAGCATTCAAGCAAACCATGTCAAGGCAACTGAACGCAAGAATTTTATTTTACAAACGCTAAAAGCTGAGCAAGAATTAGCCGCTAAGAAAAGTCAGCAAGCTGCTCTATTGACTGAAGCGCAAAATGCAAAAGTGGCTGGCGATTTAGTCTTAGCCGAGCAAAAAATCAAAGTAGCCGATCAAATATTGCCAGGCAACAGCAGTGTAGTTGCAGAGCAACAAGCAATTACCGCCTTACAAAACGAGAAAAAACAAAAGGCAGAAAAACAGAATGCTTTCCAAAAAGCCTGGGATAACGCGCAAAACGCCCTTACCAAAGGAAATACCACACTTGCTACCCAATACTTCACCGAAGCAGAGAAAATTCAGCCAGAGGAAAAACCCCGCGTTGAGCAAGAACTGCAAAAAATAAAAAATACAGTTCAAGACAAAGACACCGAAGTCAAGCTCAATAGATTGTTAGCTGAAGCTGATTTGCAGTTTAAAAACCTCAAGGGCAATATCACAGAGAAACAGCTCATGGACATCCTTGAAAAATACAAGCAAGCCGACAAACTCATTGCGCTTTTTCATAAGCAAGTCCTCATCGATCAGTATTCTAAGAAGTTGCAAGCCGGTATGAAACTCGTTACCGACAAACTTGAAAATTTGTCTACGGTCTATCAAAGTCAATTGGCTAAAGCCAATGAACACTACGAAAATGACCAGTTGCCCATGGCCCAAAAAGTATTAGGTGCGCCTGCAATGGAAAGTAGAAAAAATGAACCAGCGGTTATTGAATTACAAAAGAAAATCACCTTCAAGGGTCAGTTTTTAGCGAAAAATGAAGGCGCATATCGCACCTTGAAAGAAGGCAAAGACAAGCAGGTTGCTTTGAAAGCACTTGAAGACGCACACAGTTACGGAAAACAACAAGAGAGTTATTTGAAAGGTACTGAGTTGCCAAGGCTCCAAAAGTCCATTGATTCTTTGAAATTAATTTTAAATCCGGTTAAGGCACCTCTCAAAGATTCAGAAGTGGCTGCTACGCCTGCTGGCATTATGTTAAGTGCTCCGGGTGAAGCAGTTTCAGACGGTTCTCAAGCTTTCAATGACCTGCACCAGACCAGAAATGCTGCCGAAGAAAATCCTTATCGTCAGCAGCAAAATATCAAAACAGAAATTGACTACAAAAATTACTTTAGCCAACAAGCTGCCCAAGTGACTAGCTATGAAACGGCCAACCAATTAGCGCTAACAACTGCCCAACGCGAAGTGCAGGCCAAGCAAATGAATCAAGCTCAAAACGAGCTGCAAGACCAAGCTGTAAAAGTTGCTCAGCAAACCGAAGTTGCAATCACGCAGCGCAACAACGAAGCTGCTGCGCGCCAACAAGATAACGCTCAGAATCTTCAGGCTTTCAAAGACGCTAAAGATTTTCAACATCAAGAAGCAGTCAAAGAGGAGCAGCTCCGAGAGCAAGCAGCGCTTGAACACATCAATCAGGTCCAAAATACCCGCGAATTGCAGCTCAAAGGTCAAGAACAAGCAGCTGAAGATAAATCCAAGGCCATGAATCAACAAGCGCAGACTGTTGAGTACACAAGGCAGCAACAGCAAGCTTTAGCCGATCAAAATAGCGTGGCTCAGCAGCAAAAAATCCAACAGACTGCTGAATCAAGGGTTCAACTAAAAACTACACCTAATTATCTGAAAGATGAAAATGGCGTGCTCTTCCCGACCAATTCCATGACTGAGAAAACTTATCAGATAAAAAATAAAGAAGGTTTTGTTACCAAAGTGATTGTAAGAAGGGTAGTAGTGGATCCGAATGGTCACGGAGTTGTTTATGAACAAACCACTGACGAGAATGGAAAAACTTATTTTACCCGTGACGCACAGGTTTGTACTGAGTATATTTGGTTCAACGAATCAACAGGAGCCAGCGTACTTAAAAAATAATTGATTCATGCAAGTTCATTTTATTGCAATTGGCGGCAGCGCCATGCACAATTTAGCTATTGCCTTATCCAGAAAAGGCGTACAAGTCACTGGTTCTGATGACGAAATTTTCGAACCCTCTTTTTCCAGGTTAAAAAAACAAGGTATTTTGCCGGCCACACTAGGTTGGGATGCCTCACGCATTCATGGAGCACTTGACGCCGTTATCCTCGGTATGCATGCCCGAGAAGATAATCCTGAGTTATTTGCCGCAAAAGCATTAGGGCTGCCTATTTATAGCTATCCGGAATACCTTTACGAGCAAAGCAAGAATAAAATCCGGGTAGTCATTGGCGGAAGTCATGGCAAGACCACTATTACCTCGATGCTCTTGCATGCAGTTGCCAAACTTGGGCTGGAGGTTGATTACATGGTGGGCGCCCAACTTGAAGGCTACGATTGCATGGTGAAGCTTTCTGAAACGGCTCCGATCATGATTCTAGAAGGCGACGAATACTTGAGTTCGCCCATTGATCGCCGCCCAAAATTCCATTTATACCAGCCAAATATTGCCTTGCTTTCAGGAGTAGCCTGGGATCACATCAATGTCTTCCCAACTTTTGAAAACTACGTTGAGCAGTTTGCCAAATTTATTGAGCTCATTGAAGCAAATGGTTCCTTGGTCTACAATCAAGAAGATCCAGTTTTACAAGATTTAGCAAAAGGCGTTCAGCATTGTGAACTCAAGCCTTATCAGACGCCTGAATTTACGCCTACAGAAACGGGAACCCGCTTAACTTTTGACGGACAAACCTATGACTTAAAGATTTTTGGAGCTCATAACCTGCAAAACTTAATGGGCGCCATGTATGTTGGGCAACAAATGGGTATTCAACCTGCTGCGTTCTTGTCTGCAATGCATGATTTTACGGGTGCTGGCAAGCGCTTGCAAAAGGTCACCGAGGATCCTGAATTTGTGATGTACAAAGATTTTGCACACTCGCCATCCAAATTGAAAGCCACAACGTCTGCTGTCGCTCAACAATATCCAAACCGTGAGGTCATTGCATGTATGGAACTCCATACTTTCAGTTCTTTGCAAAAGGCATTTTTACCACAATATGAAGGTGCAATGGCTGCTGCAGATCAAGCGTTGGTTTATTTCAGCCCTGAGGTGGTTGCGCACAAAAAATTACCTGCGCTTTCGATTGATGAGGTGAGTAAAGGCTTTGGTGGAGATGTACTGGTTTGCCAAACAACCGAACAAGTGCTTTCGTTTATTCAAAACATTGACTGGCACAACAAGGTGCTACTCATGATGTCGAGTGGAAATTTTGATGGCATCGATTACGATGCTCTTGGCGCAGCAATAGTTGCCAAGCTTTAAAGCCAACCTAGTCTTTAAAAACGATCTTTCTATAGATGACAGCAATCAATAAACTATTGAGTGTGCTGTATACCAACAGTGCCAATAGGCTTACGCTAAGCGTAAACTGAGGATTGTACATCAAGGACATATTTTGTTTGGCAAGTGTCCTGATTTCTTGATCTGTTTTGTTTTCTAGTGCTTGATTGCTTTTTCTAATTTGAGCAATTTCAGAAGGGCTGTCCATTTGGCTTTCAATTTGTGCCAATTTCTGTTGGTTAAAGCTAGGGTCGATGTCTTTGTAGTAGAAAAACAAAAAGAAACTCACGAGCAGGGTATAGGGCAAACCTACAGACAAACCATTTTTAATATCAGTTAATATATTGCTTTGTGCTTCAGTGCGTTTTTTCTTGTATAAGAAAAGGGCGATGCCGGCCGTCAAGAAGGCCATATTGAGCAACACAAAAGGTTGGATTTGATGCAGCTGCCATTGTATGGCAAACGCGAGCATTTTAAGGGTAATAAAAACCCCTCCAAAACCAAGAGCGTAGGTCCAGGCGCTTTTCATTAGCTATTCATTGAAACCAAGAATTCTTCATTGGAAAGTGTGTTTTCCATGTGTGATTTCATGAATTCCATCGCTTCAACTGGGTTCATGTCTGCAATGAATTTTCTGAGTAACCAAACACGCTGTAACACATCTTTACCGACTAATAAATCTTCGCGGCGCGTACCCGATGCGGTAATGTCAATAGCCGGATAGATGCGGCGGTTAGAAATTTTGCGGTCAAGTTGAAGTTCCATGTTACCGGTTCCTTTGAACTCTTCAAAGATGACTTCATCCATTTTAGAGCCAGTTTCAGTAAGGGCTGTAGCTAAAATAGAAAGTGAACCTCCGTTTTCAATTTTACGAGCAGATCCAAAGAATCTTTTTGGTTTGTGCAATGCGTTGGCATCGACACCACCAGAAAGTACTTTTCCGGATGCAGGAGAAACAGTGTTGTAAGCGCGTGCTAAACGTGTAATGGAGTCGAGTAAGATACAAACATCGTGTCCGCATTCAACCATGCGCTTCGCTTTTTCAAGGACCATATTGGCCACCTTTACGTGGCGCTCTGCTGGTTCATCGAAGGTAGAGGCAATAACTTCTGCTTTTACAGAGCGAGCCATGTCGGTTACCTCCTCAGGACGTTCGTCAATGAGTAAGACGATTAAGTAAGTTTCTGGATGATTGGCAGCAATGGCGTTTGCGACATCCTTCAAGAGCATGGTTTTACCCGTTTTAGGTTGCGCCACAATCATACCGCGCTGTCCTTTACCAATTGGCGCAAAAAGATCCATGACACGCGTAGAAAGCGTTTCTTGGGAGTGGCCAGTCAGTTTGAACTTTTCTGAAGGGAAAAGCGGTGTTAAATATTGGAAAGGAACGCGATCGCGGATGTAAGATGGATCGCGGCCATTAATTGATTCTACTTTCACCAACGGGAAGAATTTTTCTCCTTCACGCGGTGGACGAATGGTTCCTTTGACGGTATCCCCGGTTTTTAAACCAAACAACTTGATTTGGTTCTGAGAAACGTAAATATCGTCAGGGGAAGGTAAATAGTTGTAATCAGACGAACGCAAAAAGCCATAGCCATCTTGAATCACTTCAAGAACGCCTTCAGCGGTTACAATGCCAACAAGGTCATAGAAGTCTTCTTTGATCGTTTCAACACTTGATTGATCTGAAGAAGCATCTGCTTGGTTTTGATCTTTTGGTGTTTGATCAGGGCGTTGATTGAAACGCGGATTATTTTGGTTTCCTTGCTTGTTCGGGTTATTTTGTTGATTTGGGTTACCCTGATTGTTCTGGTTGCCTTGGTTACCAGTTTGGTTTTGGTTGTTTTGTCTGGGCTGCTTCTCACGTCTTGGTTGATCTTTTTGCTCATTAGCCACCGGAGTAGCTGCTGTTTGAGCAGCATCTGTAGCAACAGTTTCAGTGCTTTTATTTTCTGAAGATTCTTCGCTTGCTATTGGTTTTCTTGCTCTTTTTGTGCGCGTATTTGTCTGGTCAGTGCTAGTAGCATCTGTTGCAGCAGTAGTTGTCTCAGTTGAAATCTCTGCTTGGGTAACTTTTGGAGTTTCTTTTGAGGTACTTGATTGCTGAGCAGTTTGAGGTTCACCCATAATTGCTGCAATCAGTTCGTTTTTTTTGAGTGCACCGGCGTCAAGGCCTAGACTTTGTGCAATGACACGGAGGTCTGAGATTTTTTTACTCTCTAATGTTTTAAGATCCATCAATGGTAAGTTAAATGCTGAATTTGGAGCAGTCCCTGAAATGGGCAATTGGAAATTCGTTGCAAGTTTAAGCAAAAAACATAGAAAAATGCCATACAAAGTAATAATTCTATGTTTTTCGTTTTTGTTTTTTGGCTGCCGGGAACAAGATGTTGTTCAAGATGAGTCTGTAGCCCGGAGAATTGGGGTGTAAATTGAGGTCGGTTGGGGGGTCGCCAACTAAATGTTGGTAGTCTTCTGGGTCGTGTCCACCGTAGAAAGTCCAGGTACCTTGTCCAAATTCACCGTGTACGTAGCGGGCTGTATTTGCCGCTTTGTTTTCTCCGAGAATCAGCACGTTAGGTTTGATGAATTCTCTGTGAAAGTCGGTAGTTTGCCCCATGAAGCCGTTAATGACATCGACATGGCATTGGGTGAGCATTGTTGGAACGACATCCCATTTGGCCGAAAAATCGAAGAGTGTGAATTGGTCGCTTTTTTCGGTGATGAGGCGTTTGTTTCTGAGTTCAGTACCATCGATGTCTGAGTATTCATAGACCATTGGGTCTTTGATGATATGAAAGTTTTGGAAAGCGAAGGTATTGTTGAAATTTAGTTTTTCTTGGGCATTTGGATCGGAGGGGGTGCCGTCAAAGACAGACTCTTGGATGTCCACGCCTTCAGCAGCTAAGGCGATGTCAAAAGAATCAGTCCCGGAACACATGGTAAATAAAAAGCCACCACCAATCACGAAATTCCGAATATTGACCGCCACAGCTCTTTTTAGCGCAGCTGTACTTGCATAACCCAGTTTGGCTGCAGCCGCTTCGGTGCGCGCCACTTCTTGTTGGTACCAGCTTTGCATGCGCGCTGAGCCATAGAATTTTCCGTATTGCCCCGTGAAGTCTTCGTGGTGCAAATGCAACCAATCGTACTTGGGTAAAATGCCATTTACAATAGCGGAGTCATAGATTTTATCATATTTGATTTCAGCGTATTCGAGTACGAGTGTTACCGCGTCGTCCCAGGGCATTTTATTTGGTGGTGTATAGACCGCAATTTTAGGCGCTTTCTCGAGTTGAACCACCTCCATGTTTACTTCGGGGTCATTGATTTGAGCCTTGATTTGATTGACTTGACCGTCAGCTAAAACCTGATAACTCACGTTGCGCAACAAGAGTTCTTCTTCAATGCTTTGTAAATGAGGAAGTAAAAATGAACCGCCACGGTAATTGAGTAGCCATTCAATTGTTACTTGGTTTTCAAGCGTCCAGTAAGCAATTCCGTAGGCTTTCAGGTGATTTTTTTGAGCATCATCCATCGGAATCAGAATCTGGCTAGCCAGTACTTGCTGAGAGAAAAAGAGTAAAAATAAAAAGAGGGGTACCTTAAAAAGGATCTTCATCGCTATCTTCTTTTCTGAAAATATCTTCTTCAGTTTCATCCATCTTGCTTTTCATAGTGTAAGTAGCAAACTCTTGGTTGAACTGATTGAGGCTGTTTGAATTCGGATTCGGGAGGTCCAGACCTTCGACTTCATCGAGGTTTTCAAAGCGTGCAAATTCAGGCACAAAGCGCAATCTTACATTTTTGAGTGCACCGTTTCTGTGTTTTGCAATGATGATTTCACCTGTGCCTAATGTTGAGTTGCCATCAGGATCTTGGGTGATGTCGTAGTATTCTGGTCTGTATATAAACGATACGATATCTGCATCTTGCTCAATGGCTCCAGATTCACGAAGGTCGGAAAGCATTGGTCTTTTGTCGCCTCCACGCGTTTCTACCGAACGGCTCAACTGACTTAAGGCAATAATTGGGACATTGAGTTCTTTAGCGATCTCTTTAATGGATCTGGAAATGGTTGAAATTTCTTGCTCTCGGTTACCACCGTTTTTGGAATCTTTGGCACTCATGAGCTGCAAGTAGTCAATAATGACGAGGTCAATGTTGTACTGCGCTTTCAAGCGGCGACACTTGGCGCGGAAGTCAAAAATATTGATACCTGGAGTGTCGTCAATATAGATGGGTGCCTCGGCTAGTTTGCCAATGCGGGTGTGGAGTTGTTGAAATTCATGCTCTTTAAGGTCTCCTTTACGGAGTTTTTCAGCGGGCAACCTCGATTCACTGGCAATGAGACGCTTGACCAACTGTACTGAGGACATCTCTAATGAGAAGATAGCCACACCTTTTCCGTAGTCAACGGCGGTATTTCTTGCCATGGACAAGACAAATGCTGTTTTACCCATACCAGGTCGTGCGGCCAAAACGATCATGTCGGAGCGCTGCCAACCAGCAGTTACTTTGTCGAGGTCGTGGAAGCCAGTCGGAATACCAGAGACGCCATCGGCATTTTTAGAGGCCAGTTCAATTTCGTGAATCGCTTCTTGAACAATATAGGACATCGTGCCTACTTGCTTGGACATATTATTTTCAGCAATGCTGAATAAATCTGATTCGGCATCATTGAGCAAATCAAAGACATCGCGCGTTTCATCATAGGCGTCGCGGATGATTTTTGAGCTGACATTAATGAGTTCACGTTTGATGAATTTTTCGGCCAAGATGCGCGCATGGTGCTGAACGTGAGCTGCACTAGCAACACGATTGGTGAGCGAGGCTACATAGGGTGTGCCGCCTGCTAATTCTAGTTCTCCGCTTTTTTGTAGTTGAGAGGTAACTGTGACGAGGTCAATTGGGTTGGTCGCAGCAAAAAGCGCACGGATGGCTTTGAAAATATGCTGATGACGCACGTCGTAGAAAGTTTTTTCAGAGAGGATATCAATGGTGTCATTGATAGCGCGGCTTTCAAGCATCATGGCGCCGAGCACAACTTGCTCAATATCTGTTGCTTGAGGCGGTATTCTGCCTATTTCAGACAGGGCTTGCGCAGCATTTTTAACACGTGTAATTGGCTTTCGATTGCTATCCGGATTCTCCATGAAACAAATATAGGGAAAGGCTGCTGTTTATTATAATTTGCCAATTGGGAGTTATAAAAAAGTTGTAAAGGCGAGTTTTGAACAATTGTTGATATCAACGCAGTTCTTTTTTGGCGGCTGCCGTGCCAATGGTTCTGGTGATGAGGTCTAACTCTAGTTTTGGCGAGCGCGCAGGGGAATAAGCTCGTCCGTAAAAAATGATTTGTAAATGCAGCTTGTTCCAGAGTTCCTTGGCAAATAGCGCTTTGGCGTCTTTTTCGGTTTGTACCACATTTTTTCCTGACGTCAGGCCCCAGCGGGTCATTAAGCGGTGGATGTGTGTATCTACCGGAAATGCCGGAAAGCCAAAAGCCTGAGACATCACTACCGAGGCTGTTTTGTGCCCGACTCCGGGCAGCGCTTCAAGTGCTTCATAGCTAGCCGGTACTTCGCCATTATATTGGTTCATAAGAATTTTCGAGAGTTCGGAAATGGCGGCTGCTTTTTTCGGTGAAAGCCCACAAGGCCTAATGATACTTTGAATTTGTTCAACCGGAACCTGACTCATATCAAAAGGGTTATCTGCCAAAGCAAAAAGCTTTGGTGTAATTTGGTTCACGCGCTCATCGGTGCATTGCGCCGAAAGTAAAACGGCTACAAGCAAGGTATAGGGATCCTTGTGGTCGAGTGGGATAGGCGTGGTTGGGAAAAGTGCTTCAAGTGTTTGCACCACAAATTGTGCTTTCTCTTTTTTTGTTTTCATAAAATTCCAAAACTAAGGAAGTGTAGCCAACGATTTTCTGTCAGCAAAAAGTAAATGATAAACGGCCCGACTAGAAACCTAGAAAAATAAGATCCGGCTACAAAAATAATATCTGCACTCGCAAAGCGCCAACTGATCCAAGGGAAAAGAAATACGAGACTGATCCAAATTTGTGCCCAATAAAAGGTAAAATGAACAGGTGTTCGTCTGATCCAATGCTTTTCTTGAAATTGGATGCTTTTGACCTGTCTAAGCCACGGTGTTTCAATGGTTTTGATGTGCAGTGACTTGCTGAGTTGTTGGCTAAAATAGTCTGCTACCCAGTAATGTCTTTGGTCTGTACTGAAAAAAAGTTGTACATAATGACCGTCCATGCTCTGATAGGTTTTGGTTCCGAAACGAGCTGGATAAATTTCACGCTGCTTTTCAGGTAGGAAATAATCGAGCCAAACCACCATGAATAAACAAAGCCCTAAAACGGCAGCAAATTGGTGCCATTTTCCTTTCCAAGATGATTTTAAATCTTGAAGGTATGCTGTTTTGTAGGCCTCTTCGGCTGCTTTTCTTTGTGCGAATTTCTGGCGGGCATGTTTGCGATACTGCTCGTAAGCTGCTTTTTGTTGTGCATCTTGCGAAGCTCGTTGGTTTTCATTTTGCCAAACTTTTGTCGCGTCAGGTTTCTCGCTGCTGCCGTTTAGGAGCAGTTCATAAGCAGTTTGAATAGCTATGAATTTTTCGTGGGCACCCGCCGCATTATTTTTATCCGGGTGGTATTTTTTGACCAAGCCGCGATAGGCCCTTCTGATTTCTTGAGGGCTAGCACTGGGTTTCAATCCGAGTATCTTATAGGCTTCTCCAGCTTGCATCAGTGAGGTTGGTAAGTGTTTCTTGCCGCTTGATTTTTAAGGTTTGCGTTCTTTGAAATTGAGCAATAAAGGCAATTTTTTTTGGTACGGCTGCGGCCACAAGCCCAAGTGCTGCCCAGTCAAGCTCTAGATCAACAGCTTCACCTTCAATGACTAGACCGACTACCGAACCCCATTTATCATCGGGCACAGAAGTCACAAAGAAAGGATGTGAAAGCACACTACTCAAAGTTTTTTCGAGTTGCTCCGGAATAATTTTGACACCACCGCTATTAATAGCAAAGTCAGCGCGACCAAGCCATTCAAAGTGCTGCTCATCAATTAGGTTCACCAAGTCATTGGTGTAAAGAGGTGCATCAAGCAGCGCGGGGTAATGAATGGTTAAGCAATTTTGCTGTTGTTCAAAATGAACGCCTTCGATAGCCTTGAATGGTGCTGAAACTCCGTTTCCAATAAAACGCAAAGCCACATGAGACAAGGTTTCGGTCATGCCGTAACTTTGAATCAATGAAATTGATAAGTTACTACAAGCCTCGATCAAGTTTTCTTCAAGCGGCGCTCCTCCAATTAATATTTTTTCAATGCCGGAGAGTTTCAGAGGCTCATGTTTCAAACTCTGTTGTAATTGGGTGGGTACCATCGAGATGAAATTGATGGCCGTATCAAAATTTTGGAGAGGCCTTGATGTAGGAAGGTCTATGAAAAGTTCAAAATTGGCATGAATTGCTCTGGCCAATTGCAGTAGCCCGCCCACACTTGTTAGGGGTAGGCAAACTAAGGCTTTTGTGTGCTTGTCAAGTTGCAGGGCTTTTATACTGGCCTTTGCTGAAGTCAATAATTGATCTTTTGTAAATTGGAATGATTTGGGTTTACCTGTTGACCCTGAACTCTGAAAAATGAAAGGCAAGTCCTGCTGCCAAGCACGCAAGAAATTCTGTACTTGCGCTTGCAATTCAGGTGCTTCAGAAAGTAAATGCCAATTTGAAGGTATCAATATTCAATATCGAGGTTAAAGCGATTTTTGAGGGTATGTAAGTTCGGGTTTTTGCGTGCCAAAGCAGCAAATTTGTCTTTGCCTGTCAGAAATTTCACTTCTTCGTTTCCATTTTCGGCAATAACGATTTGAATATCTAGGTAATAATTAGAGAGTTGCTTGCGCATGAAATCTTTAAATGCGAGCAAATGAGCTTGAATATAGTTTTGCTGTACTAAGTTGTCAACAACGAGCTCTAGGGTTTCATCGTTTTTGAGGATGGGATCTCTTTTGATCAAAGCGTTGTAAAACGTCTCCATGCCATTTTCCTTGAGCTGAAAAGCGTATTGTTTCCAATACATCTTGACGTGGTCTAGGTGGAAGCCTTCACGTGGTAGGTCTTCTTGCTTGACTTGTTGGTTGCCTTCTTTTTCTTTTTCAAGCACTTCTCGGATCGAGATGATATTGCTTTTAACCTGCCCTTGAGGTTTTGTTAGGGTTGGAGGAGGCGTAGGGTTGTCTTGCAGCTGCGTTGCAGCTTGTGTGCTATTTGAAGAAGCTTGTGTTTGAGGCGAATTTGGAGCTGCATTTTCTTTGTTGGCAGCAGTCTTGTTACTCTTTCTTAAAGATTGCGTAGGAAAGGGTAGGATGTCAATGGGCTCCGTTAGTCCTTTTTTTTTTCTTGCTCTTGCTTTAAGGAGCAGAGTTGCATCAGGGCTACTTCGATGAGTAGGCGCTGGTTCTTGGAGGCTTTGTACGAGACGTCTGTTTTTGACAGCACTTGTAAGCTTCGGAGCAAGCGCTGGCTTTCAATTTCATGAGCTTGGCTGATGTAGCGCTGCTTGATGGTATCTGGTGCTTCTAGTAAAGTAGCAGTTTTGGGATCTTTGCAAACCAACAGATTGCGCACGTGTTCGGACAAACCAACTACAAAATGGTGGCCATCAAATCCTTTCTCATAAATATCGTTAAGTATGAGTAGGGCAGCAGAGATGTCTTCTTTTTCTGCCGCGTCTGTGATTTTGAAATAGTATTCGTAGTCGAGGATGTGCAGGTTGTCGAGCACATTTTGGTAGGTCAGGGTAGAACCCGCGAAGGTGACTAACTGATCAAAAATTGAAAGGGCATCGCGCAAAGCGCCATCGGCCTTAAGGGCAATTTGATGCAGTGCTTCTGGATCTGCCGAAACGCCTTCTTTGGTGGCAATTTGGGTCAGGTGATCTGCGATGTCTTTGACACGAATTCTTTGGAAGTCAAAAATTTGACAACGCGAGAGAATGGTCGGGATGATTTTATGCTTCTCAGTGGTAGCTAGAATAAAAATAGCGTGCTTTGGTGGCTCTTCTAAGGTCTTTAAAAAAGCATTAAAAGCTGAAGCTGAGAGCATGTGGACCTCATCGATGATGTAAACTTTGTGCGTGCCTAATTGCGGGGCAATGCGCACTTGGTCAATGAGGTTGCGGATGTCGTCCACGGAGTTGTTGGAAGCGGCGTCTAGTTCATAGATGTTGAGCGAAGTGCCCGTATGAAAAGACTGACAAGAATCACAGGTGTCGCAAGCTTCTGTTTCTGAGGTTGGATTGAAACAATTGATGGTTTTGGCCAAGATACGGGCGGTAGTGGTTTTTCCTACCCCTCTTGAACCACAAAACAAAAAAGCTTGAGCGAGGTGCTGATTTTTGATGGCATTTTTGAGTGTGTTGGTGATGGCAAATTGCCCAACAACGGTGTCGAAGGTTTGGGGACGATATTTGCGCGCTGAAACAACGAAATCACTCATGACTCAAAGTTACTTTTAATTTTTCAAAATGGTTTCACTCCAGCTTCCTATTTTTAACACATAGATGCCTTTTGCCAAATTTTCAAGTGCAATAACTGCCTCCTCTGAAACTTTTCCGCTTAATACCACACGACCTTGTTGGTCAAGAATGGAAAAAGCTTGACCAATTCGGGTGCCGGCTACCTTTATCTGTGAACTGCTCGGGTTCGGAAAAACCTGGCGCTCATCAGAGATAACGCTTATCGAATTCGTGCTGTCATTTTGATCGTAAACATTCAAGTATATTTTCAAGGACCCAGAACGCACGTCGCCCCAAATGGTGTAGAGTTTGTTTTGGTAGAACTGCACGTTCAAAAAGTCATTGCCGTTTTGAAGTAAAATGGAGTCATGGGCAATGAGTGGGCTAATAAAGATTTCATCGAACCAAGTGCCTTGAGACCTGATTCGGCAAACGATTTCTGTAGGTGAACTGTAAGTATTTGGGGTGCCATTGCGGCGATCGCGCCAACAAACAGCGAGCTCACCATCGGTGTCATAAGTACACCACGCTAAATCTTGCAATGCGCCATTGGCTTGTGCGTCGTTATTCACACGCATTGGTGCTGACCATTGCCCGTTTATTTTTTCAATCAAGGCAATATCAGGGTCTCCAAAAACTTCAGTCATAAAAGTATAAGCGGCCTCGTTCGAATTGGATGGATTGATGCTCAAATGTGGTCCTTTTTTTAAGCTATCATTTTGGCTGCCAAAGCCGAGGCCTTGAAAAGCTACTGCATAACTGTAAAATGAGGCAGGCGCCGTTTTAGAGACTTCAACTACACGCGGTAAAACACTTTGTGCAGGGTCCCAACTCGGGTAAAGGGCAATAAAGGTGCCGTCATTATAAAAAGCAGGTGAAGCCAGGGGCTGTCGAATTGAATTACCAGCTAAATAAGGAGCTGCATCTAATTCTGTTAATGAAAAACTTTGTCCCTGATCTGAGGAAACAGCCATGTATGGATGGTATGGCGCTTGAACAAGCGTTGGTTGATTTGCATTAGTACTCGTGATGACCACGCTACCTGTGAGCGGATCAACTGCAATCCATGGGCGATCAATGCAAAGTTTATTCGGGCAAGAACTGATGTCTCGGGCAACTACAGCCGGCCCCCAAGAAATTCCGGCATTCGTTGATTTTCTGCATATAATGGCGCCGTTACTAAAATTCGCATTGTCGTAGTCGAGGTAGGCCATGTAGAGGTTTCCTTGCGCATCATAGGCCATTGAAACGTCGGCGCTGCTGTTGCCGCTTTGCTGATGCGCTTGCCAAATAGGCGTAGACCATGTTTGGCCACCATCTTCTGAAACAGCACTCTTGATTACGACTTCTTGATTGAACTGAAAGCCCATCCATGCGGCCACCAAATGTTGTGGATTTTGGGGGCTCAGCACTAGGTAAGGTTCTCCTTCAAAAATTTGCCCGCTCGATACAAGTGTGTTTTGTCCGAAGGAAAAAGTACTTACGAGCAATAGTGCAATGAATGCGATCAATGGTTTTTTCATAGTCTAAAAATACAAAAGAGCCACCGAAGTAGCTCTTTTGCATAAAAATCGAGTTGTAAAATTGTTTAGAAATCTTTTGGTAAAACTTCTTTTGGATTTACAACAATGCTCTTAACCACACCATTGAGGGTCATTTTACCCACATTCATATTGAATTGGTGTGCAAACAGATAACCATCCACCATTTTGTAGTCTGAATAAGTCAAGGTTGTTTCGACGGTTTCTTCACCGACTTTTCTGATGTTGACACTTCTGTATTTCAAATAGGTAGCAGCATCATAGTAGTCATAACTTTCAGCCTGGCCATCATTGGTGTAAAGCACATAGCAAGAAACGTTGTCAATGGTCTCGATGCCTTTGATTTCGAACTGCATGCCACTGGTTTGATAAGCTAATTCAGGAATAAAGCCAGTTGCTTTGTTTTTGGCAGCAAGTTCTTCCGCTTTTAAATCTTCACGTCCACCTTGCATACTGAAATTGTAGCCAGATTTTCCGTCAAAATATGATTTTTGCAATACCATACCTGGCATCTCCATTTTGCTAGCCTCGTTACCTGGTGCCCAAAAATAATCTGTTGAGGTCAGTGCAAAAGGCATTTGACCTGAGGTCAGTTCTGAGACACGGATATAGCTTTTGAGTGCTTTTACTTTTTTACTAAGTTCTTTCGGGCTTTTTGCACCTGTTACAGCAAGAGCATAACGGTTGATCAGAGTATTGGCATCGATATCAGCAGCTTTTGTTTCTTTGATTTCGTTTCCAAATGCATCTAGCTTTTCAATGCGGCCATCGGCATCAAACACCAAGAGTTTCGGCAAGATTTCCTCATTACCGACCACAATGATATGACAATTGTTAGCGGTGAAATACTGCTGAGCCATGCGGAAAATATCTTCTTTACTTACAGCAGCTAAGCGTTGTAAGTAGTTTTGATAATAATCTGGGGCCAAGTTGTATTTGATGGTATTGAGGGCAAAGCGGGCAATCGTTTGTGGGCCTTCTAAAGAGCGCGCAAAACCACCTGCCATGTTATTTTTAGTCAAGGCTAATTCTTCATCAGTAACTGGTTCTGCAATGATGCGTCCAAATTCTTTTAAAATTTCAGTGATGGCAGAGTCCGTGACCGCATTTTTGAAATTACCGCCTGCAGACATCCAAGAACCATTTTCAGTGATGTTTAAGGAAGAATAACAACCGTAAGTAAAGGCCTTGTCTTCACGCAGGTTCTGCATGAGGCGAGTTCCGAAGCCACCGCCACCAAGAATGCCATTGAGCACAGTTAACGGCAATTGGTTTTGGTTTCCGGTACGGATATCTATTGGGAAAGTCACATAAACCACTGATTGTACGGCTCCAGGTTTTTTCACAAAGATGACGCGGTTACCGCGATCAAACTGTCCTTTTCCTAATTCAGCTTGGTAAGCCGGAGCACCTTGCCAAGCAGCAAAATAGCGATTGACTAATGCTTCAGTTTGTGCACGATTGATATCGCCAACAACCACTAAATAAGAACCAGTAGGTGAAAAATTGGCCTTGTAGTTCGCGATGATGTCTTCTCGGGTGATGTTTTTCAAACTTTCTTCGGTCATGACCTCTCCGATTGGATGGCCAGGGAAATTTACCTTTTTAGTAGCGTTGCGCGCCATTTGCCCAGCATCAGCCTTTGTAGACTGCAAGCCTGACAAGTTTTGCTTGCGCAAACGCTCCACTTCACTTTCCGGGAAGCTCGCGTTGAACATAATGTCCGTCATGAGTTCAAGGCCTTTGTCGAGGTGCTTAGTGAGGCAGCTGAGGTACATGCCGTCTCCTCCTGCATTGATATTGGCACCAATAAAGTCAATTTCGCGGTCGAGTTGGTCTTTGCTACGCGTTTGCGTGCCGCTCATTAATAACTCGCCCGTGAAGTCATTGAGTCCGGCTTTTTCACCAAATAGGCGTGGGTCAGAACCAGAAGAAAACTCAATGGATACTTTTGGTATTTTGTGGTTTTCAGATAAGATGACGGTAATTCCGTTAGCGGTTGTGAAAACCTGAGAAGCAGGAATATTAATCTTTGGAGCTGCGGCAGCATCTGGGCGCTTTGAGCGATCGATTTGTGCCTGGGCAAGCGAAAAGCTCACCAATGCTAATGTAAGTATGATGGTTTTCATGGGGCTTATTTTTCTTTAGGTAAATAGTAAAGGACGACACGCGCGTCTTGTTTCAAGTAGGTTTGAGCGACACGCAAAATGTCTTCGCGG
>JBEEKM010000019.1:0-34838 GCA_041168645.1 Bacteroidota bacterium | reverse complement strand
AAATATTGTACTGACAATCAGAATGAGTAAAGAAAGTGTTTCAGGAGCTACTTGCATCTTAAAAAAAGAAGCAAGTTAGAAGAAAAATCAATAAACAAGTTAAAATATTGAGGTATTGCGTCCAGATTTGTTGGTCGTGATTTTGCCGTACGCGAATTAAAATGAAAGCCTTGTAAATGATGACGGCGATCGATAACAAAAACATCCAAGATGCAGGGTTCAATCCATCAAATGGGATTATTAATAATATAGAAGCTACATTGATCAAGTGTAATATAGATATAGTTCTATCCACTCCCACATAAATTGGTAAAGTGATCAATCCTTTCAACTTGTCATGCGCTACATCATTGATATCGCGAATGATACTCCCAAAACCAACTTGAACCGCAACAAACCAGAACATAACTTGCGTGGCAGGTTGATACAAATCATTGGCTCCTAGTGGAATCAAGGAAGCCCACGAAATACCGATGAGTGCATTTTTAAATACAAGTAACTTCTTGATTTGAAAACCCTTGCCAAGCAGAGGAATTTCAGCTTGGTAGAACAAACCAAGTAGAAAAATAAACCCTAAAACCAAAAATTGAACACCAGAAAGGTAGCAGACAGAAAATCCAAAAGCGACCAGCAGTTGCGCAATAAACAAGCGTTGCCAACCAGCTTTGAATGGCTTTCGAAAATCAAAACCGTATAAAAACCAAGTTCCAAGATTTGCTAAGTAAATCGTAAAGAGCAGCTTTTCATCGAATTGTAAATTTGCCAACCATGCGCCAGTTGCTACCAATGCTGAGGCAGCCACTAAAAAAAGCAATTTTATCGAATATCTTTTGAGCCAAATTTTCACCTTCCAAAAGTGCAATTATTTGCTGTACTTTTCAAAATTGAAATTTGCCTAATGATCCGAATAAGTTGTGAAAAACGCAAGTTATTGTTACCCCTTAAACAAGCTTCAGCTATTTTTTAACTAAATATTAATACAAAAAGCCTTGTCAATCAATTTGGCAAGGCTTTCTTTGTAATATGAATCTGATCAATCGAGAACTAAGCTGGTTGTCTTTTAACGAACGCGTTTTACAAGAAGCACTAGATACTAAAGTACCCCTCACTGAACGCATGCGCTTTTTAGGCATCTATTCCAACAACCTAGATGAATTTTTTAGGGTTAGGGTTGCCAACCTCAAACGGGTCATGGAGTTTAAGAATGAAAAGATTCAAGGTTTCAAAGGAACTGCCGAAGAGCTTTATGTGGAGATCAGAAAAGTGGTCATGAAACAACAAGAACTCTTTGAAGCAGCTTACCAGCAAATCAAACATGAATTCGAGGCGCATCAGGTACAGATTGTCGATGAAACAGCACTTGACCTTCATGAATTGGCGCAACTCGACTTCTTTTTTCACGACAAGCTCAAGCACGCCATCTTTCCCATATTACTCGATAAGAAACGAGCCTTACCTAAATTACGCGACTACGCCATTTATTTAGGGGTAAAAATCACGAGTAAAACACGTGTACGCTACGCCCTCATTCAAATCCCTACAGAATATACCCGTTTCTTCACCTTGAAGCAAAACGAAGGACAAAAGGTCATCTTGATGGACGACATCATTCGTTTGTATTTGTTAGAGATTTTTAGTGTTTTTAGACCTACAGACGTAAAGGCTTACACCTTTAAATTTACGCGCGATGCAGAACTTGATCTAGATGACGACTTATCGTTGTCTTTCTTCGAGAAAATTGAAAAAAGTCTCAAACAGCGTAAAAAAGGAGAACCGGTGCGCTTTGTTTATGACGCCAAGATGCCCAATGACCTTTTGCAATTTTTATTGCAACAATTAGACTTAAAAAAGGGGGTGAACACCATTCCAGGCGGGCGCTATCATAATTTCAAAGATTTCATGCGTTTCCCGGATTTTGGGAACCCTGAATTTCGCTTTGAAGCCCAACAACCCGTGGCTCACCCGTTATTACAGCGCAGTAAAAGCATCATTCAAACGATTTTAAAACAAGACATTTTACTACACTTCCCTTACCAACAATTTGATCACGTAATTGACCTTTTGCGCGAAGCCAGTCTTGACCCCAAGGTAAAAGAGGTCAAGATCAATATTTACAGAGTGGCCAAAAACTCTGAGGTCATGAATGCGCTTTTGGCTTGTATTTTCAACGGCAAACAAGTGACCGTTGTTTTTGAATTACAAGCTCGTTTTGATGAAGAAAACAATTTGTGGTGGAGTAATCGTTTGAAAGATTTCGGTGCCAACGTGATTTACGGTTTGCAAAACCTGAAGGTGCATTCTAAATTATTGCAAATTAAAAGAATCAATGATGGAAAAGCCCAGTATATCACCTATGTGGGTACTGGAAACTTCAATGAAGGAACAGCTACCATCTATACCGACCTTGCCCTACTTACCGCAAACAAAGATATTTCAGCAGAGGTGAGCCGTGTATTTGGCTTACTTGAAAACAACCTGGAAAGACATACTTTCCGTTATTTAATGGTTTCTCCATTTAATACACGTCGCAAACTCATGACGCTTATTGACCGTGAAATCAAGTTTGCCAAGGCAAAAAAACCTGCTTGGATGCGCATCAAAATCAATAACCTGACTGATGTCAAACTGATTGAAAAGTTATATGTAGCAAGTAAAGCAGGTGTTAAAATTGAAATGATCATTCGCGGTATTTGCTGTCTCAAACCTGGCGTTAAAGGCCTCAGTGAAAACATCACCGCCATTAGTATTGTTGACCGTTACCTAGAACATGCACGCTTTGTGATTTTTGGCAATGGCGGCACCCCAGAAACCTATATTTCTTCTGCAGATTGGATGGAGCGCAACCTTGATCAGCGCATTGAGGTGGGTGCAAAAATTCTAGATCCTCAAATTCAGGCTGAAATTGCCTTAATTTTTGATTACCAATGGCGTGGATCAGTGAAGGCCAGAAGTATTTCTGCTAACTACAAAAATCTGTATTCAAAACGGGACCTCCCTCCTTTTCATGCACAGCAGCAATTATTTGCCCACTACAAACAATTATCAGAGCAAATAGCGCAAAATACTGAGCTTCTCTAAGATGGTTTCAAAGCTTTTGTCTTCGATGAAAGCTTGTTTGCCTTTGCCTTGAAAATCCTCTAAAATCTTCACTAAAATGGCTTCCGTTTGATCTTGGAAGGCAAGACGAACCTGAGGTGCTTGGTTGAGCCAATAATTGATCTGACGGTGATGAATCAAATCAAGTTCTGAAATAGTGGTGGCACCGACTTTTGCTGCGCCCAATGCATTGCAGCGCTGTTCGTAATGGCCTTTCATCGGAATGACCATGACTTTCTTTCCTAAAAATAAAGCTTCAGCAGGCAATTCAAAACCGGCACCTGCAAGCACTCCTGTGGAACTCAACAAGCTTTCCTGAAAACGCTGCTGGCTTATTGGTTCAATAAATACATTATCTACTCGATATGCATAATTGGCATGTTTTGAAAACACTTCCCATTTGACAGGAAATTGTCTTAAAAAATGCATCAGGACATCGTCGTGATACCCCGGTAAATAAACGGTATAATGACCTAAATCTGTGGCTTCAGCGGTTCTGATTTCTTTTCTGATGACAGGTGTAAATACACGATCTTCATAAGCCTCAAAATGGAAGCCGTACTTTATTTTCGAAGGAACATAATGGTGTAAAACATAGCGGCCAAAAGCTGCTTTTTGCTCAGGTTTTGGGGCAAAAGGATGGATGACACCAGCCTGATGACTCAGTTCAATGCACGGAACTCCGTTAATTAATGCCGACCACGCTGATACTGGTTCAAAATCACTGAGCACCAAATCGTATTGCTTGACAGGAAAAGCCCTGATTTCCCGAATAAAATCTATCGGATGGGTATTTTTCAAGGACTTAACAATACTGATATCGCCATTCTTCCCACTTAAAAAAGTCAAGCCTGTGCGTTGATAATTGAGCTCAAACTCCGCCTTGATTTGCGATTGATTTCCAGAAATCAGGGTATCGACCTGAGCAAACTTACTCAAGATGGGCACCAATTCATGAGCCCGACTCAGATGACCGTTTCCGGTACCTTGTATGGCGTAAAGGATTCTCATTAGCTTTCTTGTAAATCCGCAATCACTTCCTTGAGTAAAAACTCATAGTTCAACGCTTCTTTGTACTGCGCCTTGATTTCTTCTGCATCTTGTTTTTGCGTCTGATCATGACGATAAAGTGTCCATTGTTGCTCATGATACTCAAGTGCCGTGGAATTTTCAACCCAGTCACCTGAATTTAAATAGAGCACTTCTGCCCCATCCTTTCCTTTCATGACTTTGATTTGCGGCTGATGGATATGTCCGCAAACTACAAATTGATAATCCGAACACATGGCAATTTCTGCAGCAGTTTCTTCGAAATTATTCACATACTTCACAACTCCTTTTACGCTGTCCTTAACTTTTTGGGATAATGAAATGCGCCCTCTCCCCAACTTTTCAGAAATCCAATTCATGAAGGTATTTAGAACGATGAGTAGATCATAACCTTTACCACCCAACTTTGCCACCCATTTAGAATGCTTCATTGTGGTATCAAAAACATCGCCATGAAAAATCCAGGCTTTTCCTGTTGGCAGATTCAAGATGAGTTTATTTTGTATTTCAAAATCTCCCATCTTAAAACCTTTAAACTTGCGCAAAGTCTCGTCGTGGTTTCCTGTTATATAAACAACTTTAGTCCCATGTGTCAGCATCGAAGCAATTGTTTTGAGTACTTCCATATGAGCCACCGGAAAATAACGTTTGCTGAACTGCCAAATATCCACAATGTCACCATTGAGCACTAAGGTTTTAGGTTCAATACTCTTGAGGTAGTTCACCAATTCAGCCGCTCTTGAACCATAAGTTCCGAGGTGCACATCTGAGATTATGACTAAGTCAACTTTACGTTTCATAGGTTTTTATTGCAAAGTTGGCTCACCGATGTTGCTAAGGTTTTAAACCAATGTTATGCTTTTAAATTGCTTTCAAAAGAGAAATGTTGAAAACAAAAAAAGCGCCACAAGGGCGCTTTTCAATTTTTCCTAAAAGAGCTTATTGTTTGACAATCTTGATGACTTTCATTTCTTTATGAAAGTATATCTTGAGAAAATAAATGCCATTTGAAAACTCGTCTAGACTAAGCATGGTTTGTTCATTCACAGGAACAGTTGTTTGTAGTAATTTTCCGTCATTGCCACAAATTTGTAATAGTTCTGGTGTAAGATTTGAATTTACTGAAATCAGACTTGTAGTTGGGTTTGGATATACAGAGAATTCAAGATCTGCAGTTTGAATACCTGCACAATTTTCTACACTTATCTGAATTAAATCTTGTTCAGAACAACCATTAGCAGCGAAGGCCTCAATGGAATAAGTACCACCTTCTAACACCTGAATACTTGGACTAGTCGCTCCGGTGCTCCATACTAATGAAACTGCAGATCCTGAGGCAAAAAGAGTATAAGGAAGGTCCTGTTCACAAATTGTAAGATCCTCACCTAAGGAGACTGAAGGCGCAGGCAATAAACTTACCGATGTTTCAAAAACAGCAGAACAACCATTTGAATCAGTAACGACTAATGATAAAGAACCCGTTTGATCATCCACTAAATATGGCGTAGTGCTTCCAGTTGACCATTCGTAAACAGGATAGCTACTAGTTGTAGTGGTTTGAATAGTATATGGTAATTCGTTTTCACAAAACGCATATTGTGTATTTAAGTTCACTACAGGTAATGCTAACATCGTTAAATGAACAGTATCGTAACCTATACAACCAGTAAGAGGTGCTGTAGCAGCGGCAAAGTATGATCCACCATTAGAAACTGAAATTTGAGCATTGTTTTGATTTAAAAAACTTACTTGTCCAAGAGTTGATGTTGCATTCAGTGTAACTGGAAACTCATTTGCACATAGCACTTGATCGATGCCAGCATTCACATTTGGAAGCGGATTGACTGTAAAATTAAGAGTTGCATTACTCACACATGAATTATTTGCTGTTGCTTGCACACTTAAGCTTGTTTGACCTAATACTGGATAAAAAGTCTGACCATTTGCCATGCCGTTACTCCACATCAAATTGGCATTGGCTGACTGCGCATTCAGTAAAATACCCTGACCCAAACAAATGGTTTGTGAAGATCCTGCATTTACCGTTGGGGTAGCAAGGATATTAAGCACAACCTGATCAACAGCCGTACAACCTGTGGATGTGTTTGTACCTGTTATTGTGTAAGTAGTTGAACCACTAAACCCAGCTGTTGGGACACTCAAACTAGTACCTTGATAACCATTATTCCAACTATATTGATTTGCTGTTCCTGTAACCAACAAACTCACTACCGGGCCCGAACAAACGGTCTGATCAATTCCAGCATTTACTACTGGTGAAGGATTTACTTGAACGGAAACAATAGGTGAAGTCGCTGTACATCCATTTAATTGCGATGTCAAACTGTAGTTTCCTGCATTAGTAACGGATATTTGTTGAGTTGTTTGACCTGTACTCCAGAGGTAAGATGAAGCAACCGGAGCCGTTAATAAGACGGAACCTCCTTGGCAAAAAGTTAATGGGCCACCATTACTCACAACAACATTTGGAAGCGGGTTAACGGTAATTGAAATTGGTGTAGAAGTTGCTGAACATCCCGTCGAAGTAGCTGTCAGCGCATATGTACCTGAAGCACCAATACTAATTGTCTGAGCAGTACTTCCGTTGCTCCATAAATAGCTATTAGCCGTAGGAGCTGTTAAGGTCACTGATTGCCCCTGACAAAAAGTAGTTGGTCCAGATAAACCAACAGTAACATTTGGTAAAGGATTGACAACAATAGCTACCTGAATAGAAGTATCTGCACAACCTAAAGCATTGTTTTGAACTGCCACTTTATAAGTACCCGCTGTAGTTGCACTAAAACTTGTTGAGGTTGCTCCAGAAAGCGCTTGGCCATTGAGTAACCACTGATAATTCACACCAGGTTGAGAACTTACTGTTAAGCTGGCTGTTTGTCCACTACAAATTGTAGTTGCCGAAGCAACAATTGTTGCACCGGATGCAACCGCACAAGTGTTTAATTGATAAATAGAAAGTGTAGAACTCACTTCATTTGCAAGTAATAATAGAGCTTTACCATTTGGTGAATCTTGTGCTTCAATAACAATAATACCCTCTGCGCCCAAATCCGGTCCGTTTGTATTACTCACGGATCTGTTATTTGCATAACCAACAAATACTGGCTGAGAAGGATTATCAATGTTAAATACCATCACTCCACCAATGCGCTCCAAAGATGCAAAAACATACTGGTGTCCGTTCCATTGTCGAACTGCAATCCCTTCCACTTCTGGGCCCTTATCGTCAGAACGGTTTTTTAAACTTGGGGCACCACTGGTATTTGACGCGTTGAACATCGCTCCGTAAACGGGATGGTTTGCTGTGATTTGTTCGATTAAATCTTTAGAATCAAAAACCAGCGCGCCGGTCGAAGCATTCCAAATACTAAAAGATCGACCGCTCATCACGTGCAACTCATCGTAATCACCATCACCATCGGTATCACCAGAATATTTTAGCGCTGACAGACGTCCTAAAAATTTATTATTTCTCAATATCGCTTGATCAGGAAAGGCTGTTGCATCAAGGCTATTAAACGTCGAAGATGAAATTCTATTCGCATCTATTACGGTTCCAAATTCTCTTGAATCTCCTTCATTTGCAGTAAATAAATAGCCTTGGTTATTGATTTGTTGAAAAGCGATAGCATCTGGCATGTAGGCACCTTTGATTGGTAAATCACTAGTAATCAAAACCATTCCAGATTGATCAGATGCATCTAATGCATTATTTGAGCCTGCTCCGTAATTTGCATAACCGAAAGGAGTCATTGATATAATTGTGTTATTGCTTAAGTTGATGGTCAATAAAGCGTTGTTTTCCTGAAGTGAAACATAGGCTTTGGTGTTGTCTGCTGAAATAGCAATATACTCAGGCTCTAAATCTTGAGCTACACTTGCACTTGAACTAAAAATACGAATACCCTGAGCTCTCAAGGCCGTTTCTTGCCCGTTGAATGCTGTCAAACTAATTGTGGTCACATTACCCTGATTCAAGGTGCCGATGCCACTTGAAATGTCTATAATTGAGACCGAACCTTCAGGATCAACAGAATAGGTTGAATTAGGCTCTCCCTCATTCGCAGTTAAAACTCTAGTCATGTCATTATTAAAACAAATCATATCTGGCATTGCACCTACGGTTACCTGTTTTTGAAAAACACCATCTTGATTAAAGAATACTACAGAACCATTCAACTGTGGATTTGAATTTTCAATGGCTACTGCAACAATCCCATTCTTTGCTACAACTGAATTGATGCCACCGTAAGGAAGCATAGAGATACTGCTGAGTAAAACCGGTGCTGAAGGGTTTGCAAAATTGACAATATCCAATTTCTGACCAATACTATTTGCAATATATAAACGATCAGTTGTTGGGTCAAAAGCAACAATCTCAGCAGAGTTTGTTCCGGCTGCACCGTTGGAGAAACTGGTTAATAATTGAAGATTAAGTTCATTTGTAGGAATTGGAGCTATATAATCGTTGTCCTTGATAAAAATAATACTGTAATTATTGGAAGTAGAAATATTTGCATTACTGCTACTTACGATTTTAACAATAATTCTTTCCGCTTTTTCAGCAATATTATCATCAATAATCGTTACCGGCACATTAAAGGTGCCATTCGTATTGGCAGGAATACTTAAGGTGTTGGACCATGTGAAATCGGAGTTTACTATAGCGTTACTATAGACAGAGAATCCTAAAGTTAAATTTACTGCACCAGAATTGGCGTTAGCAATTAAAACCGGAATATTTACAACACCTGCATTTTCATTTACCGCAAAGAAATTACTCGCAGCCGGAATTGAAACATCGGTTCGTCCTTCAAAAGTGACATTGTCAAAACGCCATGTACCTGCAGTAGCAACCAATGTTGGGGTAGATGTTTGTCTAAATTCACCACTGGTTTGATAATGTGCTGCTAGAATTCTTACACCAAAGTTGGCGTTATTTGCAACACCTGTAACGCCAGTAAAACTTAGGCTAATTCTTCTGTATTGATCTCCTACGCCGTTATTTTGAAAACGACCATTATCTATTACTCCGTTACAAAACGTCGTATTGCTAGACGTCATGGTAAAATTCTGCCAAGTTAGTCCGTCAATTGTATATTGTAAGCGAACTGTATTTGCAGCAGTATTTGAAAAGCGCATGTCCCATGTCAATAACACGTTTTGGTATCCTACAGTAGAAACTTGGTATTGAACACCTGAACTTTCGTTACTAAGACCTGGCGTAGCAGTAAATGACCACGCACCAGGGTTAGTACCATTTTGTGAACCACAACCATTATTGATAATCGGATCCATTCCTGTTGCGGCGGTAGCTACTGTCATGGCACCAACAACTAAGGAATTTCCTGATCCTATATCTGCAATTGGTGCAGCAGGGGTCCCTGAAATGGTATTATAATTCCATACCGCTATTGCATTTGATTGTGCAAATAGCCCTGCACTCAGCAGGCCAATGATTAACAAAACACAGTACTTTTTCATAGAAGTTTATTTTTTACAAAATAAGCTTCATGTTATAAAGTGCTTATAATCTGAATATTAACTTTAGCTTCTGTTTATATTAATTCATCAGTTGGCTGCCAATCCTATCAAAACCTCCACCAAACTTGGGTCGAGCAAAGTGCTGGTGTCGCCTAAATTGGAGGTGTCGCCTTCGGCAATTTTGCGCAAGATGCGGCGCATGATTTTTCCGCTGCGGGTTTTTGGTAAGCCCGGAACGAATAAGATCTGATCGGGTTTGGCAATCGGGCCAATGATGCGGGATACCGTTTGTAAAATATCTTGTTTGGTCAAATTGGCAGCGCCGTGCGTATCTTCTACAATTACATAAGCAAAGATTCCTTGCCCCTTGATGTCATGCGGGTAACCCACAACGGCACTTTCGATAACACCTGCATGCATGTTGATGGCATTTTCAACTTCAGCAGTTCCAATGCGGTGTCCGCTCACATTCAGAACATCGTCTACCCTACCCGTGATGCGGTACATCCCGTTGGCATCACGCAAGCAACCATCACCTGTAAAGTAAAGATTATCATAAGTAGAGAAATAGGTTTGACGACAGCGTTCGTGGTCGTTGTAAGTACTGCGGATCATCCCTGGCCATGGAAACTTGATACACAAATTACCACTGACGTCATTGCCTTCAATTTCTTGACCATTTTCATCAACTAAACAAGGCTGAATACCTGGTAAAGGCAATGTGGCATAAGACGGAATGGCAGGTGTTACGCCAGCTAAATTGGAAATCATGACCCCACCGGTTTCTGTTTGCCACCACGTATCTACAACTGGGCAACTCTTCTGACCAATGTGTTCGTTGTACCAATGCCAAGCTTCTTCATTAATTGGCTCTCCAACAGACCCCAACACTTTTAAAGAACTGAGGTCTTTTCCTTGAATTGGATCTAAGCCAAAGCTCATGAGGCTGCGGATGGCGGTCGGTGCCGTATATAGGATATCTACTTTAAATTTCTCAACTACCTCCCAAAAACGCCCTGCATCTGGCCATGTGGGTACGCCTTCAAACATAAGTGTCGTGGCGCTGGCACACAATGGGCCATAAATGATGTAACTATGGCCGGTGATCCAACCAATATCGGCGGTGCAGAAATGTACTTGCCCTGGTTGATACTGAAACACATTGACAAAGGTATAGTTGGTCCAGACCATGTAGCCAGCCGTTGTATGCACCACACCTTTTGGCTTTCCGGTAGATCCTGAAGTATAAAGAATAAATAAAATATCTTCAGCATCCATCGCCACAGCAGGCACAGCCGGATTGCCCATGGTTTCTACTTTTTCAATTTCATCTTCCCACCAAACGTCGCGGCCTTTCAGCATAGACACCGGTGTGCGGGTACGGGTGCAAACGATGACCTTTTCAATGGTTTGATTCCCAACCAACGCATCGTCTACAACGCTTTTCAGGGCAATATCTTTGGCACCTCTAAAAGCGCCATCACAGGTCACGATAAATTTCGCGCCTGCATCGTCGAGTCTGTCTGCAATAGCTTGTGCGGAAAAACCACCAAAAATCACCGAATGAATGGCACCAATTCTGGCACAAGCAAGTGTGGCAATGGCCAATTCAGGAATCATGCCCATATAAATACAAACGCGATCACCTTTTCTGACGCCATTATTGAGCAGCACATTGGCAAACTGCTGCACCTTGAAATGCAATTCATTGTAGGTCAAGACCCGATGGTGCTCATCTGGGTTATTTGATTCCCAAATGATGGCTGGTTCATTTCCTCTAGTTGCTAAATGACGATCCAAACAATTTTCAGTGATATTGAGTTTCGCTCCTTTGAACCATGAAACATTTGGCTCCTTAAAATTCCAATCCAGGACGGTGTCCCATTTTCTTTTCCAAGTAAAATTTTCAGCAATGTTGGCCCAAAAAGCAGCCGGATTCTCAACACTCTGTTTGTAAGCTTCTTGATAGTCTTCGAAAGTCTTTAGTTGGTAAGGATAATTCATTTTATCTTGTTTGTGCTAAAATTAATGAAATCATTGCCTAAGCAGTAGGCTTCATTAGTCAAAGGCAAAGATTTTTTCGCATCTATTCTGCAAATTTTAGTGCCGACTTGGTAGGAAAATTCGAACGAAAACATGATATTTAGAGCACCTAAACCAAATTCATGAAACCAAATAGCATCACTAAAGTCATCGGTGCCTCTTCACTCGGTACACTGATTGAATGGTATGATTTCTACATTTTCGGGAGTTTAGCCACCATTATTGGCAAACAACTCTTTCCTGCTGACGCCGGCGCTTCTGCGCTCATCAATACTTTGGCCATTTTCGCTGCAGGTTTCATCGTCAGACCTTTTGGCGCCCTTGTTTTTGGTCGTTTAGGTGATTTAATTGGCAGAAAATATACTTTCTTACTCACGCTTGTCTTGATGGGAGGGTCAACCTTCCTAATTGGTCTTATCCCTAGCTACGCTTCTATTGGATATACAGCGCCTATTTTGGTTCTGATACTTAGACTCATTCAAGGTCTTGCACTTGGTGGTGAATACGGAGGTGCAGCCACCTACGTGGCAGAGCATGCGCCCGTTGGCAAACGTGGCTTTTATACCAGTTGGATTCAAACGACTGCAACACTCGGCTTATTTCTTTCACTTGGTGTTATTGTGCTTACCAAATCTTCTTTAGGTGCGGAGGCCTTTGCAGATTGGGGCTGGAGGATTCCTTTTCTCATTTCAATTGTCTTGGTATTAGTATCTATTTATATCCGTGTTTCCATGCATGAATCGCCTCAGTTTACAAAACTGAAAAGCGAAGGGAAAATTTCTGCCAACCCGCTAAAAGAAAGTTTCAGGAACAGAGCCAATTTCAAAATGGTGCTTTTGGCCTTATTTGGAGCAACAATGGGGCAAGGTGTCATTTGGTACACCGGGCAATTTTATGCGCAGTCCTTTTTAGAAAATGCTTGTAAACTCGATTTCAATGAGTCTAGATACATTCTGATCATCGCCATAGCTTTGGCAACCCCTTTCTTTATTGTCTTTGGCGCGTGGTCTGATAAAGTCGGGAGAAAATGGATCATGATGGCCGGAATGTTTCTTGGAATAGTGAGCTACCGACCAATCTATCAGTATTTCTTAGATCATTCAGACTACACAAAAGCGACTGTTGTCAATAGTGCAGCACCAGTATTAAAAAGTGAATTAGTCAAGGATTCACAAGATAGTTTATACACCCTAACAATTGCAAAAACACTTTCCGACGGAGCTTCATACAACGAAGTAACAACAACAAAAAAGTTTGCAGATGCCGCGCAAGAACCAGAAATCACAACGATCCAGCAAGACAAAAAATTAGCCCAAAGCACGTTTTGGATTTTCGTTGGCTTAGTCTTCTATCAAATATTATTGGTAACCATGGTTTATGGCCCGATCGCTGCTTTTTTAGTTGAACTCTTCCCTACTCAAATTCGCTATACCTCAATGTCTTTACCCTACCACATTGGCAATGGTGTCTTTGGAGGCTTGGTGCCATTCATTGCAACATTGATTGCAAGTTTTCCTGGTTCAAACCCACTCTCGGGCCTTTGGTATCCAATTGGCATCGCAGTACTCTGCTTCGTAATTGGAACTTTCTATCTTTCCAATAAAACAGATAAAAACATAGCCGAATAATTTGCTCAAAACAATTCAGATGAACAATATAAAAAAAATACTAGGCTTGGCCTGGATGATCCTCGCTCCTCTTGCCGTCATCCTGATGTTTGAACAAGCTGGAGAAAAAATTAGCCTTGCAACTGAAGGAGTAGCTCGAACGAATACTGCTCTTCAATGGGGCATCATTTTATTAATTTTTATACCGGTCAGTATCGGGATGGTGATTTTTGGATATTATTCCTGGAAAGGAGAATATGACCAAATGGAATGATGCTTAGTTAGCAGCTGTATCCACTAACTCAAAAGCCACCTCATTTCGGCGGCCAATGAAATCCCAAGGTGCATTGTAGCCCATATAAATCAATTTCTCTTGATGGGCAATTCCTTCTTTCTTGAGAAGATCGCGCAATTCCTGCGCCTTTTCTTCAATTTTAGCATCGTTGGTATACCCACCAAAACGCAAAACAGCCAAAGTTCTTTCCGCTTGTTTTTCAAGCTTTACATTGGCGTTACTTGGGTTCGGCAAAGCATCCATGCTATACTGCTTTGGCATCACAAAAGCCACTTCTGTTTCGGCACCCATTTCCATAATGACAGGCGAAGTCATGGCAATTTTCTGCCCTTGTTCGTTACCTCCAAAGATATACCCAGCCACTCTTCGAAAGCCTGTGCTGCTATTTTGACTATAAGGCGCTGCAGTCATTTGTGTTTGTGCTAAAATGAGCGACGGATAGCGTCTGATCTCGGCCTTGCGTGTCAAAACACGAAGTACTTCATAGTCAGGAGTTTCAATTGATGAACGCATAAAAGACATTAAAATAATGAATAAAAGTCCAACTACGGATAGGACAAGTAAGAGCTTTTTCAAGTTGATTTTTCTTATAAAACATTGCAATTGCAAAAAAGTTCTTATCTTTGCAGTCGAAATCGGCCTCGTAGCTCAACTGAATAGAGCATCAGATTACGGCTCTGAAGGTTTCAGGTTTGAATCCTGACGAGGTCACAAGCAAAAAACCCAGCACGAAAGTGCCGGGTTTTTTGTTTTTAGGAGCCAGCAAAATTTATTTTGACTTGCGGATAAAACAAAAAAGACGAGAACTACGCCAGCAGTTTGGGTTCTATGCTTAGATTGAACCAAAAATTGGGAACACGCGTCAGCGTAATCCCTCTGTTTTATTGAGTTTGATAGGGAAATTGAAAAGTTAGAACTTTTGTAAGTTGAAAATTAAGTGCTTTTCACTTTTTTTGATTTATTTTAAGTATTTTTCACCTTTATTACATAAATTTCACCTATCTTGTACTTAATTAAATTTCACCTATTAACATGAAAATTAAGCGTTTTTCACTCGAATTAAGTGTTTTTCACGGCAGAGCTGTTCCAGAAGATGGTGTTATTGTCGGGTACGGCTCAATTATCGAAGCCTATAAATTATCTGCCCCAATACCAACGAAATTGACTTTTATAAGCAATAAGAAAAGACAATATGAGAATAATGAATGGAAAGTACTCCCTTCAAGATACCTACCAGAGGAAAGCTTATACAAGCAAATCACTTTTGCGCTAAAGTATGAAGGAGTTGATCTACTCCTATTTAAAAAATTATTTGAGGTGCTCGATAAAACAGAGCTCGAAGAAATGATTCAACAGGAAATACAAGGACAGTATAGTCGTAGAATTTGGTTCTTGTATGAGTGGCTAATGGAAACCAAATTAAATTTACCTGATCTAAAAACTGGTAATCTCGTCCCTGTTATAGATGAAAAAATACAATATGCAGTTGACGGAGTCAGTTCTCCACGACATAAAATAATTAATAATCTTCCTGGAAATCAGAATTTTTGCCCACTTATTCGAAAAACAGAAAAGCTTGAGAAATTTATTGCATCAAATATTCGTCAAGAAAAAAGCAACTACTTAAATCGGGTTCATAATGACATCCTGCAAAGAGCTTCCTCATTTCTTCTTCTAAAAGATTCAAAGGCATCTTTTTCAATTGAAGGAGAAAACCCTAGGAACAATCGTGCTGCCCGATGGGGATTAGCAATTGGACAGGCTGGAAAAAATGAATTATCCATTTCAGAATTGAATCGCTTACAACAATTGGTCATTCAAAATGATCGATTTGTCAAAATGGGAATTAGGAATCAGCAAGGATTTATTGGAGATCGAGACCGTGCAACGCAAGATCCAATTCCAGATCATATTTCTGCAAAATATGAAAATCTTGAACAGTTAATGGCTGGATGGTTAAAAACACAAAAATTACTCACGGAATCAAGAATGGACCCCGTTTTGGTGGCCGCCAAAATCGCATTTGGTTTTGTGTTCATACATCCTTTCGTAGACGGCAACGGTCGCTTGCATCGCTATATCATTCATCATATTTTATCACGAATGGGGTATACAGAACAAGGGATAATCTTTCCAGTTTCAGCATCTATTCTAACGCAAATTCAGGATTATGCAAAAACCTTGGAATCCTATTCACATCCGATTTTGAATTTTATAGATTGGAAGCCATCCGAAAATAATAATGTTGAAATTTTAAATGATACAATAGATTATTACCGCTATTTTGATGCCACAGCTCAAGCCGAATTTCTTTTTAATTGTGTCAATGACACTTTGATAAATATAATTCCTAAGGAAGTAGAATACATAAAAAAGTATGATGTCTTCAAACAATTCCTAGACAATAGATATGAAATGCCAGATAACATAATTTCTCTCATGGTTGGCTTTTTAGAACAAGGAAAAGGAAGACTTTCTAAACGAGCAATAAGTAGTGAATTCAACGCATTAACAGTAGATGAAATCAGAAGTATCGAGGAGCAGTATCAATTAGTTTTCTTTGAAAAATAAAGAATCAAGCAATTACTTATAAAACGATACTTTTTTCGTTTTTTACCGTTTGCGCTTATTTCAACGGTACGTCCATTCCCCCACCCCCTCAAAATCCAAATTAAAGGTTATCAATTGAACGTTTTATCAAAACTTATACGTCACGCCAACGCCTAAATTCAAATAGTTTGTAACAACGCTGCCTAAAGTGAATCCAGGTTGAATTGTGAAAAGTTGAAGGATGACACCTGGTGAAATTTCTTCGTCCTCCACCCTAGTTGTAACCTCCATGTCGTATTCTCCACTTATACGACCAGCAAAGGATAGCAAGAAATTGAACGCAAGTCGATTGTTCAAATGATATTTAATTGTGCTTTGCGCGTTCAACGTCATTTTCGACATTTTTGAATAGTCTAACCTCACGTCGTAGAGAAAATCTCCAACAGCTATCGGATTTCCCGACACCGCGTTATCTCCAAAGCTTTCTGAATCTATGGTTCCAATGAGATTGTCATCAAAAGTACGGTAGGTCAGCCCCACGTTTACATCGCAGCTTAGTTTTTCATTTATCAACTGATAACGTCGACCAAAATCTAAACTAAAGGATTCAATTTGATTGTAAAACTGCAACTCCTTCACATGATTAAATGCCGTATTTGGATCGTAATATTCACTGTAAAGTGTTGTTGAATAGTCTAACCATTTACGGTCATAAGCTGCTAAATAATACCATTTACTTTTTGCGATAAAGTCTTGGAAATTGATCTGTATTCCAGCACTTGAATTACACTTTAGGTTAACCCCAGAGTAAGGGCCGTAGGCATCGTAATTATTTGAAGTGAAATACAAATTGTTTTGCATCAAAACGCCTTTCACCGCACTAAAGCTCAGCTCTGATTTTAGTTGTGCACGAAAGATAAATGTTGAAGATACGAGGAGTGTAAGTAAAATAAATCGCATGGAGTTGGTTTGAAGGATGATGGGTTCGTTTGGTTAAAGATAGTACAATGATTATTTGTGTATCAAAGTTCTATTCGGCTGTTTTTCTGTTCTACTTTTTCGTATAACGCTTTTCACCTGAATTTTCTGACTTTTTATTTCACGAAATGAGGACTTATCTTCAAAGATAAAATTTGGGTATTTATCAACTTTCAAAGCGATTTTTAAAATGAAACATGAAAATTAACCTTGCGTTTTAAGTAAAGCACAAGAAAAATACTTAACCAAATCGGAAAAAGTAAACATTTATAAAACAAAAAACCCAACACTTTCGTGCTGGGTGTCCTGAATCTAAAATTTGAAAATAGTAAGTGTTAAACTTAGTAAAAAGGTGACAAAACTCTCCCTAACGCAATTTATCTCGTTTATAATCAAGGCAATGCAATTATTTTGTGAATTATTTTTTATTTTTACTCAAAACCAGGCCATGAAAAATTTATACAAATTCCTTTTGCTGATTGTTTTATTCAGTGGGTCGCTACAAGTAAAAGCGCAATATTTTGCACTACAAGGAAGTACCTGGCATTACAAAAATGTATATGCTGTTTGGCCCGGTCCATCAGGAAGTGTGGTTGAAGATTACCTTTCAATTACCGCCAATGGCGACACCACAATCGAAGGTCATTTGTGCACTAAACTCCAATACAATCAAAGCCTTTTTTGTGTAGATAATCAATCTGTGAAATATACCTATTACGCCAACGATACGGTCTATTTTTATGACCAAGTATTAAATACGTATCAAACGCTTTATAATTTTAGTGCAACCGTTGGTGATACCTGGGACATCCGTGTTCCGGATAATTTTGGCGAGGACACCATTTCAGTGCGCATTGACTCCGTGAACATTATAAATATCAATGGCATCAATCTGAAACGACAATTTGTAACCTACACGACTCATTTTACAGACATAGAAGATTTTGAATACCAATCCGTAGTGATCGAACGAATTGGTGATTTACATTTTTTATTCAACCTAAATCCTGAATGGAGTTATGCTTGCGATGCCACTATCATTACAGGACTTAGATGTTTTGAAGATAATATTGTAGCCCAATTCTCAACCGGAATTTCGCCAAGCTGTACCTATGTTGCGTATGCAGGTACCAACGAAATAGCAGCACCTCACATCACTATTTTCCCGAACCCAAGTTCAGATTTTATTGAGCTTAGCAATCCAGATCAAACGGTTTATTCTTATGAAATTTTTGATCTTTCTGGAAAACTCGTTCAACATGGCAGCGCCACTGATTTCATAGATTTATCCTTGGTTCAAACCGGTAGCTATTCGCTTAAACTTTCTTCGGGTGCAGCAAGCTTCCTCGAAAAGTTTCAGGTATTGAAGTAGCATTTCAAATCAATTTGCAATTTTCACAAGTCATCCATAAGCACTTGTGAAATTAAGTTCGTGTAGGGTTTTAGTCTTTGTTATTTTTGAACGAACACCAAAACTAATACGCATATGAAATTATCAGTTACCATACTCTTTACACTTCTTACTTTTTCATCTTTGCAATCATTTGCACAAGCAGATTCTGTAAAATTCCAAGAAAAAGAAAAGGGCTTCATCACCAAAGATGGGTGCAAAATTCTAGTGAAACAATATTATGGTTGGTCTGAAAACCACTTTTACTTTAGAGTAGATAACGATAAAACCTATTACTACGTTGATACCAACGAGGTTGCTGCTGTTCAAAATATCAAAATTGGAAAAAACAAGGAATTGGCTTCTGAAAAATATCCGGGATTAAAACGAGGTATTTGGGTGGGAACCTGTTTGGTACTTGGTCCAATAGGAGTACTTGGTGTAGCAGGTACGGGTGCATTGTTAATTTGGCAAAATTCAAATTCAGATTTTTGGGTGCCTTTTGTTGCTTTTTTACCTGGCAATACACTCCTCTTTTTTGTAATCACCACCGACGCTTTTGAAAAACTAAAGCTCGTCAAAGCATTCAAAACTGGGAAACCCTTTGTTTGTCAGTAACTACATGCTGAAATAACCCTACTTCTCCTCAACTAGCACTCTGAAACTAAATTCTAAATGGCCGCCTTGATCGGCTTTGTAGTTGGTATGCCAGTAGTTGTTGAAGACATAGAGGTAGAGCTTGGAAACATCTTGAGTTTCTCTTGACCAGACTTTGGCGCCGAATTGCTGTTGTTCGTTGATCGGTTGGCTGATTTCGATGAGGTTGCAGTCGGGTGTGTAGATGGTGATTTTAAAGCGGGAATCTTGTAAGATCAATTTTTCAGGAACGCAAATGAATTCTTTGTTGGAGCCTGGAATTTGGTCGGCAGGGTAATTCAATAAGGTTGCTTCTCCGTAAGATAACGTTGGATTTTGCAGGGCAAAGGGTAAGTAAACATGCATCGCTTCTTTTTCTCTGATGGCTTTTTTATCGATGCTGTAATGGAAAATGAGTTCATTTGGATTGTCGCCGATTTCGATGTTCAATTGGGCTTTTAATTGAGCATTCGCAAAGGTCTGGCGCTGGCTTTTTGCCTCGGTTTTGAGTAGTGGAACCAATTCATTCTTTTGCGGAGCAATACCCAAGCTATAAATGAGCGCACCTAAACCAAGCGTATCTTGTATCAGTAATTCTTGATTTTTATAGGTCAATGAATGGAGGCCTGGTTGTTTTCCTGACCAGGAATACAAGATATTAGAAAGCGCTTTGGAATCGCGTTTTTGCTCTAAAACAAGCTTATTTTGAAGGCGCTCATATTGCGCCTGCGCGCTGTCTAAAAAAGCTTTTTTGATGCGCCATTGTTCGGTGCTAAAATAAGTGTCTGGCGCTGAAATACTGCACCAAGAACCCCAAGTGTGTTCGTGAAATAAAATCAGGTTGCGGTGGATTGCCGCAAATGCTTTTTCATGCGCGGCAAATTCGTTTTGAGTTTTGTAATGCGCTTCTAGGTCAATTACTTTTTGAACCAAGCGGCGCATTTGAATTTCTTCAGCGGCTGTTGAATAGGCACCGTCTTCCCAATAAGGACTGATCTCACCAGTTTTGACGGGTAATACTGACCTATTTTGTGCTAAGAACTTCGTAAACAAGGTGTCTAGGTTGGCAATAACTAATTTCGGCGTGCTGTATTTTTGATTCCATTCATGAACAAAGCGACACAGTGTGGTGTCTACTGGGCCGTTGTCAGCGTTTTTTGTGTAGCGCAATTGCACGATGTCGTAAGGGTAGTTTGCCAACTCGAGGGTGTATTGAGAGATGCGTTTTTCCCATTCAAACTGCTGTTGATTCGCTGCAATATTATGGAAGTAAGAATAGCCCTTGCCGGCTGTCCAGACAAATAACTTTTTTGAGCTATCTGCCTTTGGAGACCACAAGAAGGGCTGATCACCGGTTTCATTGATGACGCCTCCGACACGGTCACCATGATCTGGCAAGTTTTGCACGTAATTGGGCCCCAAAGACAAAAAGGGAAGACCTTGTTTGGTGTAGGCTTCAAATGCGGCATAAGCTTGTCCTGGAATATCGGTAACCATGGCATTCGAAATCTTGATATCAAATTGTTGTTCGAGTTGCTGGGCATAGGCCGTGAGCCAACTGAATTCTTCAGGACGCATGAGCCCGGTAAGGACATTCGCATAATTGGCAGAAAGTACCAAATGCCCACTTTTGACCGCTGCTACAAACTGTTGTTGCTCTTCAGGAGTAGCTTCAGCTAAGAAATTTTCTACCGCCCACAAGGACTCAACATGCCAAATTGGTTGTACTGCTCCTACTCCACCCTTGGCTATCCAGCGCAGTGCAGATCGAATGTTTTCAGTCTGAATTTTTGCAACTTCTGTTTGCAAATGTGAATAGCCGATGTCGTTGTGCGAATGATGGATGATATGAAAACTCAGGTCTTTAATGGGCAATACATCGACCGGTAACTGAAGACTACTTATTTTGGAACCGAGTGAAAACAATTCAACCAAAACCGAATCTTTACCAGTAAATGTTTTCGGGTAGGCCGCAATAGACAAGGCATGATATCCGGGTCTTAGCCTTCTTTGATAACTGAAAAATGGAGAGCTGAGTTGAATGCTATCGGCTCCTTGCGGGATGACGCATTCAAAATTGAGTGGACGCAGTTGCTCGGCGCGTAAAATTAAATTGCTTGCACTCAGCGCCGTTTTGAAGGCATCTTGGTAAGCAAAAAGCATCAGCCAATCTCTACTTTGAGCTGCTCTTCCGACAATTTTAAAACGCGTGTCTTGACCTTTTTTGAATGGTAATTCAAGTTCAAAATAGCCAAAAAGGTCTTTATTGATGTCTTTTTCGAGCATTGTAAAGCGGTAATGCCCTTGAGGTGCATAGTTACTTGCCAATTGAAAATTCTGACGCTCTGACCAGCGCTTTTCCGTTTTAAAAGTAAAGAGCAAGCTATCATTAAGATAAACGTCAAAAAAACGATCAGCCGCACTGGTTCCACTCGAGAAACCAATTAAAAAGCGAAATTGCGCAATTCCTACTTTGATCAGTGGTTCTTGCGCTGTAAATGCAATCGGGGATGCACCATCGCAGCGTGTGAGCAAGGCCTGCTTGGCAAAATTTCTAAAGGGCGAAAAATAAACGATGTCTTCACCGCTGATCTTTTGGGCAAAACCAGCTATTTCTTGCGCCTTAAAAGCAGTGGAGCTGATGATCAATAAGAAGAAAACTAAGTACTTGTTCAAAATAATATGGATTTAGCGGCTGAATTACCAAACAACTAAAGTAGTAAATCCTAATTTTGTAAAAAAACTATTCCGATGCGTTTCAACCTTTCAGAAATCAATGAACTGCTGCGCTCCAGACGCACCATTTACCCTGAGCAATTTTCCGAAAGAAAAGTGCACAAAGAACAAATTGAATTACTGCTCAACAACGCACAATGGGCACCCACACATGGCAACACCCAGCCATGGCGCTTTCATGTCTTTATGGAAGACGGACGTCAAAAACTCAGTACATTTTTAGCTGAAACTTACTTAAAACTCACGCCACCTGAGGCGCAAAACGATGCCAAATTGGCCAAAATGCTCAAAAGGCCCAAGCTTTCTTCGGTTGTGATCGCTATTAGCATGAAACGACAAGACACTGAAAAGATTCCTGAAATTGAAGAAATCGAAGCAGTGGCCTGTGCGGTACAAAATTTACATTTGAGTTGCACGGCTTATGGTCTAGGTGGTTTTTGGTCAACACCCAAACTCATATACAGCCAAGAAATGAATCAATTTCTTGGATTAGATGCCAAAGATAAATGCTTAGGTCTTTTCTACATCGGCTACCCAGCTATTGAATGGCCCGAAGACCAGCACCGCAGACCTCTAGAATATAATTGCACCTGGATCAACGAATAGCACCCTTTTTCTTTTCTTTTTTCGTTTCTTTGGTCATGCGCTTTTTATTTGCACTTTTTTGCTTCTTGCCGGTATTAATTTGGTCTCAGTCTTTTAACAAACTTGGGCAGGCCAATTACTTTGGCTTTCATTACCGCAGCATTTTGCCGATGTCCCAGATGCAGTCAGGGCTACAAACATTTTCAGATAGCGTATTAAAGACCAGCATCACGCCAAATACCGGTTATACATTTGGTGGGCTGATTCGCTACGGCATCACCGATCTGATTTCCATTGAAACTGGCCTCTATTACAACCAAAGAAATTTTAGTATTACTTCTACAAGACTCGACAGCGCGCTCACTGTTGAACAACGCCTGCGCTTTGTTCAGTTTGAAATTCCGATTCAAGGCCTGATTGCCATTAAACTCAGTAAAAAACTCTATGCCAATGCTGCTTTAGGTACCACCATTTTATACAAACCAAGCAGTGTTGCTACTTACGTAAACCCCTATGACAAGCATGAATTCAGACAGGTTGGCTTGGTAGACATCAATGACAAACTTGGTTTTGATCTTCGGGCTAGTGTCGGTTTTGAATTTCGAGATAAAAAAGCAGGCGTATTCTACCTTGGCGGTACGGCTTTCATTCAGCTTCAACCCGCTTTTACCTTGTTGTCAAGATACCAGTATGTAAACTTCAAGCAAGCTGCTGTAGGTCCGGTAAATGCTTCTGGCTTTGGCCTCGACTTCAAGTATTTTATTCCTTATGAGCGCTCAGGTAGACTCATCTTTCAGCAGGGCCCTATTGAGTAATTAGCGTTGCCCTAAACGATGCCCTAAGTAAGCCATTGGCAAATAAGCCAAAAGTAAATCAGTTAATGTAAACCACAGCGGTGTTTCAGGCAACATAATGACCATCATGACGCCACCGGCTAAGAACGCAAAACCAATCGCCAAGGCGTGAATCAAACTGCGTTCAATCTTCATTTTACTTACAAAAAACGCCCCAACAAAAGTTCCAATAGCGTGCGCTAAAAAAGGAAACAAAAAATGTTTGGGTTCCATAGCAGCCATGCCGGCTTTTAAACCTGCCTCGGTGCTGAAATCATGCCCAGCAGGGGCAGCGATGAGTTTGGTGCCAACTTGCACAAGTATTCCATTGGATACTGCACCTAAAATTAAACCGACAATTGAAAGTAATATTGATTTCATAAGACCTTATTGAATATTTACAAAATAAAGAAATTAAACCGAAAGCAACTAAGGTTCTTGTAGCACAACCTCGTATTTAACCTTGGCTTCATTACGGCTACATGCGTTGTAATGCCACCATTCTGTAGGTAATTGCCGAAAGCCCTCACTTTGCATCAGCTTTCTGAGTAGTAAGCGGTTTGAGAGCTGTTGCGGGCTTAGTAAACCTGCTCTGAGAAAGGAGTCTTCGAGGTTTGGGTAGGCGATTTTTCGGATATCGTCAAACCCTGCCCCCATATCGAGTAATTTTCCATTGGCATCTTGAATACTGATGTCAACGGCAGCTCCAAAATTGTGTAAACTCCGGTTTTTCGGATTAGAAACAAACTTGGCGCGCTCAACAGGTACAATACTATCGAGTGCATCCCACATTTTTTGCTGCACGGAAACAGGTCTGAGCGCATCAAAAATAAGCAAGTGATAACCAGGATGCTTTTTTTCTAACGCTTGCTGCACCCTAGACAACCGCAGTGCTACATCTTTTTGCAAATAGGCTTTGTGAATACTGAAATAAAGGCGCTGCTTTAAAAAATTATCCGGCCCAGTATACTTGAGATCAATGAAGATGTTGGGATTAATGGCTTGTACATCTACAAATCCAGATGGTAATTTTACTGAGCTATTTGCTGGCTGATCTGCAGATTTTTGTGCGGTATGATTTGACTTCGATGCATCTAAATGGGATTGATGCTTTTCTACATTTTTCTTTTCAGCACTTGCCGCTTCTCGACAAGAAAAGAGGAGCATTTGAAACAAAAAAACGCACAAAAAACAACGCAAGCTCAAACTCATGATCGAGCTAACTTATGATAGAATGCGCTGTGTTTCAGCATTAATCCTTTGGCGCAGGCCTTCAGAAACTGGAAACAAAGGCAAACGCATGGTTTCTTGCATGAGACCACGGGCCGCAAGTGCAACCTTAACCCCACCAGGATTTCCTTCTTCAAAAAACATTTTAGTAACACTAAAGAGGTCGTAGTGCGCTGCTTTAGCCAAGGCTAGTTCTCCGGACATAGAAGCATGAACCATTTGAGAAAAACGCTCTGGGAAAGCATTGGCAACTACTGAAATAACGCCGTCGGCACCTGCAGCAATGAGTGGCATCGTGAGGTTGTCATCGCCAGATAAAACACCAAAACCTGGTTTTCTTTGACGAATGATGTCCATGATTTGCTCCATGTTGCCAGAAGCTTCTTTGACAGCTACTACATTTGGCAGCTCGGCTAATTCAAGTGTGGTTTCAACACTCATGTTGGATCCTGTTCGACCCGGTACATTGTATAAAATAATCGGAAGATCAGTATAGGAAGCAACCATTTTGAAATGTGCAACGATCCCTTTCTGAATAGGCTTATTATAGTAAGGCGATACTGAAAGAATGCCATCAACGCCACTAGGTAAATTCGAAAACAAAGCTTCAAGGCCATGCGTATTGTTCCCGCCAATTCCGTAAACCACAGGAAGTTTCCCGTTGTTTTCTTCTAGGACGGTGTCCAGGACACGTCGCTTTTCATCTTGACTTAAGGTAGGTGATTCTCCGGTAGTACCTTGTACCACTAAAAAATCGGTGCCACCTGCTACTTGCAAAGCAACCAATGCTTTCAGTGCTGTGTAATCAATGCTTCCGTCTTGTAGAAAAGGTGTAACTAGCGCTACGCCTGAGCCTTTAAATGTTTTCATTGTGCAATTCTTTCTAAGGTTTGTTGTATGTAGTCTAGCTGAGCTGCAGGCTCAGACTGTACGGTATCAATTTGTAAATCAAATTTGGCATTTTGCGCATTGACAAGCACCCTACGGTTGATACTTGTTTCTTTGAGTAAGGGGTAAATTTTGGCATCGAGCGCTGCATTCCAAATTAGGAGGTCATATGCTTTTTGAAGCTCAGCTTCAAGCTGAATGTCTTTGAGCTTGCCGAAAAATGAAAAATCTGAAGGTGAGTTGTAATAAATTAAGAAATGTGGGGGCAAGTTTTTCTTGTCGAGGTCCTTGGGAACATTGACAATGATGAGGGCATGCGCAAACTTGTTCATTTGTAAAAAATGATCAATGGCCTTGACAAACGTGCGCATTTGCTGCTCATCGGTGTAATCCCAGACTACTGCGATGCGTTTGGTTTGCTTCCAAATACTTAAATTACTCACTGTGAAATCAATTTTATAAATTCATTTTCAGACAACAAAGTTACACCTAAGTCTGTAGCTTTTTGCATTTTGGCAGGCCCCATATTGGCACCTGCTATCAAATAATTGGTTTTTGCCGACACCGACGAACCAATTTTACCACCGTTGAGCTCAACGAGGTCCTTGATTTCATCGCGGCTAAAGGTCTCAAAAGTTCCTGAAATGATACAAGTTTTACCCTCTAAAATTGTAGATTGGAGTTCCTTTTGCAACACTTCAAACTGCAAACCAGCTGCTTGTAGACCTGCAATTAAATTTAGGTTATCCTTATTACCAAAATAAGCCAATATAGATTGTGCAATTTTTTCGCCAATTTCGTCAACTACTAAAAGCGCTTCAAGACTAGCCGTGCTTAGCGCTGTCATGGTTTTGAAGGCCTGTGCCAGTTTTTTGGCCACCGTTTCGCCTACAAAGCGGATACCTAAACCAAATAAAACCCTTTCAAACGGAATTTGCTTGGAGGCAGCAATAGATTGCAATAAATTATTCGCAGACTTTTCAGCCATGCGATCCAGGGATAGCAACTGATCAAAAGTCAAATGATAAAGATCTAAAGGACTTTTAATCATTTGTTTAGCAAACATCAGTTCAACTGTTTCTTCACCTAAACCATCAATATTTAAAGCTTTGCGACCAATAAAGTGTAGAATTTTACCGGTTACTTGCGGTGGGCAACTTTGTTCGTTAGGGCAATAATGCTGTGCCTCTCCCTCCTGCCTGATCAGCCCTGAGCCACATTCTGGGCAATGTTCAATAAAAGCAATGCGCTCTTGAGAAGTACGCAAGGTTAAATTGACACCAACAATTTTAGGGATGATTTCTCCGCCTTTTTCGACCTGAACCGTATCAGAAAGACACAAATCTAATTTTTGAATTTGATCGGCGTTATGCAAAGAAGCGCGCTTCACGGTTGTGCCGCCTAATTGGACTGGCTTTAGGTTGGCCACCGGTGTTATGGCGCCTGTACGACCCACTTGATAGGAAACCGACTCTAGAATCGTTTCGACTTGTTGGGTCTTGAATTTATAGGCTATTGCCCAACGCGGTGATTTTGCTGTAAGCCCTAGTTGTTCTTGTTGCTCAAAGGAATTGACCTTTAATACCACGCCGTCGATTTCAAACGGCAAGTTATGGCGCTGGACATCCCAAAACTGAATGAAATCCATGATGCCGTCAATGGTTGTGGTTTTTTCAATCATGCGCTGCTTTGGATCGGGCACTTTAAAGCCCCATTCTTTTGCTTTTTGCACCGCCTCAAAATGTCCACTGCTCAGGTTCTGAACACCATGTACGCCATATAGGTAGCAATCTAGGCCACGCTTGGCCACTTCTTTTGAGTCAAGGAGCTTCAACGTTCCTGATGCCGTATTTCTGGGGTTGGCAAAAAGCGCCTCGTTCGCAGCAGCACGCTGTTCGTTGAGGGCTTGAAAATTTTGCTGAGGCATGAAAATCTCTCCGCGAATTTCAAAATCGGAGGGTGCAATTTCATTGAGCATCAACGGGATGCTTCTTATGGTTCTGACGTTTGTGGTGACTTCTTCACCTTGTTGCCCATCGCCACGTGTGAGCGCTTGAATTAAAGCGCCATCTTGATATCGAATACCGATGGCCACCCCATCGTATTTGAGTTCACACACAAATTCAGAAGCCTCACCGAGTGCTTTTTGACAGCGCTCTGCCCAATCAATGATTTCTTGCTCTGAGTAGCTGTTAGACAACGAGAGCATGGGAAAACGATGCGCTTTGGCTTCGAATTTTTTGGTGATATCCCCACCTACTCTTCGGGTTGGGCTATTTGGATCAATGAGACTAGGCTGCGCTTTTTCGAGCAGCTCTAATTCTTTAAGCAGCATATCAAACTCATAATCAGAAATTTGAGGCTCATTGAGTACATAATAGGCATGATTATGCAAGTGCAGCTCGGCACTTAGGGCGGCCATTTTGGCTTTGATTGCTTGCAGATCCATAAGCTAAAGTTAAGCTTTTTGCGCAAGTAACATCCGGTTCTTGCCTTGCAAATCTCTATAAATTTCAAGGTTTATAAAGTCCGGGGTTTCAAAAAGGGCCTTTGTGGAAGTTGCGAAATCCTCATGAATTTCAAGCGCCAACCAACCTCCCTTTGTTAAATGATTTTTAGCCAAAACCTGAAGTCGTTCATAAAACAGCAAAGGAGCTTGATCTGGGACAAACAAGGCCATGTGTGGCTCATACTGCAGCACATTTGCTTGCATCTGGGCTTTTTCAGCTTGTGGAATATAGGGCGGATTCGAAACCAGTAAATCAAAATTTTGAGTGGGTTGCCATTCAAAAATATCAATGACTTGAAAATCCACATCCAAATTGGTAAACCTTGCGTTTTCTGTGGCCAACGCAATGGCCTCCTGACTTAAATCCAGGCCCAAAAGCTCTGCCTGAGGAAACTTTGATTTCAAGGCTAAGGCGATGCAACCGCTACCTGTACAAAGATCTACAATTTGAGAAAAATCTTGACTTTGTTTTTGTATCAGATCAATAAGTTCTTCGGTTTCAGGACGCGGCACCAAAGCACGAGCATCTGACTTCAGGAGTAAATCTGAGAAGAAAACTTCACCTAAAATATGCTGAAAGGGCTCATGAGCTTGTAAACGCTTGACAAAACTTCTGATGTAAAGCAAATCGGATTCAGAAAGGCGCTCGTCTTGCTTGAGCAAGAGCTCTGTAGGGGTCCAGCGGAAGCGTTTATACAAGATTTGCTGCCACATCTGCTTGCATTCAGATGCAGAAAATTGGGCGCTTAATTGCTCATTAAAATAAGCTCTGGCGCTTAAAAGCCTGTTATCTGCTACAAACATTATTGCTTGCGTAATTCGATGAAAGGCTTAATTTTTTCATTTTCAATCAAGACCGTCAGGTTGTAATAGGTCAAGCGCCATTCGCTTTTTTCCAATACAAAGATGCCACTCCCCCTGCAGCCCTGCATCCAGGTGTCTAAATCTTCATCGAAATACGCTACCTTTCCATCAGCAGCAAAATGCCAGTGCCTGTTAGATGGCTTGAAGTCCCAAGCTTTTCCTTTATCGAAGTAGGGCTTGCAAAAGGCCATGAATTCTGTTTTTGTCCAACGCTCACCAGGTGCGGTTCCTAGAAAGACGAAATTCGAACTTGTCCAATTAAAGTAACTTTCAAAATCTGCTTCTCTTGCTGCTTGATGCCAATAATTGAGCGTCTTATTCAAGAAAATTAGGTTCAAGGAATCTCGTTGTGCTGCTTTATCTATTTGAGCAAAACTCGATAGAGAGAAGCAACTCAAAAAGAGGAGGAGATGAAATTTATGCATGGATCAAGGTTTTAAAAATCTTTAAATTCTAACAACTACAAGGCCTCTAACTTGAAGACACATTTACCTTTGATAAAGGTGCGCCAAGCATAGTTATGTACCTGGCCAGCATCAGCAGTTACAGGGTTTTCAAAAATAACGAAAGTGGCTTGCTTCCCCTTTTCCAAAGAGCCTAGCTCTTTTTCTTGAAAAGCTGCAAAAGCAGCCCAGATCGTCATGCCTTTGAGCACTTCATCAAGCGTCAAGGCTTCTGTAGTTGAATGATTGATAGCAGCTTGGATTGTTAAAAATGGATTAGTTTGCTCCACTGGAAAATCTGTACCGAGTGCCAGCATGCCAAATTGTTGCAATAAGGTCTTGTAGGCATAGGCTCCTTTCATACGCTTTTTACCCAAGCGCGCCTCGGCCCAATCTGAATCTGAAACTGCATGTGTGGGTTGCACAGACGGAAACACGGCAAAGTTGGCAAATTTTTGAAAATCAATCGGGTCAACCACCTGTGCATGCTCAATTCTAAAGCGGTGATCGGGTTTTTGCTTATAAATGGAGGCGTACAAATTCAAAACGAGAGCATTGGCTGAATCACCAATGCTATGCGTATTCATTTGATAGTTGTGCTGCAAGCAAAACTGGGCCAAATTTTGAATGCGCGCTACTTCTGTCAGGAGTAAACCGCGGCTATCGGAGTGATCGTGGTAAGGCGCCTTGAGCAAAGCCCCGCGCGAACCTAAAGCCCCGTCGGCAAAACACTTGAAACTACGGATACTGAGGTTCTTGAATTGGTAAGGGCCATTTTTTGCAGCAAAATTTCTGTTTTCAGGCGAATCCATGAGCATGGCATACAAATTCAATTTCAGACGCTCATCAGCCACTAATTCCTTAAACCAAGCAATGTGTTCAAAATCGATACCTGCCTCATGCACGCCAGTGATGCCGTATTGCAAAAGTTCATCTTGAACTTGCAAAAGCGCCTTTAAATAGTCTTTTTTCGGATAATCAGGAATGAAAGGCTGCACCAAATTCATGGCATTATCGATGATTAAACCAGTCGGTTGCGGCGTTTGAAGAATGATTTTTTCACCGAAATTGGAATTTTTGGGCAAACTCAAATTTCTTGGATACTGGATATTTGCATCCATTTGAACCGTATGAAAAATAACCTCTCCACCTTTTAGGGACGGCAACTTCTCCAGCATCTTACTTTTCTTGATTAAAAAATCATTGATCAAGGCGGCGTGCCCATCAATGCGGTAAAGACACACAGGAATATCAGGAAAAAGTTGATTGAGCTCCGTATTGGTAGGCATCGCCTGACCTGCCCAAAGACTTTGGTCCCAACCTCTACCAACCAACATTTTGAGATTTGGATGCGTGGCTTTGTATTGCTCACAGCGATGGATCATTTCTTGCTCAGAACGAACACCACGCAAATCCACACCGAGTAACTGTTTGGCATACATCAGCATGTGTCCGTGCGCATCGGTGAGGCCAGGATACACCTCTTTACCTTGTGCATCAATGGTTTCATCAGAGCGGTATTTATTTAAGATCTGTCTTTCAGGGCCAACTTCGACAATACGCCCATCAAGAACAGCCATTGCCTGCCCCGTGGTGTTGGCGTCATCTAAGCAATGAATAGCAGCGTTGTGAATGATTAAATCTACTTTTTGACCCTTCATGCAACTGAATAAAATCAAGCATAAGGTTGAGAAAACAAATAACTTTTTCATATTAGAAAGGATAACCGATACCAAAATTCAAATAGTTAGGCAAGAAAGGTCGCGGCATGATGGCCTTCACTTGATCAAGGCTCATGTTGAAGTGTTGCATTCCTTCTTGGTAATAGGTTTCACGTGTTTGAAACTCCTGAAAAACCCAGCGCGCACCATCGGCAAAAGCTGGATCATAAACCGGGAAGCCCACATCGAGGCGCAAAATAAAATAATCGAGGTCCATGCGCAAACCAAGGCCTGTAGAAATGGCAATTTGCGGCACAAATGTTGTCCAACCAAACTGACTTCCTATCCGCGAGGCATCTTCGCGGTAAGTCCAGATATTGCCAAAATCTGTAAACAGTGCCCCTTTAAATGTCGAACCCAAATTGAAACGGTATTCAAAGGAACCACCAAAACGAATGTCGCCAATTTGTGTAGCCAAGCGTGAGGTATCTAGGTGGTATTTATAAGCACCAGGCCCAAGAGCGCGTGCACGCCAACCGCGGTTGTCATTGGAGCCTCCACCGAAGAAACTGTAGTCATAGGGCATTGACGTTTTTGAATTGAGATACGGAATACCCGCACCCGCATTCAAGCGCAAGTGCCAAGAACTTCCTTTGCCAATTCTATTGGAGGTAATCAATTGATTGTCAAGGCGAACAAACTGAGAATAGGGTTGAGAACCTAGCAAATAACTGCCACTCAAAGTATCTTGATTTGAACGAAAAGCATAGAGCAAATTGCCCGCGGCATCTAAACTTGAATTGAAATACAAACTGCCTTTGTATCTTTTCTTTTTGCCCACTTTTTCATCTTTATCTTTATTGTTGTATTCAAAAGAAAATTTGAAGTCTTGCCATATGAATTGATTGCTGTAAGCATTGAACAAGAACAAATCATTCACTTGTTGTAATTGCGCTTCAAAAGCTGGCGATTTTTGTATGCTTACATATTTAACAACCGAAGCACCGGGTAAACCCAGTTGGAACACTTGTGTTTTGCCAACCAAGAACTTCCAAGAGTAATTGAGCTGAAAAACACGGCGATCAAAAATGTCGCGCTTTTCAAAGTTCATAGCCGTACTGATAACGGTTCTTGGTTTTTGACGTTTTCCGAGCAAGGTCACGGGGCTTGGAAATAAACCTGGTAAGTCAAGCTTGACACTCGGACCAATTTCAAAAGTATTAAAGGTTCGACCGGCATTAACGACTTGCTCTTGAGTATTGGCGTCAAAAACGGGTGGCTGTGATTCAAAACCACCACCTAAGGAAAAAGTAAGCCGCTCGGCACCAGCAAACAAATTCTTGTTGGTGTAATTCAAAGACGCTGCTGCACCTAGCAAGCCAAAACTAGAGGTAAAGCGTGGATCAAAAGCCCAAGACTGTTTTTTAGCAGGCTCGAGGTAATAATGCACGTTGAGCTGATTGGTGCCCGGGACTTCTTCAATGTAGGGCTTCACGGATGCAAAAACCCCTAATTGCACCAATGATCTGTAAGATCGGTCGAGGTAGTATTCTTTGTAGGTGTTGCTCTGTTCGAGGTAGTTTTGCATTTCCAAGACGTTAGGCTTGATCCAAGGATCTGAACCATTATAAGTAAGCGTCATGGTGCGCCAATTACTTTTGGTGCCGTAAGGAACTTTCAAATCAAGGGCTTGTTTTTTGGTGTACAACAATTCTTGATACAATAATTTTTCTAGTGTATTGAGGTATTGTGGCTGTAAAGAATCGTACAAACTTTTACCCTGAGCCACCGCAGCCTCCGAGAAACTGCTTTGCATAAATGCAGTATCTGCTAAATGAAAAAACACCTTATTGATTTTGGTTTCGCGGTAAGGTACTCTTACTAAACTATCTGGGTTTTGTAGTGAAGGTACCAAGCGATCTTCAAAGCGCATCGTGAGGTGTACCGACATTTTTTGACGATTGGTATCTGCCAAGAATTCAATACTGGTCGAATTAAATTTGTAGATGCTTTCATCGCGAAGGAATTTAGCCACCTTTTCTCGGTAAGCTTCTAAGTAATCGAGGTCGAAAGGCCTGCCAATTAACGGATGCTCATTGAGTGGCTCGTAGTTCTTGCGAATGAGCTTGAGGTGGAGGTCACGAAGTAGACGTGGGCCCACATAGGTCACTGAATCTATGATATAGCGTGGACCTTCATCGATGATATATGCGGTTTGAGCATAGCGTTGCTTTTCGTTCAATTTGACTTCAGCACTCACTTTGGAATAGTAATAACCTTTTTTGACAAGATAGCGCGATAACTGCTCTTGACTTTTTTGATGTAGCAAGGTATCAAAGACAACCGGTTTTTGCCCGAACTTGTACTTGAGTTTTTCAGCCCATATAACCTGCTTAAAAATGCTGTCTGGAGCCGATTTTGCGCGGTAATCGGGGCGCCCTTTGCGCAGCGCTTTGGCATTGCGTTTTTCATTGACCCGAACAACCTTTTGCTGTTGTTTATTTAGGCGCACCTCAAAATGGGCAAGTCTTTTCAATTTTCGGTTAGAAACCGCCGCAGAATCAAGGCTGTTATAAAGCCACAACTTCCAAGGCAAGCGAAAAAAGCGCGCATTCGGCTGCTGTCTCAAGACTTGCGTCAATTCATAGCGATCGAGCTGTGTAGTGAGTGGCGATACTAAGGTGATGTTTGTTTTGTAGAGGAGGTAATTTTGAGGCGGCACATTTTTAGACAGTTGGCAAGCTGTAAAGGTCAATGAGACCATTAGCAAAGCAAATAATCGTAAATTTGGACGCAATTGCATGATTACAAAAGTAACGAATATTCACTTGGAAAAACTGAGTCCACACAAGATCAAATTCATCAAAAGCTTGCATCTCAAAAAAAATCGAGACGCAGCGCAATGCCTCTATTTGGAAGGAGAAACTTTCATCAAGGATTTGCTCGCCTATTTTCCTGAGCTCGTGCAGGAACTCATTATTGACCAAGACCATACTTTTGCCTGGCAAAATCTTAGCATTCCTGTATTTTCGGCTTCTTCAAAAGACCTCGAAAGATGCAGTCAACTCAAAACTCCAAAGAAGTTAAATGCAATTGTGCGTTTTCCGGCTGCAAAACCTTGGGATGGCAAAGGCATGGTCCTCCTACTCGATCAAATACAAGACCCAGGTAATTTGGGCAGTATCATCAGAACAGCAGACTGGTATGGCATACAGCATATTTTTTGCTCACCAAACACCGTTGACTTTCTCAACCCAAAAGTAATGCACAGCACCATGATTTCCGCTTTTCGAGTCAGCATGCACTACGAAGAACTTTCATCTATTATCAAAGATTACCAAACAAAAGCATTTGGCGCCTTTATGGATGGACAAGATTTCGAGCGCATTCAACCGCAAGAAGTTCAGCTCCTCGTTTTAGGCAATGAAGGCCGCGGAATCAGCTCGGAACTAGCTGCGCTTCTTCCCAATAAACTTACCATTCCTAGAATTGGCACAGCAGAATCATTAAATGTGGGTGTAGCCACCGGAATTTTGCTCCAACATTTCACTAAATTGTAGTTTAGATTAGCAATATCAGGGAAAAGGCAGTATTTTTGCAAAATTCCCATTTGCCAATGCTAGACATCGATTTATACGAAGCCAAAAGACTTTACCCCTTTCAAGAGAAAACCGTTACTCAGGTTCTTGACGAACTCCATAAAAATGGTAACAATTTTAACCTCTTGTATCAGCTTCCAACAGGTGGTGGCAAAACCGTCATATTTTCTGCTATAGCCAAAGAATACATCGAAAAATGGGGTAAAAAAGTGCTCATCCTGACACACCGCATTGAGCTCTCTATCCAGACCTCCAAGCAACTTTCTGCCATTCAGGTCCCAAACAAGGTCATCAATTCTGAAGTCAAAACCCTTGACGACCAAGACGACTACACGTGTTA
>JBEEKM010000018.1:0-34978 GCA_041168645.1 Bacteroidota bacterium | reverse complement strand
AACAACAAAAAAGCAATGTCATTTTTAGGTATACGCCTCTAAACGCTTATGATTTTTCCCTTGAATCTTACCTTGAAGGTATTCTAGACGCTTTTGAAAAGCTCAAGCACCTCGAGGATCCAAAAATCATGCTGACCATCAACAACACGCACTTTTTTCAATTGTTGAATTTTCCGCAGTTAGTGCGTTTTAAGTTGTTTTTTTGGGCCAAGACGCATCTGCAAATCCCTGACTACAAAGACGTTTTATTTAAGCACGAAAAAACGACAGAGCGGGCATTTGAATTAGGAAAATCGATCCTTCAAGCCTACAACACCATCCATTCGGTAGAAATTTTTGACCCTGAACTCATGCGCGGGTATCTTCGACAAATTCTATATTACTATAAATCGAATCAGTTTGAAGATCCACAATACGCCTTGTTCCTCTGTGATCGCCTCTTGATGTTTTCGGCGCATTTGCGTGAGCAAGCAGATCATGGCAAGAAGTTTATTTACGGCACCCAGGTACCGGCCACTGGTAATCGTTTCGAGATGTATTTCAATGAAACAATCAATGCTGACTCCGCCTTTTATTATGAAAGTAAAGACAAGCAAGGCTTATTTTTAAGTCATAATATCATGAATTATTTGCAAACTACAGATGCCCAATATGTTCAGGATGCCAAACAAGTCATTGATAAACAGTTGGCTAACTCTAGCCTTATCTCAGAAGTGAATGAAAAAGAACGCCGCAATTATTTTGCAGAGTTTGAGCGCACCATTGGTTTGTTTCGAAAAAAAATAGAAGCAGATCTCGAGTTTCATTCCTAGTTGCGAAAAATGCAACTCAACGCTTTTTAGCTTCGCAATTCAGTTTTCTGCCCCGTATATTTTGTTCTTCCTTTGTCAGACCAAAATGTATACTATGAAAACAAAAAAATTACATTCAGCACTTTTATTGGTCGCCATTCTTTTTGGTTTGAACACCACTTGTTTGGCGCAACCTAATGCAACCATCGCTGTTGCAAACCCTAATGTCAATACCCTAACAATTAAACCCGAAGCGGCTGCAAAAATGATGCGCCTCGAATTGATCAAAATCAATAAATACAAGGTATATGATGAGTTTGACATGAACGAGGTCATTAAAGCAAAAGAAGAGTACAAAACAGGCTGCTACGGCCAAAGTTGCCTCACTAAACTTGGTGAAGAACTAAAAGTAGACTACGTAATGTCTGGAAGCATCGATGGTCTTGGCAACAAAATTGTCGTGACCATTAAAATCATCGATGTTAAAAATCAAGCACTCTACAAGTCTTCAGTCAGAGAATTTGACAACCAAGAAGCTGAAATTCAGCGCATGATTGAAATCGTATTAGCTGATATGCACGGCCTTACCGTTGATAAAGTTATTACTGATCGTTTGGCCTTTAAAAACGAAATTATCACCTCAAATAATATCGGTAAAGTAAACAACTCAGGTCCTAGAATTGGTTTTGCTTACTTAACAGGATCTGTAAATGAGTTTGCAACACGCGCCTCAAAATACGGCGGTTTGGGTATTCAGCCGTTTACATCTATGATTGGCTACCAAATTGAAGGCCAATATGTAGGCACTGAAAATTTCTCGGCACTTGTTGAAGGCATCATCAATGTTTCTGGTCTCGAGCAAGGACAGTTCGTACCTTCGATTTCTTTACTAAATGGATTCCGTTTTGGAAAGGCAAATTGGGAATTTGCGTTCGGCCCACGCTTTGGCATCTCTACTACATCTCAAGGATTTTTTGACGACCAGAATGTCTACTCAAATGATGGCCGTTATTTTTCTGAATCAGATTGGTATACTTATGCAAATACCCAAAACAGCAATAACCCAGGTGCAACTCCTCTTGATCCATACATGCCCGGAAATAACTACGCTTTCGAAAAGAACTTTGACAGAAGAGGTTCTAAGGCCTTGGCAACAACATTCTTGATTGCCTTCGGTAGAACTTTCCAAGCAGGTGCCCTGAATATTCCGGTGAACTTATTCTATAGCTCACAAAAAGGTGGTGGTTATGTAGGTGTTAATATGGGCTTCAATGTTCAAAAGAGCAAGCAGCCTATTAACAAAACCACCAGCCCAGGTCGTTATTATTAATAAAAAAAATTCAAAATGTTTTCACACGCTTTTCATAAGTTGTGTTTGGTGATGGTGCTCTGCTTCCTTGGAAGTCAGAGCACTTTCGCACAAACGCCAAGTTCGACTCAAACGAGTTCTGATACAACCAAATATATTATTGTTAAAAATGATGGAAATGAATACGTTGGTTTGCTGTTATCTGATGATGGCCGGGAGGTCTTGATTCAAACCAAATCGCTTGGTAAAATTTATATTCCAAAAAGTGAGATCAAATCGATCAAACCCGTAGACTATACGGAGGATGTTGCAAAAGGAGTGGTGAGCAGTGCAGGTGTTTTCACGACGCGTTATCAGTTTACTACGAATTGCTTCCCCATAAAAAAAGGCGAAAATTATGCGATGATCAATCTCTTTGGCCCAGAGGTACACTTTGCGGTACACAAAGATTTTTCAATTGGTGTGATGTCAACTTGGATTGGCTCACCTCTTGCCTTGGCCTTGAAATATACCAGAGGAACAGCGAATCCTAAAATCAATTATGGGGTAGGCACTTTACTTGGAACCTCAGGGTACTTAAATCAAGGAAAAGGTTACGGTGCTTTACATTGGGGAATGATCACCTATGGCGATCGCCGCAATAATGCCACACTTTCGGTTGGTTATGGATATATGAATGAGGGGAATGGTTACACTTACCCAGAGCCTGTTTTTGTCCCAGGGACCTACCCTAACAACGGTTTTGGATCCTATCCACTTCAAGGTTATGAAGATGTCAGTTATACTTTTAAAGCAAATGCGCCAATCATTGGCTTGGCGGGTCAAGTAAAAGTTGGTAAAAGAGCAAGTTTGATTTATGATTGTATGTATATCATGGCAAAAACTTCAAATAGAAGCGCAGGTCAGTCATTTGATTATAACTGGGATACGCAACAAGTAACAATTGGAGAGTGGACAACAGCACCGGGCTCCAAACAAAACGTTCTTGTAATTATGCCAGGAATGCGCTTTCAGAAAAACGATAGTCGAGCGTTCCAACTTAGTTTAGCTGGTGTCATTGTACCAAATGAAATTTCCTTTCCGCTGCCAATGGCAAGTTGGTTCTTTAGATTTTGATGTTTTTTATGTCGCAGTCTCTGCGTAAATTTGTTTGATAATGCTGAAGTTGTATCTTCAGTGAAACATCTAAAAAACGCCTCATGAGCGCCTTGCTCTTTCTGTTTATTTTTAAATCTTGGTGGCTTTCTGGGCTCTTTTTATTTGTGCTCCTGATTTTAATTTTGGTATTTATCAGGCGCCGCATCGAGTCAAACCGAAGAAATCAAGTAAGGCTAGAAGTAAAGATTGCCGAAAGGACTAAAGAGATCAGGCTGCAAAAGACCAAGATTGAAGAACAAAAAAGATTGCTTGAGGAGGAAAAAAATAAAGTACTCGAGCAGCAATCTTTACTACAAATAGAAAAAGATAAAACGGAACAATGGCTTCTCAATACGCTGCCTTCTCAGGTTGTGATTGAATTAAAGCGCAATGGAAAAGTAAAAGCCCAGGCCTTTAAACAGGTTTCTATCATGTTTACAGATGTCGTGGGCTTTACCCGAATCTCTGAGTCAATGGCCCCAAGTCGTATTGTCTCGAAATTGGATGTCCTCTTCCAGAAGTTCGATGAAATTATTCAGGCTAATAACCTAGAAAAAATCAAAACAATCGGTGATGCCTACATGTGTGCGGGTGGCGTTCCGGTTGAGAACTCAACCAACCCTATAGATGCTTGTTGTGCTGCGCTACAAATTCAGGCTTTTATGGACAAACTCAAATACGAAGCCATTGCCGACCACGAAGATTACTGGGAAATCAGACTCGGCATCAATACAGGGCCTGTTATTGCCGGGATTATCGGTAATATCCGTTTAGCCTATGATGTTTGGGGTTCTTCAGTGAACTTAGCACAGCGCATGGAAATGCTTGGCGAACCCGGAAAAGTGACCATTACCGGGAATACTTTTCAGCACATCGAACCTTATTTTGAATGTGATTACAAAGGCAAAGCACTCACAAAGTCTCGAACCAAACTAGACATGTATGTAGTTCAGCGCATCAAACCTGAACTTTCTGCCAACGGGGAGGGGCTCATTCCAAATTCGCGTTTTGAAGAGATTAAGAAACTGCACCACTACAGCTCGATTAAGTACTACAAGGCAGAGCATCACGTCATGAATATCTTGGAGAAAAATTTACCTGGTGGGCTGCATTATCATTCAATCAAGCACACCAAGGACGTTGTCAAGTCTGTAGAACGCATTGCGTTGTTAGAAGGGGTTACCGATGAAGGCCTCTTTCTATTGAAGACTGCCGCCATTTTCCATGATGCCGGTTTTATTGAAAAATATGACCACAATGAAAGCATTGGTGCAAGAATGGCGCAAGAAATATTGCCAAAATACGGTTATACAGATCAACACGTGAAAACTATCGTGGAGCTCATTCACGCCACTGAAATACCGCACAAACCCATCAATAAATTGCAAGAAATTATCTGTGATGCCGACCTCGATTACTTGGGTCGCGATGACTTTGAAATGATTGCGGATAATTTAAGAAGGGAACTTACCGAGATGGGTAAAATCGGCTCTCGAAAAGAGTGGGATCAAATTCAAGTTAAATTCTTGAATCAGCATCAATATTTTACGCAAACCGCCTTGCAATCAAGGCAAAAGAAAAAAGCAGAGAATCTTCTGGTCGTTGTGGATCGGCTAGCAGCTGATGCTTATCAAGATTGATTGGTCAAGTTTCCCTTACAAAAAATGAGGGGTCCTTTGTTTAGGTTTGTCCTTATTGGTGTTGGCCCCTAAGGCATAACCATAACTCAGATTCAAAATAGCTCTGTTCAGGGCTCCGGGGTTATGAATCCTTTGGTCATAGAGGTAAGCGATCTCAAGTTCACTTGCGCCTTTTAAATCAATAGCTACGCCAACATTCCAACGAATTCTGCTCAAATGATATCCTATGTGGCCATCCATGGGTGTGCAAAATAATTCCATCCCTGCATTGGGCGTAATTTTTGAATTATCAAGGTTGTAGGCAAGGCTTGGTTTGAAGCGAAAAGCATTGTTGAACTCAGACCCAAAATCTGTCTGTGACCGATTAGCTGAAAACTGATAACGCATTCTCAAACCTAGTTCAAGCCGTTCGATTTCATGTGCAAATTGCAAATTCGCATTCAAGCGATGCTGAATCGTGAAGTTTCCAAAATCATCCTTGGAGCCAATTAGGCGGTAGTCTAGCGATGGTTTAAGGAACTTATTGATTTTGTATTTATAAGAAACTTGAGGAAAAATGGTCTGAAGGCCCGCAACATCAAAGCGGGTGGTGAGCTCAACACCTAAACTTTGTTTTTTATCAATTTTATAATTCAGGCCCAGTTCATTCCAAGATTGGAAAACCGTGCTATTTTGGGAATACCCAAAAAACGGCAGCAGACCGAAAAGAAGCAAATACCGCAGCATTATCGAGTCACAATAATTTCACCTAAGTCGATGACGTCATTCTTACCAACCTCAATCGTGAATTTCACGGGTACTTTTGTGTAGTAGTCGTCATCGTTGTTGAGTATATTATTTCCCGTATTGAAAACTTCGTTGTAAGTGAAAACTGTATAAGTGCCCGGAAACAAGTTGTTGAAGCTAAAAGCCCCATCGTAATTACACTCTATTTTGTCATCAAAAATGCTGTCTTGTGTTCCGTATACGATGTAAACATCTTCTGTTGAACCAGGATAACTTACAATCTGAGATAACACACCGTTGATATAAAGCTTTTCATTGACTGTTAGTTTACCAACAATTTTGCTACGACCACCTACGCCTTCGTATTTTTTACAAGCGGAAAGGATAAGAATAGAACTAATAATGAGCGCAAAAAAGCTAATTTTTTTCATTTCGAGATTTTTTTTGGCAATGTTAAGAAAAAAACAACTTTTCGCGCGAACTTACGTCTGCTTGTTTGGATAAAAATTGATATTTCAGTAATATTACCAAGCTAAACTCGCATTAATGAAACACTTACTACTCTCCATACTTTCTTTATTCATTTTTTGCACCTCTTTACCTGCCCTGGGTCAGGTTGTCATCAACGAGTATTCTTGTTCGAATGTAACAGGAATTGTGGATGCTTATGGTGAACGCGAAGACTGGTTAGAATTGTATAATTCGAGCGCAGCTACTGTTGATCTTACCGGTTGGTTTTTATCAGATAAAGCTACTAACCTGACTAAATGGCAAATACCGAGTGGCTCTATTAATGCCAATGGTTTTAAAATGGTGTTTTGCTCCAAAAGAAATACTGTAAACGGCACCCAATACCATCCGAATTTTAACCTATCCCAGACAGAAGGCGACTGGATTATTTTGTCTAATCCCTCTGCGGTTGTAGTGGACTCCTTTAAAATTGTTCATTTTACCAAAGCGAATCATTCTGTTGGGCGTTCTACAAACGGCGCCAACGATTTCAAGTTATTTACAACTCCAACCCCAAATGCCAACAATGCAGGTGCGGTTGATTTTTATCCGCCAAAGCCAGTTTTCAGTTTAGCCCCAGGTTTTTATGCCGGTGCTCAAACTGTTAGCATCACTTGCGCTGACCCAACTGCCACTATTCGCTACACCCTAGATGGCTCAGACCCCACGTCTACTTCAACTGCCTATTCGGGCCCAGTAAATATTCCGAGTACCAAAGTGCTGCGTGCCACTGCATTTGGACCTACCTTATCTTCCTTTACCGAAACAAATACTTATTTTATCAATGTGAACCATACGGTCCCTGTTGTGTCGGTTTGTTCGCAAGGGGTATATACTTTGGTAGCCAATGGTAGCCAAAATCCTCCAAATCGCATTGGATCATTTGAGCTTTTTGAGCAAGATGGTTCCTTTATCGATGAAAGTGAAGGTGATTTCAACAAACACGGTAATGACTCGTGGTCCTATCCGCAACGCGGTTTTGATTTTATTTGCCGCGATCAATACGGGCACAACGGAGACCTCGAACACGAAATTTTTCCTGAAAAAGACCGCGATGCTTTTCAGCGCGTCATTTTAAAGCCGGGCGCGAGCGATAATTATCCATTCGAACAGGGAGCCCACATCCGCGACGCGTTCATTCATACCTTATCTATCCGCGCCGACATGAAGCTCGATGAGCGCACATGGCGTCCTGCTGTTGTTTACCTCAACGGTAATTATTGGGGGGTCTATGAAATCAGAGAAAAGGCCGATGACCACGATTATGCCGATTATTATTATGAACAAGATAAGTTCAATATGCATTACCTTAAAACGTGGGGTGGCACTTGGCAAGAATATGGCTCTCCAAATGCGCTTCCGGCTTGGAATAATCTCAAGAATTATATCCTGACAAATAACATGGGTAATCCAGCCAATTTCAATTATGTGGATTCGTTATTTAGTTGGAAATCTTTGGCTGATTATTTCATGATCAATTCATACACTGTAAACCAAGATTGGTTGAACTGGAATACAGCATGGTGGCGAGGTCTTGATACGAATGGCAATCACAAAAAATGGGGCTATGCTTTGTGGGATATGGATGCAACTTTTGGTCACTATATCAATTACACGGGCATTCCGGATCCTTCAGCAAACGCTGACCCATGTAATGCTGAAAACTTACCAAATCCTGGAGGGCAAGGACACACTGACATCCTTGAAAAACTCATCAACGAGAACCCTATTGTTGAGCAGTATTACATCACGCGCTATATCGACCTCATCAATACATCATTTAGTTGCGCCAGCATGTTGGCTTTGCTCGACAGTATGGTTAACGAAATAGACCCTGAAATGACTGCTCACTGTGCCAAATGGGGGGGTAGTTATGCGGGGTGGCAGTCTCGTGTGACCCAGTTACGCAACTTTATTAATCAGCGCTGTCTTGCCCTAGAGCAAGGACTCATTGATTGCTATCAGTTGACAGGACCTTTTCCTGTAACTTTTGATGTAACACCTGCTGGCGCAGGAACAATCCAAGTGAACTCTGTGAATCCGCCAAATTACCCGTGGGTGACCGAATATTTTGGTGGTATTCAAACATTGCTTTCCCCAACACCTGCACCAGGCTTTATGTTTAGCCACTGGACAGTCACCACTGGGCCATTAGCACTTCCGGCTACTACTGCCAATAATGCTATTACCATTAATGCCCCAGAAACTATTGTCGCTGTATTTGTTCCTGATAATCCTGATATTGATGGCGACGGTTGCTTAAATGTCGATGAAAATCTTTTAGGCACGAGCCCGATTAACCCAGATACCGATGGCGACGGTGAAAATGACTGTGCTGAAATTGGCAATGTAGGCGCGCCTACAGATACCGATGGGGACGGCATCATTGACGCACTCGAGTCTTCCATTATAGATACTGATGGCGATGGCGTCATGGACGAACTCGATCCAAATAACACGGATCCATGTATCCCGAACCCGAATGCTGGCCCTTGTGATCAAGATGGTGACGGACTCACCAATACACAAGAAAGCGGTGCAGGCACCAACCCAACAATTCCTGATACCGATGGCGATGGTCAGAACGATGGTCAAGAGGTTGTCAATGGCTCCGACCCACTGAATCCTTGTGACCCAGACGACACCTTGCCAGGATGTCAGATTGATACCGATTTTGACGGGCTTACGGACGCTCAAGAAGGCGTTCTAGGGACCAATCCAACCAATCCAGACACTGACGGAGATGGCATCAATGACGGAGCTGAGGTTACCAACGGTAGCAACCCGCTCGATCCTTGTGATCCGGATGGCAGTAGCCCTGAATGTGCAATCGGCATTTATTTCCCAACTGCGTTTTCACCGAATGGCGTCGGAAATGACCTAAATGAGGTTTATCAGGTCATTGCGGGGAAAGACATTCAAGAATTGAATTTTAAAGTATTTGATCGCTGGGGAAATCTCATCTATGAATCTGGCAATAAGCTCTTCAAATGGGATGGAACTTACAAAGGCAAACCTTGCAATAGTGGTGTTTATGCTTACATCTGTGATGTTACTTACGATACTGGCGCTACCAAAAAATTCACTGGTAACATTACCCTCATCAGATAACTATGAGCAGTCGTTTTAAAAAGGTTTTTTTCGGGATTGCGCTTGTCCTATTTTCTAATTTACAGGCACAAGATTTTCACCTGACTCAAATTGAGCGCAGCGCGGCTTATTTGAACCCTGCATTTGTAGGAACCTACAAAGGCTATGAGCGCATTAGTTTGCTGAATCGCAACCAATGGATTGGCACCGGAACTCAGTTTTTAACAAGCTACGGCATGGCCGAATTTACCCCTGGGCGCAATTTATCCAAGGAAAGGGCCTATGTTGGTATTGCCCCCTCCTTTAGCAATGACGTCGGCGGCGATTCTCGCATGACCCAACGTTCGTTTGGCTTGAGTGTAAGCGGGCATTTACCTTTGGCCAAAGGCCATTGGCTAGATGCAGGTCTACAAACGGCCATTCAGCAACGCAGTGCCGATTTCAGTAAGTTGCTCTATTATTCGCAATGGAACGGCACCACCATAGACCCAACGGTTTTTGCTGGTGAGGAAAACGATTTTGTGAGTTTCTCTTTTGTCGATGCAGGGCTTGGCCTCGCGTATCGCTATGAGCCCAATTCAAGAGGAGAATTGAAAGAAGGGCAAATTGCAATTACAACCGGTTTTTCCATGCAACACGTCAATAGGCCAGTACTTCAGTACAACGCATTGTCAGCTGATAGGCTTTATCAAAAATTGGTGGTCTACAATCAATTTAGTTACGGACTCAACGGCATTTCTGCCCTAAAATTCAGTTTGGCTTACACGCGTCAAGGAAGTCATCAGGAAGCTATTTTTGGTGCGCTTTACCGACTTCAAATGCGCGGCGCATCGCAAATCACAAACGAGGTGAGTAACCGCTTTTTGACTGCTGGGCTTTATTTCAGATCCACAGCTGCAATCTCGCCTTATGTGGCCATAGATTTTGGTGCGCTCGACCTTGGGCTCTCTTATGATGCTGATTTAGGCCGTTTAGCTTCAGCTTATCGCAATTCAGTGGAGGTCAATCTGAGCTATACCTTCAGCAAAAAATCAATGTTTAAAGGAAACCGTTTGTTTTAAGAAATAGGTTCCATTGATCGGCCTGTTTCTTATTCATTACCCTTGGAATTTTGTTCTGAGCACCCAGTTTATTGATGCTTTCCAAATAATCATAAAACACCTTCGTCGGGATGACTTTTAAACTCGGTGCGGGCATACTATGCTTCCGTACATATGCGTAGTCATCGTTTACTTTTTGAAGTTCTTCGTCGATTTCACCGATCAAATCATCGGAAGCGTTTCCGTCATCACAACCAATAAACCAACAGTGTTGATTGTTGTCTTCATCGGCATAAATGGTATATTCTGAAAAAGAAAAGCCATGCTTTGTACTGACCTTCACCATTGCTTGGTTGATATTGTCTAAGGACAAATGCTCCCCACAAATACTCAGATACTGCTTGATGCGCCCCGATATAATGATTTCTTGTGTGCTTGTATCCACAAAACGCACAAGGTCGCCGAGCATATAACGCCACAAACCTGCATTTGTACTAATGACTAGTGCGTAGTCAACATTGGGTTTAACTTCGCTAATGGTGTAGGCAAGGTGCTTGTCCTTGAGCTCACCAGATTCTGTAAAGTACTCCGCATTGAAAGGAATGAATTCAAAGAAAATGCTGTTGTTCAAGAGCAATTTCATGCCTTTTCTTTTTGGGCTAATTTGGTAGCCAAAATAACCTTCGCTCGCGAGGTAAGTGTCCAGTAATATTACTGGCTCACCACATACTTTTTTTAACCTTTCTTTAAAAGGATCCATGTAGACACCTCCGTGCACATAAACCTTAAAATTTGGCCAGATCTCGTGAATATTTTTGAGTTGATAATGATTGACAATTTCTTCAAGTAGCAAAACACACCAACTTGGAATACCCGCCATGATACCAATGTTCCATTTAGGCGCTTGTTCGACCATGAGTGGAAGTTTGGCTTTCCAATCTTTGAGATGGGTTATTTTTTTGTTGGGTTTGGCAAAAGGCGCGGCAATGAGAGAAGTGTGTTTTTTTAAAATTCCGCTGAGGTCTCCTTCAAAATGGTTGCCTACTTTTTTGAGTTTGGTTGAGCCACCTACAGCCAAAACTTTAGAACCGTAAAAGTTGTCGGATAAATTGAGCTCATGCAGTACTGAAAACTGACGCAATGAAACGCGTTGAAAGGAACGTATCATTTCTGTAGTCACAGGGATGCGTTTACTCGGCGCGCCAGTTGTTCCGGAAGACAACGCAAAGTACTTGATGCGCCCTGGCCAAATATGGTCTTTGGCGCCAATAATGGCATCTTCAAGCCAATCTTGGTAAAATGTGTCGTATTCTGTAATAGGGACTTGTTGTTGATATCTTGAAACGAGATCAGTACGCTGAAGCAGACTTGTGAAATGGTGGGTGAGGCCGAATTTTGTTTTTTTGGCGACTTCAATATTTTGTCTGAGGGCCTCTAATTGTTGTTTGTAGTTAGGACTTTTGCGCGAAATTCTTTTGAAACTGATCGCGGTACTCCGTTGAATTAATTTTCCGATGATAGGCATGAACCGAGTAGCTTAAATTAGAGTAGGCTTCACACAAAAATAAAGAGAATTATAGTGCGTTCTTACTGCACTTTGTTATAAATTTGTAAAAAACACCACTATGCAAACTAAAACGTTTATTGTTCCTCAAGATTTTACCCCAGTGGCCGATATCGCCTTACAACACGCCATTGCAACTGCTAAGCCTCTTGGTGCTGAAATTCAGCTTCTACATGTTGTGTCCAAGGACACACAAATCCCAGAAGCGCTTGCTCAACTTGAGAACATCATTGGTAGTCTAGAACACGAAGGTGTAAAGATCCATCCGAACGTACGTATAGGTAGTATTTTTGAAGATATCGGTGCTTTTGCAGCCGAGCACCAAGCTGAGCTCATCATTATGGGTACTCACGGTGCCCACGGTTGGCAACACATTACTGGTAGCCATGCACTCAAAGTAGTAACGAGTTCTCAAGTGCCATTTATCATTGTGCAAGAGAAAGCTGTTAAAGCCACTGGTTATGACTCTATTGTTGTTCCAATGGACCTTCACAAAGAAACTAAGCAAAAACTATCCATCGTTGCTAACTTGGCGAAATATTTCAACTCTAAGGTTCACGTAGTTACCCCAGACGAATCCGATGAATTCTTGCGCCACCAAGTTCGTTCAAACATTACTTTCTCTGAAAGTTTCTTCAAAGATCGCGGTATCGAAATGACCAGTGCAGTTGTGCCAAGTTCAGGTTTTGACAAAGAAGTTGTCAAATATGCGGTAAGCGTAGATGCAGACCTCATTGCCATCATGAATCTTAACCGCAATAATCTATTTAACGCACTAACCGCGAGTCATGAGCAGTACATCATTACCAATGATGCACTTATTCCTACGCTTATTGTCAATCCGATTCACCTCGGCACCGACTACAGCAACATGTTCTCGATGTAAGCATGTCAAAACTGACCACCTTACATGAATTTATCGTTGCCAAGCAAAAAGATTTTCCTTTTGCAAGCGGCGAATTATCAAGGCTCTTGAGCGATATCGCTTTAGCTGCCAAAATTGTTTCCAATGACGTCAGAAAAGCTGGCCTTGTCGATCACATTTTAGGAGCACAAGGAGGGCAAAATGTTCAAGGCGAAGAGCAGCAAAAACTAGATGTCGTAGCCGATGAAGCCTTTATCAGGGCTTTCGAAAATGGTGGCGAAGTATGTGGCATTGCCTCAGAAGAAAACGATGATTTCGTTGCTTTCAGCTCAGAAACTGCTCAAAAAGGAAACTACGTAGTTTTGTTTGATCCACTAGATGGTTCTTCAAACATTGACGTCAATGTGTCTATTGGCACCATTTTTTCTATTTATCGCCGCATATCACCAAACGGCACGCCAGCCACTTTAGCAGATATGCTTCAAATGGGTGACCAACAGGTTGCTGCTGGCTATGTTTTATACGGATCATCAACTATTCTGGTCTATTCTACAGGCAAAGGTGTCAATGGCTTTACACTAGATCCAGCCGTAGGAGAATTTTTCTTGTCACACCCGGACATGAAGATGCCAGAAGAGGGCCGCTTGTATTCCATCAACGAAGGTAATTTGCAAGATTTCGACCCTACTTTGCGTGCTTACCTAGACTACTGTCAATCCGATAAAAATCAAACCGGCAAGCCTTATTCTGGTCGCTATATTGGTTCATTAGTAGCCGATTTCCACCGCAATCTCATTAAAGGCGGCATCTATATTTATCCGACAGTTCCGTCTGCACCTCAAGGCCGTTTGCGTCTGTTGTATGAATGTAATCCGTTGGCTTTTATTGCGGAGCAAGCGGGTGGTATAGCCACCAATGGCCAACAAAGAATCTTAGATATCAAGCCAAGTCAACTCCACCAAAGAGTAGGATTCTATATTGGCTCCAAGAAAATGGTAGAAAAAGCAATGGGTCTTTAACCCTTTGGTGTCAAACGGATGGTGTAATCCATTGTAACAATCGGGGCTCCCGGATCTTTATTGCATTTTACTTCACGCTTAATGCGTTCCTTTAAGTCATTAATGATGCGGTCTTCCACACAAGTTGTTACCGATTTTACAGTGCTTACACCCACAACTTGACCATCTTCATTGACCTGTAACCTGAACATAATACGACACTCAAAATCGAGTTCGTATTTCGGAAGACTCACGTTATTCAGTCTAACCCGACCTTTACCTGAGCCTCTGCCTGTGCCTTGCCCATCACCTTCGACTCCAGTTCCTGGCCCACCAAAAGGTCCGTTGCCAGAACCGTCGCCACGACCACTTCCACCGCTACCAAAATAGTTGGTAGAACGTGTGGTGGTAGAGCTGGCATTGGTGCCGTTGGCAGAATTATGGTTGTCTGAATTGCCGCTATTGTGCGTGAAGTCGCTTTGTGCTGCAGTAGCAACTCTTTCTGTTTGTTCGGCAGGGGGCGCAATGCGCCCTGCCCCAGGAGTTCCTCCACCTCGGCTTCCACCAGAGACATCGTCAAGGGTAACGTTATCTATTTGAAATTCTTGAATTACTTCGTCAGAACGCAGTGGCGGGGTGTCAACTAATGCATCTTGGCGCGCATCAAACTTAATAATGAAAGAGATGAGCAATAAGAATAGGAGCCAAATTGTGCTGTAAATCAGAGATTTGCGCGCATCTTGTTTGGCTTCTAAATAATCTAATTGTAATTGGTCCATTTCCTTCTTAGTAAACTGGGTTAGCCTTCTTTGGTGGCAATAATCATTTTGAGATCGTTGAGCATACCGATTTTTAGTAGGTCAACAAGCTCCTGAACTTGGGCGTCAAAAGGCAGACGTATGATAACGGTGTTGTCGCCAATTTTTTTAGTTTCGGCGACTAATATGCCTTCTAATTGGTCAAGGCCGACTTCGTCGTTATCGACATAGAAATGACGCTGTTGATTTTCATCAAACTTAACGGTGAGTGTAACATGCTGCTTTTGTGTCTTTTCATTTGCATCAGACTTTGGCAACGGAACTTTAATAACGTTCGGGTTGGCCAAGGTAGAGATGATCAAAAAGAACAACAACAAGAAGAACATGATGTCGCTCAGGGCCGAGGTTGCAACTTCGGCATGAAACCTACGGTTACGCTTTATTGGCATCGCTCGGGCGGATTAATTTTACAAACTCTAAATTGATTTTTTGAATCGCTAAAGCGTAGTTATCAATGATGCCATTCAAGAGGTGGTAGGCAGTAAAAGCGAGAATACCCACAACAAGCCCCGAACCAGATGATATCATTTTTTCGTAAAGACCTCCAGAGATGTTTCCGATAGAAACGTTTTCTGAAATGGAGATGCTGTAGAAAATTTTAATTACCCCAGAAATGGTACCGATAAAACCAAGGGTTGGCGCGATACCCGCGATCAGACCAAGGTGATTGATATTTTTTTCCATTTTACCAATTTCAATATTGGCAACTTTTTCCATGTTAGCTTCAATTTGCGGAATTGGGCGTCCGATAGATTGCACACCTTCTTTTACAACTGAACCAAAAGCAGTTTGATCGCGATTTGCTACATCTAAAGCACCGCTCATATTACCTGAATTCAATTGTGTTTGGAGTTCGCTCATTAGGAACATATTTTGCTTGGTCATGCGACGGATATACAAAAAGCGCTCAACGGCAATGTATGTTGTATAGAATAAAAGCAGGACAATAGGGATGAGGAAAACACCACCCTTCATTAAAAAGTCGATGGCAGAAATTTCTTCAACTGTTTTGAAACCTGCAGCCTGAGCAGTAGAGTCTGCTTGGCCGAAAAGAAAATTTGAGCTAGAAAAAAAGGCTAGTGCTAAGGTGAATTTCACGGAAAACTTCATAATTGCTGTCTATTTTAGTTCGATAAAATTAGTCAAAGACAAGTGGTGCTCACTTGGTAATTCTTGGAGATATTCACACTGAATTGTTATTTCAAACGTTTAGTACCTGAATTCGTCACATTTTTTTCGACCAAGGAATTAGTTTCGTTAATTTTGCAAACCCCTATGGAACTTGCCACATTCATCAAAGAGCTTGCCAAACATCCTGCCTTGGATCGCAGTGCGGCACATTTACAAGACCAGGCAGCTAAGTTGCATTGGAAGGGTTTGGTGGGTTCGTCAAAAGCGCTCATGAGTGCTTCAGTTGCCCAACAAGTGCCAGGGGTTCATCTTTTTGTACTCGCCGATAAAGAAGAAGCGGCCTATTTCCTCAATGATCTTGAGGGGCTTTTTCCTTCAGATAAACGTTTGTTTTTTTATCCGGCTTCTTACCGGGTTCCTTACCAACAAGAGCAAACAGACAACGCCAATGTGGTCACGCGCGCTGAAGTGCTCGAAAGACTCAGTGAGCACAATAACGCCTGGATTGTCACTTATCCGGAGGCACTTTTTGAGAAAATTCCGAGCAAAAAGAACTTGGTGAAGCATACCATGCGCTTAGAAATCGGCAAGCAATACAGCACCGATTTTTTAAATGAACTCTTGCTCGAATATCAGTTTGAGCGCGTCGATTTTGTTTACGAACCCGGTCAATTTTCCATCCGAGGAGGTATTTTAGATGTGTTTTCTTTTGCCAATGAGCATCCTTTTCGCATCGAATTTTTTGGCGATGAAATTGAAAGCATACGCACATTTGATGCAGCCAATCAGTTGTCTATTGCAAGTCATCACTTTTTTAATGTCATCCCGAACATTCAGACAGGCCTGAGCATCGAAATTCAGGAGAATATGTTGGGCTTTGTCGGGCAGCAGGCTATAGTCTGGCTTTCAGATGCCGACCGCACCCAAGAAATCATCAAAAAAGAATACGAGAAGGCAGTTGAAATTCATGCCAAGATTGATACGCCAGTCAAGCATGCGCTACCGAACGAACGCTATCTTTCTCACCTCGAGTGGCAAGAATACATTGACAAACACAGGTTGGTTGAATATGGCCCTATATATCATTTCAAAGCAAGTCATCAAGAATTATTTGATACCATTCCGCAACCAAGTTTCAATAAAGATTTCGAAAGATTAAATGCAGACCTTAAAGCCAGAAAAGCAGCTGGTTTTAAAAACCTCATTTTTTCGAATCAGCCCCAACAAATTGAACGCCTTTATCAAATTTTCAAAGATATTAGTGCAGAAGGTGAATTCAGCGCACTTCCAATTGCCTTGCACGAAGGTTTTATCTGCCCTGAGCTCAAGTTGGTTTGCTACACTGATCATCAATTATTTGAGCGCTACCATCGTTTCAGACTCAAAGAAGGTTTCAAGCAAGCCAAACAAGCCCTCACACTTAAAGAAATTTATCAGCTTCAAAAAGGCGACTACGTTACCCATATTGATCACGGGGTGGGCCAGTTTTCGGGTCTAGAAACCATTGATGTGAATGGTAAACCACAAGAAGCAATTCGTTTGGTGTATAAAGACGGCGATGTCTTGTATGTTGGGATTCACTCCTTACACCGCATATCGAAATTTACTGGCAAAGAGGGCAGTGCACCAACACTCAATAAATTGGGTACGCAAGCTTGGTCTAACCTAAAAAACAAGACCAAAAAGAAAATCAAAGAGCTGGCTTTTGATTTAATCAAACTTTATGCCCAGCGCCGCAGTAAGCCTGGCTTTGCCTTTGCACCAGATAGCTATTTGCAAAACGAGCTAGAAGCATCGTTTATGTTCGAAGATACACCAGATCAATTCAAAGCAACTCAAGATATCAAACGCGATATGGAAGCCGCAAGGCCCATGGATCGCTTGGTGTGCGGCGACGTAGGTTTTGGAAAAACTGAAGTCGCGATTCGGGCGGCTTTTAAAGCAGTAACCGATTCTAAACAGGTTGCCGTTTTGGTCCCGACCACCATTCTTTCTTTACAACATTACCGCAGCTTTAAAAGCCGCTTGGCCGGCTTTCCTGTAAATATCGATTATATCAATCGCTTTAAGTCGGCCAAAGAAATCACTGAAACCTTAAAGAAATTGGCGGCCGGCCAAATTGACATCTTGATTGGCACTCATGCTTTAGTGGCAGAACGCGTTAAGTTCAAAGACTTGGGCCTCATGATCATCGATGAAGAGCAAAAGTTCGGAGTTGCCGTCAAAGACAAACTCAAAACGCTTCGAGCCACAGTTGATACACTCACACTTACGGCTACGCCAATCCCAAGAACTTTACAATTCTCTTTGATGGGCGCCCGAGATCTCAGTATCATTAATACGCCTCCTCCAAATCGCCAGCCTGTTCTCACTGAAATCATTTCCTTCAACGAAGAACAAATCCGCGATGCCATTGCCTATGAAATGGGTAGGGGTGGGCAGGTTTTCTTTGTCAATAACAGACTTTCTAACATCAAAGAACTCTCTGGCATGATCCAACGCTTGTGCCCAGGGGTGCGCGTCGGAATTGGGCATGGTCAAATGGATGGCAAGCAGCTTGAAAAAGTCATGATGGATTTCATTGAAGGTGCCTATGACGTTTTACTCGCCACTACCATCATTGAGTCAGGCATAGACATCTCTAATGCCAATACCATCATCATCAATGACGCCCATCAGTTTGGTCTGAGTGACCTCCATCAGCTCAGAGGAAGAGTAGGCCGTAGTAACAAAAAAGGATTCTGTTATTTGATTGCTCCTAAATTTAGCATCATGACCTCCGAAGCCAGAAAACGCCTCGAGGCTTTAGTTCAGTTTTCGGACCTTGGTTCGGGCTTTAACATTGCCATGAAAGACCTCGACATTCGCGGCGCCGGCAATATGCTTGGCGGCGAGCAAAGTGGCTTCATTGCAGAAATTGGCTTTGAAATGTATCAGAAAATTCTCAACGAGGCCATGCAAGAACTCCGCGAGCACGAATACAAAGAGTTATTTGAAGAACGCGTGAGTGATCAATTCAATGGTTTTGTACAAGATTGCATTTTTGAGACCGACATGGAGGTGCGCATCCCTGATCAATACGTGAATCAGGTTGCCGAGCGTCTGAGTTTGTATCAGGCCATGGATAACCTCAAAGACAAAGCAGAACTTGCACAATTTAGCGAACAACTCGTAGATCGTTTTGGTCCGCTCCCTAAAGAAGTCAAAGAACTCTTGTTTTCTTTTGAGTTGCGTTGGTTAGCTGAATCGATGGGGCTTGAAAGATTGGTGCTTAAGTCTGAAAAGCTTGTAGGGCATTTTATCTCGAATCCGCAGTCACCGTTTTATGAAACACAACAGTTTCAGGCGCTTTTACAAAATATTTTAGCAAAACAAAGCGGCTATCGTTTGGTACAAAAAGACGACAAACTCCGACTCGTCATTGAGCCTATACGCCACATTAAAGATGCCTTTGAAAAGCTGCAAGCATTGCAAAACCCGGCTTAGCTCAATTCCTTGACCTACATCAATAGAATTTTGTGCAATAGCCCGCAACTTTGCAGCATTAATTTTGTTTATCTATTAATCACTAAAAATTTAAAAAACATGAAAAATTTATTTGTCGGTTTATTAGGCGCATTTGCCTTGTTTTCATTTGTTGCAACTTCTGCAGGTCTTTGGTCTTTGGATGGCGCACATTCGCGTTTGGGTTTCACAGTAACTCATAATGGCATCACACAAGTTCACGGTAACTTTACAAAGTTCAACATGGAAGTCACTACACCAAACGAAGATTTCAATGGTGCAACCATCACTTTGAATGCAGAAGCAGGATCAGTTAATACAGGTATTGAAGCGCGTGACAACCACTTGCGCACAGCAGATTGTTTTGATGCAGAGAAATTCCCTGCAATCAGCTTTAAAAGCACGTCTGTAAAAGAGACAAAAACAAAAGGATCTTACGCTATCGAAGGTGAATTAACGATGCACGGTACCACTAAGAAAGTTGTTTTCAATGGAGTTCATACAGGCAACAGCAAAAATTACCAAGGTGCTGTAGTAGCAGGTTTACAAGTTAGCGGTGTTGTAAAAAGATCAGAGTTTGGAATGGGTCAGGTTAGCCCAGGCCTATCTGACGAAGTGAAATTACAAGCAGACCTAGAAGTAGTTAAAAACTAATTTCTATGAAAAAATTACTGTTCTTCTTCATCGTTAGTCTTGCACTTTCTTCAACCGCACAGCAATACAAAATTGCCGATGGTTATAAGGTTGTATTCAGCAACCCAGATGTTAGCGGAAATTTTGATGAGTTAACTGCAACCTCGCTTGTTTTTAACGAGGCGAACTTAGCGCAATCAAAATTGAGTTTTAAAATCAAGGTTGCGTCTATTAATACAGGAAATGGCTTGCAAAACAAGCACGCACGTGCAGAGGAGTGGTTTGATGCCGAGAAATACCCCTACATCGAATTCAATTCGAGCCGCATTGAAAAAACCCCTGAAGGTTTTAAAGCGATCGGTAAACTACAAATCAAAGGCGAATCCAAAGAGGTTACGATTCCATTTACTTTTACTAAAAAAGGTACAAAAGGCACTTTTATTGCTAAATTTAGTGTGAATCGCAATGATTTTGGTGTCGGAAAGAAAAACGCTGGTGTCGCAGACAACATCAAAATCACAGCAACAATTCCAGTAATTAAAAAATAATAAAATGGTAAAAAAAGTAATTTGGGCTTTAGCGTCTGGTCTGTTGGCAGGAGGTGTATCCTATTTTTATGGAGAACAGTTTGAACAACAATTATTTGAAGATTATTCAAATGTAGTCCCAACCCCAGCTATCTTCATCTCTTGTTTAGTCGGCACCATCTTTGCCACTTTGGGGCACTGGTTACTCACTAAGTTTGTTCCGGCTTTTGGCGAGTTTATTTTTGCGCTCCTTTTTGCCGGAATTAGTACAGCAAGTTTGGTAGGTGTCTTAGGCTTTACCTTCACAGATAATTCTAGTGAACTCCACCAGTTTATCTTTTATGGATACGCGATGCCAATGCACTTTTTTCCTTTCTTAGCTTGGTACGTTTTGAAGCCATTATTTGATAAGAAATAAGCCAAGTTTGGCACAATACTTGAAAAGGATGCTTCGGCATCCTTTTTTTATGCAAAAAAGTGCCGTTTTAGACAACGAATTCTGAGAATTTACGTAGTTATTGAGATGCTTCGCCAAAAGAATATCTTCTTTGTACTTTTCAGTCTTGCTCTGTTCTCAGGGTTAAGGGCACAGCTCGTCACCAGTAATTCCTTGAATCCGCAGGGTTTGGTTCAAAACATCCTACTCGGAAATGGTGTCACGGTTTCAAATGTAACCTATAACGGTAGCCCCGTAGCTATTGGTCAATTCACTGCAGCCAATACCAATCTCGGTATTAGTAGTGGTATTGTCATGACCACGGGCACAACCTTACCCAACGGCGATGGGCCACAGGGCCCCAATGACCAACCTAGTTCGGGTGTCGATAACAACATGGGAGGCTTTCCTTTACTTTCACAGGCAATTGGCGGCACCCAAACCTATAATGCCGCGATTTTAGAATTTGACTTTGTTCCGTACGCCGATACCGTTCGTTTTAAGTACGTTTTTGGTTCTGACGAATATCCAGAGTTTGCCCCACCAAATAACACGACCTATAACGATGTTTTTGGTTTCTTTATCTCTGGGCCTGGCATCAGCGGTTTTCAAAATATTGCCAAATTACCCAATGGGGCTGTCGTTTCGATCAATAATGTAAATGCCATTACTAACCCTTTTTATTTTGTCAATAACGGGGATGGCAACACAGCACCTTATAACCAAAGTACGCAATACATCCAGTACGATGGTTTCACAAAAGTGCTAGAGGCTGTTTCGCAAGTGCAATGTGGCCAAACATATCACCTCATTATTGCCATTGCCGACGTCGGTGATGGTCAATGGGATTCAGGCATTTTTCTAGAAGCCAATTCGTTATCTACCTTAACTCCCGTTGAAATTGACTACACGTTGTCACAGCAAGTATTTGCAAATCCAGCTTGGATGGCAGAGGGTTGTGTCAGTGCCGAGGTCACACTTGAAAGACAAACCAATCTCAACCAAACCCTAACCATTCCGGTTCAACTTTCAGGCACTGCTACCAACGGACAAGATTTCTCGGGTGTACCTGCCTCTGTTACTTTTCAGGCAGGTCAAACTACCGTAAGTTTCAATATTCAGACGTCCATAGACGCTCAAATTGAAGGGCTTGAAACTTTGACGCTTACTTTTCCTATCGCTGATCCTTGCGGAAATATTACTCCTTTAGTACTTGACCTCTACATACAAGACAATCAACCAATGGAAGTTACGCTCAGTAGCAATTCAGTAGTATGTCCAGGAGACCCTGTCACTATAAATTGTGCTGTACTCGGCGGTGTACAACCGCTAACCTATGCCTGGAGTAATGGCCAAACGGGTCCATCTTTTACATTTACGCCTACTACCACATCTTCAATTTGGGTAGCTGTCACAGATGCTTGCGGCAGTGGCCCGGCCTACGACACTATAACTATTGTTGTTCCTGTATTCCAACCACTCAGTTTGCAATTGAGCCCGGACCTTACTGAGATTTGCCCCTATATTGAAACCATGCTTGGGGTATCAGCAACCGGAGGCGCTGGTCAGTACACTTATGTTTGGACAGTAAATAATACCACAGTAGGTGTCACCGATTCTATATTAGCTAATCCTGGGTCAAGCACGACTTATCAAGTTATCGTTACTGACATCTGTGGTACAACTGCCCAAGATTCAATAATTTACACGATTCTGAGCCCACCGCTAATTGCACAAACGAATGGCCCATTTGAGATTTGCCCAGCCGATACCGTTACGCTCAGTGTGAGTGCAACAGGTGGCTATGGGTCTTATTATTATTTGTGGTCCAACCAGGCTACAACCCAAACGATTACCGTGAACCCTTCGGTTTCAACTGCTTATTTTGTGCAGGTTAGTGACGAATGTCAAACCTTTACAGTTGTTGCAGTAGCTTATGTCCAAGTGGTGAAGCCACAGGCCAATTTCTATTTTGTTACTGAAGAACCCATGCAGGGCTTACCTGTTCAATTTGAAAATGCTTCCCAAAATGCCTGGACCTACACCTGGGAGTTTGGCGATGGTTCCACTTCGTTTTTAGTAAACCCGAACCACACTTATTTACAACCTGGCCCTTATGAGATCACGCTCGTTGCTACTGACCAAAAGGGCTGTATTGACAGCATTTCAAAATGGATCACCATTGCTCCTGAGCGCTATATTTACTTACCCAATTCTTTCACACCTGATGCCGATGGCCTCAACGACTACTTCTTTGGTCGCTTTATTGGCCTCATGAGTGCAAGGTTTTATATTTTCAATCGTTGGGGTGAAGAAGTGTTTAGTTCAACAAATCTCAACTTTGTTTGGGATGGTACCTACGAAGGAATACCAGTGCAGGTAGGAACCTACACTTGGTATTTGGTCTATGAAATTGAAAAAGGTATATACAAAGACCTTTCAGGCCATGTCAATGTTATCCGCTAATCTAGTCGTTTGAGATAATTTCAAACAACTCATTGAGGTTAGGCGAAATAATAATTTCAATTCTGCGATTTTTTGCCTTGTCATTGGGGTCAACCGGATGAAATTCACCGCGGCCTGCAGCCATAATTTGCGTAGGTGCCATGCTAGAATTGGCCAACATGAGTTCTACAACAGAAGTTGCTCTGAGTACAGAAAGTTCCCAGTTATTTTTTGGAGAAACACTGCTAGTAAGTTTGTCGGTATCGGTGTGTCCTTCTACTACAATTTCTAAATCGCGTTCTGTTTCAAGAACTCTTGCGAGTTCTACTAGTGCAGCTTTACCTTCCTCTTCTACTTTTGTTGAGCCAGAATTGAACAATAATTTCGCTTCAAGACTCACATAAATTTTTCCATTTTTTTGAACGACAGTTAGGCCTTGGTTTTCAAAGTTTCTAAGTGCATTTGCTACTCTTGCTTTCAAGAGCTGAATTTTTGCATCTTTCTTTCTGATGGCTTCTTCAAGTTCATTCACGCGTTTTTCGCGTTCTATAAGCAGTGCTTGCTTCACTTTGAGTTCTTCATCGAGTTTCAATAGTGCATCTTCCTTTCTTTGAAGCTCACGGGTTTTAGCCTCAAGTTCAGTTTGCAGCGTTGCCGTTTCTTTGGCGCTGAGGTTCTTTAATTTGTCAAAAGAGTTCTCTAGTGTTTCATATTGCGCCTCAAGCGTAGCTTGTTCGCGGCTGAGTAAACGTATTTGATTGCCCAATTGATTGGTATCGCCACGTAAACGGCTCACCTCCTTGGCTGCTAGATCATATTTAGACTGTAAGTCTTTTGAAAGCACTTCGTAATCCGTACTACTTTTTTTGTACTTCGCTAATTCTTCGCTGCAGCTTTTTTCGCGCTCTAAGAGTTCGTTGTATTTCTTAGAAGGCACACATGCTGTGAACAAGACACTGCAAATTAAGGATAGGGCTAAAGTTTTTTTCATGAGTTCAGTCATTTTTACAAAGATGAATGGAATTATGGCTGAGATTTGGCCAATTTCTTGATTTTATAAACACTAAACTTTGTATAAAGTAACAGTAAGCGGCTCGCTTTTCAGTAATTGGCACTTGAATTCCTTAACTTTGCTCCATGAGTACAGCCAAAAAAAGCGATGCAAAAAGCATAGAAATGTTGCAAAAACTTGCTTTGCAAGATGTTTCATCGGTTACTGAAGCTTTGAATTATCTCAGAGAGAAGGGCAAGGCGCAGCATTTGAATGTTGTTTTTGAATCACTGAAAGGGGCAGAGCGCAGCAAACAACAGTTGCTAGTTGGCTTCTTGTCAGATATTCTAGATACCTCAGCAGTTGAAGCATTTATTGATTTTCTAGAAAACGAAACAGATGCTGATACCAGAAAGCTGGTGTTGTCTGCTATTTGGAATTCAAAATTACCTTTTGATGAGCATTTACCATTTTTTGTAATGCTCGCTTCTCAAGGAGACTACCTTGAAGCCCTAGATTGTCTGACCATTCTTGAAAACATGAGTGGCCCTTTTGAAGAAGCGCAGTTACTTGAAGCGCAGTTATTGCTCAAAGAGTATTTAGAGGAAAAAGCGCCACAAACCGATCAAAAAGCTCAAATCATGAGTGAAATTGCTTGGTTTGTAAAAGAACAAAATGAAGGCATTGACGCAGATTTACTATTAGATGATGAATAAATACGATATTTCGAAATCGGCCCTGCAATCCATGACCGGGTTTGGCAAAGCCAATGGCCAATTTCAAGACAAAAAGATTTCTATTGAGGTAAGATCTTTAAATTCTAAAGGTCTCGATCTCAATCTCAAAATCCCTTCTGCCTATCGAGATATGGATACCGAAATCAGACGCATTGTTTCTGATTTATTGCTTCGTGGTAAGATGGACCTCGGTATTTACATTGAAAGCCAAAACCAGGCAGTCAGTAACCTGATCAATACAGAATTAGCTACCCAGTATTTTGAAGCGCTCAAAGCCCTCAATAATTTATGGGAAAGCCAAACCCAAGATTACCTCTCTTTGGTGCTCAAAATGCCCGATGTTTTAGCGGTTCAACACGAAGCGCTTACCGACGCAGAAATGGAGTTTGTGCTGAAACTTGTGAAAGAGGCTGCCGGACAACTTCAGTTATTCAGAAAGCAAGAAGGAAAGGCCCTAGCCCAAGATTTAGTTGCAAATATTGAAGCGATTAAAACCAATCTTGACGCCATTGCGCCATTTGAACAAGAGCGTGTCAACCAAGTGAAGGAGCGCATTCAAAAAGGTCTAGCCAGTATTGATGAAGCGCGTATTGACGTGAATCGTCTGGAGCAAGAAATGATCTTTTATGTAGAAAAATTAGATATTTCAGAAGAAAAGCAACGCTTGCTGCAGCACCTCAATTATTTTGTTGAAACTATGCAGCAAGAGGCATCGGGTAAAAAGTTAGGATTCATTGCTCAAGAAATGGGTCGTGAAATCAATACTTTAGGCAGCAAATGTAATCATGCCGAAATCCAACGCAAAGTGGTGGATATGAAAGATCACCTCGAGAAAATTAAAGAACAAGTGCTCAATTCTCTGTAGTATGAACTCACGAAAAAGCATCGTAATTTCAGCACCTTCCGGAGCAGGTAAATCAACCATAGTGAAGGCCTTATTGGCTCAAAATCCAGCGTTGGCTTTTTCAATTTCAGCTTGTTCAAGGCCACCTCGAGGAGAAGAGCAAGATGGTGTCCATTACTACTTTTTAAGCCCTGAAAGTTTTAAAGAAAAAATTACTGCTGGTGCTTTTTTTGAGTGGGAAGAGGTCTACACAGGGATGTTCTACGGAACACTCAATGCAGAATTAGAAAGAATTTGGGCAGCAGGTCAAATAGTGGTCTTTGATGTCGATGTTGTTGGTGGTTTGCGTATCAAAGAATTATTAGGTGAAAAGTGCTTGTCTATTTTTATTCAACCGCCAAGTATTGCTGTGCTTGCTGAACGCTTGCGAAAGCGTCAGACTGATGCTGAAGATAAAATTCAAATGCGTTTGGCAAAAGCCGAGGAAGAAATTAATAGGGCTCCTGAATTTGATGTGGTTGTAGTTAATGATGACCTCAATTTAGCCATTGACCAGGTTGCCACACAAATCAAGCAATTTTTAGACTAATGAGGATTGGTTTATATTTTGGCACTTTCAACCCTATTCATGTGGGGCACTTGATTATTGCCAATTATATGGCACAAACCGAAGAAATTGACCAAGTCTGGTTGGTGGTAACGCCGCAAAATCCGCATAAAAATAAAGAGAGCTTGTTAGCCGATTATATCCGTCTAGATATGGCTAAGGAAGCAACAGAAGATCATCCGCTTTTGCAAGTGAGTGACCTAGAATTTCATTTGCCAAAACCAAATTATACCATTTCGACACTTACTCATTTTGTAGAGAAATATCCTCAGCATACCTTTAGTTTACTCATGGGAGCTGATAACTTGCGCAGTTTTCATAAATGGTTCAACTGGGAGCAAATATTGGCGAAGCACCATATTTATGTATACCCACGAGCCTACGTTGAAAATGAAGCCCTACAAGAAAGCCCTCAGATTTCACATCCTCATATTCACCTGATCAATGAGGTGCCCGTGCTTAGCGTGAGTGCAAGCATGATCAGAACCATGCTAGCCAAAGATCAAGATTGCAGTTTTTTACTCACTGAAAAAGTCTTGAAGTATATCGATGAGCGCGGCTTATATAAGTAAAACATTGTAACTATTTCAAACAAAAAGAGGGGGCAAACGCCCCCTCTTTTTTTATCATAAGCTGGCTTTAGCCAGATGAATTTATAGCTTCACGAATTTTTCAGTTCTTGATCCAAACTGATCTTTCACGACAATCATGTAGGTTCCGCTTTTCAAGTCAGCAATGTTAAATGTTGTATCGAGCTGATTGGCAGCCTTGTTTTCTAGTACTTTACCTGAAAGATCTTGAATGCTGATTGTCGTTTCAGAAGATGGTAAATATCCACTAACGGCAATTTGCGCTGTTGCTGGATTCGGAACAATAGATAGTGGCGCAAGAACAGCCTCAATTTTACCATTGGTTCCAACTAAAATTTGGTAACCATCAAAAGATACCGTCTGAGTAACAGGTGTTGGTGGTAAACCAGGAAGGAGTACAATTAGTACTGTAGCCGTCACCTCAATTGAGATTGGGAAAACACCAATGGTATCGGTTGTACCGTAAATATTGGCACAGCCGTTGCCACCACCTAAGTAGGTACAATTGCTCACGTTACAAGCGTAGTCAAAACCAGGAGGTAAGCCAATGACATTTGAAACGGTAAACTGCTGAATAGTTGAACCCACAAATGCACCACTTGGGTCTATAGCAGGAGTTACTGAATCTGGAACTTTAAAGTTTAAATCTGTAGAATAAAATACATTGGGGTCTGCCTGTGGAAAGTTCTGAGTGGTATCTGGCCAAACACCATAAGTAGAATCAACAAAGTTTGCGCCTGGTGTACAAGACTGTGCATAGGACGCAAAGTAAACAATTGTAAATAAAGAAGATAGAATGAGTTTTTTCATAGCTTTTGATTTTTATGCTGAAGTAAAAGTACTATTTATTTATTTGAATATCTGGTGAATTTACGTACACCTCGCCATTTTTCTTCGTCAAAGGCTTTCAGTACCTTTGTTGTATGGTATTATATAACGTTACGGTAAGTATAGACGCTGCTGTTGAACAAGAATGGCTACGTTGGATGCAAGAGGAGCATATTCCTGCAGTCATGCAAACAGCCTGCTTTGAGGAATGTAAATTGTCAAGGGTGAATGGCGAGGAGGACGGTGGTAAAACTTATGCAGTACTGTATTTAGCCCCGGATCAGGAAACGCTAGATCATTATCAGGCGAACTTTGCACCCGCACTTCAAAAAGATCATACCGATCGTTTTTTAGGAAAATTCGCAGCATTTAGAACCACGTTATCCGTTGTAAAGTCTTTTAAAAAATGAGTGTAAAACCAAAAAAACAACTAGGCCAACACTTTTTAAAAGACGCGGGCACCTGTCAGAAAATTGCCAAGCAAGTGATCTGGACCAACGACACCAGAAAAGTACTTGAAATTGGCCCAGGAATGGGGGCTCTTAGTAAGTATCTGTGGGAAATTCCGGAAATTGATCTTTGGTTACTCGACGTCGATATTGAGTCTATTGATTACCTCAGGGCTCATTATCCTGCACATGCAGACCGCATATTATTTGGAGACTTTTTACGCTTACGCCCCGAAGAACTTTTTGGAGCTGACTCCTTTATAGTAGTTGGAAATTTCCCGTATAATATTTCTTCCCAGATCTTGTTTAAGTGTCTCGAGTACCGCAATCAGGTTCCTCAAATTATGGGGATGTTTCAAAAAGAGGTGGCGGTGCGTGTAGCGCAAGGTCCTGGTTCTAAAGAATATGGCATTATCAGCGTGCTGCTTCAGACGTTTTATGATATCCATTATTGCTTCACTGTTGATGAGCACGTTTTCATTCCACCGCCAAAAGTAAAAAGTGGCGTGATTCGTTGTGTCCGCAATGAAAGAGACGCCCTGCCTTGCGATGAAAAACTTTATTTTCATGTGGTTAAGATGGCCTTTAATCAGCGTCGCAAAACCCTCCGAAATTCTTTAAGGCAACTCCTCAAGGACCACCCTTTACCAGCAAAATTTGAGAGCCAGCGCCCTGAAAAATTAAGTGTTGAAGATTTTATCGAATTGACGTGTTTGATTGAACAGTGGACCGCAGAGGCTAGCGTTCAGGTATAAAGCCGTCTTTTTCTTGACTGCCAACTTCTTCGCCATTTCTGAAGACTTTCCTACTCACGATCTTGCCGTTCTCATTAAACGCGATAAAATCACCGTGTTTGAGCCCGTTTTTATAGCTGATTTCATAGACCAAGTGCCCGTAGCGGTCATATTGTCTGAAAATCCCATCTAGCTGCCCATTTTGATACTGAGCAACTATTGTAGGCACAACGCCTCCAGGGTAATAGTTTGTCCAGGTACCGTGCTTTTGCCCGTTTTTGTATTTGCCTATTTCTTTGAGTTGAAAATCGATATGAGAATAAGCTTCATATGAGCCATGAAACTCACTGACATTTTCTTTGTAACCCATTCTATTGAGTCCTTCAGAAATATTTTTCTGTGCAATGATTTTGTAATGTTGCTTTTCCTTGAGTCTGCCATTTGAATAGTAAGATAACCATTCACCGAACTTTAGGCCGTCTTTATAATTTCCTGTTAAACTAGTGTTGCCATCTGGTGTATAGGAAACCCATGAGCCATTTAATTTTCCGGCATGAAACGTAGATTTGTTTTTGATGCGCCCGTTTTCCCAGTAGTTTTTCCATTCGCCTTCCTCTAGACCATTTTCATAACGCCCACTCATGAGAAGGGTAGAGTCTTCGTACCATGTTTGCCATTCGCCATGCTTTTGATCTAATAAATAACTTCCAGTTCTATACAAGGCACCATTTGGATAATAATAGGTCCAGTTTCCGGTGCGTAGGTCTTTTTCAAATTCAGCCACATAGGAGAGTTGGCCATTCGGAAAATAATAATGCCATATGCTATCTTGTTTTCCTTCTATAAAATAGCCAGTCATATCTATCACTGCATTTTCGTTAAACCAAATCCAAGCGCCAGTTTTTTGACCTTTTTTATAGTTACCGAAGGTCAAGGTATCTTTTTCAGAGAGCATTACTAGGTATTCGCCATCTAGTGAATCAAGCGCATAACCCACACGTTTTTCGAGTACCGTGTTATAAGAGTAAAACTCCCAAACACCGTCTTTTTTACCATTGACAAAAGCGCCCGCGACTGACAACACGCCATTAGCTGTTCTTTCCTCGAATGGGCCCGTTTTTAAACCGTTTTGAAAAGTATAGGATTCCTTAACGACGCCATCCACATAATAACTCAGGACTTTGCCATTGCCATTTTTAATGGTTTGTTTATGTGGCATTTGCTCCTCCCAATATTCCATGAGATAGATGGTGTCATTACTGACCACTTCTACTGATTTTGGACTACCATCGGCGTAGAAATATTCCCAGCGACCAATGGGGCTTCCCAATTCAAATTGACCTTTGGTTAAGAGTTTGCCGTCTTCAGCATACTCTTTATAAGTGGAATCCGGTACGTTGAAAGTGAAATAAGCTTCTTGTTTAATCTGTTTGTTTGGATAATAAAAAGTGCGTTTGCCGTGTAGTCGATTACGGTAATAGTTGGCTTCCTCTTCGAGCAAACCGTCATAGGTAAAAAACTGCCATTTACCATGCTTTTCTTCAACAGTTGGTTTTACCACGCCGACGTAATACGAACCTGTCCCCTGAACATGTTTTTTCTGCGCGTCCCAATAGAGACGAACTTTTGGCGATAAATTCTCTTTTAAAATTTTAAAATCTTGGGCCTGAACGCTGCTCCAAAGTACAATAAAGACAAGAAGATACCTCATGGGTTTTGAATTTAGCGAAACATGAACCTGAACATGAAAAAGAGCCCAAAAGCTACAAAGGAAACCCCTATCACTTTGTTCAAAAGGGTCAGCATGCGTTCGTTCACAAAGTTTTTAATTTTCTTGGCCGTGAAGATTTTCAGAATATCGAAACTAAAGAAAGTAAGTAGGATGGTACCTAGAAATAAAAACAGCATACTATTGCTATCGTCGGTGCTTTCTCTTTTTGCAATCGAAGCTACACTCAACCAATAAAAAATAACGAGTGGATTGGCAAAATTGAGCAAGAAACCTTTGGCTATGCTGAGGCCTATATTTCTTTTTGGATCCTTGCCTTCAGCGAGGTGAAATTTTTCTGTGACTTCTGCTAGTTCTGCATCGCCAGAGGACATCTTTGTTTTTTTGAACCAATTGAAGATGCCATAAATGATAAAAATGGAACCGCCAATGATGTCAAAAAGTTGCTTGTTATCTCCAGAAAGTAAAGAATTGATTTGCTCTACAAATAAAACAGCGAGCAAGATGTAAACGATATCGCTGATGAGCACGCCGAGGTCCAGAGCCAATGCACTGCGAATACCTTTGGTAATGCTGTTTTCAATCAAAACAAAAAACACAGGCCCTGGCATTACGGATAAAATAAGGCCAATAGAAAATGCGCGGAATAATAAATCCATAGAACAAAAATAACTTTTCCTGCCACTGAAATGCTTTTTAGCATTGAATGTTACGGACACTGCGATGTTTATTTCGGGAAATCCACTAAATTTGTCACTCAATTTATACGAAATGAAAACATTGCGCGCCAATCAGAAACTTGAACAAATCATTGAAACCGTAGAAAAAAAGGGAATTGCAGCTCCATCTCTAGTTGCTGACCTCAAAGAATTGCGCGAAATGGCCTTGCTCGAACAAGACCCATTGGTGGTTAAAGTGCTGCGCTTGACCTACGAGTTCATCACTGAAAACGAGTGTTTTGATGTGGAGGCACAATACGAAGAAGATGAAGAAGGCAACGAATACCCAATTGAAATCGAAGACCAAGAAAATCTTTTGTATTTATTGAATTTGCTCAAGAATGCCGAGCATAAAATCAACCGCGAAGAGATCAAAGACTACCGCTCTGCGCTCAAACTAGAATTGTACTAAGCAACCACCTACAGAGGGCATACGTCTTTTCGACGAACAGCCTTTGTTCATGGTTTTAATTACTTGCAGAAAAACCTGGATGATCTCCAGGTTTTTTTTGTTAGTTACAAAACTGGCAATATTTAGAGCCTGTATCATGCCCAAAATTGATTGTTGGGTCGAGTAATTCAGTAAGTAAGGCCGTTAGCCCTTCATTGATCAATTCCGGTATCTGACTCAGCCCCTGCTGCTTTTCAATATTCAGCGCAAAATTTTCATCTCGGTTGATCAAGGACTCAATTCTAGCTTCTTGCGGTAGAAAACCAAATTTTTCTTGAAAGAATAAGCAATACAAACTCAATTGCAAGGTGTGTTTTGGTTTAGATAGATTGGTCAGGGCATCGTTTTTCTCAGTGAATTTGACATCCTGAGCTGCTGCTTTACCAGATTTGTAGTCAATGACACGGTAATGTTCACCAATACGGTCTATGCGGTCAATATAGCCCACAAATTTGATCGGAACGGTTTGTTGATGGATGTCAAAAGACAACTCAAGTTCAAAACGTCCTTCGAGCTGCTCAATAAATAAAGGCTCGGTGAGGGATTTTACAAAACTCAGCTCTTTGAGCAAAATCTCTTTGGTGAGATCAAGCGCCATTTCAAAGCTCAAACGGTTCTTTCCTTTGCTGAAAAGTTGTTCGTTCTGATCAAAGTACTTTAAGAATTGTTTTCTGAGTTCTTCTTGATATTGCGTCAGCATTTTGGCTACTGCTTTTTCAGTAACCGGCCCGGGTGTCGGAACCACAGGTTCGCCATTTTTATGGCGCTGGGCATAAGGCAAATAAAGCGCCTCTAAACAATTATGGATGAGTGAGCCAAACGTGTTCTGTGCTAAATCTTCTTCGACTTCGTCTTCCTCGCCAAATTCAACTACATAGCGGTAATAGAAATCAAGTGGGCAAGACAAATACTTTTTAAGTGCCGATGCTGAAACTGATTGTGCTAAATATTGCAGAATGCGCTCAATAATTGCCGGAGTTTTCACAAATTCAGCACCCACGCTGCTTTGTTCTGAGTTCGGTATTTGGTATTTGAACTCTTCCCATTTTACATTCGGATTGTTTTGTAACCACTCCATTTCAAGTTGAAGCAGGTAACGACTTCTTTCACTGCTACCCAACACTTCACTTGCGCTCGTGTAAGTAAAGGTCAGTTGACGCGCTTCGTGCAACAAGCGGTAAAAATGTTGAGCAAAAATACCTTGTTTATCGCGGTTACTCGGCAAACCAAAAGCTGACCTGAGGTCCATAGGTATGATACTTTGGACTGGGTTTGTAGGTGGTAACTTGCCTTCATTCATACCGAGTACATAGACGTGCTCGAAATCGAGTAAACGCGTCTCAAGCAAGCCGGTAATTTGCAAGCCCGAAGTAGGATTACCCAAATAGGCCAAGTTGGCGCGCGTCCAATGCTGATAGAATAGCTTTTTAAAGCTGCCTAGCGTCATTGTGGGGTAACCATCCGCCAATAGATTTTCAAATTGACGACAAGTCTGTTCAAAAGTCAAAATTGCCGTATGCTCGAAGTCATTGGCTTGCGGAATAAGCTCTAGTAAAAGGGTGTTGATTTGTCTGAGCTGCTGCAGGGCCAGTAGCCAATTTTGTTGCCATGGCGTGCTTAATAATTCTATGAGCTGCTGACTGGCACCTTGTAAATTTAATTGCCCAATATTCTGAAAAACACGATTGTACTTGACCGTTTGTTTTTCTGCTGCACTTAAAGCTTGGAGTGCTTTGTGATCTAGACACAAACTGGTAAAAGCATGATGACAAAAGCGCTGAAAATCTTTGTAGTAGAGCGCAGTTGTTTTGAATTTATTTTTGTTTTCTTGAACTTGAAAGCAGAGGTCTACCCAAGTCCTGATGGGTGTTTGTTCTAAAGGAAGTCCAAGGGTAATATTGGCCTTCCCGACGTTCATCGGAATGTGGCGGAGTGCCGCATGAACCAATGATTCATCGGCTAACAACACTAAAACTTCACCCCAATCTTTTACTTGAAGTGCTTGGAGTTCTGTGGCCAAGACCTTCACTTGCCCAATGTGCTGAGCGCACTCAACCACTTTTACATGATAGTTAGCGGTTGACAAATCTTTTCGGAGAAAGCGAGCCTCCTTGATACCGAACTGCGTTAAGTTTTTTCTCTGGAAAGCACCCGCTTCGTGATGGGCATTTTCAAAATAATAGGCATCAGAATCAATGAAGAAGTCGGCTTGTTTGCGCTTCAACAAAAACTGAATAATGCTTTGTTCAGCGCCACTAAGCGCATTAAACCCAGCAAAAACAAAGTGGGTTTGGTCTGAAAGTATTAAGGCCGGATTTTCAGCTAAAAAGCGATACGCCATGGCTTTAGTAAAGCCATTTTTGTCGGCTAATTTTTTGGCAAGGCCTGCATGTAAATCTGAAATGTGCTCCCAGAAGGCCATGAATTTCTTTTGAGAAGCGGAATAACTTTCTTCGTCAATTTGCCAACTCTCTAGTGCTTTGATGGAGGCCAAATTTTTATACAGCTGCTCCTCATTGACTAAATACCGATCGACATCATCGAAATCTGACAACAAAATGGTTCCCCAACTCAAGAATTCTTCAAAAGGTTGTGCTTCAGCGCCTAATACTTCTTGATAAACCTCAAAAAGCATCAGGAGTACGCGTGTTGGGTGCACTATTTTTTTTGGGCTCAATTCAGTGACCCATTGATCAATTGTTTGGATATTGGGCGCCAGCATGGGGCCTTTGTTTTGTCGAAACAAGGCATTTAATAAATAACGCTTGGCGCGTTCTGAGGGCAGAATAACGTGGAGTTCTCGGTTTTTCTCGAGCTGCGTTAAGATTTCTATAGCAAGCTGGTCAAGGACTTTCATGCGTAAAGATCATTCGAACCACACTTTTTCAAAAAATGAAAAAGGTCGATTAGAGTGCATGAATTTATTACCACCATAACATTTAATGACAACAAAGTGAGCAGCACCAAATTGAATCTGAACATAGTTTAGCCCTTCCGGATAAGTATCTGAAAGACCATAAAAAACGACAGAGCCATCGTCGAGAATTTTTTTGGTGATATTGGAACCAGTAGGCGGGTTGATGTAAATGCTGGCTAATTCTTCTTGTGAGATAGTTGGGTCGAGGACTTGTAGGT
>JBEEKM010000017.1:0-36286 GCA_041168645.1 Bacteroidota bacterium | reverse complement strand
AATTGGTAGCTTTGTGTGTTTTTCTTGCATATTACAAATCTAAGTAGCCACTCTTGAGTCAACGACTTCGTTTCGCACAACTTTTCTTCGTCACATTGTTAATAATGTGTCCTTTGCGTTTCGTTACAGCCCAAGATACCCTCTTTGTGAGTGGGGAAAGCCTCAATCAAATTGTCACTTACAAGGCCTCAGAAAAGATTTTTCACGATGTAAAAAATCGCCGAATTCACCTGTATGGTGCTGCAGAGGTAGAAAGTGAGGGCTTTTCCATCAAGGCTGGTTACATTCTCATTGACCTCGATTCAAGCCAAATTGAAGCCAGATATCGCCTCGACAAAGACAGCAATCAAGTTGAATTCCCAGAACTCACAGAAGGATCAGAAACGATCAATTGTGAATCTTTGAAGCTCAATTACCGAACAGAAAAGGCATATATCAAGGCCTTGGCCATCAAACAAGATGAGTTTTATTTTCGCATGGGTACCGCAAAGCGGCAGTCTAACGATGAATTGCATCTCAAACAAGGCATTCTCACCACTTGTGATTTAACTGAGCCACATTATCATTTTCAACTCAGTAAAGGCGTCGTCGTGCCCAATGAAAGAATTGTTACCGGCCCTATGAATTTGTATGTCTCGGGTATTCCGACACCACTAGGTTTACCCTTTGCATTTATCCCAACCAATCAAAAAGAACGTACCTCTGGGCTTTTGTTTCCTGAATTTATTCCGCTTTCAGCCTACGGCTTTGGCTTTCAAAATCTTGGGTGGTATTTCCCAATCAATGAGCGTTTTCAAACCTCAGTTTATGCCAATTTATATAGCCGCGGTTCATGGGGCCTACGCAATGACCTCGATTATGCCAAACGCTACGGTTATAACGGACGTTTATCTTTGGGTTTTCAGCAATTTAAAAGTGGATTTCCGACCAATCTGAAGCAAAATAAAGTCACTGTTGTTTGGTCGCATCGAAAAGCGCCAAAGTCTAATCCGTTCTGGGATTTTTCGTCTAATGTCAATTTTATTTCAGATAACAACTCCAAAAATTCTTTAGACCCGATCAACCCAGAATATTTTAACAACAGTTTTAATTCTGACATCAATTTGGCTAGAAATTTTCCTGGAAAACCCATCAACACAGGTTTAAAAATGTCTTTGCGACAAAACTCGAAAGCCAAAACGATTTCCTTGCTAAGCCCTGTCATGAACGTCAACGTTACCCGCGTTTTTCCTTTCAAGAATGCTTTTGAAACAGCTGATAAAAACTGGAAAAAAACCATTCAGCGCATTGGTCTTACTTACAACTTTGAGGGGCAAAACAGGGCACAGTTTCAAGATAGTTTGCTTTCACAGGCCAATTATGTTGCTATTGGGCAGCGTTTTATGAACGGTTTTAGTCAAGGTATCAGCATTCAAACGAGTGCCGGACTTTTTAAAAATGCGGTAAAAATCAACCCGAATTTAAGCTACGGCACCAAAATTAATTTTCAGCAAATACAAAAGAGTTACAACCCCCTCACGAATAAAACCAAAGTTGATACCCTTGAGCAACTCGCAGTAGCACACGAGATGAATTTTAACCTGAGTGCGACCACCGTTCTTTATGCTTACTATAAATTTTTAGGCAAAAACGAGCCGCGTCTACGTCATCTCATTACACCAAATATTGGTTACAGATATACGCCTGGTTGGAATCCGTTAGTTACGGTAAATGCAGGGCCCAATCAGACACCAATTACCTATTCACCTTTTGAAAATAGTATTTATAGTGTAGGTTCAACCCGCGAAGCATCCTTACTTACTTTCGGTATTAATAATACAGCTGAAATTAAATTTAAGTCCGCACAAGATACCGTAACTGGTTTTAAAAAGATCCGCCTCATTGATCAGTTTTCTGTGACTGGTTTTTACGATTTCACTAAAGACACCATGAAGTTATCCAACTTGTCTTTGAACCTAAGAATAAGCCCAGCCAACTGGATTAATTTTGTTTCGAATGCCAATTGGAGCCCCTACGGTTGGAATACAACCGGGCAAACCGTCAAAGATTATGCTTGGCAAACGGGTCAGCAATTGGGCCGTCTAACGACCACCAACCTAACGACCACGATGGTTTTAGCACCTAAAAAGGATCGCAAAAAACTTCAAGATCACAGTACCCTTTTCAATGAGCAGGATTGGAATGCAGATTTCAATTATTATGCGCTACACCCTGAAAGGGCTATTTATTATGATATTCCGTGGAAACTCAATTTCTCACATGTGTATAGCATACAGGCCAATCAAGATATTTCATTAGAAAATCCTGCCGCTTGGAATTTTGTGCAAACGCTGGTCATGAGTGGCGACATCAGTTTTACGAAGCGCTGGAATATTTCCGGAAATTTGAATTTCAATGTCCAAGAGAAAAGATTGACCAATGCTTACTTTTCTTTAAATAGAAATATGCATTGTTGGGCGCTGTCTTTTTATTATGTGCCCATTGGCGGCAACAAGAGCTTTCTCTTAACCATTCGAAATACATCGAGTATTTTCAGAGATGCGAAGTTAGAATTCCGCAGGCCACCAGCGTTCTTGTAAGCCTGCATATCATGATGAAATGCGGTCACCAGTGGCTTTACCCACTTGATACGTAAATTTTGCCCCCAGGAAAATGATTTGCGCTGAATAGTGCACCCAAGCCAACATCATAAAGATGGAATTTGCTATACCCAACTGCCCGAGCATAAAGAAATGCTGCAAATAATAGCTGAGTATCCACTGACTGAAGTAAAGTAAAATAGCCGTTAAAATGGCACCCTTAAGTGCTACTTTCCAACTGACTTTTGCATCGTGCATGTATTTGAAAATCAAACTGAAAATCAATACATTGGAAAGTAAGGTGAGCCCGATTTGCAGCAATTTGAAAGAGAAATCGATGAAACCGTTGTGCCAGTGTATCCAACTATTTAGTGCTGAAAAAACGAAGACTTGGGCAAAGTAAAACAAGATAACAACCAAGGCAAAGACGGCCAGCATCAAGACACTCACAAATCTAAAGCCAATGAGCTCCATAAATAGATTCGATTCTTGTCTATTTTTCTTGGTGACATTAAAAAACTCATTGAGGCTGCGCTTCAAGGAGAGCATAAAGGCGGAACAGGTATAAAGTAAAACACCAATACTGACTAACTCAAGAAAAAAACTTGGTTTTTCCAAAGACATGGTGTCGACGAGTTGTAAAATTGATTCTGAATCGGTGAGGCCTAAACCGTCATGTAATAAATCTGTAACAATGACGCGCATGTTTTTTGCGCCTATTATCCGACCGTAAATGGAGGTGGTTAAGTATAGAATTGGTATGAAAGCAAAAAGCGTATAATAGGCCAGTGCGGCTCCATGATGAAAAGCCCCTTGTTGGACATAATCTTTGAGGGCCTGCCAAAATGCAAGCACTTCAATTTTTCTAATTGATTTATTTTCTTTTGATTTCAATATGACTCAGTTGTTGTAAAGGCTCAAAGGCATAAAGCAAAATGCGTTCCTGATTGGTAGTTCGAAAATAATTGTGGTAAAAGCCACCAACAAAAACGGCGCGTTCGAAGTGAAGGGCAATTCCTTTTGAGCTCTGTTGGTATTCATCGGGTCTGAAATGCGCTAAGCCATCTGCTAACTTTATGGTGTTTAATGGTCCAAAGAGTCTTGCTTTTTCGGGTGCACTGTAGCGGTAATAAAGGGTTTCTGGCAGGTATTTTTTAGAAATTTTTCCGTTTTGCAAAATGCAAATATGATCACAGAGCCCAAGAACATCTTGGCCTTCGTGGGAAACCAAAACTATCCCAGTATCTTCTGTATCTCTGAGGTCCATTAAATAAGAACTGAGTCTTTGTCTCAGATTGGCATCGAGGTGGCCAAATGGCTCGTCAAGCAAAAGATAAGCGGGTTGATCTGCAATGGCTCTAGCAATAGCAACTCTTTGCTGCTCGCCACCAGAGATCAGGTGAGCTTTGGTTTGACTAATTTCTTTGAGGCCAAAAAGCTGGATTAACTTTTGAACCCTTTGGTCTCTTTTGGCTATTGGCCAGTGTAAAATGGCTTCTTTGATGTTTTCGGCCACCGTATGAAAGGGGTCAAGCTTGAAATCTTGATTCACGATCGCAATACTCGGGTATCCCGGAACAAGTAAGTGTCTGGCGGGCATTTGCTTTTTGCTCGCGATAAATACTTCGCCGGCACTGGCATCAATTAAGCCGGCACAAATTTTTAATAAAGATGACTTTCCTGCACCACTTTTGCCTACTAAACCAAGAATTTCACCGCGCTTGACTTGCAGGTTAATGCCTCTGAGAATAGGCTTTTCATAAAACAGCTCGATGTTTTTAAGCAGGATCATCGGATCAATGATTTAGGAAAAGATTTGGAGGCGATAAAAATCCCGGGGACCGGATTGGCCATCGGTTCGTAATCTTTCAAAAAGATAGAGATTTTGTAGGTATTTTGTTCTTGTGTCAATTCACAATGATCGACGATGCTTTTTGAGGCCCCAACGAAGGTAGGCGCGTGATCAGCTGAGTGAATTTCAAATAAATGCATATTTGGAATCTCATGGGCAAACATTTCATCGTTTTCGTCATAACCTGCTAATGTGTAGCTGGTATCTGCCAACTCTTTAACTTCCTTGACTTCAGTATTGATTTCAAGTTCATCTTCCCACTCGTATCTGAGGTTGTCTGCTGATTCTTTTCCGTTAAACTCGGCATCGGCCAATTCTTGTGAAAAGAGATCATTGAGCAAATAGATATGGATTTTACAATTCATTTTCAGGTTGTTTTTTCTCTACTTCATTGATTTTAAAAGAAGAGGGGATGAGTTCCGGCACGAGTTTCATGACGATTGGTAAAATAAGTGTTCCGCCTGGAAGTAAAAAAAGCGCCAAAGAGGGCATAGACTTCAGAATGTCATAAACTTGCGCTTTGACTTGTTCTTTTTCTTGAGGGCTGAGTTCTTGTTTGGTAGATTTTTGAAGCAGGGCCATAAGCTCCTTACTTTCTTTGATTTCTGAAACGAGTCGATCTCTGTTTCTTCCAATAATTTTTAGCCAGCGCTTACTTGTTTCTCTGTAAGCAAAGCTCGACTCCGTAGATTGCTTGTAAACCAAAAGTTGCTCTGCACTACTTTGTGCGATAAATGCTGAACAAAGTTCTTCAGAAGCCAACATTTGAGTCTCGGTCATTTCAAGCACCTTGCCTAATTCCATCAGTTTTTGACGCTCGGACTCACTGATTTCATGCGTTCCCTGAATTAAGAAATGCCCATATTCATAAGTTATTTGACTGAGCAAGCGGTCGTTGACTAATTCTTGTTTGAGCAATTTGAGTGGAATTCCAATTTGAATTCGCTGTTGATAGGTTGCAAGTATCGAAGGCGGTAAGGCAGCGGAGGCCAAAAAATGCTTAAAGATTTTTTGTTCCTTTTCTTCCATTTGCTGATCAATAAAACCAGCGTAGAGCAGACCATTTAGTACGGAAATTGCAGCTCCTTGATAAGCGGCATCAAATTTTTGTTGTTTTCCTTCTAGAAAAGCTCGGTACAGAATAACATCGAGGAAAATAAAAGCATTGGACAAATGATTGAGCCAAAAGTTAACGCCAAAAAATGCTGTTTTAATCTTTACTCTGGATTCGAGTATGAGTTCTAATTTATTGGCAGGAGCTTTGAGTAAACGGAGCTGAAGGCGCTTTAAAAAACCCAGGTGTCGGGTTCCATCGTAAAACTGAATGAGCGAATCTATGAATTCAGCCTGATCAATTTGCTGCTGTTTTTTTCTGAGATACGTGAATAAATGGGTTTCAAAGAGCAGTAATTTGAGCTGCTCATTGGTGTTCATTTGTTTCTTGTCTAGGGCGTTAGAAAAAATAAAATTTTTAGGAGTGCCGTAGATAAGGCCCGTCTGGTGTGAAATGAAATGCGTTAAGTTTTCTACATCTTGCTCAATGAGTTCTTGGTCGACGGTGAAAATACCTTGCTCATAAAGCTCAAAAAACTTGGCAATCCAATTTTTGGACCCCGGTGAAAAAGCAATGGCATTGAACGCACTTGGCATGTTCAAATTTAAGCTTTATAACACACGCTGAACAAGATTTTTTTTTCGAAAAATACACCAAGATTTGTGGAAAAAGCTTGAAAGTACAAGACATAGATTCCGCTTGGCGCCAAAGTGCCAAACTGAGTGCTGCCATCCCAGTAAAATTGCCCAGTTGTCCCGATACTTTCATTGATGAGTAAGTCCTTTAATTTTTGACCTTCAAGCGTGAATATACTCGCGCTTGCAAACAAGGCTGCTGCATTCATTTGGTAGGTCACCTCCAATTGATCATGATAGCCATCGAGATCTGGGCTCAGTTCCGGAAAACTCAGGCTTAAGGCACCCGTTGCAGTTACTGAACCCTGTTGTGAATTGGCCCTTCCGGGTGTAGCTCCACCGTAGCTTGCCGCGGCTGAAAACCAATTTTCAGGATCCTGAGTTTCCGCATTGAAATTGAGCCGTTCTAAGCTGAATCCTTCTGAATCAGGAAGCAAGGGGAAATGCCAGCTTGCTGAGTAGTGAAGGGAATCGAGTATAGATATTTCGGTGAAAAGCACACAGGTTCCGGAGTCATTGTAAAGATAGGGTAAGTTTATTTCTTTCAGATTTTCCTGAAGTGCAAAGGGGTAGGATGCTGTTAAAAAATGGGTGTCCGAACTCAAGGCTAAGTATTGCTGAGGTGAAATTTTACAAGCTGTTAAATAAATGGAATCTTGTCCATTATGAATACCGCAGCCTGACAGCTCTAAATATTTCTGACTGTTGTTATAAAGTTCCACAAAATCCTCGCCTTCAATAGGAGGATCAAAGAGCAGTTCATTAATGAGGAGGTCCCCGTTAGTAGGCGCTTCGTAGCGCACTGTGCTTGTGGCTATTGTCGTGAAGTTCAACCAGCAATCTGCTATATTATCAATGTGGATCTCGAAAGGTGTACTTTTTGGTATTTCTTGGCTAAATACAAGGATGCATTGTGCACTGTTGATAGAATTGTCATATGAAAATACTAAGCGTTGAAAACTACCCAGATCAGGTTCAATTACAAAATTTGCATTGACCAATGTCAGGCTATCAATCGGTTCTGAAAATTCCAGCGCTACATAATAAGCATCGAGTACCTTGGCTTCAATCAAAGTTGGCAAATGCTCATCGGGCAGGGTGTCATTCATTGAATTGAATTGGCCAGGGGTTCCACCAAGAATACCTTGACACGCGCTCCAGTTATCTTCATTTGAACAAGGATCTAATAAAGATCGTCTTTCTAGACTAATGCCGTCGGTCAGTATCAGGCTATCTGGGTACCAACTAGCGCTATAATTGACCTTATCAATGATTTGATTTTCCTGATCCAAAAGACGCAGCCATTCTCCGGAATTGTTCAGACTCACAAAGGCACTGACTTCTATTGCGTTCACTTGGTTAAAGCCACTGCTTTGATTAGTACCAACCAGCACGACATACGCTTCGGGTTGTAGCCAATAGGAGGGCAGGGTGCACGTAGTGTTTCCGTCTTGAAGTTTTAAACCTTTGAGTTGCACAAGTTCAGTTCCGGCATTAAATACCTCTATATATTCCGCAGCAGGCAGGCCAAAGAGCGTGTCTGGGTCAGCCATGATTTCTGTTAAAATCAAATTTTCGTTCTGATGACTCAGCGCCTTCCCAAAATAAAAATCATCAAAATAAAACGCGTCGGCATTTGCAGCTGTGTATACAAAATAGAGGCCTGCGTAAGTTGCATTGTTTGGAAGATTTAAAGAGCCGTCAAAAAGCAATTCATGGCTAGCAACACTTGTCGATCTTGACCAAAGTTGGAAGGCGCCGTTCGCATAAAGAAATCTAATTGCTCTAGAAAAAGGCGCAGCGATGTCGCCGAGTGGCCCCGAACCAAGCAAACTGTCTGTGCCTTGCACGCGGCAAAACAAGCGAATGGCATCTGCCGAGCCACTTTCTCCAAATTGTAAATAAAGTGCGTTGGGCGCATTAGGAAGATCAGTTGCGTTAGCGTACAAATAAAAGCAGCCAAAATTCAAACCTGAGGGGCTGAAATTTTCGCGCAGCCAAAATTCAAAACTCAATGTATCTGAAGTTTGTATCGGTAATTGTGTCCAGAGTATCGAACTTCCAGCGGCGGACAAATTCAGTTGTAATTGCCGAGCACTGTTCACGACAAAATGATTGGTGTCGCCTTGCCACAAGACATGCTGGTTTAAATTTTGATCCTGAAAATCATCAAAGCATTGATTCTGGGCAGGAAGTGTGAATCTGAGAAAAAATAGGAAAAGCAAAAGAGAAAAGCGCAGCATTGCAAACAAAGATTAATTTTGTCAAAAAAATTCAAATGAAAGTAGCTGTCGTTGGCGCAACAGGCATGGTCGGTTCAGTGATGTTGCAGGTTTTAGCCGAACAAAAATTTCCATACTCCGAATTGCTCATTGTAGCCTCCGAAAACAGCGTCGGTAAGCAAATAACGTTTCAGGGTCAAACATATGCGGTTATTGGCCTTGAAACTGCAGTAGCAGCAAAGCCAGATATCGCAATATTTTCAGCCGGAGGAGAAACCTCATTGCAATGGGCACCTCGTTTTGCTGAGGTTGGTACTGTTGTTATTGACAACTCTTCGGCCTGGAGAATGGATCCAACAAAAAAACTTATCGTTCCGGAAATTAACGGACACCTGCTTTCAAAATCAGACCTCATTATTGCCAATCCGAACTGCAGTACCATTCAACTGGTCATGACACTTGCTCCGCTCCATGAGCGCTTCAAAGTAAAGCGTGTAGTTGTATCTACGTATCAGTCCATTACAGGCACTGGTGTTAAAGCCGTGCAGCAATTAGAGAACGAACGCAATGGCATGAGCGGTGAGATGGCCTACAAATATCCTATTGATAAAAATTGCATTCCACAGTGTGATGTTTTCACCGACAACGGTTATACCAAAGAGGAAATGAAATTGACCAACGAAACCAAGAAAATCTTAGACCCTAGTATCTTGGTTACAGCCACTGCTGTGCGCGTACCAGTTGTCGGAGGTCACTCGGAGGCGGTCAATATTGAGTTTGAAAACGAATTCAACCTTCAAGAGGTTAAAGCCATTTTAGCAGCCACTCCTGGCATTACAGTCCAAGATGATATCAAGGCCTACGAATATCCTATGCCGCGTTTTGCTGAGGGTAAAGACGACGTTTTTGTAGGGCGCATCCGCCGAGATGAAAGTCAGGCAAATACTTTAAATCTTTGGATTGTAGCAGACAATCTACGCAAAGGAGCCGCCACCAATGCGGTGCAGATTGCGCAGTTAGTGGCAGGTTTGTAGCAAAATCAAATATTTAAAAAACTACTCATCAATTTATTTTATTTGCTCATTAAATGAATTTTTTAAGGTTCTTCCTTATAATTCATTGTTTCCATTAATTTTGTGGCGTCTCTAAGGGGTGCCAATAGGCTGAGATTATACCCATTGAACCTGATTTGGATAATGCCAACGAAGGGAAGATGACGAGCTAATTTTTTAACGGTACCAAGAATTAGCCCCTTGTTCTTGTTTAATTTTTTAAAAATGAAAACAAGACTATTATTTATTCCATTTTTATTCATTGCGCAAGCAGTTGTTGCTCAGTCCGGAAATACACAAGTCCAAGATTCTTCTAGAAGGGTTCAAAGCATAGAAGGCATTATTGTTACTAGATTACGAGCCAAAGAAACACCTTCCAATAGTTTGGTGCTTAAGGAAGACTTAAAAGCCAGAAACTTTGGTCAGGACCTACCTACATTATTAGAGTTTACGCCATCGGTTGTAACGACGAGTGATGCAGGTGCCGGAATAGGTTACAGTGGTATTCGCATTCGTGGTGTCGATGCAAGCCGCATCAATGTTACAATTAATGGCATTCCGGTCAATGACCCTGAGTCTCATGATGTTTATTGGGTCAATATGCCTGACCTTGTGGGGTCGGTGGAAAATATCCAAATTCAAAGAGGTGTAGGTTCATCTACCAACGGAGCTGCTGCTTTTGGCGCTAGTCTCAATATCAAAACTTCAGATATCCGTTCCAAAGCTTATGCCCGCACCGATTTATCTGCGGGTTCTTTCGGAACGCTAAAAGGCACCTTGCAAGCCGGTACAGGTTTGCTAAAGGGGAAATTCTCACTAGACGCGCGGCTTTCTCAAATCCAATCTGATGGCTATTTAGATCGAGCTACTAGTGACTTGAGCTCTTTAGGTTTAACCGCTAATTACCTCACTAAAAAATCTATTTGGAAAGCGGTAGTTTTAAACGGAGCAGAGCGCACTTACCAAGCTTGGTATGGCACACCTGAAAGCCGATACAGAGGTGATGAAGAAGGAATGCTTGCCTATGCCGCAAGAAATGGCCTGAGCCAAGAAGAGACTCAAAATTTGCTCAATGCTGGCAGAACCTACAATTACTATACCTATGCCAACCAGGTCGATAATTACAATCAAAACAATTATCAGTTGCATTTTATTCATCGTTTCTCCGAAAAACTGGATATGAATGTGGCCGCTCATTATACGCATGGAAGGGGATACTACGAAGAGTATAGAAAAGAAGATGACCTTGCCGACTACGGCCTTGCTCCAGTTGTTCTCGGATCAGATACCGTGAATCAGTCTGATGTCATTAGAAGAAGATGGTTAGATAATCATTTTGTAGGTGTTGTTTATGGGCTCAATTACCAACCACTTTCAAATTTGAAGTTCACCTTTGGCGGAGCAGTAAATAGTTACTCAGGAGCACATTTTGGCGAGCTTATCTGGGCACAATTTGCTTCAAACAGCCAAATTTATGATCGCTATTATGATAACAATGCACTTAAGCAAGAGGCGAGTGCTTATCTCAAAACAAATTATCAAATTCAAAATTGGGACCTCACCCTTGATCTCCAATACCGCGGCATCAATTATCGCTTTTTAGGTGTTGATCAAGTAAGTGGAGTGCTTACAGATGTGACACAAACCGTTAATTATCAATTTTTTAATCCGAAGTTTGCCGTTGCTAAAAATTTTGAGCGCCAGCAAGTATTTGCATCTGTTGGCATTGCTAACCGCGAGCCTGTCCGACGCGATTTCAGAGAAAGTACACCTGCCAACCGTCCGGTACCAGAAACCATGTACGATTCTGAATTGGGATATAAAATTACCGGTAAAAATTGGTTGGCTCAATCTAATCTTTACTTCATGTATTACCAAAACCAGTTAGTACTAACTGGGCAGATTAACGATGTGGGTGGTTATACCCGAACCAATGTTGACCAAAGTTACCGTGCTGGTATCGAGCTTGAATTTCAGTATAACGTGAGTAAACAGATTAAAATCAATAGCTCTACTGCACTGAGCCAAAACAAAATACGCAACTTCGTTGAATACGTCGATGTTTATTTAGACGATGAACCGTACTATACTCAAATTCAAATTGAACATGGGCAAACTGATTTGGCCTTCTCTCCAAATTTTGTTCAATCTTTATCTGTACAATACGCACCCATTCAAACGCTACAGCTTGCTTTTCAAACCAAATATGTCTCTAGGCAATACCTCGATAACACATCGAATGTGTCCAGAAGTTTGGACCCTTTCACCTTTAGCAATGTTACCCTCAACTGGACCGTTCCACAAGATTTTGCGGAGGCTCTTGAGTTAGGATTCATGGTAAACAATGTGTTCAATGCGCTTTATGCCAACAATGGCTATACATTTAGTTACCAATATGGCGGGCAAACCACTACAGAGAATTTTTATTATCCGCAAGCTGGTCGTCATTTTCTACTTCGAATGAGTCTCGCATTCTAAAACTCGTATCTTCGTAGAAAATATCTCTATGAAACTTTCTACGCTCCTGGCCTCAGTACTTTTAGTCCATTCGTTTTCTGCTCAGGTTATTGAAAAACCCAAAGAAATTGAACCGGTTCAAGTAGAGGAAACCCTAATGCCACCGCCAGTTGAAGTTGAGGAGGTTGCTGGTGATCAAATAATAGAGATTACAACAATTGAAGTTGCAGGCCCGAAAGCTGCCTCTTTTCCAGGCGGCCCAGATTCTTTAATGGCTTACTTAGCTTCCCAAGTGGAGCTTTTTATTTTACAAGATACCAATGACATATTCCCATTCGGAGAGCAAGTTTTTGTCGTATTTGAGGTTGATACTGACGGTCAAATCCTCAATCCTAAAGTAGAATTAGGTTATGACGCTTTTCTCGATTCAGCTGCCTTGCGAATTATAAGAGACATGCCAAAATGGGAGCCAGCCACCAACGAACTCGATGAACCTGTGCTTTCAACCAACCGTGTAACCGTTACGTTTGATTTATTCTTAGATGAGGATATGTCAGATTTTGAAGATTTGGAGGAAACCGACCAAAATAATTTCAAATCACATTGGGCAAGTTTTGAATTTGGTACAAGCCTGAATACAAATGGGATGTTCAGTTTTGACCCCAATTTTGAAAATAATCCAGAATGGGAAAATGTACCTACCAAAAGTTCAGTTTTTAACCTGAATCTTTTTGCCTATAATTTCAAGCTCATCGATCAATATTTAAAGTTCTCAACAGGCTACGGTTTTAGTTTCATCAATACTGAATTCAATGCGCCTTATATCCTACAACACACTAACAATTCAGTAAGTGCTGTTTTGGATACAACGCAGGCTTTGAAGCGCAACTCGCTATATGGCGTTTATTTTACGGTTCCGTTACTCTTTGAAATCACTAATAAAGGCAGTTTTAAAGATGCTTTTTATATGAATTTAGGTGTGGTAGCTGGTGCACGTATCTATAGCCATCAAAGACAAACGGGAACTTATGAGAATGGCGACAAATTTGAATGGGTAACGAAGTCTAAGTTTAATTTAAACCCGTATATGCTTGATGCCGCTGTCAGACTAGGCTATGGTCACTTTGGTGTCTTTGCAAATTATGCTTTACTCAGTACCTTCAAAAAGGACATGACCGCAACGATTTATCCTTTGCGTTTTGGGGTGTCGTTAAATATTCCACAATAAAAACCTAAGAAGGAATTAAGGAATTAAGGAATTAAGGAATTAAGGAATTAAGGGTCATTTATAATTCATTAAAGAAAAGTGAAGCTGGGTTATTTCCTGCTAACCAGGACTTTGCATCCATTTTTTTCTTGCCTTCCATTTGTAACTCCGTAACCAGTAAGCTCTCATTATTTCCACAAGGGAATAAAATGCCATTTGATTGTGCCGTTGGCCCATCGTTTCTATGACAGCTAATCTCAGACAATTCTGATTCAAATATTTTAAATTGCACCCAATCATTTTTGGTCTGGGACCACAATTTACACCAAGCCCCAGGGTACGGATTCAGGCCTCTAATTAGGTTGTGTAAATCTTGTGCGGAGTGGCTCCAATTGATACTTGTATTTTCTTTAAAAAGTTTGGGTGCAAGCGCGCTTTTTCCTTCAATGGCATGCTGTAATGTCGGCTGAATTTGCCCTTCTGCCAGTTCATTAGTTGTTAGCAGCGTAAGCTCGGCACCTGCCTCTTGAAGTAAATCGTGCAATTGACCCACATTCATGTTTGGCCCAATTTCAATCTTGGTTTGCTTAAGAATGGCTCCTGCATCAATTTGTTCATTGATCAAAAAGGTAGTTACGCCCGTTTTGCTTTCGCCATTGATGATGGCCCAATTGATAGGAGCAGCCCCACGGTAAGCAGGGAGTAAGCTGGCGTGTAAATTAAAAGTTCCGAGTGGCGGCAATTTCCAAACAACATCGGGCAACATCCGAAATGCGACCACCACAAATAGATCCGCGTTCCACTTCTTGAGTTGTTCAATGAACTGTTCGTCTTTGAGTTTTTCGGGTTGGGTTAATTCTAATTTTTGTTCAAGCGCATACTGCTTCACGGCACTTTGGTGCATGAGCTGTCCTCGGCCTGCAGGTTTGTCAGCGACAGTCACAACACCAACAATTTCATGATGACTTCGATGGAGTTCGTCTAGAATGCGTACAGCAAATGCTGGCGTCCCCATAAAAACAATGCGCAATGACTTTTTCATACGGTTTTATTTTGCCAAGATACGTTTCTTAAATAAAGAATGGAAATGAGGCCAAGTAGACCAAAATAGATGTATTCAACCGTCCAGATCCAAAAAATATCTAGGTTCCAAACCTTGATAAATAAGTAACAAAATAGGGCATAAACCCCTACAGTAAAAAACTCAATGAGCATCGAATGTAGTGTGTTTCCGCTTCCGTGTATGGTTTGAAAGTACACAGAAATGAAGCCAAAAACAAGAATAGAGACGGCAATCAGGCGTAAAATATCTGCACTTTTTTGCACGTAAGCTTCGGCCGGATTCACCATCCGAATCATGGCTTCAGGATAAAAGACGGCGCCATGAAACGTGAACAACATAAAGCAAAGGGTTAAGAACTGGATGCGTCTTTGTATGATTGGAATCTGCTCAAATTTCTTCGCTCCAAGGTACTGTGAAATATAGGTTTTGGTTGTACCTGCAAAACCCCATATCGGAACGAACGCCAAAAAATAAATGGATCTTATATTTTGAGAAACAGTCAAGTCAAAAGTTCCTTTTTGCTCAAGCCAAGTAAAGAAAAGCGTCCAGGTTGCCAGCGCTGAAAAGCCTTGCAGTAAGAGCGGGCTGCCCACCTTGAGTAATTCCTTGAGTGAGCCAAGGTGTGGTTTGAAATAAGACAACAGTTGGTATTTTTTTCTTTCTTTTGAAAACCACAGAAAACCAAGCATACTGAGCATGCCAATGCCATCTGCCATTGTTGAAGCTAGGGCTGCACCCCTGATGCCGAGTTCAGGAAGGCCCCACTCGCCAAAAATCAGTAAATAAGCAAGTAAAGCATTAGAACTTGCTGTTAAAACCGAGGTAACTAAGACCACCCATGATTTTCCTTCAGCCAAAAAGAAAGATTGAATGGCCAACGTAATCATGGCAAAAAACAAGGAAAAACTCCGCTGTTCAATATAAATTCCTTGTAAATGCGCAATTTGTTTTTGCTCAGAATAAGCATAGACTAAATCAGGCATCATGAAGTACAATAGCGAAAAAAGGAGCAATGCCAGTGCAATCAAAACCCAAACCGTAGTGCCAAAAACCTGACCAATAAGCTCTTTGCGGTCTTGTCCGATGCGCCTCGCAATAATAATTTGTGCACCATCTGCCATTCCTGCCAGGCACATATATAAGGTAACGTAAAGTAAGCCAGCATTACCAACGGCATCAAATTCGGCAGTAGAGTGCCGTGCAATCAAGGAAGCATCGGTGAGCAATACAATTGATTGAATGAAGCCCGTAACCATCATGGGTAGGGCTACCCCAAGTATTGTCCGATAGTTGAGTGCGAGCATTAGTCGATTTGAATTACTAAACCTTTTAAATAAGCGCCTTCAGGGTGAAAGGCTTGAATGGGGTGGTCAGCAGGTTGATGCAGTTGCTCGAGAATACGGCAAGAGCGCCCCGCCTCAATAGCAGCTGCAATAACCGTATTGGTAAAAAGTTGGGTGTCAACTACCTGAGAACAAGAAAAAGTAAAAATGAAACCTCCTGGTTTAATTTGTCGAATGGCGTGTGCATTCAATCTTTTGTAACCTTGGATGGCTTGGTGTCTTTTGTCGCGGTGCTTGGCAAATGCTGGTGGATCCAACACAATGATGTCGTAGTCTTCGGGTAAATCTTTCATGTAGTCCATGGCGTCGTCAACGATGGAAGCATGCTTGCTTTCAAAACCATTTAATGCTACGTTATCGTCGGTTAAAGCAATGGCTTTTTTTGAACTGTCGAGTGAATGCACCAATTCAGCATTGTTGTTCAAAGCTTGAAGACTAAAGCCACCTGAGTAACAAAAAGTATTGAGTACTTTTTTGCCTTGTGCGTATTTACCTAGCAAGGCGCGGTTTTCACGTTGATCAATAAAGAAACCGGTCTTTTGGCCGTTGATCCAGTCAATATGGTATTTCACACCATTTTCAAGTGCTAAATGCGGCACTTCTATAGCGCCATACAAATAAGCATCTTGAACTTCCTGACGCTTAGGAAGCGTGTCTGAAGATTTTGAATAAATAGCCTTGAGGTCCTTGCCCATTACCTGAACCAATGCTGCGGCGATGAGCTCTACTTGTTTGTACATCCCTATTGAATGACACTGAATAACAGCAACACCCGCATAATAATCAATAATGAGGCCTGGTAGCTGATCACCTTCGCCATGACAAAGTCTAAAGATGTTGTTGTCTGCTCTGAGTAGTCCAATTCGTTTGCGCAGCTCAAATGCATTTTGCAAACGACGCTCGTAAAAAGTTTGATCAATGGTTTCGTAATCGAAACTCAACATTCTGACGGCAATGGTCGCATGCTGGAAGTGCCCTATACCGAGAACTTGCTGTTTTTTTGTAGTTAAACAAACGAGGTCGCCATCTTGAAGTTCTGTAGTTTCATCTGCTATGGCACCTGAAAAAACCCAGGGGTGTTTTCGGAGAATTGATTGCTCTTTGCCTTTGGTAATGGTCAGAAGGGGATATAACATGTGCAAAAATAGCTTGAAAAAGCGTACATTTACCAAAAATCAAGATATGGCTAACAAACGCATCCTCAAGAGAAATATCAATGAAATGGTATTTGACGTAGTTGAAGAATGTTTCTTTTTCGAAATGACTGCTCCGTCAAAATCAGACAAATCTGCTCAACTCATCGATGAAGCAGCTGATTTTCAAGATGCCATGCTTTCAAAAATCAATAAGGCTAAAGGTAAAGCTGAGTTCAGAGCAATTGCTACTGAAGTAGAAGCGAAAGCCGTTTACTTTGTTGATGCCCTCAACGGACTGAACAAATAAGCCGCATCTATGCTTGGCATAGATACCTTCACACTCGCACTTCTTTTGGCTGCACTCATGATCCTGCTCTGGATCACTGAGTGGATACCAATTTACCTAACCGCTTTGTTCCCGATTTTACTTGGTGCACCTTTGGGTTTACTCACACCAAAGGAACTTGCAGGTTGCTATGGCGATGCCAATATATTTTTATTCTTTGGAGGTTTTGTTTTAGCGCTCGGCCTTGAAAAATGGGGCGTGCATGAGCAAATTGCTCGACGTATCATTAAAATTGTCGGCGATCAAAAATCAAAGATACTCCTTGGTTTCATTCTCAGTACTGGCCTGATCTCCATGTGGATTTCCAATACGGCCACGGCACTCATGATGCTGCCTATGGCGGTAGCTGTCATTGAGGCCATGCCTGTTTCACATCGAGAATCCAGATTCAGTGCTTTGCTCATGTTGTCTGTTGCCTATGCAGCAAACATCGGAGGTGTGGGCACTTTGATTGGCTCTCCACCTAATACCCAAATGGCCTCCATTTTGGCTGAAAACTTCCATATTCAAGTGAGTTTTCTAGATTGGATGAAAATCGGTTTGCCCTTAGCCATTACACTCCTCCTGATCATGTACCTTTTGTTTCATTATTTGCTTGGTGCGGAGCGCAAGGATGTTCACGATTTACATTTCCACACTTTACCCTGGTCAAAACCGCAAAAACGCGTACTATGGATATTTTCTATGGTGGCGATACTCTGGATTTTTAGAGAGCCAATCGTTACTTGGACCGGCATTCCTTATCGGGATGAAAACGCGGCAATTTTAGGGGCGCTAGCGCTGTTCTTACTCCCCAATGGCGATGACAAGCAAACCCTCTTAAAATGGTCGGACACTGAAAAACTTCCTTGGGGTATCCTGTTGTTATTCGGTGGAGGTTTAGCGATGGCAGCCATCCTCGAGAAAAATGGTATTCTAAAAAGTTTATCTGCTTATTTCAATTTTGCCGACGGGATCAATCCCATAATTTTGATTTTCATATTAACAGCACTGGCCATTTTTATTTCTGAAGTGCTATCAAATTTGGCGATGGTTACCGTTTTTATCCCTATAGTTGGTGTATTTGCTGAACAGACGCAGACGCCACTTTTTCCGTTGGCGATGGCCTTGACTTTAGGTGCTAGTTTAGCGTTTATGATGCCAGTTGGGACGCCTCCAAATGCTATTGTGTTTGGTTCAGGTTATTTAAAAATCAAACAAATGGTCCGCATTGGGTTTGTTTTAAATATCATAAGTCTTCTTCTGATTGGTCTTTTTATTGTTTTGTTACAATAATTGAAACAATATTATTATTTTTCCTAGCTAAACCAATTATATGCTTACTATAGAACGCTTGTTTGATGTCCCAAGACATCAGCTAAAAAATTATCCTAATGCCAATATGTTTGTCACAAAGACAGCAGGCATTTGGGTTCCGATGTCAACCGCCGATTTTTTAGATGCTGCCATGCAGGTTTCGCGAGGTTTGATTGCGCTTGGTGTCCAGGCGGGTGATCGCGTAGCTGTAGCAAGTAATAATCGCGTAGAATGGAACATACTTGATATCGCAGTGCAGCAGGCCGGTGCCATTTTGGTACCGCTTTATCCAAATATCTCTGAATCGGATTATCGATTTATCTTAAATGATGCAGGTGTAGAATTATGCGTGGTTTCCAATCAAGAGTTAGTGGATAAAATCACGCATATCAAGGCTGAAGTACCATCATTAAAGCATCTCTTTTCCTTTGATCATGTGCCAAATTGCACGCATTGGTCAGAAATTGAAGCAAATAAAGGTAGTGTTGAAGTGGCTGCTGTTGAGGAGCGCATGAAGGAGGTAAAGGCTGCTGATTTAGCGACCATCATTTATACCTCTGGCACCACAGGTAATCCAAAAGGAGTCATGTTATCTCATTCGAATATTTTATCAACGGTTGGGGCCTGTATAGATCCAATCCCTGCAGATAAGAATTCAAAAGTTTTGAGCTTTTTACCGGTTTGTCATATCTACGAGCGCATGCTTCATTATTTGTATATGTACATTGGTTGCTCCATACATTTTGCTGAATCGATGGATACCATCGGCGACAACATTCGCGAAGTGAAACCCGATGTATTTTCTGCAGTACCAAGGCTCATTGAGAAAGTATTTGATAAAATCATGGCCAAGGGCGAAGAGCTTTCCGGAATTAAAAAAACACTTTTTTATTGGGCTGTAAGTGTTGCTGAAGAATACGATGTGATTGGTAAGTCTCCAATTTATAAGATCAAGTTAGGCATCGCTCGCAAGCTTATTTTTTCAAAGTGGCAAGAAGCTCTTGGCGGAAATGTTAAAGCCATTGCTTCAGGTTCAGCCGCCTTACAACCAAGACTCGCTAGAATATTTTTGGCTGCAGACATTCCAATTCTAGAAGGATACGGCCTTACTGAAACATCGCCAGTAGTTACCGTCAATAATTTCAATACAGGTATCAGAATTGGTTCTGTTGGGCCGCTTGTTGACAAGGTACAAGTTAAAATTGCTCCTGACGGTGAGATTCTTGTAAAAGGTCCTAATGTAATGATGGGTTATTACAAGAACGAAGAAGCCACGAAAGAAGTATTTGATGCTGAGGGTTGGTTTTGCACAGGCGATATCGGCGAATTTCAAGAAGGAAAATTCTTGCGCATTACCGATCGTAAAAAGGAAATATTTAAGACTTCTGGTGGTAAGTACATTGTGCCGCAAGCGATGGAAAACAGGCTCAAGCAATCTCGCTTTATTGAACAAGCAATGGTCATAGGAGAAGGGGAGAAATTCCCAGCCGTCATGATTGTGCCTAATTTCGCTTTTGTAAAGGAATGGGCGAAGCGCCATAACACCAATTTTGATTCGAGTAGCAATGCAGACATCATTTCTCAAGAAATATTGGTCAAACGCATTCAAATAGAGCTCGATGAGATCAATAAAGAATACGGTTCTTGGGAACAACTGAAGCAGTTCAGACTCTTGCCAAATGAATTTAGTATTGAGGGCGGAGAACTGACACCAACACTTAAATTCAAACGCAAGAAAATTCTAGAAAAATACCAAGACGTTTACAAGCAGATTTACCCTGCTTAAATTCGTTTTGAAAGACATAAAAAAAGCCGGCTGAAAAGCCGGCTTTTTTTATGAGTTTGTGGGTTAGCTTATTGCTTTCCTGAAGAACAGCAAGACTTCTGAGTTGAACTAGAAGTAGAGCAACCTGATTTTTGTGTTTGGCTAGAAGAAGAACAGCAGCTTCCGCTTTTTTTCTTCTTTTTGCGCTTGTCATCGTCTTTTTTAGAGATTTCAATTCCATTTACAGCTGCATAAGCTGTAGTTGCCATAGATCCTACAAAAGTAGTAAGGGCGATTGCTACAAATACTTTTTTCATGGTGTGTTTTTTTATAAAATTACAAATTAATTCAAACTTCCAAGCTTGGTGAGTTTGGCTTTTACTTTTTGATTGAGTTGCACATCAATTTTCGTGCCCAAAGGTAAAAATAAGTCTACACGAGAACCAAATTTAATAAAGCCAAATTCAGCTCCTTGTTGTGCGTTATCGCCTTCTTGTGCATAATAACAGATTCTTCGGGCGAGGGCCCCAGCAATTTGTCTGAACAAAATTTCTTGTCCATTGGCGTGCTTAACTACGCAAGTACTGCGTTCGTTGTCTGTGCTGCTCTTCGGATGCCATGCAACTAAAAACAAGCCAGGATGATACTTTGTATAACTCACCTCGCCAGAAATTGGATAATAGTTCGCATGAACGTTGAGCGGTGACATAAAAATGGAAACTTGAAGGCGCTTGTCTTTGAAATATTCAGTTTCTTCCACTTCTTCAATCACAACTACCTTGCCGTCAGCTGGACACATGATGTCGAGCGCTCCACCACTACAAGTTCTGCTCGGAATTCTAAAAAACTGAACCACTAAATAAAGGAGTACGAAAAACCCAAGTTCAAAAAATAGAAACAAGCCGAAAAGCGCTTCGAAAAGTAGGTAGTAATTGAGTGCACTTAGGCCAAGGAACAGTCCGAAACTGCCAAGCATAATAGAACGTCCTTCTCTGTGAAATGTCATCATCGCCAATAAAGATATATAATGGACCAACAATAAAAAAATGGAATAGCAAATAAGGCAGCGTCAAAACGATCGAGCACTCCGCCGTGTCCGGGTAGGATAGTCCCGCTGTCTTTAATACCTAGACTACGTTTGAATAAGGATTCAAGCAAGTCTCCAAAAATGGCACAAGGTGCTATTATAATAGCGGAAATGACCCAGAATAAAATTTCACCTTGGTTAATGTAGGCGCCAATAATGAAGCCCAAGAGCACTGTAAAAAACAAACCTCCGATGGTGCCTTCCCAGGTTTTTTTGGGAGAAATGCGCTCAAATAGTTTGTGTTTACCTAGCTTTCGTCCGGTAAAATAGGCAAAGGAATCATTGGTCCAAATCAAAAGAAACATCCCGAGTACTTTAGGTAGGGTTGAGGTGTCTCTGACATGTAAGTCGATGCTGAGATAAAAAGGCACCACCACGTAAATAATCCCGAACACCAACACAGAAATGTTGAGTAAGGGGTGTTCGTGCTTGGCCCAAAGTTCATTCAAGATAAGCGTAAAGAACAAGGGGAAAATAAGCGTGAGCGATATGACTGAATACCATTCAAAGCTAATCCCTACTAAAAGCACATAGATAAATATTCCGATGAAGAGTCCTATTTCTTTGGATACTTCGACAATTTCATGGTTTTTGAAAAAACGGTAAAACTCCCAGAGGCCAACCACCATGAAAAAAGAGAAGACCAGTGCAAAGATGTAGGGGTTCCAGAGCATAGAGCCAATTACCATCACCCCAAAGATGCTGCCTGTTATGATTCTTTGCCCGAGGTTTCCCAACATATTTTAAGATGCAGTTTCTTCTGAGTTTGCGTCAGCATTTCCTGCTGTATTTTCCGCTGAATTCTCTTCCGAGGTTTCAGAAGTGCCAGCTTCCGAATTTTGAGTGTCGCCACCTTCAGCTGCTGATTCATTGTTCTCTTCCGATGGATTTTCAGGAGCAGTTTCAGAAAGTGCTGCAACTGTTTCGGCCGTTACTTCAGGTTGCGTTTGCTCTGGTTCGGGGTCCCATGGGCGAGTGCCAAATACGGCCTCGAGGTCTTCTTTAAAGATCACTTCAGAAGTTAAGAGACGACCAGCCACTTGTTCGAGTTGTTCTTTGTGTTCGCCGAGCAATTGCAAAGCTCTTTGATACTGACTTTCGATGAGTTTGCTTACCTCTTCATCGATGATTTTTGCAGTGTCATCAGAATAAGGTTTTGTAAATGCATCGCGGCCCTGAGAATCATAGTAGGAGATGTTCCCAACGCGTTCGTTCAGACCATAGATTGAAATCATGGCATATGCTTGTTTGGTTACACGCTCGAGGTCTGATAGTGCGCCGGTTGAAATTTTATTGAAAATCAATTGCTCTGCAGCTCTCCCACCCAAAGTAGCACACATGTCGTCGAGAAGTTGTTCAGTGGTGGTGATACTGCGCTCTTCTGGCAAATACCAAGCTGCACCCAAAGATTGTCCGCGCGGAACAATAGTTACTTTCACCAAAGGGTTGGCATATTGTAATAGCCAAGAAACAGAAGCATGACCAGCTTCATGGAAGGCAATTGTTTTCTTTTCTTCTGGGGTAATGATTTTATTTTTCTTTTCAAGACCACCGATAATTCGATCTACTGCGTCTAGGAAGTCTTGCTTTTCAACGTGCTTCTTGTTATGACGTGCGGCAATAAGAGCGGCTTCGTTACACAAATTAGCGATATCGGCCCCAGAGAAACCAGGCGTTTGCTTGGCAAGGAAATCGACGTCAATTTCTGTAGAAAGTTTGATTGGCTTGAGGTGGACGCCAAAGATTTCTTTACGCTCATTGAGGTCAGGCATATCGACATAAATTTGGCGATCAAAACGACCAGCGCGCATCAGTGCACTGTCTAGAACGTCGGCACGGTTGGTAGCCGCCAAAATAATGACGCCAGAGTTGGTGCCGAAACCATCCATTTCTGTTAGAAGTTGATTGAGCGTGTTTTCGCGTTCGTCGTTGGTATTGAAACCATTGTTTTTACCGCGCGCCCTACCGATGGCATCAATTTCATCAATGAAAATAATGGAAGGTGCTTTTTCTTTGGCCTGACGGAAGAGGTCTCGGACACGAGAGGCTCCTACACCAACAAACATTTCAACGAAATCTGAACCAGAAAGTGAGAAGAATGGTACTTTGGCCTCGCCTGCAACAGCTTTAGCCAAAAGGGTTTTACCAGTTCCTGGAGGGCCCACTAAAAGCGCACCTTTTGGAATTTTTGCACCGAGCTCTGTATATTTTTTAGGGTTTTTGAGGAACTCGACAATTTCTACAATTTCCTCTTTTGCACCTTGAAGTCCGGCAACATCTTTGAATGTAACATTTGTGCTTTTGCCTTTTTCATAGACCTGTGCACGAGATTTACCGATATTGAAGATTTGACCACCGCCACCGCCAGCACCGCCACCGCCAGACATTCTACGCATGACAAACATCCAGATCAAGACGATAATTCCGAAAGGAAGGAGGTAGCCTAAGATTTGGGCAATCCAGTTGGTTTCAATGACGTTTTCGTAGTCGCTGTATTTGCGGTCGTCGAGGGCTTTTTCAAAGTTAGCGTGGTTACCAATGTTCTCGAGTTCAAAAACCAAGCGGTTTAAGTCAGCTTTCTTTCCGTTTACAACTTTGCGCATGTTCGGAAAATCGAGCTTTTTGTGCGTGTTAATGTACTGAACACCTTCTTTGCGCAATTGGAAACGCGCAGAACTTTGGTTGACGATTTTAATGTTCTTGACACCTTTAGCTTCGACCAACTCTAGTAAAGTTTCTTTGTATTTGATGGTCGTGTTGGTTTCGCTATTGACATAAAGGTGCGTACTCACGAGTAAAATCACGAACGCAACATAAATCCAATAAACGGATAGCGGGTTTTTTCTTTTTTCTTCTGACATAAGGAGAGGTCTTAAATATTAGGGACATCCGTTCTTTTGGCATCGGCCCAGAGGTCTTCGATGTCATAAAACGAGCGCGCATCTTTGTAAAAGATATGACAAACGACATCAATGTAATCTAACAATATCCATTCGGAGTTAGATTTTCCTTCGGTACGCCATGGTTTTTCTTTGAGTTCTTTTCTAGTATTACGCTGAACAGAGTTGGCGATACCATCTACTTGGGTGCTAGATTCACCGCTACAAACCACAAAAAATTCGCAGACTGCGCTGTCTAACTCTCTGAGATCAAGAATGGTAATGTCTTGTGCTTTATTGTTTTGCATTCCTTCAATGATTGCATCCAAAAGGAGTTCTGAAGGGCTTGATTTTTTCTTTTTTGCCATGTATGTCTTTATAGTACAAAACTAACTGATAAATTTGAACCGACAGACTTCAAGCATGACCAAATTAGGATCAGAAATACATCATTTATCGGTAGTAGACTCTACGAACAATTATGCTGCCAAACTTATTTCCGATGGCCAGCTGCAAAACGGGTCGGTAATTATGGCAGACTTTCAGACCAATGGCCGGGGTCAGCGCGGCAATTCATGGCAGTCTGTCAGTCAAGATAACTTGTTGTTTTCACTTGCTTTTCAGCCTGTTTCTATTGCAGTAGATCAACAAATCCGTATCAATTGGTATACTGCTCTTATTTGGATAAAATGTTTCAAACGCTTTTCCATTGACGCACAAATTAAATGGCCAAATGACATTTTTGTAGGTCAACAAAAGTTAGGCGGCATATTAATTGAGCAACAAATTCAAGGGTCCACAATAGCTTGGTCTGTTGTAGGTTGCGGTATCAACGTGAACGCCACTCCAGCATTGCCAAATGCATGTAGCATATTTGAATTGACTAAAGTTCGCTTTCAGCCAAAGACCGTTCTCAAGGAATTTTTGGATTTATATAATGGTCAAATTCAGCTGCTTTACGGTGACTTTCAAGAACTCAGAACTGCTTTTGAAGCAGAATTGTTTGGAAAAGACACCATTCAAGAATTCATCGATGCACAACAACAAGCTTGGCCTGCTAAAATTATCGGGGTAGATGACCAAGGTAAATTACTTCTTGAAAAAAACGCAGTGGTTCATGCCTACGACCTCCAGGAAATCAGACTGGTTTTACCGGTGTAAATCTTAGAAATCAATTAAAAATTAATAGAGGGCAGCACTTAAATTAACTGCCATTTCTTGCAATAGTTTTTGCAAAGGTTTTTCAATTAACATTTTAAGCATCATGTTGACATCGGCGTTGATCTCGATGTGTCCGGTGGTACTGCCTTCGTTTGTGTTAAAGAAAATCTGTAGATCGAAAGGAAAAGGATTTGATTTGCTGCCTTTAAATTCCATGCAGCTGTCAGAACAAGCAGCTTTTTCTAGTGTGAACTGAAAATTTCCGGCGGCTTTGAAGCTAAATCCGGTTTCATTTGACTGAAAATCAGAGATCTGTGCTTTGGGAAGAAGGTGTTCAAAATTCGCGCAATCTGATAGATGCGCTTGTACTTTTTCAAGACTCGCCTCAAAGGAAAATACCTGACTTTGGATCTTGACCATGATTTATGCTTGCTTCCAAGTGCTTGGGGTGTTGCGCCAAGCTTGAAGTGTGGCGTTGTCGGCCTCAGTTACATAGTTTGTATTGGTAGCCACTTCAATGAGTGTTCCGTAGTCTGTGAGGGTAGTAAAAGGGCATTTTGCCGCTTCAAATTGTTGGTCAGCAAGGGCAAAGCCATAAGAGAAAATGGCAACCAAACCTTTGACATCAAGACCGCCTTGGCGTAAGGCATCAACTGCCTTAAGGCTGCTGCCACCAGTAGAAATGAGGTCTTCAATGACCACGACGCGTTGTCCAGCTTCATAGGCGCCTTCAATGAGGTTTTCCATGCCGTGTCCTTTGGCACTGCTGCGCACATAAATAAAAGGTAAGCCGAGTTCTTGAGCAATCAAGGCGCCCTGAGCGATACCGCCTGTGGCTACACCTGCAATGACATCTGGTTTGCCAAAATGATCGAGAATCGTTTGAGCGTATCCCTGACGAATGAAAGTGCGCACCTCAGGAAAACTCAAGGTAATGCGGTTATCGCAATAAATTGGAGATTTCCAGCCTGAAGCCCAAGTGAAGGGATTTTCAGGTTGTAAGCGTACTGCTTTTGTTTTGAGTAGCAATTCAGCTACCTTTAGGCTCAGATCTTTATTCACTTTCATGCCGCAAAAATACAAAGTTTTCCTCGATAAAAATTGGATTCTCTTTACAGATTCTGCTCCTTCTTCAAATGAAAGCGCGCAAGAAATCGCCCAAAATGAGCTAGATGAAATCCTTGATATTAAAGCATTGGAAGTGCTTTTTGCTCAAAAAGGCTCACTTATTATTCAAGTCGAAGAACCGATGGAGGCCCTGCGTTTATTTTTCAAGAACTTCAAATTTGTACGTACTGCAGGGGCTTTGGTAAAACAAGTTAACGCCGACGCCTATCTTTGGATGCGACGTTTTGATCACCTCGACTTACCCAAAGGAAAAATTGAAAAAGGGGAAAACGAATTACAAGCAGCATTTCGAGAAGTTCAAGAGGAAACTGGCTTGAATGGCGAGTTGCTATTAGAGCGAGAATTAGGACAAACCTATCATGTGTATGAAATGAAAGGAAAATCCTATTTAAAAGAAAATCATTGGTTTGCGCTAAATTATACCGGAGAAACAAACATTACTCCACAAACCGAAGAAGGTATAGAATCGGTATTTTGGCTTGAAGAAAGCAGCTGGAAATCGCGGCTAACCGAATGTTATGAGGGTTTAAAAGAATTGCTGCAAAGCACTTGCTAAAATTGTGTTAATTTTAGGCCTTCACAGTTTTGGATTAATTAATATTGTTATTCAAAATGTTTGTTTATTTGTTATCAAAACCTCTGAATCATGAAATATCTACACCTATCTTTATTCCTTGTCATTAGTTCAGTTTTCTTTGCGCAAGCACAACCAAAGGCCAAAAAAGAGGCGCAACCACCATTGAAGTTCACGGTCTTAGAAATTGAAAGACAAAATATTCCATATGGTTCAGAAGATCTTTTTGTTTTTGAATTCAAAAACACTTCTAAAAAAGCCGCAGTGATCACAAATGTTCAGACCAGCTGTGGTTGTACGGCAGCTGAGCGCCCTGAAACACCAATCCGTAAAGGAAAAAAAGGAGTCATCAAAGTTCATTACGATACCAAAAGAGTAGGAGGGTTTACCAAAACCATTACCGTATTTTCAAATGTGGGTGATCCAATTGTCTTGACGATCAAAGGCAGTGTGCTTTCTCCGTCTGATTCTCCGGTTACCAACTAAACGCTGCTTGCGCTAGCGCCTAGATATTTGCTATCTTTGCACTTTTACAAGCAGAGTCATGGAGATTGCAAAAAACTACGAGCCGCAACTTGCGCAAGAAAAATGGTATCAACACTGGATTGAAAAAGGGTATTTTCATTCAAGCCCGGATCACCGTGAGCCATACACAGTAGTTATTCCACCGCCCAATGTAACGGGTGTGTTGCACATGGGCCACATGCTCAATAATACCATTCAAGATGTGTTGGTTCGCCGTGCAAGAATGCTCGGTAAAAATGCATGTTGGGTACCAGGCACTGACCACGCTTCTATTGCCACAGAAGCAAAAGTTGTTCAGAAATTAAAGGCCGAAGGCATCTCTAAATCTGACCTCACCCGCGAAGAATTTCTTGCCCATGCATTTGAATGGAAAGAAAAGCACGGTGGTATTATCCTCGAGCAACTCAAGCGTCTTGGCGCTTCTTGTGATTGGGAACGCACGCATTTCACCATGGATCCTGAGTACTCTGAGTCTGTTATCAAAGTATTCATTGACCTCTATCAAAAAGGTAAAATTTACCGCGGTATCCGCATGGTGAACTGGGACCCAGAAGCCCTTACCGCACTCTCTGATGAAGAAGTAAACTACAAAGAGGTCAACTCAAAGCTCTTTTACGTTCGCTATAAAATTGTTGGTGAGCAAGATCAATTCTTAACCATTGCCACGACCAGACCAGAAACCATTCTTGGTGACACCGCTATTTGCGTGCACCCTGAAGACGAGCGCTATCAAAAACTCATTGGTAAAACAGTTCTTGTACCTATCATCAACCGTGAAATCCCAGTCATTGCCGACACCTATGTTGATAAAGAATTTGGAACAGGTTGTTTGAAAGTAACACCTGCTCACGACACCAATGACTACGAACTTGGTCAAAAACACAACTTACCAAGCATTGACCTTTTCAATGACAACGGTACACTCAATGACAACGGGGCCCATTACGCTGGCAAAGACCGTTTTGAAGTGCGTCGCGAAATCGAAAAAGAACTCCACGATAAAGGTTATTTAGTCAAAACTGAAGACATCATCAATAAGGTTGGTTTTTCTGAGCGCACCAATGCGGTCATTGAACCAAAATTATCTTTGCAATGGTTTGTATCCATGAAAGAGTTGGCTCAGCCCGCCCTTGACAACGTCATGAATGGAAACATTCAGTTCCACCCTGAGAAATTCAAAAACACGTATCGCCACTGGATGGAAAACGTCAAAGATTGGTGTATTTCCAGACAACTATGGTGGGGACACCGAATTCCGGCATGGTATTACAGCAATTTGCCTGCTGATTTCGTTGTGGCCACTACTCAAGAAGAAGCCTTAAAGCTTGCTTCGGAAAAAGCAGGCCGAGAAGTTACAGCTTCAGAATTACGTCAAGACGAAGATGTGCTAGATACTTGGTTTTCAAGTTGGTTGTGGCCAATTTCGGTTTTCAACGGCCTGACCCAACCCAATAATCCTGAAATTAATTACTATTATCCAACCAATGACCTCGTTACTGCCCCTGAAATCATGTTTTTCTGGGTAGCGCGCATGATCATTGCTGGCTATGAATACCTCGGTGACCTTCCTTTTAAGAATGTCTATTATACCGGAATTGTCCGCGATAAATTAGGCCGCAAAATGTCTAAATCATTAGGTAATTCACCCGACCCAATTGAGCTCATTGAAAAATTTGGTGCCGACGGCGTTCGCGTAGGTATCCTCATTTCTTCTCCGGCCGGAAACGACCTTCCGTTTGACAGCTCACAATGCGAACAAGGCCGCAACTTTACCAATAAAATTTGGAATGCATACCGCCTCGTTTCTTCATGGGAAGTGCGCGACATCGAACAACCCGTCTCCAGTAAAATTGCCATTGATTGGTTTGAAAATCGCTTCAATCAAGTCCTTACTGAAATCAACGATCAATTTGATAAATTCCGTATTTCAGAAGCCTTGATGGCAACTTATAAGTTAGTTTGGGATGACTTCTGTTCTTGGTACCTTGAAATGATTAAGCCAGGTTATGAGCAGCCTATTGATCAACAAACACTCAATAGTACGTTAGCTTTCTTCGAGAAACTACTCAAAATCTTGCATCCGTTTACACCGTTTGTAGCTGAAGAGCTTTATCATGCGCTCAAAGAACGCGAAGCTGGAGACGACATCGTTATTGCCGCTTGGCCAGCAGTTCAGGCAGTTCAAGAAGCGCCATTAAAACGCTTTGCTTACAACGAAAAGGTCATTGCAAATATTCGCAACATTCGCAAGCAAAACAACATCGCCACTAAAGTCAAACTAGAACTTTTCATCAAGGCCGATGCTGCGCTAGCCACTGATGCAGATAGCGTTATAATCAAGATGGGTAACTTATCAGCGCTGGCTTATGTTCAGGAAAAAGTTGCACAAGCCAATAGTTTCATTGTGGACGGCATTGAATTTTATGTGCCTTTCGGTGAGGCTATTGATCTAGATGCAGAAAAAGAAAAGATTCAAGAAGAACTCGAGTATACCAAAGGTTTCCTAAAAAGTGTTCAAGGAAAATTATCCAATGAAAAATTTGTGTCAGGTGCGCCAGATCAGGTGGTAGCTAACGAACGCAAGAAAGAAGCGGATGCCCTTCACAAAATTGGTTTGCTTGAGGCAAAATTAAAAGAGCTTTAATTTTTTGTCTTGAATCAAATAAACCGGAAGTCGACCCTTCGGTTTTTTTGCTTGCCCATTTCATTATCGTTGTTGTCAATGGGCTCCGCTTCGCCTTTAAACTGAATCTCAACCCGGTCTTTTGGCAGGCCATGCTGTTCAAAAAAGTTGAGTAGTGCCTTAGCCCTGCGCGCCGATAACTCTAGGTTGTATTCATCACTGCCGTCAGCATCTGTGTGCCCGGTTATCTGAATTCTCAGATCAGAATGGCTCTTGACCATCCTAATTAATTCTTTTAAATAACTTTCATACTCAGGTCGAATAAGCGCTTTGTCGTAGTCAAAATAAATAGGCTGAAATTCAAAGAGCTGCAATTCCTGTTTGCGAATATTCGGAGCGGAAACCCCATCTTTTAATTCCTGTTCAAATCTGAGTAACCATTCTTTGGGCAGGTATGCTGTTTTGTCCTTGCTAATTTCACCTTTGCTTTGATACAAAATGAGTCTGAAATTGCCATTGTCTGCAGGTCCTTCTAAATACCCTGTTTGGGAATTGTAAGTGAGCGAGTAATTGTATGGGGTTAAGGCAAATTCAGGTAGATAAAACCAAGTTGCTTTGAGTGTGGTGAGCTCCATTTTGCTGTCGGCGTATTTGCCAACGATTGGATAAATGCTTGCTCCCCCGTTGTTTTCAATCCTGATTTGCCCATCCAAAAAACCGTTAGTAATATAAATATCGAGGTAAACAGGAAGCATTTCCTTTTTTGGGCTTTCGGCAGTAGTAAAAAGCATGCCCTGCCAAAAACCAGTCATTTTCTGCCCAAAAGCAAAAAATGAAAGCCAGAATAATGGTAAAAGATAGCTGCGCATAAACTACTTATTCGTTTGTTTTTGAAATTTGTTCCATCAAAAAGGGGGTATCATCAATTTTTTATTTTCCCAGAATTCGAACCAAGATGATTTTAGCTTGTTTTTTAGTTAAGATCACAAATAAAATGATCCCATTTTTCTTTAAATTGAACGTATGAAATGGATTCTTATTTTTTCAAGTTTTTTAATCATGAGCATGACGCCAGCAGAACAACAAACCATCTATCAGTTCAAAGTCAAAGACATTGACGGGAAAACCTTCGATTTTGCCACGCTTAAAGGCAAAAAAATCATGATAGTCAATACCGCATCGAAATGTGGTTTAACGCCGCAATACGAGCAATTAGAGGCGTTATACGACAAATACAAAAACAAGAATTTTATCATTGTAGGCTTCCCTGCCAATGATTTCATGAGTCAAGAGCCAGGCTCAGACAAAGAAATCGCGCAGTTTTGCCAATTGAATTATGGGGTGAGCTTTCCAATGATGTCAAAAATTTCTGTGAAAGGAAAAAATATGCATCCTGTGTATCATTTTTTAACAGAAAAAGCTAAAAATGGTTTAGAAGATAACAAAGTAGAATGGAATTTCCAGAAGTATCTCATTGACGAAAAAGGACATTTAGTTCGCGTTGTTTCTCCTCGTATTTTACCCAATGATCAAAGTATTGTCGCTTGGATTGAAAAGTAACGGGCATCGTTGAAATATTGTTGATAAGTTCAGCCTTTTAGGCCTTGCTAAAGCCCCTGTTTCGAGGGGCTTTTTTTTATTTTTGTTAACACGAGTTTAAAGAAATAAATCAAACTAAAGCAAAATGGCTGAAGACGAAAGAAGAGATAATTATTCGGCGGATAATATTCAAGTATTAGAAGGTTTAGAAGCAGTGCGTAAGCGCCCTGCGATGTACATCGGAGATGTAGGCATCAAAGGTTTACATCACTTAGTATACGAGGTTGTAGATAACTCTATCGATGAAGCCTTAGCAGGTTACTGTAATACGATCAATGTCTTTATCAACGAAGACAACTCAATTACTGTCACAGACAATGGTCGTGGTATTCCGACGGCTATGCACACCAAAGAAAAGAAGTCTGCACTAGAGGTCGTCATGACCGTTCTTCACGCAGGTGGTAAATTCGACAAAGACACTTACAAAGTTTCTGGTGGTTTGCACGGTGTGGGTGTGTCTTGTGTGAACGCGTTGTCTATTCACATGCACACAGTGGTGCATCGCGAAGGCAAAATTTTCGAGCAAGAATATTCTATTGGTAAACCACTTTACGCAGTTCGCGAAATCGGTACCTCAGATAAAACCGGTACTATCCAGACTTTTAAGCCTGACCACACCATCTTTGAATCTACAGAATATAACTTTGATACGCTTGCAGCACGCATGCGCGAATTGGCATTCTTGAACAAAGGCATCACTATTACCCTCACCGACAAGCGTCAGCTCGATGACAACGGTGATCCTGTATCAACTACTTATCATTCAGAAGGTGGTCTAAAAGAATTTGCGGCTTACCTCGATCGCAATCGCGAAGCGCTTATTTCCGATGTCATCTATTTTGAAGGAGAGCGCGAAGGCATTCCTGTAGAAGTTGCCATGACCTACAATACTTCTTACACAGAAAATATTCAGGCCTACGTCAACAACATCAATACACACGAAGGAGGAACGCACCTTTCTGGTTTCAGAAGAGGTTTGACCAACACGCTTAAAAAATACGCCACAGACTCAGGTATGTTGGCCAAAGAAAAAATTGAAATTGATGGCGATGACTTCCGTGAAGGTCTTACAGCTGTGGTTTCAGTAAAAGTACAAGAGCCACAATTTGAAGGACAAACCAAAACGAAACTCGGAAACAGAGAAGTTACTGCTCCAGTAAGCCAGGCCGTATCTGAAATGCTTTCGGCCTACCTCGAAGAGCATCCAGCTGAGGCTAAAATCATCGTTGAGAAAGTGATCCTTGCTGCTCGTGCTAGACACGCTGCTCGTAAAGCGCGTGAAATGGTTCAGCGCAAAAACGTACTTACCGGTTCAGGTCTACCTGGAAAATTAGCTGACTGCTCTGAAAAAGACCCAGCGGCTTGTGAGGTTTACTTCGTCGAGGGAGACTCCGCAGGTGGTACGGCTAAACAAGGTCGTGACCGCCATTTCCAAGCTATTATGCCTTTGCGTGGTAAAATCCTCAACGTAGAGAAGGCCATGCAACACAAAATATTCGAGAACGAAGAAATCAAGAATATTTATACAGCCTTGGGTGTGCGCATCGGAACCGAAGAAGATTCTAAAGCATTGAACCTTGAAAAATTGCGCTACCACAAGATCATCATCATGTGTGATGCCGACGTCGATGGTTCGCATATCGAAACCCTCATCTTGACCTTCTTCTTCCGCTACATGAAAGAGCTCATCGAGAAAGGGTATATCTATATCGCAACACCACCGCTCTATCAAGTGAAGAAAGGTACTAAATCTGTTTATGCATGGAATGAAGACATGCGCGATCGCTTAATTCAAGAATTGAAAGGTGGCGGAAGTGAATCTTCAGTAAACGTCCAACGTTACAAAGGTCTCGGTGAGATGAACGCAGAGCAACTTTGGGAAACAACCATGAACCCAGAGAGCCGCACTTTGCGTCAGGTTACCATTGAAAATGCAGCAGAATGCGATCAAATATTCTCTATGCTCATGGGCGATGACGTGCCACCGCGCCGTGAATTCATTGAAAAGAATGCAAAATATGCAAAAATTGATGCTTAAAAGCAGCTTCAATAAACTTCAAAAACCGGGAATCCTATGGATCATCCCGGTTTTTTTTATGCTCTTTTTAGCGTTTAAAAACGTAAGTGTTTCAGATCGACACTGTTTGGCATGCCCATCCTTGCATTCCGGTGAAATGGTCCTCTCACACACTGCTTATTCCTTTTCTTATAACGAAGAACACGAGCAAGCCAATTGGGTGGCCTATTTGCTCACCAAAGCGCACTTGGGTTCAGGTGTAGAGCGTTCGGATCGTTTTATGGAAGATCCGCTCGTGAGCACAGGTACTGCTACCAACGCTGATTATGCAAAAAGTGGTTATGATCGCGGGCATTTGGCTCCTGCCGCTGACATGAGTTGGTCTGAAACTGTGATGCAAGAATCTTTTTATTATTCCAACATGAGCCCACAGTTGCCAGGGTTTAATCGCGGTATATGGAAGCGCCTTGAAGAACAAGTTCGTACCTGGGCTGAGCTTTATGACTCTATTTATGTAGTTACAGGCCCTGTTTTAAGCCCAGCGCTACCTAAAATTGGCCCAAACCAGGTCAGTGTACCAAAATACTATTTCAAAGCGCTCATTTCAATTAAAGCGAAGAAAGGCATAGCCTTTTTAATGCCAAATAATAAATCTGATTTAACAATTTTGGAATATGCCATGAGTATAGATCAACTTGAAAAGATGTTAGACCGAGATTTATTCCATGCACTGCCGGATCCACTCGAACAGCAACTTGAGGCTGTTCAGCATTCGATGCCATCAATCAATTAAAACTTTTGGCCATAAAAAAAACCGCTACATGAGCGGTTTTATATCATTTTAAAGCGTTGTAGCTTAGTGAATCTCGTTTGCGTAGGCTGCTGCATCGAGTAAGCCGTCGAATTCTGAGGCATCAGAAACACGAACTTTAACCATCCAACCAGCTCCGTAAGGATCTGAGTTTACCAATTCTGGGCTAGATTCAAGTGCTTCGTTGAATTCGATGATTTCACCAGCCATTGGCAAGAATAAATCAGAAACTGTTTTTACGGCCTCAACGCTGCCAAATACTTCTTCTTGAGCAAGAGTTTCACCAACAGTTTCAATTTCAACGTAAACGATGTCACCTAATTCGCTTTGTGCAAATTCTGTGATACCAATTGTAGCGATATCTCCTTCTAATTTAACCCATTCGTGGTCTTTGGTGTACTTAAGTTCTGCTGGAATATTCATGTGCTTTTGATTTCTTACAAATGTAAACATTTTGTACAAAAGCGCCTCATTTCAGTGCTTTTCTTTGCAGAACAGAATGCTTAACTTTGCAACATGACCGCAGAACAATACAAAGAGCTTCAAAAAAGACTTTCTACCATTCAAGCATTTTTAAAAATTGAAGAAAAGCGCTTGCAACTCAAGGAGGAGGAGCTCAAAACCCAAGATCCATCCTTCTGGGACGACCCCAAAAAGGCAGAGGAAAAGATGAAGCACATCCGCGGTCTCAAATATTGGGTGGAAACTTTTGACAAAACAGCCACTGCAGTTGCTGACCTCGAAATTTTAATGGAATTTGTGCGTGAAGGCATGGCAGAAGAGTCAGAACTCGATGCCCAGCATAAAACGTTACTTGCTGAAATTGAAGAGCTTGAACTCAAAAACATGCTTTCTAATGAAGAAGACGGTTTGTCTGCTGTTTTGCAAATTACTGCCGGAGCAGGTGGTACAGAAAGCTGTGACTGGGCCAGTATGCTCATGCGAATGTACCTCATGTGGGGTCAGAAACGCGGTTATAAAATTACAGAACTCAACTTTCAAGAAGGCGATGTAGCTGGTGTCAAAACCGTTACACTTGAATTCGAAGGAGATTTTGCATTTGGTTATTTAAAAGGAGAAAACGGGGTGCACCGCCTTGTTCGTATTTCACCTTTTGATTCCAATGCCAAAAGACACACCAGTTTTGTTTCCGTCTATGTTTATCCATTGGTTGACGATCAAATTGAGATCAACATTAACCCAGCTGATATCTCCTGGGAAACTTTCCGTTCAGGTGGAGCAGGTGGGCAGAACGTCAACAAAGTTGAAACTGCGGTTCGTTTGCGTCACGCTCCTTCCGGAATCATTATTGAAAACTCTGAGTCAAGGTCTCAGCTCGCCAATAAAGAAAAAGCACTTCAACTCTTGCGTTCGCAGCTCTATGAACTAGAATTGCGTGAACGCATGGAGAAACGCAATGAAATTGAGGCGGGCAAAAAGAAAATTGAGTGGGGTAGCCAGATCCGAAATTACGTGATGCATCCTTATAAACTTGTCAAAGACGTTCGAACAGGAACTGAAACAGGTGATGTCGATGCCGTGATGAATGGAGAACTTGACCCATTCTTAAAAGCATTTTTGATGCAATACGGTTCTTAATTGAGCGGAGTAAATTTTACAACTGTTCCAGCACTTGTTCCAAAGCAATTCCACGAGAACCTTTCAGCAAAATAAGATGGTCCTTGACCGGATGATTTGCTATATAGGCCTTTAATGAAGCTGTGTTTTCAAAGCCAGCGTTGCTCAAACCCTTAAAAATCGGCCCAACTGTGAAATATTGAAGTTGATTTTCCCTTAGGAAATCTAGTATTTTCTGATGTTCTAATTGGCTTTCAGCACCTAATTCTAACATATCCCCTAAAATGAGCAGTTTAT
>JBEEKM010000016.1:0-36713 GCA_041168645.1 Bacteroidota bacterium | reverse complement strand
TTTACAGAGTATTACGAAGAAAATCCATCTCAAACGCACCTGCATCCCTTTTACGGAAACTTAAATGTTGCGCAATGGGAACGCCTTCATACCAAACACTTCGCTCATCACTTTGAGCAGTTTGGTCTGCTTTAATCAAAAATATTTTCAGAGATTAAAATGGGTAGCCCGCTCTTTCTTGCATTCGGAATTGGCATCTTGCTTGGAACCCTTAATCACATCTATCTTCAATCTAAAGGCCACCGTGGCACTGGTCAATGGTTCTTGCAAATCATTGTTTTCTTTGCCTTGGCATTCAGTGTGCTTAAGTTTTTGCTTTAACCATTTAGTGAATTACTTCCCAAACTTTAAACCCGGAATAAATCTAGGGACTGCTTTTTGGTAGTCTTTGTAGGCTGGGTATTTGTTGGCCGATAATTCTTCTGAAAAGTCAGAGCTTCCTTTGAATAAAATCACTAGTAAAACACAACCTCCGATGGTCCAATTGATCCACTGTCCGGTGGCGTTTACACTAAACAAATAGAAAATAATCCAGATGGATTGCTCCATGGCATAGTTAGGATGGCGAACAATACCCCAAAGTCCTGTAGACACAAAACCTTTTTCGTAGTCACCCAAAGGCTCGCCTGCCTTGATACGGCGGTGCTTTTCTGTTTGAAAGTTATATTGTTGTTGGTCTGCAATGAATTCAATGGTAATGGCAGCAAGCATGAGCGCACCCAACACGTAGTCAATATAATTTAATGATGCATCGGCGTTGGTAGCTAAAACACTTAGAACAGGAGCTGTAAACAAATAAATGAGCACATTTTGATAGGCCGAAATGAAGAATAAATTGAATAAACCCCAAATAAATTTATTGTTGAAGCCTGGTCTTTTGCGCAATTCTTCCCAACGATAATCTTCTTCGCCAGCCCAGAATTTTAAAGTGTAGGCACCTCGGCGGGCAAAATTAAAGGTCAGGCGGGCACCCCAAATAGTCACTAAAATGGACATAAAAACCATCTTTTCTGAAAGCTCAGGCGCCAGCAGCGTCATTTGCCAAGTATAAAGAATGGGTACGATACTCCATAGTTTATCGACCTGAGAATTATTGCGAGAGAGCTCACCAACAATAAAACAATATGCAATGACGATTCCTACAGTGTAAGACATTTGCTGTAAGATTTCGTATTGAAGTTCGTTGGGTGTATAACCAAAATTGAGGCAAACAAAGGGTACGACAACGACCGTGAAAATTAAAAGTAGAATAGTAAGTAGCATGGTTAGATTTTTAATTCTTGTCTGCAATATTAATTAAATATTATTTGCAGTTACAGAATTATGAAAATAAGTTATGCTTTAAAGAAAGGAAAAGCGCCAGCCTGAAGTGCCTCAAAAACTTGTTGTTGCGTGCTGTAAAAGACTTGGCCGTAATCTGCTGTCTTGACCCAACACCTTACTTTTACTTCTAAGCCATTCTCATTCATTTGCTGGATCCCTACGAATGGTTCTGGCTTATTTAAAATCGTCTTTTCGGTGGTCAGGATGGCTAAAATGGTTTGCTGTACTTCTGAAAATTTGACGCTTGGATCAAAATGAAAGGTCCATTCAATGCGTCGGTTCTTTTCTTTCGTATAATTGACAATACTACCATTAGCCAAGGGGCCATTTGGGAAAATTACTGTTTTGTTGTCGACCGTACGTAGATAGGTATTGAAGATTTGTATTTCTGAAATAGTCCCTTGTTCGCCCAGCGCTTTAATTTCATCCCCAACCTTAAAAGGCTTCAACACGAGAATCATGATCCCTCCAGCAAAATTGGAAAGCGTTCCGGAAAAAGCCATACCAATGGCTATTCCTGCTGCTCCAAGAAGTGTGAGAAAGGATGTCATTTGAACACCCAATTGGGTAATTGCGGTAATGACCACCATTATTTTTAAGGCCATTGATAGAAAACTCGACAAAAACGAGGTCAAGCCAGCATCGGTGTCACTTTTTTGAAGCATACGATTGACAAAGCGCGTAAGTATGCCTGTCAGCCAGAAACCTACAATCGTGATAACAATAGCCAAGATGACGTTGGTAATAAAACCAAATATAACTTTGCTGAAATCGCCGGTTTTGAGATCGAATATAGATTCAATGAAATGCATGTTGTACTTTTAAGCTACAAAAATAGGAATGTTTACCGACTACGAAAATTCAAGCCCTTATGCACTCGTTATTGAAGACGGTCAGCTCGATTTTTTTCCGAATTTCTTAGATCAAAAGAGCGCGAGCAATTTATATCAAAGAATTTTGACCGAACTTCCTTTTCAAGAAAATCAGATTGTTCTTTTCGGAAAACAGGTGAAAGTGCCAAGACTTGAGGCCTACTTCTCTTTGAACGGTGAAAATTATGGCTATTCCGGACAAACACTCATTAACAACCCATTTCCAAGATTTTTAGATGACTTGCGTCTTGAAATTGAAGCCACCACAGGTTGTCATTACAATGCTTTGCTGATCAATTATTACCGAGATGGTCAGGATTCAAATGGCTGGCATGCCGACAACGAAAAAACCTTAGGTAAAAATCCGAGTATCGCCTCTTTAAGCCTTGGAGCCGAGCGCAACTTTGAACTCCGACATCTCGAAAACAAAAAGAAGATCAAACTTAATTTAACGCATGGCAGCCTCTTGCACATGCACGGTGCTTTGCAACATCATTGGAAGCACCAGTTGCCGAAAGTCAAAAATTTAAGTGAAGCAAGGATCAATTTAACTTTTCGTTTGATTCTCGCTTCAAGTTGAATTGCTTAACTTTGACTATGCGCCACGAAGATTTTATGCACCGCTGTTTAGACCTCGCTCGATTGGGTGGCATTGCTGTTGCCCCTAACCCCATGGTTGGTTGTGTACTCGTGAAAAACGGACTCGTCATTGGCGAAGGATATCACCAAAAATTTGGTGAAGCACATGCAGAAGTAAATGCCATAGCATCTGTTCAAGATACTGCTGCTATTGAGGGTGCAACCGCTTATGTTAGCCTTGAGCCCTGCGCACATTTTGGAAAGACGCCACCTTGCAGCAACTTACTCATCGAGAAAAAAGTGGCCCATGTTGTTATTGCCACCAAAGATCCAAACCCCAAGGTTGCCGGAAAAGGGATTGAAAGGCTTCAAAAAGCGGGTATTCAGGTCACGGTTGGCGTACTTGAGGATGCAGCGCGCGAACTCAATAAACGCTTCTTTAGTTTTCATGAAAAGCAACGCCCCTACGTCACACTCAAGTGGGCCCAGACCAAGGATGGTTTTTTAGACAAGCTGCGCGGAGACAACGAAAAAGGTATCAACTGGATTACCGGAGAAGAAGCTCGGGCACTTGTTCACCATTGGCGCAGCCAAGAAATGAGCATTTTGGTCGGCAAACACACTGCGCTCAATGACAACCCCTCATTAACCGTTCGTGATGTCGCCGGTCAAAATCCGATACGCATCCTAATTGATAGCCAACTTCAAGTGAAGAACGACCTCAGTTTGTTTTCAGAGGCGGCACCCACTCTTATTTTCAATCGGATCAAAAACGATCAAACGGACGGCATTGAATGGATCAAAATCAAAGAAACTTCTACGAAATTAATTCTTGAGGAGCTTTACAAACGAGGGATCCATTCAGTCATGGTTGAAGGCGGCAGTAGAACCTTGCAGTATTTCATCATTGACAACGTTTGGGACGAAGCTTTTGTATTAGTTGGAGACCTCAAATTTGAACAAGGTGTAAAAGCACCTGTTCTTAATAAAATACCCGTGAAATCTCATTTTTTCGGCACTGATCAAGTCTTTTATTTCAAACGTCGCTCATGAAGAACTTACTATTTGTATTCAGCATCCTATTGAGCCCCTATTTGGCAGCCCAATCCACGTATCAATTGGCTGTCTTGAAATACCACGGTGGTGGAGACTACTATGCCAATCCAACTGCCCTACCCAACCTCATTGCTTTTTGTAATTCAGAATTACATACCAAAATTTCTAAAGAGGTTCCTTATGTAGAGGTGGGCAGCAAAGACCTCATGCAGTATCCGTTTGTTCACATGACGGGTCATGGTAACGTCGTTTTTTCAAAGGCTGAGGCTCAAAATCTGCGCAATTACCTAATGGCGGGCGGCTTTCTACATATCGATGACAACTACGGCATGGATGGTTTCGTAAGAGCCGAACTCAAAAAAGTTTTTCCTGAATACCCACTTGCAGAGCTGCCGTCGGATCACCCCATTTTCAAAGCGCGTTATTCCTTTCCTAACGGACTACCCAAAATACACGAACACGACGGCAAAAAGCCGCAAGCCTTTGGCATCATCATCGAGGGGCGCTTGGTTTGTCTTTACACCTACGAGACCGACCTTTCAGACGGTTGGGAAGATCCACAAGTCCATAACGACACCCCTGAAAAACGCAAGCAAGCGCTACAAATGGGCGCGAATATGCTACAGTACGTTTTCACCTATTAAGCGCATAAAAAAACCCTGAAAAATCAGGGTTTAAAAGGAAGCTATTTTGTTAATGCTGGTGACCGTCATGTTCACCGTGTGGGTGATCGTGTGGCTCGGCTGCAGCTTTCAATAATTCTATTTCGAATACGAGGTCAGCATATGGCGGAATAGCACCGGGACGGCCCTGTTTGCCATAAGCGTTGTAATACGGAATGAATAGCAAAATCTTGCCTCCTTCTTGAATGTATGTGATGCCTTCTTCAAAACCTGGAATCATGCGTTGCACTTTGTATTCAAATTCAAGTGGCGTGTTGCGGTCTTTGGATGAATCGAATTTCTTGCCATCACGTCTAAAAGTACCTGTGTAATGTAAGCTCACTTTTTTACCTTGCTCAACATTAGCACCGGCACCTTTGTCCAGGATAACGTAAACCAAACCTGTTTCACTTTGAACCGCCTTCGGATACTTTTGCTGTACCTCTTTGAACATAAAGGCCTTGTATTCTTCTTGTGACATTGCCGCAACTTTGGCCATTTCTGCTTCTTGTGCTGCCTCTAGTGCTTTTTTGGCAACATAAACCTCATCAAAGGCTGCTTGGGCATTCCATTTTTGCGCTTCTTTACCCACGCGAATGATATCTACTTTTTTCATGGTGTCGTTCTGAGCAATTGCATTAACAACCTCCTGACCGGATACAACATGACCAAATACTGTATGCTTGCCATCTAGCCAAGGCGTTTCTTTGTGCGTAATGAAGAATTGAGAACCATTGGTATTTGGTCCGGAATTGGCCATTGATAAAATTCCGGGGCCAGTGTGCTTGAGCGTTGGGTCAATTTCATCGTAAAATTTATAACCAGGGTCTCCTGAGCCATTACCTAGTGGGTCACCACCTTGAATCATGAAATCTGCTATGACGCGATGAAAAAGTAAACCATCGAAAAAAGGCTTGTCAATGACTTTATCGTTGACTTTATGTTTTCCTTCAGCTAGGCCCACAAAGTTTCCTACGGTCATGGGTACTTTTTTGTATTCAAGCTGGCAAACGATGATTCCTTTATTGGTTGTAAAACGCACATAGATGCCATCGGCCATTTCTGTGACACGTTGGGCATGGATGAGACCTGATAGTGGTAAAAATAAGAGTGCAAAAATTAATTTTCTCATGGTATTATTTTTCGATTTCTAGTAATTGAACCTCAAAGATAAGGACAGAATAAGGTGGAATCAAGGCAGTAGGTGAATTTTGCCCATAAGCCAATTCTTGTGGAATATAAAAGCGATACTTGGCACCTGCATTCATCAGTTGAACCCCTTCTGTCCATCCTGGTATCACTGCATTCAAAGGAAAGGAAATGGGTTCGTTGCGTTCAACTGAACTGTCAAAAATTTCACCGTTAATAGTGGTGCCAGTATAATGTACTTTAACAGTAGAACTAGCCGTTGGATGTTCGCCACGACCTTTTTTGATGACTTCATACTGTAAGCCACTTGCCGTTACTTTTATTCCATTTTTCTTGGCATTTTCAAGTAAAAAGGCTTCACCTTTTTCACGGTTGATGCGCGCGGCTTCGATTTCTTGAGCCAAAGCTGCTTGATCAACTGCTTGTTCTGCTTGCTGAATAGCGCCCATTTTCTCTTGGAAATAGGTCATGACGCATTTATTGTCTGGATCTTGTAAGACACTTGGTCTTTGAAGCAGCGCATCGCTGAGACCTTGCACTAATAAATTGACATTGGCCTCAGGAAAATCTTTGAGGACACTTTGTGCAATATTTTGACCTGCCAAATAACTGACGGAGTCTATACGGCTTTTGATTTGTGCGTCTTGTGCTTGCGCATGAAGCGCGAGGCTCCCGAGTAGGATTAGATAAACTTGTTTTCTCATGGTTGGGTTATAAATCGTTACGTGTATCACTGCCCCACAACATTTTATTGCGGATGGTGTCTAAAAAGTTGTTGTCTTCAAATTTGACAACATTGATCATGAATTCAGCTTTGGTGATTTTCACTTTCTCTCCTTGCTTGATCTGACGCGAATGTCCGTCTAGAGATAGCAAATAAGAGCGGTCTCGGCCTTCAATTTGTAAGGAAATCGGCATGTGGTCAGGAACGACAACTGGGCGCACATTGAGGTTATGCGCAGCAATAGGCGTTAACATGTGTACCTGACAACCTGGTGTGATAATTGGCCCACCACAGCTCAAACTGTAGGCAGTTGAACCTGTCGGCGTCGAAACAATAAGGCCATCTGCCCAATAGGTATTTAAGTATTTGTCGTCGAGGTAGGCATGAACCTTCACCATCGAAGACGTATCTTTCTTTTGAAGGGTAAGCTCGTTGAGTGCAAAATTTTCGTCACCGAAGAGCTGGTCATCGGTTTCTACGCGTAGTAAAGAGCGCTTTTGAAATTCAAATTGACCTTTTTCAAAACGGTCCAGGGTTTGTTGAATTTGGGTTTTAGCAATATTGGAAAGAAAACCCAAACGGCCCGTATTGATGCCCAAAATTGGAACACCAGAATCTCGGATAAAAGACACTGACTTCAAAAATGTGCCGTCGCCACCCAAACTAATTAATAAATCATAGCCTTGCTTGAGGTCTTGGTGCGTTTCGAAGGTCTGCAGATTTGCTGGATATTGAAACTTACTTTGCAGCATTTGAGACAATTCCAATTCGAGCACGGCTGTCCAACCTTTTTCTTGAATACCAGAAAGCAAAGCTTCGAGTATGAGCAGGTCAGATTTGTAAAGTTTTTTGGCGTAAATCGCGATACGTTTCATTACATGTTTAAATAGAGCATGAGCTCGTCATAGCGCTCTTGCAATTCGTTGTGTTGATCTTCTGCTTGATAACTAGCCAACACGTTGTAATCATAGCGTTCAAAAGTACGGATTATTGAACTAAGATTTTGCTGATTGATTTTTAAACTCACTTGTATTTTAGTGCTGTCAGGCTCGCTATTGACAAATAAATTCAGAATTTTTGCCTGGTTACTTTCTACAATTTGAGCAATTTGAGAAAGCGCATAATTGTTCGCATCCATTTCTAATACTAAAACAGAACCAATTTCTTTAACTCCTGTGGACTGCGCTAAAAGCTGCAATAGGTCTTGTGAGGAAATGACGCCTAAATATTGCTCTTGACGATCAAGAACCGGCAGTGCTGTTAATTTGAATAAAGAAAAGTGCTTGAGGATATCAAACAGATGTGCGTCGGCAAAAACGAAAGGACGAGGCAAATGCTGAAAAAGCGCATCAAGGGTAGGATCTAGATCTACTTGATCAAGTAATTCAGACTCGGACAGCACCCCGACAAAATTGCCATTTTTGAGCACTGGCAGGTGATTGACTTGAAATTCATCCATCCATAAAAGTGCTTTTTCACCGCTGTCGGTGTGCACCAAAGGTGGGATAACTTCAGAAATGATTTCGCTTGCTTTCATAGTGATGGCCAAAATACTAAAAACCTTGAATGTTTCGTACTTTTGTGTTTCAATTATTGTGCCATGACCAGACTAAGTGTCAATATTAATAAAATTGCCACCCTCAGAAATGCCCGAGGTGGATCCCTGCCAAATGTCATTCAGTTTGCCATTGACGCCGAATGCTTCGGAGCACAAGGAATTACGGTACACCCTAGACCTGATGAAAGGCACATTACAACTGCAGATTGTTATGGTTTAAAAGAGGTCGTAACTACTGAGTTCAATATTGAAGGATACCCTGATGCGCGTTACCTGCAACTCATAGCAGATTTAAGACCCGCCCAAGCTACGCTTGTACCAGATCCACCTGGAGTACTCACGTCTAATGCCGGCTGGAATTGCATTGAAAATGAAGCCTTTTTAGCACCAATCATTGATCAAATCAATAAACTAGGAGTAAGGGTTTCTTTATTTATGGAAACTGATGCACAACAAATAGAGAAAGCTGCAGCGCTAGGTGCTGATCGGATAGAGTTTTATACAGGGCCTTATGCTGAACATTTTCATGACAATAAGGAAATAGCAATAGAACCTTATGTAAAAGCTGCAAAAGTTGCGCAAGCGCTTGGTTTAGGCATCAATGCTGGCCACGACCTCAGCCTAGAAAATTTAGCCTACTTAAAAAAGCACTTGTGTCAGTTAGATGAGGTTTCGATTGGGCATGCACTTATTTCTGATGCGCTTTATTTAGGCATCGAAAATACCATTCAACGCTATCTTTACGAGTTGCGCTGAGGCGCCTGATGCATGACGCGTTGAGGATACGGAATTTCTATTTGGTATGCTCTAAACAGGCGGTCAATCTCATAGCGAATTTCTGACTTGTAGTTGTTGATGTCCCAACTTTGATCAGCCCAGAAAACGAGTTCTAGATTTACACCTGAATCGCCAAAGTCAGCCAAACGCACCATTACCGGATGATTCTTCTTGACCTTTGGATGCGCCAAGGCTGCTTGTTTGAGTAAGCGTTGGATGAGCTCTAGGTCTGCACCAAAGGCCACTGTTACATGAATGGTAAAGCGCGTGAGTTCCGAGCCATGGCTCCAGTTTTCAATTCTATCTTGAGTTAAGTGCGTATTGGGAATAATCAAAACATTGCCTTCGCGGGTTTCAATCTGAGTGGTTCTGACATTGATCTTGACAATTTTGGCAACCATGCCGTCTTGAGTGGTTCCGTTTTTGTTCTTGCCCGCAATTTCGACGATATCCCCTACCCTCAGGTTTCCTTCAAAAAGCAAAACCATCCCGGCTATCATGTCTTTGAAAACATCTTGTAAACCCAAGCCCAAACCCACAAGTAAACCAACTGAGCTTGTGAGCAAGATCATGAGGTCGATATCGAGCAATTTGAGACCTAGAATGATCGAAAAAACGTAAATAAAATAACGAGCTAATTGGATATAAACGAATTCTGTACCCGGATCATAGTGCGCACTGCGTTTAAAGCGTTTGGCAATGTAAAGTCTAGAAAGGTTGACTGCGATTTTAGCACCAAAGAAAACAGAAATGAGCACCAAAATGTCTGCAAAGTCTATACTGAATTGACTAAAGGACAATAACTTAAAATTGAGGAAATCATCAAAAGTAACCCGACCATTGTTGTATCTTAAACTCAAGACCGCAATATAAATGGCGAGTAAATAAACACTTTGGCTCACTAAACGAAGGCGAGCCATTTGTTTGGCTTCAAGCTGTATGTTGGCACTTTTAACATAACCCTTTAAACCCCTATGAATCAGGCGTCTGAAAATTGCTGCCACTAAAAAGATCAGCATTAGAAAAATCAGGTTCCAAAAACAGATCTTGTAAGGGCCTATATAAAAGAGCGTTTCTGAAAACATACTTAACGAATTACGGTAATGCCAATTTGCTCGGAGAGCAGCATTTTGACCTTTTCTAAACTAACAATTTCACCCAGGGCCAGAAGCATATCGTCAGATTCAAGGGTGTTTTGTGCAATTTCCTTGCGCAGCTCTGAGATGCGTTTTTCTACATGTGCCAATTTGAAGCGATAGATGGTTTGCAGAACAGTTTGGTATAAATCGTCAGACTCTGATTTGGTTTGTATTTTGTACTTGGCCACCCAATTATGACTGAGGTCTTGCTCTTGGGCTTCAAAGTTGGTGGCTAACTGTACGATTTGCTGATTTTCATGACGCAAAAAGTAACTTCCGGCATAAAGTGTTTGGTCCTGATGAACGCCATGAGCGAAGATCTGGTAAATTTCCTGATGCAAAGGATCTGAGAAGCTGAGCTCATCGTTTTGAAGCTCATGGATGACCAACTCAATGACGCTGGTTTGTGTATTTTCCGCGCCCTGTTGCTGAAATTCAAGGGCACGTGTGCCGTACTTGAGCAAAAGCCTAATTAATTCAGCTTCGTAAATAGAAGTGTCATTTTGTTCATAGGGAACCTCGGCAGTTTGTGCTTGTTCAGCTGCCTGCCTTGGCAGCGCGATATCGTTGATGGCAGGATCTTGCAACTGCTTACTGAGACCTTGTTTGCGCAATTGTAAGAGTTCAGACTGAACAATTGCTTCAGAAATATCAAACTGTTGTGCCAATTGTTGCGCATAAACTGAGCGCATGATTTGATCCGGAATGAGTGAAACCGAATGCACGATATCTTTAATGAGACTCGCCCTTTGAATGGGGTCTGAATTGCCATCAGAGAGCAATACACCAGCCTTAAACGAAATAAAATCTTGTTTGTGGGTTTTGATGTAAGCTTCAAGCTCGGAATGACTTCTTGATTTGGCGAAAGAGTCCGGGTCTTCACCGTCCGGAAAAAGTACGACTTTAACGTTCATGCCTTCCTCCAAAATGAGGTCTATTCCTCTGAAGCTCGCCTTGATTCCGGCGGCATCACCGTCATAGAGAATGGTAAGGTTTTTTGTGTAGCGGCTTACCAACTTTACCTGTTCTTTGGTCAGGGAGGTACCTGAAGAGGAAACCACATTTTGAATGCCCGCCTGATGCATACTAATGACATCGGTGTAGCCTTCGCAAAGTAAACATTCGTCGTACTTAACGATGTCTCCTTTAGCAAAATAGAGGCCGTAGAGAATTTCACTTTTGTTATAAATGATGCTCTCGGGAGAGTTGAAATATTTGGCAACTTTTTTATCGGACAACAAAGTTCTGCCGCCAAAGCCCAGGACGCGTCCAGAAATGCTGTGTATCGGAAACATGACCCTGCCTTTAAAGAAGTCAAAAACACGATCCTCTTTGGATTTCGTGAGACCAATATTTTCGAGGTAAGCCTGATTATAGCCTTTTTCTAGCGCCAGTTGTGTGAAAGCCGAACCTGTATTGAGACAGTAACCGAGTTGAAATTTTTCAATGGTGGCCTTACTAAAGCCGCGTTCTTCAAAATAAGATAAACCAATGGCTTTGCCCTCTTCTGACTCGAGTAACATGTTTGCAAAAGTATTTTTTGCAAATTCATTGATGATGAGGTAACTCTCGCGTTCATTGAGCGCAGCGAGTTCTTCAGCAGTTGCCTCGCGTTCTTCAGGAACTTCAATTTGGTATTTTTTTGCCAACCAACGCAAAGCTTCTGGGTAAGAAAAATGCTCTTTTTCCATGAGGAAACTAGCTGCATTTCCGCCTTTACCCGTAGAGAAGCATTTGAAAATTTGCTTGGCCGGAGAAACTACAAACGAAGGTGTTTTCTCATCGGTAAAAGGACTTAAGCCTTTTAGATTTGAACCCGCACGCTTCAATTGCACAAACTCCCCGATGACCTCCTCAATGCGGGCCGTCTGGAGAATTTGATCGACAATATGTGGCGGGATTTTACTCATTTATAGGGGAAATCCGTAATCTTTGATTGATTTCTTGCCTTGTTGATCATAGCTTACCCATTCACCGACCATTTGATCGTTTTGGTAAGAACCGTAGTAATGAATTTTGCCATTTGGGTACTTGACGACTGAATGACCTTCTTTTTTACCATCAAGATACATTGTGAAGGACTGCAGATTGCCACTTTCGGAAAAGAAATCCCATTTACCTTCGCGGTTACCCGCCTTATTCAGGTTGCCTTGATATTTGATTTGCTTGCGTCCGGGGTACCATTCGGTGTAATGGCCATCTTTGAGGTCTACTAAATTTTCTTTTTTAACTGGAGCTGCAGGATCTTGCTTTTTGGTTTCAGAACATGCAGTTAAGAAAAAAGTTAAGGTAAGAAATAGACAAATTTTAAAGAGTTGCATCGGATTATTTTTCACGGGTCATGGTGTAATTAACTAAGGCAAGTAACGAAGTTTTAGCAGCATTGTTGGGGTAGGCTGCCAACATTTCAATGGCTTCTTGCGCGAGTGCTTCCATCTTTTTTTGAGCGTATTGCACACCGCCTGATTCCCAGACGAGTTGAATAGCACGCTGTACACTTTTGCTGTCGTCAAATTTATTTTTGATGATGTACTTGAGTTCTTTTTGAATGGCGGCAGGTGCATTTTGCATGGCATAAATGAGCGGAAGCGTCATTTTTTGTTCGCGGATGTCGATGCCAGTTGGTTTGCCAATTTGCTCTCCGGTACCGTAATCAAAGATGTCGTCTTTGACTTGAAAAGCCAATCCGATGAGCTCTCCGAAACGGCGCATGTTGGACCTCTCGGTGTCAGCACCAACACTTAGGGCGCCAGCCTCACAGCAGGTAGCAATTAAAGATGCCGTTTTTTTGCGAATAACCTCGTAGTAAATTTCTTCTGTGATATCTAGGTGACGAGCTTTTTCGATTTGCAAGAGTTCACCTTCAGACATTTCTTGAACAGCGCGTGCCACGATCTCTAAAAGATCCAGGTTGCGTTTTTCGATAGAAAGCAACAAAATTCTAGATAACATGTAATCGCCAACTAACACGGCAATTTTGTTTTTCCAGAGTGCATTCACGGAGAAAAAGCCACGGCGCTCTGCGGCGTCGTCAACGACGTCATCATGAACAAGTGTGGCTGTGTGCAGCAACTCAACGAGGGTTGTGGCATCAAAAGTAGTTGGGCCAATTTCACCGAGCATTTTGGCGCTCAGAAAGACAAACATCGGGCGCAATTGCTTTCCCTTGCGTTTGACAATATAGTTGGTTACTTTGTCTAGGAGCGCAACCTCAGAATGCATCGTATTTTGAAAATGCTTTTCAAAATCAAGCAATTCTTGTTGAATTGGAGCCGTGATGTCATCGAGTCGGTGCATCCAACAAATATAATAATTTGAGCGCCCTTTTAAAAGGAAACTTCGCTAAATATTAGCGCGATAAATGCATGTTTCTTTCCGAGTAAACTTTGGTAAAGAAAGGGTCTTTGAGGTTCTTAATGAAACGGATCGCTTCACCTGTTGACTTCATTTCAGGCCCGAGTTCTTTTTTCACGTCTGGGAATTTCTCGTAAGAAAAAACTGGAATTTTAATAGCGTAACCCTCTTTGCGCGGCTGGAAGTTAAAATCAGTAACCTTATTGTGACCTAACATGACTTTAGTCGCGTAATTGACATAAGGTTCGTCATAGGCCTTGGCAATAAATGGCACTGTTCGAGATGCTCTTGGGTTGGCTTCGATGACGTATACTTTGTCGTCTTTGATGGCAAATTGGATATTGAGCAAACCAACGGTTTTGAGTTCAATAGCAATTTTCTTGGTGATGTCTTCAATTTGCGTCATGACGAAATCTCCGAGGTTGTATGGAGGAAGTACCGCGTAGGAGTCACCAGAGTGAATACCAGCAGGCTCGATGTGCTGCATGATTCCGATAATGTATACGTTTTCGCCATCACAGATGGCATCGGCTTCAGCCTCAATTGCACCACCCAAGAAATGGTCGAGCAAAATTTGATTGCTACCCATTTCATTGATAATATCAACGACGTGATGCTCGAGTTCTTCTTTGTTGATGACAATTTTCATTTTTTGCCCACCTAGTACATAAGAAGGGCGCACTAATAATGGAAAACCTAAGTCATCGGCGAGTTCAAGGGCTTGTTCAGCACTTTCAACTACGCCATATTGCGGGAAAGGCACGTTGTTTTTCTCGAGTAGTTTCGAGAAACGACCGCGATCTTCTGCAAGGTCAAGTGCTTCATAGCTCGTGCCAAGAATTGGAATACCGTAACGACTTAATTTCTCTGCGAGTTTAAGCGCCGTTTGGCCACCTAACTGTACAATAACACCAATAGGCTTTTCGTGTTGAATGATATCGTAGATATGCTCCCAGAATACCGGCTCAAAATAAAGTTTGTCGGCGGTATCAAAGTCTGTGGATACCGTTTCTGGGTTACAGTTAATCATAATGGTTTCGTAGCCACATTCTTTGGCTGCAAGGACTCCGTGTACGCAAGAGTAGTCAAATTCAATACCTTGACCAATGCGGTTCGGGCCCGACCCTAAAACAACAACTTTTGGACGATCTGTGACAACACTTTCGTTCTCGTATTCAAAAGTTGAATAGTAGTAAGGCGTTTGTGCTTCAAATTCAGCAGCACAAGTATCGACTAATTTGTATACGCGATTGATACCATATTCTTTGCGCTTGGTAGAAACTTCTGATTCAAGGCAACGCAAGAGGTGAGCGATCTGACGGTCTGCGTATCCTTTTTGTTTGGCCTCAAAGAGTAAGTCTTGCGGTAAGTTTTCGAGGTGAAACTTTTCAATTTTGCGCTCGAGTTTAATAAGATCCTCGATTTGCTTGAGGAACCAAATGTCAATTTTAGTTTTCTCAACGATGGTTTTAAATGGAATACCCAACTTAATGGCATCGTAGATATGGAACAAGCGGTTCCAGCTCGCGAACTCAAGGGAGTGTAATATTTCGTTTTGATTGGTGAGCTCCTTGCCGTCTGCCCCTAGACCATTGCGGTTGATTTCTAGCGACTGACAAGCTTTTTGAAGCGCTTCTTGAAAACTGCGCCCAATACCCATGACTTCACCAACTGACTTCATTTGAAGACCCAACTGACGATTGGTGCCAGGGAATTTATTGAAGTTCCAACGCGGAATCTTGACAATAACGTAGTCCAAGGTTGGTTCAAAAAGTGCAGAAGTTGTTTTGGTAATTTGGTTGCTGAGCTCATCGAGGTGATAACCAATAGCTAATTTGGAGGCAATTTTGGCGATTGGATAACCCGTTGCTTTAGAAGCCAAAGCAGAAGATCTTGAAACACGTGGATTGATTTCAATGGCAATGATATCTTCTTGATTATCTGGAGATACCGCAAACTGGACATTACAACCACCTGCAAAATTCCCGATTGAGCGCATCATGTTGATGGCCATATCGCGCATTTTTTGAAAAGTAGTGTCCGAGAGCGTCATGGCAGGCGCTACTGTAATTGAGTCTCCGGTGTGGATGCCCATCGGGTCAAAGTTCTCGATAGAACAAATGATAACCACGTTGTCGTTGGCATCGCGCAAAAGCTCGAGCTCGTATTCTTTCCAACCCAAAAGTGCTTTGTCAATCATAACCTCATGAATAGGAGATAATTGCAAACCGCGCTCTAGGAGATTATCAAATTCCTTGGGCTCGTGCAAAATACTTGCCCCTGAACCACCAAGTGTATAAGAAGGTCTAATACATAATGGAAAACCAAATTCTTGGGCAATTTCCTTACCTTCTAGAAAAGATTTAGCTGTTTTTTGAGGCGCCATTGGCACGCCAATTTCACCCATTAAATTGCGAAATGCCTCGCGGTTTTCAGTGATTTCAATGGCGTTGATGTCTACACCAATAATGCGCACGCCAAATTGTTCCCAAATGCCCATTTCATCGCATTCAATGCACAAATTGAGTGCAGTCTGACCACCCATTGTCGGCAAAACGGCATCGATTTGATGGTTTTCAAGAATTTTGACAATACTGGCAGGTTCAAGTGGTTGTAGATAGACGTTGTCTGCAACTACCTTGTCGGTCATGATGGTAGCCGGATTCGAGTTGATGAGGGTTACTTCAATACCTTCTTCGCGGAGAGAGCGAGCGGCTTGAGAACCAGAGTAGTCAAATTCACAGGCTTGACCAATTACAATAGGACCACTACCAATAATGAGGACAGATTTGATCGACTGATCTTTAGGCATAAGTGCTTCAATTTACAAGTTTCTTTGAGCGAAACCTTCGCTGCAAATTGAGCACAAATTTAAGTTAAATTCGGTCGGAAACGGCAAGTATAGCCGAGAGTTTTTTAACAAAATGCCTTAAGGCTGTTAATTAAATGAAATTAGGCGCAATGACGCGAGATAAATTGCAGTGCCAAGTGATTAAAAGTCTCGGCCTTTTCGTAATTCACTACATGCCCACAAGCGGGAACAACCCTGAGTTCTGAAGCAAAATCTTGGTCGACCAAAATTCTTACCGGATTCAAAAACATGTGATCTTGCTCTCCCATTACATATAGCGTTGGAATGGTTTCGGGTTTTGAATTGATGTTAGTGAGATAAGCCGTTAAGCGAGCGGTCAATTTAAACCAGCGCTGAAATTCTTTGTCAACTACTTTTTTGGCCTCATTCACGAAGAGCGACCTTGATTCTTTGTGATTGGCTCTCGGCATCATGATGCGGGCCATGAGTTTGTACAGCGACATTTGTGGCAAAAAACTGTAGAGCATGCGCCCCATTCTCAAAATAAACCGGGAACGCACATTGAGTTTGGTAACTGCACCGGCAAAAACCATGCTTTTGACAAGGTCCGGACGCTGGGCTCTTAACGCCTTGATGACAATAGAACCCAAAGAAACGCCAACAAAATGAGCCTTGTTGATTTTCTTTTGGTCTAGTAATTCAATGACATCTTTGGCTATCAAGTCAAAGGAATACTTCTTGTCATGAACGCTAATTTTCTGACTCTTGCCGTGCCCTCTTAAATCTAAGACCAGGACGTTATGGCGTTCACAAAAGTCTTTGAGTTGCTTGTGCCAAATAGAAGAACTACCCCCTGCCCCGTGTACAAACACGACCCACTCATTGGAGCTGCGGTGTAAAAAGGATTTAGAGTAGAGCATTGTCAAATATAGGAAAAAGCAGGTTATGGTGAGTTATACAATATTGCAATTACAAAAAAAGGGCTGCAAAAGCAGCCCTTTTCACTAAAACTATGTTTACTTATTTGTCTTTTACTTCTTCGAAGTCGACATCAGTAACCTCATCTTGAGGAGATCCTGCTCCGGCATCTGAGCCAGGTTCAGCACCGCCACCCTGAGCATTAGCTGCATTGTACATTTCTTGAGAAGCCGCACCAAAAACCTCATTGAGCATATCCATAGCCGCTTGAAGGTTTGCCATGTTTTTCGCTTCAAATTCTTTTTTCAATTCAGTTAAAGCATCTTCGATTGGTTGCTTTTTGTCTGCAGGGATTTTATCACCGTACTCTTTCAATTGACGCTCTGTTTGGAAAATCAATGAATCGGCCTTATTGATTAATTCAGCTTCTTCACGACGCTTGTTATCGGCATCTGCATTGGCTTCTGCCTCAGCTTTCATGCGTTGGATTTCTTCGTCAGATAAACCGCTAGATGCTTCAATTTTAATAGATTGTTGCTTTCCAGTTCCTTTGTCTTTGGCAGAAATATTCATGATTCCGTTCGCATCGATATCGAAAGTTACTTCGATTTGTGGTACCCCTCTTGGTGCAGGCGGAATGTCAGACAACTGAAAACGCCCTAAGGTTTTGTTGTCATTGGCCATTGCGCGCTCACCTTGAAGTACATGGATATCAACAGACGGTTGATTGTCTGATGCCGTAGAGAATACTTCTGATTTCTTAGTTGGAATCGTTGTATTGGCGTCAATGAGTTTTGTGAATACACCGCCCATCGTTTCAATCCCTAAAGAAAGTGGAATAACGTCTAACAAGAGAACGTCTTTTACTTCACCAGTGAGTACCCCACCTTGAATAGCAGCACCAACAGCAACTACTTCATCAGGGTTTACACCTTTTGATGGCGCCTTACCAAAGAAACGCTCAACTGCTTCCTGAATGACAGGAATACGTGTTGAACCGCCTACTAAGATGACTTCGTCGATGTCAGACGGTTGTAAGCCAGCATTTGAAAGTGCTGAACGACAAGGAGCAATAGTGCGCTCAACGATAGAAGCAATTAATTGCTCAAATTTAGCGCGCTGAAGTGTTCTAACTAAGTGCTTTGGAATACCGTTAACCGGCATGATATATGGCAAGTTGATTTCAGAAGCCGTAGTTGATGAAAGCTCGATTTTAGCTTTTTCAGCTGCTTCTTTTAAACGCTGAAGTGCCATTGGATCTTGACGCAAATCTAGACCTTCTTCCGCTTTGAATTCTTCAGCTAACCAGTTGATGATTGCGTCGTCGACGTCGTCACCACCAAGGTGAGTGTCACCATCTGTGGCTAAAACTTCAAATACGCCATCTCCGAGTTCGAGTACAGAAACGTCATGCGTTCCTCCACCGAAGTCAAAAACAACAATTTTTTGATCAATACCCTTTTTGTCAAGGCCATAAGCCAACGCTGCTGCTGTAGGCTCGTTGATGATTCTTTTAATTGTTAAACCGGCGATTTCACCAGCTTCTTTTGTAGCTTGACGCTGTGCATCATTGAAGTATGCAGGTACAGTAACAACCGCTTCTGTGACTTCTTGACCAAGATAATCTTCTGCGGTCTTCTTCATTTTTTGAAGAATGATTGCTGAAATCTCTTGCGCTGTATAAAGACGATCGTCAATTTTTACGCGTGGTGTATTGTTGTCACCTTTAACTACTTCATAAGGTACACGAGCAACTTCTTTTGAAGATTCTTCAAAACTTGTACCCATGAAACGCTTAATTGAATAGATCGTTTTTGTAGGATTGGTGATGGCTTGACGCTTCGCAGGATCACCTACTTTACGCTCTCCACCCTCGACAAATGCAACAACAGACGGCGTAGTACGCTTGCCTTCTGAGTTGGCAATGACGACAGGCTCATTTCCTTCCATAACCGAAACACATGAATTTGTGGTTCCGAGGTCAATTCCGATAATTTTTCCCATTTTAAATTAATTTTTGATACCTGACTCAGTCAAGGATTATGCCAGCGACAAAAACAAGTTAAATACTGACATTTTGAGCCCAAATGCACAAAGAGAAATGCCTTTTTGTCAGTTTTGCTGACATTCGTAACTTAGGTTACTTTCAAACCGCCGGCAATAATGTAACTTTGATGTATGATTTTTGGAAAAGGAACAAAGATGTATAGCATTTCTAAGATGAAATGCCCACAGTGTCAGGAAGGACAATTTCTAATTTCACACCCATATGACTTAAAACATTTAGGTGATGTGCGTATCAAATGTGATGTTTGCGAGTTGAAATACGAAAAGGAACCCGGATTCTTTTACGGAGCGATGTATGTCTCTTACGCCTTAGGTGTAGCCTTGTTTGTGACTATTTGGACTTCTTGTAATTTATGGTTTCCGTGGTTATCTGCATGGTGGCAAATTGGCTTAGTTGTCTTCTTTACAATTGTGCTTTCACCCTATTTATTTGCCCTATCTAAAATTATATGGGCTAATTTTTTCACAAGCTACGATGCAAATGCTAAGGTCAGAAAATAAGCTGCAAATGCTTCAAGATCATTTGGGTTATCTACTCGAGGCTGAATTACTCGAACAGATGGCACAAGTGGCAAAAATTCGCGAAACAACGACAGATGAAATCATTGTCCATGTCGGTGATCACCTTCAAATGATTCCTATCGTTATTGAAGGCTCCATTAAGATTTCAAGGGAGAATGAAAATGGAGAAGAATTATTGCTATATTATATTGAAGGGGGTGACACTTGCGCGATGTCTTTGCAATGTTGTACACGAAAAATTGATAGCCAGATCAAAGCAACTTCAATGGAACCTTCCTTTCTCTTGATGTTTCCAGCTGAATACATGGAAAATTGGCTCGATCAATTTAAAAGTTGGCGTCAGTATATTTTGAATAGTTATCATACTAGGATGCTAGAATTGATGGAAAGTATCGATGCCATCGCATTCATGAATCTAGACCAACGTTTATTACGATACTTATCTGATCAAGCTAAAATTTTAGGCAGCACAGAAATAAACCTAACGCATCAACAAGTTGCCGATGATTTACATTCATCTAGAGTTGTTATTTCAAGGCTACTCAAACAACTTGAAACTAAGGGTGAAATCAAATTATTGCGCAACAAAATAATTTTAATGAACTTCTGAACCATTTTGATAATAATTTGTTAACTTGGGGTCTATAAACCTAAATAACAACTTATTATGAAGAAAACTCTACGCTTACTCTACGCCGCTCTGGCGCTAGTTGTAGGGTGGCAGGCCCAGGCTCAAGGCCTTACCTGTACTACCGCCTTGCCGGTTACACCCGGCACCTTTACGGCAACAACACTTGTCGGAACTCCATCAACACCTGGTCTTAATGGGAACGGTGTTGCGCTTACAGCAGGCTGGTATGCCTACACTCCAACCTCCAATGGTATTTTGAACATCAACTCTTGTGGTGGTGGATCAGATACCCGTTTGTGGGTTTGGTCAGGAAGCTGTGCTGCTCTTACTCCTGTAGCCAACAACGATGACTTTGCAGGTTGTATTTCAACGGGTACAACTGCTTATGCTTCAAAAATTGAAAACATCATCGTAACTACGGGTAATACTTATTATTTCGAATGGGACAACCAGTGGGAAGCAACAGGATTTACCTGGAACTTTACATTTACTGCGCTTCCGATGAACAATGATGCCGGAATTACTTACGTAACAAACCGTTACACCCGAATTCCGATCACGCAAGCTAGTGCAGGTATTCCATTTGGTGCAACTGTTAATAATTTCAGCGGTTCAGCACTAACTAACGTAGTGCTTACTACAGAAATCTATGAATTACCAAATACCACCACGCCAGTTCAAACACTTGCCAGCACCGCTACAAACTTAGCTATTGGTGCATCACAAGTGATCTCTTGTGGAACTTGGTCTCCAGCGCTGACATCTTCTAAATCTTATTTGGTAAAGTATATCAAAACGCAAACTCAGGTTGATGGTGTTACGTCAAACGATATCACCACACAAAACCTTACTCTTGATTACAACTACTATGCTCGTGATAATAACGTTTATCTTACTGGCTATAACTGGAGTTCAACAAACTTTACTTGGAAACAAGGGAATTACTACAATTTCTATGGTGCCGATAACGTTACCGGTGTTTCTTATTACGTAGCAAGTACCTCAACTACTCAAGCGTATAATATTTTGGTTTATTCAGTAACCAATGGTGTTCCGAGTACCAACCCAGTTTACACAGGCCCAAGCATCACTGCAAATGGCGCAGGTTGGAAATTCCACACCTTCACAACGCCACTTCCTGTAACTGCCGGATCTGAGTTCTTATTTGTTGTGAACCACGCTGGTACAGCTGGCTTTGCGCTTGGTGTAAGTTCTGCTACACACACTGCAGGAAAAAGCGTCATTAAAGTAGGTACTGGTGCTTGGACAAGCACAGAAACTTATGGCGTAAGCGTTGTATTTATGATGCGTCCTAAGTTTGGCTCAGATCCAACAAGTGAAATTGCTTTCTTGAACAATCGTAACCCAGGTGGAGAGAACACCAGAATTCATACGCGTCAGTCCTTAACAGGAAATGATTTGCAATTTTGGGCACGAGCAATTAACCTCGGAACAGCAACTGTAACTGGTGTTACCATGACCGCTACGGTTAAAGATGCTGCAAACAATACGGTTTACACAGCTACGTCAGTAGCTCAAGATCTTATCGCTGGGCAAATTGACACCTTCACAGTGGCTAACTTTAATGTCACTGCGCTCGGAGCATATACTATTGACTACGTTTTCAATAACCCTGGTGATCAAATTCCTCAGAACAATAGCAAAACCACAACATTTGTGCGCACTACAGGTGAAATGTCAAGAACTGTTGGTGTTACCGGATCTTTAGGTTTAAATGCAACAACAGTTGCCAACAACATTGTCTTTGGTAATAACTACACGCTTACTCAAAATGATTTCCTTGATTCAGTTCAATTTGTATTGAATCCAGGTACACCTGTTGGATACGTAGCAAGTGTAAATATTTATGGAACTACGCTTAATGCTACCACTGGTGCTATGGTTCCTAACGCTACGCCAATTGCTTCAACTGTAACATACACAACTACAGCTGCAGACAACTTGAATGGCGCTGTCATTAAATTACCTGTTTCTGGAGGATCTTTAAGCCTTACACCAGGAACTTACTTTGTTGGTGTTTACCAAGCGTCTTCAAGTATTGGAAATATTCGCTTGGCTACGTCTACTGACTATGCTAGCCCTAACATGGTTTACTACCGTTGGGACCAAGCTTCAGGAGGTAACTGGCAATCACCAGCATCTATCAATTACTCATTCCTTGTTAATCCAATCTTTAAATCTTGTGTTGCCTACAACCAAACAGTTGCGACAACAGCTGCTTCATGTGGAGCCAACGACGGCGCTGCTACAGTAAGTACAACCGGTGGAACAGGAACAATTAACTATGCTTGGGCTAACGGAAACACGACTGCAACAATTAGTAACGTAGCTGCAGGTCAGTATAGTCTTACACTTTCAGATGTAAACGGTTGCCCACTTACTTTCAATGTAGTTGTGCCAAGCCAGTCTAACTTAACAGTTTCGGCTACTACACAAGACGTAACCTGTGGTGGACAGTCAACAGGTGGAATTGTACTCAATGCAAGTCAAGGTGTTACACCTTATGTATATTCTTGGTCTAATAACCTTGGTTCAACTCCAACGCTTTCAAATATTCCTGCCGGAACCTACCAAGTAACTGTTACCGATGCTACTGGTTGTATCGTAATTTACAATGATACAATTGTTGAATTATCTAACTTAACTGGAACAATGAGCGGTACTGATGTACTTTGTAATAGTGCACAAACAGGAAACCTTGAAATCAGTGCTGCAAGTGGTGTGGCTCCTTATACTTACCAATGGATAGGAACAAACAACACGTCAACCTATGTAACTTCTGTTGGCCCTGGTACTTACACTTGTGTAGTTACGGATGGCTTAGGTTGTACAGACACTGTCGTTACTGTATTGGCCGTGAGCAATATTGCAGCTACTGCAAGTGCTTCAAACCCACTTTGCTACGGAACTAACACAGGTAGTGTAACAGTAAGTGCAACAGGTGGTACTGGCCCATACAGCTATGACTGGGCAGGTTCAACTGTGAGCTCAGCTACACTTTCAGGATTAGGCGGAGGAGCTTATTCTTGTGTTGTAACGGATTCATATGGTTGTAGCACAAGTGCCTCTGCCAATGTATCTGAGCCTGCAGCATGGTCTGTTAGCGCAGCGGTTACACCTGCAATTTGGGGAACTGACGGTGCAATTGATCTAAGTGTAAACGGAGCTACTGGCCCTTACACTTACAACTGGAGTAATGGTGCAACAACTGAAGACCTCAATAACCTCGATGGCGACGACTACATTGTTACCATTACAGATGCTTCAGGTTGTACTTATACAGATACAATTACTGTTGAATCTTTAGTAGGAATCGATGCACAAGAATTAGCTCAAACAGTTGTTTACCCGAACCCAAGTAGAGGTAACGTGTTTGTAGTGGGTGCTGCTGTTGAGCAAATTGTGATGTACAATCAAATGGGCCAAGCGGTTGCCATTGAAGTACAAACACTTGGTAACGGTGCATTTGAAGTCATTACAAACAATGTCGCTACAGGATCATACATCCTCGAATTGCGCGGCGCGCAAGACATCACAAGAAAGGCATTGCAAATTATCAAATAAGCAACAGCATTTCTTTTGTATTGAAAGGCCGGCTTTTGCCGGCCTTTTTTGTTATTTTTAAACAATGAAAATCAATACTGCTCAATTTCTCCTCAAGATTTTTATCTGCTTAGTCCCGCTGTTTTCAAATGCACAAATCAAAATCAACGAAGGCTGTAATAAAAATGGGAATGTCGAACAAGACGAAAATGGCGATTTCCCAGATTGGATTGAGCTCTTTAATGAGTCCAATACAGCTGTTAATTTAGGGCAATGGAAATTAGCTGAGCAACTCAATGGACTGAATGCTTGGGCGCTACCAAATATTCAACTTGCTCCACAATCATTTTTGAGGGTATTCTGTAGCGGAAAAGATAAATCCGGCACACCTCCTTTCACCCAAGCAGGATCCACGCTCAATTTTCAACCAACTACAGGATGGAATACGCATGTACTCAACCAAAATTATATTTGGGATGGCAGCTCCAATCTTCTCATTAATATTTGTTCCTACAATAGTACTGGCTACACTGAAAATTCTGTCTTCTTTCAGAGCGCAACGCCTTATGCATCTTGCATGGCTAGCTTTGTCGATGGTTCGCCTGCGGCGTGTTCTAGTAATGCGGGGCAAGTCTATAACCAAAGACCAAATTTAAAAATCAATAATACCATCATCGGGACAGGAAATATTACAAATGGAACTACGGACTACCCAGCGCCCTATGGCAATTGGTACTGGGGTGCCAGACATCAAATATTAATAAGGGCTTCAGAACTACAAGCAGCAGGCCTTACAGCAGGCCCCATCAATTCTTTGTCATTTCAAGTAGCGAGTACAATTAGCGAGTTTTATGATTACATTGAGATTTCATTTAACCAAACCCTTGCCAATGAATTAAGTTCTGAATTTTATCCACTGCAAGGCGAACAGCTACACACTAATTTTAAACTCAATGCGAATGGTGAAACCATTTATTTATTTGATGCCACTAGCGTATTAAAAGACCAACTAGAAATCAACTGCCCTCAACCCAATATATCAGTAGGGCGTTATCCGAATGGCGCTGCAAATATTTCCTGGATGCAACCTACGGTGGCACAAAGCAATAATGGAGCAATTGTTTTTTCAGATACGCTCACCAGGCCAATTTTCTCGTTACAAGGTGGCCTTTATTCAGGTGGCCAGAATGTCAGTATTTCAGCAAATTTCGATGCCAATCTTGCCAAATTAGTCTACACCCTCAACGGACTAGACCCTACGCTTAACTCGATGGAATATGCGGGCCCGATTCTCATAACCTCAAATAAAGTACTCAGGGCGCGTGTTGTCCCACTCAATAGCAATGGCACGCTTCTACCTAGCGAACAAGCTGTTGCAACCTATGTGTTTGACATTTCACATACTACTCCAATTTTATTGGTCTCTACACCAAACACGAACCTTTTTGGCGCTACAGGCATATTTGACAATTGGTCCATGGATTGGCTCCGACCTGCACATGCCATTTTACTCGATACCGGTGCCACGCATCCTCTTTTAATGCAAGGCAAAGCTGCAATTAGGGTTGATGGTGGTGCAGGAGGCAGTAGGTCTCAACCCCAACACTCTTTTCGCTTGATTTTTGACCATGGCATCTATGGCGAAAACTCTTGGTTTTTAGGGCTATTGCCTGACCGCCCAAATCGCAATAAATACAGCGAAATTTATTTAAGGAATGGTTCTAATCAATACCTCAGATTGCCCTACAAAGATGCATCCCAGGTACGCATGATGAGCGAAGGCACGCAAAATTATTATTCAAGCTATAGACCAGTAAGCGTTTACATCAACGGTTCGTATTTTGGTTTATATGAACTTCGTGAGAAGTTTAATCCAGAGTATTTTGAGCAACACGATCAGGCCAATAAAGATTCAGTAGAACTGCTTTCCTTAAGTTATTGGTATAACCTCATTCTTCGAGCCGTTGAAGGCGATGTAGACAATTTTTGGGCTGCTTATCAATCTTTTAATTCCCTGGATGTGCAGAGCCCGACTTATTGGCAAGCTGCAGATCAGTATTTCGACCTCAAGCATTACACGGATTACATCATTGCGGAGTCTTGGATGGGCAATGTCGATTGGCCAGGTAATAATATCAAAATATACCGGTCAGATAAAAGTAAGCAGCGTTGGCGCTTTGCCCTTATTGATCTCGAACTCTCTATGCAACCGAATGGTTGGACAAATTGCACAGACAACCATATCAATTATATGTTGGGGCAACCCGAAAGCAACCCCTACATCAATATCTGGAAACAGAGCATGCAGAATTTGCAATACCGCAATTACTTCATCAATCGCTTTGCCGATCTCATGAATACAAGTTATCGACAGGAAATCCTTATAGAAACGGAGAACCGCTTTTACGAATCCATGCTACCTGAAATGCCAAAGCAATTTGCGCGCTGGGGTGACCCTAACAACATCGCTGCTCAAATGGCGGGGTTCACCGCAGACCACGAAATGTTCAGAGATCAATTGCTGTGCAGGTCAACTTTTGTTTTTAACCAATTGCGCGCTGCCTTCAACCTGACCAAAAAAGTGCAGGTACAACTAGATGTTTTTCCAGCAGAATCTGGAACCATTCAGCTCAATACCATTGAACCGCAAGATTTACCTTGGAGCGGCACTTACTTTGACGGCGTACCGATTACTTTAAAGGCAAAAGCTAAACCTGGTTACATCTTTTCTCATTGGATATCAGCAGCTAATATTACGGATACATTGACGGACTCTTTAGAAGTCAACGTCAATACTGCTTCTCAGACCTTTACAGCGGTCTTTATGGTAGCTCCACTCCCACCAGATGGCCCAACAATTGAATTTGGTGTAGCTCCGAACCCTACCAACGGCGCCTTTATTTTATCGCACAACAACAAAACACAGGCCCAAGGCTGCACCTATGAAATTTATGACTTAAGTGGTCGAAAAGTACTTTCAGGAATCGTTAATAACACCGAACTAGAAACACCTATTACCCTTTCTGAATCCAGAGCCGCCGTTTACATCTTACGCGTCATCAAAAACAACGAAACGCTCAGTAATTTTAAGTTGGTGAAGTATTAAAATTGGTGGATTTAAAAACGTCTGAGGGCTTTCCTAAACTAAAGAAAAACAGAGTCTTAATGACTACCCTCAAACAACTCAGCAATGGCTTCATAAACCATGATGTCGCCTCGAAGTAAGGCTTGTTGCAATTGCTTGTATTTGGCTTGTTGCGTCGGATTCAGGAAGAATGCTTGTCGGAGCTGTTCTTCGATGAGTTGTTCGAAAAGAACAACTTCTTGCTGCGCTCTTTTCTGAGCAAGTAAGCCTTTTTGCTCCAGATGCGTAAAATACTTTTCAATTTCTTGCCAAACTGAAGGGAGCCCTACTCCGTTCAAGCCCGAGGCGCAGAGCACCGGGACCTGCCATGCATCTGGCCTTTGCGAAAAAATATGAAGGGCACTGGCATACTGTGTTCTTGCATTTTTTGCAGCTATTTCATTTGCGCCATCTGCCTTATTGATGATAACGGTATCGGCAAGCTCCATGATGCCGCGTTTCATGCCTTGGAGTTCATCGCCTGCTCCGGCTAACATCAGGACTAAAAAGAAATCAACCATCCCGTGAACCACCGTTTCTGATTGCCCCACACCCACGGTTTCAATGATGATGATGTCAAAACCAGCTGCTTCACAAAGCAAAATAGCTTCACGGGTGTTTTTGGCCACACCACCTAAGGTTCTACCTGCTGCGGAGGGCCTGATGAAAACAGCTTCTTGGGTAGAGAGTTGTTCCATGCGGGTTTTATCGCCAAGAATGCTGCCGCCTGAAACGGAAGAAGAAGGGTCAATGGCTAAAACAGCAATCTTGAGTCCTTTCTCGAGTAATTGTAGTCCGAAAGATTCTATAAAAGTACTTTTCCCGACACCCGGAACACCAGTGATGCCTATTCTCTTGGCACTTTTGGCAACTTTTTTACAACGACTCAGTAGCACAGCAGCTAGCTTTCTGTCCTCGGGGTTTTCGCTTTCAATGAGGGTAATAGCCGCACTTAATGCGGACCTTGACCCATTTTGCAAACCCTCAAAAAGTTGTTCGGGGTTGCGCAGCGCTTTCTCCGATTTTCTCGCAGCAAGCCACTGGTCAATATGTGTTTGATCAGGCTTCAAGTAAGTCTTTTAATGCTTTTAGGGCTTGTGTAATATTGCTTTGAATATCGAGGAGTTTGGCTTCTAGCATATAGCATGGCGCAGTGATGATCCTGTTGACAGCATCAACATGAACGTCTCCGAGTTGACACTCTTGGGCTGTAGCTCCTAATTGATTCAGGCCTGCATGAAAAGCTGATATATCGTAAGGAGAAGCTTCTTGGCTATTACCGAGTGTTAATTCTAAAGCCTTCTCTGGCAAGGCCAAGGCGAGTAAAATTGGGCTGACACAGAGCGCAACAATGGGTTTACCAACGTTATACATATTGACCAAAAGCAACTTGACTTCAGGTAAAATTTGACCTTGCGGCCCCGCAAAGGCCCAAGTTGAAAAATTCTTAGCGCTACCAAAACCGCCTGGAATGATCAAAGCATCGAGATCTGCAGGTACAATTTGTTCAATCGGAATAATCTGGCCACGTGCAATTCTAGCTGCCTCCTCAAGCATGTTTCTGTCTTGGGGCTGTTCTTCACCGGTGAGGTGATTGATTACATGATGTTGTTTGGCATTGATGCCAATGCAGATGGCTTCGGCACCCATGCGCTCAATTTCAAGCAGTGTTAGCACAGCCTCTTGAATTTCGGCACCGTCATAAACACCACAGCCCGATAACAAAACTCCTATTTTCATGACTTCGTTTGAACTAATTTACGATATAATTCTTCGTATTGCGGCAAAATTTGATCTAAACTGAAAGCTTTAGCTCGGTTTAAAGCACCTACTTTAAATTGAGCCAAAACCTCGGGCTGTAATAAATATTCTAAATTTTGAGCCATATCGTCGATATCTCCGACATCAGATAAAAAACCAGATTCGCCATGTATATTTACCTCCGGAATACCACCAGTGTTTGATGAAACCACCGGAACGCCTACAGCCATTGCCTCTAGCGCTGCCAAACCAAAACTTTCGGTTTCTGAAGGCAGTAAAAAGACATCGGCAATTTCCATCACGTGTGCTGTATCGCGGACCTTACCAAGAAAAATGACATCGTTGCAAATTTGAAGTTCTCGACACAAGCGCTCACAGGCATAACGATCAGGGCCATCACCTACTAAAATAAGTTTGCAGGGCTTTTTCGAACGGACTTTTGCAAAAACCTGTATGACATCCTCGGTGCGTTTGACGGGTCTAAAATTAGAGACGTGACAAACAATGGCTTGATCATCAGGGGCATATTTAGATCGAATGTATTGTCGATGGTCGGAGTCTAGAGGTAAAGGTGGCACAAAATTGGCAATCACTTGAATCTCGTTGGTCACTTTAAAGTGTGCTAAGGTGTCTCGCTTCAAACTTTCTGAAACCGCAGTAACGGCATTAGATTGATTGATACAAAAGGTAATAACTGGCTCAAAAGAAGGGTCTTTTCCGACTAGCGTGATGTCGGTGCCGTGAAGGGTAGTTACAAAGGGAATTTCAATACCCTCTGCACGGAGAATTTGTTGGGCCATAAAAGCCGCTGATGCATGCGGTATGGCATAATGTACATGTAAAATATCTAGCCCTTCATACTTGACAACATCTACCATTTTACTGGCCAATTGCGTCTCGTAGGGCTGAAAATCAAATAAGGGGTAGTCTGTGATTGATACTTCGTGGTAGAAAATATTTTCTCGGAAGGAACCCAAACGCACGGGTTGAGAGTAAGTTATAAAATGAACCTGATGACCCTTTGCCGCAAGTGCTTTGCCGAGTTCTGTAGCCACAACGCCACTGCCTCCAAAGGTTGGGTATAGTACGATGCCTATTTTCATTATTGTTGATCGAGGGGAATAAAGAAAGTAATTCTATAGATAATTGGGAGAATGCGAACAACCTGCCCGAATTCATTTTTGATTTGAAAAGTATAACTGCTGCGAAATGGACTATTTGGTGCATTGATAACGTCATAGAACAAGGCTGCATTGAGTCTGATTTTTTCACCAAGCTTCAGGTAAAAACCACCACCAACCATCAAATTGGCAGACCAAGGTCTGACTACTTCTAAAGGGTTTGCGAAGCTAAACGGACTTTTGAGATATTGGAATTCAACACCACCAAATATTTTCTCTTGGTAGCGCAAGTGTGCAAAAGCACCACCACCCCAAGTAGTCATTTGACTTTCAACACCCAAATTATTTGACCAAATGCGCTGAACGCGAAATGACGGACCAACTAATAAATTTTCGGATAAACGCGCTGCGTATTTGAGCTCACCACCTAAGGCTCCTCCAATATTTGAAAAACCGACATAGGGCTCAAGGCCTAATTCTGATCCTTGATATTGCAACTGAGAAAAAGCCAATTGAGGCAAGAAAAATAAGGCAACTATAAACTGCTTCATGAATTGTAATTTCTAACAAAGATACGGGATTTGCACCCTCATTGCTTCTTTGTATCTTTGCAAAAATTTTCAGATGAAGTTACTCGACGGAAAAGCCACCGCAGCCCAAATTCAAGCCGAACTCGCAGCAGCAGTTCAAGTCAGAAAACAAGAAGGTAAAAAGATACCACACTTAGCGGCAATTTTAGTTGGTAACGACGGCGGCTCTGTATCTTACGTTACTTCCAAAGTTAAAGCCTGTGAAGCCATAGGTTTTGAAAGTACTTTAATAAGATATGACGAAACCGTTCCTGAAGACATTTTACTTGAAAAGGTTCAAAGCTTAAACGAAGACCGCAGCATCGACGGTTTTATTGTTCAGCTTCCGCTTCCTAAGCATATCGATGAACTCAAAATCACCCAAGCCATAGACCCTAAAAAAGACGTAGACGGCTTTCATCCACGCAACTTAGGCAACATGATCCTGAATTTGCCTGGGTTTTTACCAGCTACACCTGCCGGTATTATGGAGCTTATGCGCCGAAACAATATTGAAACTGAAGGTAAAAATTGTGTTATTTTGGGCCGAAGCAACATTGTTGGAACTCCCCTTTCTATCATGCTTGCGCGCAATACCAATCCGGGAAATTGCACCGTGACTTTAGCGCATTCCAAAACAAAAAATATCAAAGCGCTTTGTCGTGAGGCAGACATATTAATTGCAGCCATTGGCAAGCCCAACTTCGTAACGGCTGATATGGTCAAGGAAGGTGCCGTCATCATTGACGTCGGTACAACCCGCGTAGACGATGCTACACGTGAGCGTGGCTGGCGTTTGGTAGGTGATGTCAAGTTTGATGAAGTTTCGCCAAAAACTAGTTTTATTTCACCAGTACCAGGTGGCGTTGGCCCAATGACCATTGCCTCTTTAATGATGAATACCTTAAAGGCAATGGAACTCAAAGCCAAATAAATGAAACAGACTTTTCAAATAAACGGAGACTACATCGAACTCATTGGCCTGCTTAAGGCCATGGGCATCGCTGAAACTGGTGGGCATGCAAAAGCAATTGTCGAAGAAGGGATCATTATCCGCAACGGAGAGGTAGAGCTGCGTAAACGTGCCAAACTTATCGCTGGTGATGTCATTGAATTGGAAGATTTGCAAATCGTGTTGCAATAGTTAAAATCCAATTTTCTATTTGATACTTCTAAAGTCTTGACCGCTTTTTACGCTCAATAAAGTTTCATAGATCAGGCGGATACAATTTTCTACATCTGACTTTTCTACCATTTCAACGGTGGTGTGCATATAGCGCAAAGGCAAGGAAATAAGTGCACTTGTTACGCCTTCATTTGAGTATGCAAAAGCGTCGGTGTCGGTTCCTGTTGAACGAGAAACAGCTGCGCGCTGGAACGGAATTTTGGCTTTTTGTGCCGCTGCAATGATTTGTTTGAGGAAATTATTTTGAACAGCCGGGCCATAAGTTAATACAGGTCCTTTTCCGCCTTGTTGGTCGCCATTTTCTATTTTATCGACCATTGGCGTTGCGGTGTCGTGGCAAACGTCTGTGATGAGTGCAAGATCGGGTTTGATGCGGTGTGCCATCATTTCTGCTCCGCGAAGTCCAATTTCTTCTTGAACAGAATTAACAACATACAAAGAGAACGGCAATTTCTTTTTGTTTTCTTTTAATAAGCGGGCAACTTCTGCAATCATGAAGCCACCTACTCGGTTATCAAGTGCACGGCCAACATATTTGGTCTGATTCAAGACCATAAATTCGTCTTCAAAAGTAGCTACACAGCCTACATGAACGCCAAGCGCCTCTACTTCTTCTTTACTCGAGCAACCACAGTCCAAGAAAATATTTTTCATACTTGGGGTCTCTTCTTTTTGTTGGCGCATATGAATAGCCGGCCAACCAAAAACAGCCTTTACAGGACCCTTATCGGTATGAATATTGACGCGCTTAGACGGAGCAATCATGTGGTCTGAGCCTCCATTGCGGCGTAAATAAATAAAACCATCTTTAGTAATATAATGTACAAACCAGGAAATCTCATCAGCGTGTGCCTCGATAACAACCTTATAAGGCTGCCCCGGATTGATGATGCCCGCTACAGAACCATAAGCATCGGTGATATAATCGTCGATGTATGGCTTGAGGTAATCGAGCCACATTTGTTGACCTGATGTTTCAAAGCCCGTTGGGCTGGCATTATTGAGGTAATTTTCTAAAAATTGCTCGGATTTCTTAGTGATGATTTTTTTCATGCTTAACGAATAAGTGTAATGTTTCCTTTGATGATATTTTCTAGCCCGCCGATACAGGTGACTTGTAAGTAATAATCATAGACATCAGGGTCTAGCAATTTTCCGCGATACGTACCATCCCAACCATCGTTGATATTGCTTGTTTCCCAAACGAGTTCTCCCCAGCGGTCATAAACCCTAAAAACAAATTCGAAGATGTACTGCCCGCGGACATACAATTTATCATTATTGCCATCTTTATTTGGAGAAAACGCATTTGGAATATAGACAAATGGCTCTTGGCAAATACTATCATAAACCTTGACCAAAACAGTATCTGAACCCGAGCAAAGCCCATCTGAAACAGTTAGTGTAAACAACGTTGTTTGATCGAGCAAAGCCGTTGGATTTTGAGTAGTAGCTGAGCTTAAGTTTTGAGAAGGAGACCAGTTGTAAGTGTAGGCACCCGTTGGCTGACCCAAAAGTTGAGTAATGGTGTTGGGCAAAATAACAAGCGGATTCGCGTTGGCAACAACACTCAGCGGGTTGAGTGAAGATACATTTACAAATACTGAATCTTGAATGATACAATTCTGTGCGGTTTCGACCGTGACATACAAATATTGTGGCGCCGATAAGGCAACCGTAACAGTTGGCTGCCCCTGCCCTGCCTGGACAACACTTGCCGGCGACCAAGTAATCTGCTGAAAATTCGGGTTCGGGAAAATACTGGCTACAAACGGAACCTCGGCGCAAATTAATGAAGGGGACTCTACCTCTAAATCTTGAGCTTGGATGCTAATTAAAACACTATCGGAAGCAGAACAGTAAGCAGAACTCACCTCGACATAATACCAAGCATTTTGCGGGTCTATGAGTTCAAGATTTGGGCTTCCGTTCAAATTGAGTGTATCTGAAAAATTATTGTTCGAGGACCAGACGATGGAATTAGGTGTGCCAAGAATATTTGGAATTAACGTGGTGTCTACAGAACTACAGAGCAGTAAATCGGTCGGAGCGTTGACCTCTAAAGCTGGCCCAACATTAACTTGCAAATTAAATGTGGCTGTCCCTTGACAAATGGAATCTGATACCTGTAAAGAAATTTGATAAATTCCGGGCTGGGTATAGGTCAGGGTTGGCTCAAAAGTAAGACTATCTACTACCCCATTGCCAAAATTCCAAAGAAAAGAGGTGGTGGTGCTTGAGCTGTTTTGAATTTGCACAACTAGAGGTGCACAACCAATGGTATCAGCAATGCTAAACGAAGCTTGCAGTGGTGTATCAAACTGTACAAAAACGGAGTCAAAAGCGGTGCATAAACCATTACTCACTTGACAATAATACCAACCATTTTGAGTGATCAGTGCCGTGGAATCTTGCGGATCATTGAGTGGCGGATTCAAGTTGGGCTGCGTTGACCAAATAAATTGATTGGCAGTGCCATAAGTTTGAGCTGTTAGTAGATAAGGCGCCGAACTACAGAGGCTAATTGTGTCATATAAGTCAAGCAGCAAAGAATCAAGCACTAAAATTTGAATTTGGGCGGTGTCGGTAATGAGGCAAACGCTGTCGGTAACAAATAAATTGACTTCATAGGTGCCCGGATTTTCAAAAACCACAACCGGATTGAAAATCACTGAGCTGGTGTCGCCGTTGCCGAAATCCCAAAGGTAGGAATCCCATTGAGTAGATGTATTTTGAAAAGTAACGCTGAGATCTTCGCAGCCCTGAACAACCGAGCTTGAAAATTCAGCGCTTGGAATGAGTTCAAAATCGAATTTAAAGACCAAATTGTTGCAGTTTGAACTGTTGTTAGTATTGGACCATACTCCTGAGGAAGTCGGGAAATCAGAATGGCCGCCACAACCTCCACAAACAGACTGGTAAACCACGCCGTTTTTGTCAAAGCGCGAAGTTCCACCATCAACGTGTTCTTGAGCAATAGCCCCACCCAAATAAGAGCCATAAAGCAAGCCTGACATATTGTTTTGGAGTACCATGAGGTAAAAATCAAAACCTGTGGTGGTACTCTGAAAGGCGTTTGCACTCACGGGCATTCCGCTTAAAGGCGTACTTTGTAAGATATTGGCTCCCCAACCTGAAATATAAATATTACCACAGATATCAACTAGAAAAGCCGCCGGCGAAATATTGATCTGACTCGAGCCATTGCCGATAACGGTAGAGGCCAAATTGGTTGTGAGTTGATTATTGAGTTTGAGTACAAACTGACTACTTCCGGGGTTACTGTACTGCGCATTATTAACCACAAAAGCGCCACCCGTAGATTGCCCCAATAAAAAGACCTGATTGTTGCGGTCTATTTCAACAAAAAATGCTTGATCATAATTAGAAGTACCGATGTAGCTAGCTTTTGTGATGCTATTACCTGCTGCTGGCAATTTGACTACAAAACCATCAGTTTTTCCTCCGTTGTAAGTACTTTGATAAGCGCCTGAAGTACCCTGCAAGTTATTTGAGGAAGTACCTCCTGCAAAAAATATAGCTCCTAAAGTATCGGTTTTGACTGAATAAGCCGCATCGTCTTTGTTTCCACCGTAAAAAGAAGAAAACTGCAAACTATTCATTGAATTATTGAGTCTGAATACTACGGCGTCTTGCCCCGCTCCTTTACTTGCTTGAAACGCATTTTGCAGCGGGAAATTCGCAGAACGCGTGCAGCTAGCTACTAAAACATTTCCTTGTTGATCTAGGTAAATTTCACCTCTGAATTGATCGCCGTAATTAGTGGTCAAAGAGTCATAGGCCGCCACTGAAGAATAAGGCAAACCTAAACTGCGGTATGAAACTCCATCATTTTGATTGCCCCCAACATAGGTAGAAGCCAATAGGTTCTGGCCGTTAGCACTGAGTTTAGAGACAAAGATATCGCTGCCTTGTGTCCCGAAGTAAATGCCATTGTAAAAAAAGTTGGTATTGGCGGTGCCTCCGCTGTGTATTGTTTGAAAAGCACCAGGGCTAACAGGAAAATCTAGACTGGATGTTGCGCCGAAAAGATAAATATTATTCAGAGAGTCACAGACCAAACTGTGTGCGGTTTCGGTACCCTGTAGGGCATCTCCTCCTCCTAAGAAAGAAGACCACAACATAGTGCTTCCGTCTGCAGCATAACGCGTCACGAATACATCAGTGATGCCATAATTACCGCTTACCGCCGTGAAATTGGAACTGACATCGAAACTTGCCAAACTTGGAAGTGGAAAGTTATTGCCGTAAACCACCCCGGCTGCATAAGCCGAACCATCAAAACCATAGGTTGCTGTCATGCCAAAATTATCCGAGACAGCGCCATTGTATGTGGCAAATACAAGTACAGGATCAATGATGAGTGGCAATGTAGCGTCATAAGATCCGAGTTCAAAACCAATGCTGCCATCGTTAAACTGTTTGAACTCAGAACGAACCAGACGCTCTTGCCCATTAACAATTTGATAAGCATAAAGATCTTGTTCGATTAATTCGCCGAGTTCAGTTTGAATTTTAAGCTGCTTAGCTTTGATGTTTATTTGCTTTGCCCCAACGTAATGCCAACGAATTTGGGCCGGATTTGCGCCAGGTTTCAGGATATAACTGTATTTGTATGCTCCTTTTTGACTCTCCAAATGAAGGTCAATTCCTTGGTAAAAATCTTGGTAGGTCAGTTCTTGAAAGGCTTGCACCTTGCTAGCCCAACGCGTTGTATCTTGGCCTTGAAAAAATTGATAAGTATAGGACTTTGGTTTGGTACTGATTGTTTGAGCGGCTTGGTTGACTTGCTCAAAAACTTGAGCAAAAAATGCACCGCGGACTTGAGGTGCTGTTATTTGCTCGTGGCGGTGGTGCGCTGCTTCTAAATCAGAAAAATCAGTAAATTCAAATAGAAAGCGGTCTTGACCAAACCAAATCTTTTGACCACCTTCTTTGGCCATGTAAAGCACATCTTGGGGCCACTGACCTTGATTAGGTATGAATTCTTGCCCTTGAATTTGAGCTCGGAGTAAACCCGGAACACAAAGCCCGAAGTACAGGAAGATCATTACAACAAGTGAGGCCTTCATCATACCCGCTAAGTTAAGCATTTAGACTAATTTTGTAACTCATTCTTTGTTATGACAACAACTCCAAATCGAATTTGTCAACTCTTTCAAATCAAATACCCCATTATTCAAGGTGGCATGATTTGGTGTTCGGGTTGGCAACTGGCTTCAGC
>JBEEKM010000015.1:0-38439 GCA_041168645.1 Bacteroidota bacterium | reverse complement strand
TTAGCAGACCTTTCTGCAGCACCAGCCCGAGAGATTATCGCGCTTAGCCCTAACCGAAGCATGAAGACCGAAAATATAAAAGCCTTGGTCCGTAGTATGCAATTATACTATGGAGCCAAGGCTCAAAATCAACACCTGCAGGTGCTAGATTGGGATGTCGCTTAAGCTTGTGCTTGTGCGACGAAATCGTCGTATTTCATTTCTTTCTTGGTCATGCTCACAGCACTTTTGAAGTAGTCAGTGAGTTTTCTTTCTGCCAAGCGGTCATAGATGCCATTTGCTTGCTCTTTGTTTTGCAACAAACGTTGAGCAGTTTCGAGTAACTCAGCCTCTTCAGGAGCAGGCAAACCGTATTGTGCATAGTTCCCGATCACCAAGTTTTTAGTAAAGTCTAAAACTTCCTCATTGGTGAGCTGAATGTTGTTTTCTTTGAAGATTTTGGTTTGAATGAGTTGCCACTTTAATGAAAGTAAGTAAGCTGCAAACTCTTTTTCGATTTCTTCGTCGGTGATTGGTTTTTCAGCTGAAGTTTTGATCCAACGCTTCAAGAATGCTTCTGGGAAGTTCATGGTAGTCTTTTCAAGAAGCATGTCGTAAACCTTGCGCGTAAACAAGCGATCTGAATCTTCCTCAAACATGCGAGCGAGGTCTGCTTCAATGCGCTTATTCATTTCGGCTTCAGTTTTCACTTCATCGCCAAATAATTTTTGGAAGAACTCTTCATTGAGCTCAGACAACTCCATGCGTTTTACGTCATTGACAGTAAACTGGAATTTAGAATTGAGTTCAGCGTAAGCTTCCGGGCTAATGCCAAGCATTGCTGCTGCATCTTCTGGGCCTTTTGAAACATCTTTTGGATCGAGCTCAAAAGACTCATTGATTTTTTTGCCAGTGAGTAATTTAATGGCTGCTTTATTTTCTATGAATTCCATAGAAATAGTTGTGGAGTGGCTAATGCCATCTGCCTTCACTTCAGAACCCTCTAATTCTTCAAATTTACCCATAACCATATCTTTGGCACTAACCGCCTCAGACGAAATGAGTTTGCCATAACGACGACGAAGATCTTCTACTTGTTTGGTAATGAGGTCTTTGTCAATTTTTACAGTAGCGTAATCAACTTTAGTTTTTGCTGTAATAGGCAATTCAAAAGAAGGGCTGTAGCCAATTTCGTAGCTAAACGTAAAGTTTTCAGGTTGATCAAAATTACCTTCGACACCGTTTTCAATCGGCAATGGATTACCAAGGATATCAAGTTTTTCGTCAATGATGAAACGATAAAGTGCATCGTTGGTGATTTTATTCAATTCTTCGGCTAATACTGATTTACCGAATTGCTTTTGAATAAGACCCGCTGGTACATGACCTGGTCTAAAACCTGGGATTTTCGCAGTTTTGCGATATTTATCAAGTGCGGCTTTTACCTTATTTTGGTAATCTGCAGCAGCAATTTCCACTTTTAAAACGCCATTTTGGGCATCGATTTCTTGACGTGTAATTTTCATGAATGAATTTTTTGCCTATTATTTAAAAAAAAAGGCCTCGTTGAGCCAACGAGACCTTAGTGCGGATGGAGGGACTCGAACCCGCACACCTCTCGGCACCAGATCCTAAGTCTGGCGTGTCTACCAATTTCACCACATCCGCAATTGTTATATTTACTTGAGCCGTTTGCGCAAGTCCCTTTGGGGTTGCAAAGATAAGAAAGAATTAATTATTTGCAAGCAACAACTAAAAAATTAGACTCATTGTCTTCTTTTTTGCTGCATTTGTCCACGGATCTCTTTCATGAAGGAAGATGCGTAGACAAAAGCCTCAACTTCAGGGTTGTTGTCAGTAATGATGCTGTTTTTATCGCCTTCCCACCATTTTTTACCCTGGTGAATATACAACACGCTGTCACCGATTTCCATGACAGAATTCATGTCATGGGTAATGACCACCGTAGTCATGTTGTATTCTTGTGTAATATCTTTGATCAGTTTATCAATGACGATAGATGTTTTCGGGTCTAGGCCTGAATTGGGTTCGTCGCAAAATAAGTACTTTGGATTCATGGCAATTGCCCTTGCAATACCGACTCTTTTTTGCATCCCACCACTACATTCTGAAGGAAACAATTTATTTCGACCTGCTAAATTGACACGTTCTAGACAAAAATCGCAGCGCTCTTGGATTTCCGCTTTGGTCATTTTGGTAAACATTTGCAACGGAAACATGACGTTCTGTTCAACCGTTAAAGAATCAAATAAGGCTGCACCTTGAAAGAGCATACCTATTTCTTGTCTGATGTCGCTGCGCTGCTCACGATCCATTAAGGAAAAGTTGCGCTGATCAAACAAAATTTCACCTGCATCGGCCTCGTAGAGCCCAACAATGCACTTCGCTAAAACTGATTTTCCTTGGCCAGATTGCCCAATAATTAGGTTGACCTTGCCATTTTCAAAACGATGGTTGATGTCAAACAATACTTGCTGACCATTAAAGCTTTTGGATAATCCTTTGACTTCTATCATGACAACAACATCAATTGGGTAAGGATAAAATTGGAAATCAAAATAGCAATACTGCTACTGACCACTGCTTGTGTCGAGGAACGACCGACGTCTAGCGAGCCGCCTTTCACATAGTACCCATAAAATGAAGAAATGCTGACAATAAGAAAGCCAAACACGAGTGTTTTAGTCAGGGCATAAGTAATATGAAACGGATTGAAAAAAGAGCGGATGCCTAAAATATAAATTTCAGTAGTAGTAAGGTCAGAGACTAATAAAGCCAACCAACCACCCAGCATGGACAACGCCATTGAAAAAATGATGAGCACAGGAAAGAAAACAAGCGCAGCTGTAATTTTTGGCAGCACTAAAAAATTCAAAGAATTAACTCCCATGATTTCGTAAGCGTCAATTTGTTCAGTAACGCGCATGGTGCCAATCTCAGATGCGACATTTGAACCAACCTTTCCTGCTAAAATCAAGGAAATGATGGTTGGTGAAAATTCTAAAATAGTACTCGATTGCGTAATAAAACCTACGGTGTAGTCTGGCAGTAAAGGGCTTTCCATACTGGAAGCGGTTTGCAAAGCAATTACCGCACCCATAAAAGTTGACATCAAGGCTACGATTGGCAAGGAATTAATACCAATCAGTTCAATTTCGGTCAAACTTCTTTGAAAATAAAAACGCCAGCTATCGGGCTTGGTAAAAACCACCCGAAGCATCAGTAAATATCGACCTAATTGTTGTAAGAATTTCACTAGGCTAAATTAAACATTATTACTTCCATAACGAGCAAAGCCAAATCAATTTTATCTTTGTTCAATGAATGACAAGCGTCAGCATTTTATAGACACACTTTCGAGGTTCGTGCCGGCGCATTTTGCTCCATACTTGGCAGACTGCATTTTAAACGCAAATATTCAGTTTAAAATTGTGCCAGGCCGAAAAACAAAACTCGGCGACTTCCGCACTAGCCCTCTTCAAAAAAAACCAGTTATTACTGTCAACGGAGACCTCAATCAATATAGTTTTTTGATCACTTCCTTGCACGAACTTGCACACCTAGACACCTATCGTCAATATGGTTGGAAGGTTGCCGCACATGGCGAAGAATGGAAAGCTGCCTTCCGTGAGCGCTTACTGCCTGTTTTAGAAAGTGAAGCACTACCCCCTGAACTGCAAAAAGTACTTTGGAAAAGCTGGACCCGCCTTAAGGCCTCATCAGGTACCGACCTCCATTTGAGCAGGGCCTTGAAAGCTTTTGATCACCAAAGTGCGTATACTTTAGAATCCTTGCCCCTGCATGCTGAATTTTTATTGAACCAGAAGCGTTTTAAAAAAGGGCAACTGCGCAGAACTCGTTATCTTTGCACTGAAATTGGCAGCAACAAGCAGTACCTCGTGCACGCTTTAGCTGCCGTTACACCTATTGCTCATGACACAAAATAATACATACGGTCTTATCATGGCTGGCGGAGTTGGAAGCCGATTTTGGCCAATGTCTACCCCCGAAAATCCGAAACAATTTTTAGATGTCCTCGGTATTGGCAAGTCCTTACTCAGACTCACGTTTGAAAGGCTCAACCGCTTCATCCCTACCGAAAATATTTATATCCTGACCAATAGTTCTTATGAGCAACTGGTTTTAGATCAACTTCCTGAGCTAACTGCAAGTCAAGTACTCTGTGAACCTGAGCGCAAAAATACAGCGCCTTGTATTGCCTACGCGGCAGCCAAAATTCATGCCCTTGACCCTAACGCAACACTTCTCATTTCTCCGGCCGATCATCTGATCATCAATGAAAAACGCTTTGAAGAAATCATCGATGTTGCATGGCAAACAGCTCAAGATGGCCAGTTAGTCACTTTAGGCATTGAACCTAGCCGCCCAGATACTGGCTATGGCTACATTGAATTTGCAAAAACTGAAACTGCTGTTAAAGGAAGTGCTTGCCCTGTACTTCAATTCAGAGAAAAACCTGACCTCGCTACGGCCCAAAGTTTTTTGGAGGCTGGCACCTTTTATTGGAATGCGGGCATTTTTGTTTGGAAATCAGGGGTTATTTTGGCAGCACTTGAAGCGCATCAAAACGATATTTATCAAATCTTTACGCAAGACCAACAGGCCTACGGAACAGCACGCGAAACTGAATTTTTGAAAGCTGCTTTCAGTGCTTGTCCTGATATTTCTATTGACTTTTCAGTGATGGAAAAAGCAACTAACGTCAGTGTTGTCCTTGCCGATTTTGACTGGAGCGACCTCGGTACTTGGGGAAGCCTCACCACACATCTTCAAAAAGATGAACAGCAGAACTCACTCATTGGTGGTCAAATTTATGCTTTTGACTCTGCCAATTGTTTGGTGAATGTACCATCAAATAAAACCGTGCTACTCGATGGTTTACAAGACTATATCGTTGTTGAATCTGGAGATAAACTCATGGTTCTGCGCTTAAGTAACGAGCAAAAACTCAAAGAGTATCTCAAAATCATGGGCCAATAATTTCATGGTAAAAATCAGAAATATCGAATTGGGCGAGTTTCCTTTGCTCTTGGCACCGATGGAAGACGTCAGTGACCCGCCGTTCCGCGCGCTGTGCAAACAATACGGTGCTGACCTCATGTACACCGAGTTTATTTCATCAGAAGGTCTCATCAGAGATGCTGCAAAAAGCCGCCAAAAGCTCGATATTTTTGAATACGAAAGACCAATCGGTATCCAAATCTTTGGCTCTGAAACCGAGAGCATGGTACAATCCGCTCAAATAATTGAGGCCGTCAATCCAGACCTCATCGACATCAATTATGGTTGCCCCGTTAAAAAAGTAACATGTAAAGGAGCAGGTGCTGGTTTGCTTCAAGATATTCCCAAGATGGTGCGCCTTACCGCAGAAATTGTGAAGGCCACCTCTCTACCCGTAACTGTAAAAACGCGCTTAGGTTGGGATGACGACACTAAAAATGTGGTTGAGGCAGCTGAAAGACTACAAGATATCGGCATTGAAGCCATCTCTATACATGGTCGTACCAGAAAACAAATGTACAAAGGAGAGGCTGACTGGTCTTTAATTGCTGAAGTCAAGAACAACCCTCGCATGCGGATTCCTGTATTTGGCAATGGCGATATCGATAGCCCAGAAAAAGCAGTTGAATATAAAAATCGTTACGGTGTTGACGGCGTGATGATTGGTCGTGCATCTATTGGTTACCCTTGGGTATTCAGAGAAATCAAACATTATATCCAAACGGGTACCAAACTAGAAGGTCCAACTGTTGCCGAACGCGTCATTGCTTGCCGAGAGCATTTGCTCATGAGTATCAAATGGAAAGGACCAAAGCTCGGTATTACCGAAATGAAAAGACACTATACCAATTACTTCAAAGGCATCTCTCACTTCAAAGATTACCGTACCAAATTAGTCACGACTTCTGAACTAGATGAAGTACTTGAAATTTTGAATTACATCGAGCAGCACCAAGAAGAATTTATCTTGGCTAATGCTTGATTAGAGCAATTTATTTCTCCTGAGTAAACTTCTTACTGGCACACTTAAACTACCAAAAATCTCATAGCGCGTCATGCGCTCAATTCGAAAGTAGTAATTGGTCCCTTTGTGCTTCCACAAAACTTGGTTTTCATGCCCCTTGATGATTCTTGGAGGAAGATCACCAGTATAGTACTGATAAAATGGGCCAATTTTATTGAACTTTAAGAGTGGCGAGAACAAAAAACGATAACCACCTTGATCTTCACGGAGCAAACCTTTCTGAGCCAGTTTAGCAATAAATAAAGGCCCCATTCTGTTTAAAGAAGCAAACACCGAAAACGCAGGAACAGTATCATAGCGTACGCGTTCTACTTCAGTTTCGTTGAAGTCTTCGTCGAGAATTGTTTCAATGTATTTGGTTTCTTGCACCTCAATACCACCTTGCTGATACACTAAATCTCCATTCCAGGCATTTAAAAATCTGACGAATGGAAACCCAACTTTCTTACTCAATTTAGCCAACTGAACATATACTGAATCTTCGGGGTGTTGCTTAAACTCTCGGATATCTAGGTGTACATCAATGAGTTTATCGGTTTGGGCAACACTATGATATGATAAGCCATCGCGTTTCATAGAAAAATAAAGTGGCGTCTTCTTTTTGACGTAACTCTTTAACTTAAAACCTAAAGAATCGCTGTCATGGGCAAACATGGCTGTTTGTATGTTATAATTGCGCAATTTTGACCAATTGGCATAAATGACCAAATGCTCGTCTTTAAACTGTTTTTGCTTCAAAAACAAAGCCCAATCCTTGTTCAAATCACCGTAATGAGCCGAGGCCACCTGACTCAGTAAACGATCAAATTGAGCCCCCTGATAAATGAAAGCGTAGTCTTTGCCGTAATGCAAATAAGATTTTTCTTTCTTGATGTAATAAAAGGTGGTGCTTCCGATGACTGAATCTTGGAGTTTGGCGTACTTTCTCAGGCGTTCAATGCCCACCTGTACTTTAGAAGAATCGGTCAATTTGATCAAGGCTCCCCAATCGCCATTTTCCTGCGCAAACAAATAAGCGTCTTGTTCTAAATCAAGGCCGTATTGTTTCCCTTGCCCTAGAAGAAATTCATAGGTAGTGAAATCACGCATCGACAACTTATTGTATTGCAACAAAGAATTGGTTTCTTTAGCAAGTTCCAAAATATTGGCCTTGGCTAGAAAATCAGCAGTGGGCAAGCGGTCTATAAGCCGAGGTGCTTTTGGGACAGAAAACAAAAAGGATTTGACGAACAAAACAAGCGCCAAACCGCCAGCAATCATGATGAGCGTCAGGAACTTCCTGTACATACCTAAGGATTTAAGGTGTAGACCAAATAAAGGGAATTGATGAGATCGAGCAAGTGCTTGCCTGTTTCTTCTTCACCTTTAAAAGTATAACTCAGGTTAAATGTCGTGTGCGCTGCATTTGTTTCAGAGGAAACGAGTTCTAACATGCCTGACTTTCCTTTCAAGGAGGTAATTATTTCGGCATTTTTAGGTGTGAGCAGCTCTGTTGGAAAACGGTTTAATGTACTGCTGATATCAACCTTTCCGTACATAAAGCCACCCTTGCTTGCTTTTTTAGCGTCTTTTTTAGATAGCGCTAACTTACCGTATCCGTTCGCGTATTGAGTAGCAAAATTAGCATCGTTGGATAAAATGAGTAGGCTGCCAGTATTGATGATAAAGAGCGGTGCTGCATCAAGAATGGCATTTTCAAAACGCCAATAATTCTCATGTTTTTGCATGCGAGAGGTCAAGCGGGCCATGTGTTTTAAAACTAACTCAGGAATGTCTGCACGTTCAGTAGAAAAACCTAGTGTAAAGACTGGCATTTCTGTTTCGGCATCGGTTTCGCGTTCGCCGTACTCAAAAGTTTCTTCGTCGTAGTAAAACTCAATTTTTTTGGTCTTGATTTTCTCAACCCCGTTGAAAGTACCAAACATACTTCCTTTATAGGTGCTAAATAGTGCGTCTTTATTGACAAACTCATTGAGCAACTCAAGGGTTAGTACATTCATGGCTATTTGTGCATTCTTTTCATCAGAAAGCAAAGGCAAAAGCACCTTGTAAGCCTGTTCGTAGGCTTTTTGCATATTGATGTTATAGGTGAAATAGGCTGAACTACTTGCGGGAATATATTTCAAGACATTTTTGTCAAACTTGGCATCGTTCATTTCTGAATAGATACTTCCTAAAGCAGGGCCATATTGGGCCTCCACTGCAAATTCTACGCTGTTATCTTTTAAGAATAAATCACCTAGAATCACATTGCCAGCATAGAGTTCTTGGATGTCTTTGTAAAGCGTAGGTAGCACGGTTTGAAAATACCAAAGGCCTTGCGATTTATCTAGGTTTCGGGCGTTGTCTAGGTAAAATACACCTTCAGCGTTATGGGCCAACTGAGCCGTAAAACGTGCATCTTGAGAACAAAGGTTATTGCCCTGAACAAAGATCTGAGCAATCACACGCTCGAGTTCAGCCTGCTGCAAAATAACCTGTACGCTATCGCGCAATTCATAATAGTTTTTAATGAGCGGGTTTTCGGTTGCTTCAGGGAAAAGACCACTTTGGGTATCGTATTCTTGCTCATTGAGCACCTCTTCTTCTTGCTGAACTTCGTCGAAGAAATCAAAAGGCATTTCATTGCCGCGGGCATACCATATGGAATCAGTGACCTGATCGATGTATTCCATGGTGGGTTCTATGCGCAACAAAAGTGCTGTATTGCCTTGAATAAGTAGATTATTGAAAAAAGTACCGTAAACCTCAAGGCCTGTAATATTGCTTTCTAGGGTTTGAAAATCATCGAATACCTCAAATAATTGCTGTTTGTTACCGACACCAAAAGTAAAGCCCGTTAATTCGGTTTTAGAAGTCTTGCCATAAAACAAATTGAGCCTTTGATTGAAATCTAGGCCTGCGTCTTTGAGTGTTTTTCCGGAGGTAGAACCGTCGAATAATTCTTGATGGACGTCTGACATGAACTCGTATTGTACGAGGTCATCCATGGAGATTTTTTGTAAGAGGCTGATGTTGTTGATGCTAAAAACGGTAACCGCATCTGTAGGAATAAGGTGTTCGGACTGGCGCACATTGGTTTGAGCAAATAATGTGGCAGAGAAAAGGCTTGATAGGCAAACCCAAAAATAATTCTTGAAAGCTTGATCCACGTGTATGAATGTTATAGGACGAAGTTAAGCATAATCCTCGAGTATCATCTTGGTGTCAAGACAATTATATTATCAATCAAGGACTGATTTTCTTTCAAAGAAAAAGTATTGGTTCGGACCATGACGGCTTGCTGATTTTTACTCAGGGTACCCAGCTTATTTTCAAAGCGCAGGACGGGTCTTTCAAAACGCGCAATAGAGGTGTAAACACCTTCTTTGAGTAGCGCTTCGTCTTCAAATTTATAGGATTTGATTTGCTCAGCTACATAACCAGGAATACTGCGCTTGAGCGTGGTGCCGTCCCAACTGAGCCAATTTTCTTCTTGCTGTAAATTGACCTTGTCTTTGCTAATTTGTTCAATGCTGCGCTTGATGCCATCTTGCAGGAGCTTAACATTGGTGAAATCACAACTCAGTTTGAAAATAAAATCGGTGTAATTTTCCTCCATTAAAACATTACTGATACCAGGTTGCGCGTCCAGAATTTTGACAAACTCTTTGATTTTGGCTGAAATCTGCTCTATGGAGGGAACGGGCTTGCCTTGCAAACTGTCTAGAGCCAAAATTGAATTGACTTTTACCTTACTTTCACTCAGGTTGATTTTATACTTCAAATTTCCCGAACCATCATTGTTCAAGGTGAGGTCATCCCAAATCTCGATACAAGAACTGAAAAGGAACAATAAGCAAATGGTGAGGATAAATTTCATGGGCTTCATCAAGCAATTGTAATGCCAAAATTAATCAAATAAGCCCTTTTGAATACCTAACGGATTCTCAAATTTGACGCTCACGGCAGAAATATTGGCATTCGAGCTCAAAATGATGCGCTTGTCTATCTCCCAGGCTTCGAGCTGTATATCGGATCGGTCTGTTATTTGATCTAAATGCAGCGCGCCATTCAACCAAGAAATTTCTTCATGTGCACTTAATATCAAGGGCATGCGCTTCTTGGAATTATGGATTTCAGCCATGAGTGTATTGGCTTCAGTAGTTAAAATGGTAAAAGTTTTTTCTTGCGCTCCGGTGGATGGATTGAGCCAAGTATCATAAATACCTGCAATGGAAAAAACAGGCTGTTCAATAGCTTTAATAAAATAGGGAATCTTGAGCTTCCCTTGGGTTTGCCATTCAAAGAAACCAGATGAAGGAACCAAGCAGCGCTTGCTCGAAATCAAGTGTTTGAATGAGGCTTTCTCGGTGCAGGTTTCGATTCTTGCATTGAGCGTTTTGCTGGCAAATTCCATCCAATTACCACCTTTATACCATTGCGGCAACAGGCCCCAACGCATTTGTTGCAAGACCTCATCCTTGGTTAAAATATGCCATTGCGGAAAATGAAAACCCGACGCAAAAAAATAAGATAACTCAGGGGCTGATACAGGTTTTAACTTTTGATAGCGCTCGGCAAGTTGCTGGGTTGAGGAAGTGGAAGAATTACTGTAGCACATTTTCAAATTTAAAAAAAGAAAGCCACCCGAAGGTGGCTCTATATAGACATTTCTCGCTATCCGAATGAATCGGGAAGAAAGAAACGGTAAAGAGCCCGAAGGCTCTTGAATCCTTACATCATGCCTGGCATTCCGCCACCCATTCCTGCCATTGCAGCAGCTGGGTTTGCTTCTTCAGGCTCATCGGCGATGACACACTCAGTAGTGAGGAGCATTGCTGCAATCGAAGATGCGTTCTCTACTGCAATACGGGTTACTTTAGTTGGGTCAATGACGCCTGACTTGTAAAGCGGTTCGAAAACATCGGTGCGGGCGTTGTAACCGAAGTCTGCTTTGCCTTCGCGTACTTTTTGAACGATCACTGCGCCTTCACCACCAGCGTTGGCAATGATCTGACGCAATGGCTCTTCAGCTGCGCGTTTCACAATTTGAATACCGGTCATTTCGTCTTCGTTGGCACCTTTTAATTTGTCAAGGGTTTCAATCGCACGAATGAGGGCAACACCTCCTCCAGGTACAATTCCTTCTTCAACCGCAGCACGAGTTGCAGCCAAAGCGTCATCTACGCGGTCTTTCTTTTCTTTCATTTCTACCTCGGTTGGTGCACCTACATAAAGTACAGCCACACCGCCTGCAAGTTTCGCTAAGCGCTCTTGTAATTTCTCGCGGTCGTAGTCAGAGGTAGTTTGCTCAATTTGCGCACGAATTTGACCTACACGCGCTTGGATATCGGCTTTTTTACCTTTACCGTTCACGATTGTTGTGTTGTCTTTGTCGATGTCAATTTTTTGAGCAGAACCAAGCATGTCTAGGCTTACATTTTCTAGGGTCATGCCGCGCTCTTCTGAGATGACAGTACCACCTGTAAGAATAGCGATGTCTTCAAGCATTGCCTTGCGACGATCACCAAAGCCAGGAGCTTTAACGGCTGCTACTTTCAATGAGCCACGCAAACGGTTTACAACAAGTGTTCCGAGCGCCTCGCCATCGACGTCTTCAGCGATAATAAGTAAAGACTTTCCTGACTGCACCACTGGCTCGAGGATTGGAAGTAATTCTTTCATGCTAGAAATCTTTTTCTCAGAGATAAGAATCAAAGGATTCTCCATTTCTGTGATCATTTTCTCGGCATTGGTTACAAAATAAGGTGAAAGATAACCGCGGTCGAATTGCATACCTTCTACTGTTTTAACTTCAGTTTCGGTACCTTTTGCTTCTTCTACGGTAATTACGCCATCGTTACCCACAACTTTCATGGCCTCAGCAATGAGCTTACCAATGGTTTCGTCGTTGTTGGCTGAAATTGTAGCAATTTGTTCAATTTTACTGATGTCGTTACCCACTTGCTTAGAAAGCTTTTTGAGGTTGGCAACAACTTCTTGTACTGCTTTATCAATACCGCGCTTGAGGTCCATTGGATTGGCACCTGCAGCGACATTTTTGAGACCCGCCGTAACGATAGCCTGAGCTAAAACAGTAGCTGTTGTAGTTCCGTCTCCGGCGATATCTGCCGTTTTAGAAGCTACTTCTTTTACCATTTGAGCACCCATATTTTCAATGGGGTCTTTGAGTTCGATTTCTTTAGCAACACTCACACCATCTTTAGTAACGTGTGGCGCACCAAACTTTTTACCAATGACGACATTTCGACCTTTTGGTCCAAGCGTCACTTTTACTGCATTTGCCAATGCATCAACACCTCTTTTTAATTTCTCACGAGCTTCTACGTCGAAATAAATTTCTTTTGCCATTTTTTCGTTGATTTTAAATTAGAAAATACCGTAAATGTCTGACTCTCTCATGATGAGATAAGTACTGCCATCAATTTTAATTTCAGTGCCTGCATACTGACCATAAAGTACGGAGTCACCAACTTTTACTGACATTGGCTCATCTTTTTTACCGGATCCAGCTGCTATTACAGTTCCACGCAATGGTTTTTCTTTTGCAGTATCCGGAATGATGATTCCACTTGCTGTTTTTTGCTCTGCTGGCGCAGGTTCTACCAGAACTCTGTCTGCCAAAGGTTTGAAATTTACTGACATGAAATATTAAAATTTAGTTGTGTCCTCTACTTCGAAAAACATGCCAAGCGCGTTTTCATGAATTTTCAGGACATTTTTTCATTGAAGGACAAAAAAAATGTCAGTATGAGTGACATACTGACATTTTCGAATATCGTTAAACGACTAATTATTGACCTTGGCCTTGGCCCTGACCCTGCATAGGCGCTTGTTGTTGCTGTTGTTGCGGCTGCATTTGCTTAGGAGCCTTTGGTTGGCTTAAGCTTATACCCAAACTAAATACAAGAATAGCAGCTGCTAAACCCCAAGTGAGTTTGTCGATAAGCTCATTGGTGCGTTGAACACCACCAAGCTGACTTGCGCCACCGAAATCAGCACTGAGGCCTCCTCCTTTTGGATTTTGAACATAAACTACTAAGATGAGTAACGCACTGGCTACTATAACTAAAAATGAAAGGATTCCTGTCATGACGTTGAATTCAGGTTTTTCTTTAGAATTTTGATTTGATTTGCAAAGAAACTCTTTTTTTCTGGATTAAGCAAAATTAATTGCTCATAAACCGAGATCGCTTTGGCAACAGCACCCTGCATCGCATAGATTTTTGCCAATGTTTCAGATACCGGGATCTGACTTGAACTTAAGCTCTCTTTCGCTTTTTTTGCTGGAGAATAAAAATCTTTTTTGGGCTTCTCTATCTCGAGATATTGAGGAGACGATTCTTGTGAATCAGGTTTTTCACCAAAATGCAGCCATTGATTAAATGACTGAACTGGCACCGCAGCTTCAGTTTGTGAAGGATTTACTGATACCCCATTTGAAGCAGCAATTTCGTCCATACTCGCATCAGAACCCGACTGCTCCTCGTTAGAAAGTTGCGCTTCTTGTTCTTGATCATCTAGTGCAACAAGTTCATCTTTGTAAGTCAAGTCGACATAGGCCGCGCTGATCATGTTGGCTCGCAAAAGCTGATCGAGTTCGTCTGGTTTTTCCTCGATTTGCTGCTCGTTCAAATCTTCTGAGGTATTGGCTTCTATTGAATCCGTAATTTTTTCCTCGACAGGAGCTTGTAATTGAACTTCGTTGTCTTTTTCGAGGGAAACTACTAAGGTTTCCTCATGCTGATTTTCAATTTTTTCTTCGCGTACTTCTTCAATTTGCTCCGCTACTTCTTGGAGTAAATGAAACAATACTTCGCGGTTTGGGATAGAAAAAGCCTTTTGATCAAGTGCTGTGGCCAAACGCACATCTTGACTATTGGCTAAAGATTTTAAATAGAGAATAGAGAAACTAGTAGCAAAAGGATAAGACGCTTCTAAATTTGCAAGGTCGGACAAGTAATTTGCCGAACAGTGCGAAGGATCTTGAATTTGAATATGAAGTTGCTCTTTTGTTAACACAGGTCTAAATTACCAATTACTGTACAACTTATTGATTAAATCTTGGACCATTTGCGCTGCAATCTCGTCAAAAAGTTTCTTCTCGACATCTGCCAAATTGGTGGAAGAAGAGAAATCAGCAAAACGCGTTGTACTGAACTGCCAAGCCTCTTCTTTTGGTGCATTGATATTGATTTTCATTTGAAGTGTCATGGTCAGGCGGTTACTTGAAGCTTCATCGGCGCCTTGAATAGCCAAGGGCTGCACCTGATAAGCTGTTATAGCCCCTTCCATATTGATTTCGCCTTTGCCAAAACTCGTGTTGAGCAAAAGACGCGTATTATTTTGAACGCCGTCTTTAAGCTGTTCGGTAAGCAAGGCTCCGAATGAAAGCGGACAGTTTGGTGCTGTATTTTCTAAATTTTGTATACTGAATGTTTTCCATTCTTCAGGCATACCACCTTTGTCCACAAAAGAAAAGCTTTCGGGCCAACATGCGCTCAGCGAGCACCAAAGCATACCTATATAGAGTAAATACTTATTCACCTAACTGAAATTCTTTGATTTTTCGGTAGAGTGTGCGTTCTGAAATCCCGAGCTCGAGTGCTGCATATTTTCTCTTGCCTTTGTGTTTTTCAAGGGCTTTTGCAATGAGTTCCTTTTCTCGGTCTTCTAAGCTTAAAGATTCTTCTAATTCGATGTGTTCTTCAAATTCTTCGTGGGCTTCGTGGGCTTTACTCGGTAATTCAACCTGCACTGGAGCAACTGGCAACATGCGCGTGGGTAAGCTCGGGCTTTCTTCATAAACCTCTTGGTAGATGCGATTGACCACAGCCGACTGATCTGCATTTAAGGCAATTTCATGATTGGATCCGGCAAGGTCAAGGACTAATTTTTTCAGTTCTGTAAGGTCCTTTTTCATGTCGAATAAGAACTTATACATTAATTCTCGTTCGGAAATAGACTCTTTCGAGTTGTCATTGATGCTGAGACCCTGAGCTTTGTCTGCGACAGGCAAAAGGTAATTTTGCAAAGTGAATTCATCGATCTCACGAGCGGTTTCAATGACCGATAATTGTTCGACCATGTTTTTAAGCTGCCTGATGTTTCCTGGCCACGGATATTGCTGTAATAAAATGACGGCATCTTCGGTCAGTTTAATAGCGGGCATGCGGTATTTTTCAGCAAAATCATTGGCGAATTTTCTGAATAGCAAATGGATGTCCTCGGACCTTTGTCTGAGAGCGGGTAAGCTAATTGGAACCGTACTGAGACGATAATAGAGGTCTTCACGGAATTTGCCAGATTGAATGGCGGCCTGCATGTTTTCATTGGTTGCTGCCACTACCCTTACATTCGTTTTTAAGGGTTTTGAAGAACCTACACGAATGTATTCGCCGGTTTCAAGGACACGTAACAAACGCACTTGTGTTTGCATCGGTAATTCGGCGACCTCATCTAGGAAAATGGTACCGCCATTGGCGACTTCAAAATAACCTTGTCTGCTGCCTTGCGCACCAGTAAATGAGCCTTTTTCGTGGCCAAACAACTCAGAATCTATGGTGCCTTCAGGGATAGCACCGCAGTTTACAGCAATGTACTCGCCATGTTTTCTTGAGCTGAGTTGATGAATGACTTGGGGGATAATTTCTTTACCCGTTCCACTCTCTCCGGTTACAAGTACAGAAATATCGGTAGGTGCGACTTGCATCGCAATTTCAAGAGCCCTGTTTAACAAGGGCGCTGACCCGATGATCCCAAAACGCTGTTTGACTTGTAAAAGATTCATGGCTTCAAATTGAGCGTACTATTTTTACAATTTATTTAGAGCAACTCACCAATTAGTGTTGCAGAAGTACAGTCTGTAATTTTCACCTCTACATAATTGCCTTTTTCTAAATCTCCTTTCGGGAAAACAACCATTACATTGGTTCCTGTTCGGCCACACAAATGTGCTTCTGAGCGTTTTGAAGGCCCTTCGATAAGCACTTTCTGCGTAGTGCCAACAAGGCGCTGATTAGAAGCCAATGAATGCTTTAATTGCTTATCAATGATTTCATTTAAACGACGACCTTTCACCTCTTCCGGAACGTCATCGGCAAAGCGGCGTTCGGCCAAAGTTTTTGGTCTTTCGGAGTATTTAAACATGTAAGCGAAATCGTATTGAACGATGTCCATCAGGCTGAGGGTCTCTTGGTGTTCTTCTTCAGTCTCGCCACAGAAACCTGTAATGATATCTGTTGAAATGGCACAACCCGGAACAATACGACGGATACTTTCTATTCTTTCCAAATACCATTCGCGTGAATAGCCACGGTTCATGCGATAGAGTACGTCTGTGTTACCCGACTGAACTGGCAAGTGGATATACGGACAAATGTTTTCGTATTTGGCCATAACCTCGAGTACATCGTTGGTCATGTCTTTAGGATGTGATGTACTGAAGCGGACGCGCAATAACGGAGAAACCAAAGCTACCATTTCCATGAGCTGAGCAAAATTAGTGGTTGGCTCTTCGGCATTTTTCACTTCACCCTTTGCACTGAGGTTCCAGCGGTATGAATCGACATTTTGCCCGAGAAGGGTTACTTCGCGGTAACCTTTGTCAAAAAGATCTTGGCACTCGGCAACAATCGTTTTCGGATCGCGAGAACGCTCACGACCACGCGTAAACGGAACCACGCAAAACGAACACATGTTGTCACAGCCACGCATGATGGTTACAAAAGCAGAAATTCCCCCTTGGTCAAGGCGAACAGGTGCGATATCTGCGTAGGTTTCATCACGCGACAACAGAACATTCACCGCTTTTTGACCTGTCCCTACTTCTTCGATGAGGTTTGGAAGATCGCGGTAAGCATCTGGGCCAGCCACGAGGTCAACTAGTTTTTCTTCGTCTAGTAAGTTCTTTTTGAGGCGCTCGGCCATGCAACCAAGAATACCCACAACCAACTCAGGATTGCGATCTTTTTTGATTTTAAATTCGGTGAGGCGATTGCGAACGCGTTGCTCCGCATTCTCTCTGATAGAGCATGTATTCAGTAAAATAACATCGGCCTCTTCAATATTTCTAGTGGTTTGATAACCATCTTGTGCTAAAATTGACGCGACGACCTCGCTGTCTGAAAAATTCATCTGACAGCCGTAGCTTTCTAAATATAATTTTTTAGAGGCTTGTTCGCCTTGTTGCTCGATAACAAGGGCTGTGCCTTGCAATGCTTCGTCTATTACTTTATTTCCTGATTCCATGTTCTGTTCTGAACTGCAAAAATAGGGCAAATTCAAGATACTGACAAATTGTCATGATTGTTCCTACTATTGTTTATTAAAATATTTAACCATAGGTTAAGTAAATTTCTCAAATAAAATTGCAACAAACATCTTGCTGATTGCTGTGTTTTACTTTTACATTTGCCCCTAAAATTTCCTTATGGCTAAGAATCTTGTTATCGTCGAGTCCCCTGCAAAAGCGAAAACCATTGAAGGTTATCTCGGCAAAGACTACATAGTGAAATCCAGTTTTGGACACGTCCGAGACCTCGCCAAAAAAGGCTTAGCCATTGACATCGATGCAAAATTTGCACCCAATTACGAGGTGAGCCCAGACAAAAAACAACTCGTTGCAGAACTCAAAAAATTAGCGAAAGAAGCCGATACGGTTTGGCTCGCTACCGATGAGGACCGCGAAGGAGAAGCCATTTCTTGGCACCTCTACGAAACCTTGGGTCTAGAGAAAAAAGATACCAAAAGAATCACGTTTAACGAAATTACAAAGGTTGCGGTTACTCGGGCTATAGAACGTCCAAGAAGTATTAATCGCGAACTAGTCGATGCCCAGCAAGCCAGACGCGTACTTGATAGAATTGTAGGTTTTGAACTCTCTCCAGTACTTTGGAAAAAAGTCAGACCGAGTTTGTCTGCTGGTAGAGTTCAGTCAGTTGCCGTAAGATTAATTGTTGAACGCGAACGCGAAATTGAAAAATTCAACACGGAAAGTTTTTACAAGGTTCAGGCAGAATTTGCAACCTCTGATGGGCTATTAAAAGCAGAACTCAATCAGCAACTTCAGGAAAAGTCGGCTGCAGCACAAATTTTAGAACAAGCCAAAACTGCTGATTTCTACGTAGAAGATGTGCAACAAAAACCAGCTACCAAAAGCCCTGCTGCACCGTTTACAACTTCAACCCTACAACAGGAGGCAAGCATGAAACTTGGTTTTTCGGTAACCAAAACCATGAGCGTTGCCCAGCGACTTTACGAGTCAGGAAACATCACCTACATGAGAACTGACTCCGTGAATCTTTCTGAAACAGCTATTGCTGCTGCTCAAGAAGCTATTACGTCTCAATTTGGCGCCAACTATTCAAAACCAACCAAATACAGTACGAAAAGCTCGGGTGCACAAGAGGCGCACGAAGCCATCAGACCTACTGATTTCACCAAGCCAAGCATTTCTGCAGAAAGAGACGAAGTGAGACTCTATGAATTGATTTGGAAACGCGCCATTGCCAGTCAAATGGCTCATGCACAGCTTGAAAGAACCACAATTAAAATAGGTGGCCTGAATCAAGCGCAGTATTTTCAAGCCAAAGGCGAGGTCATCATCTTCGACGGCTTCTTGAAAGTTTATTTGGCAAGCAACCTCGACGATGATGCTGAAGAAAATACAGAAACAGAAGGCTTATTGCCAAGAGTTCAAGTGAATGAAAAACTGAAACTTCAAAATGCTTTAGCCACAGAACGTTTCAGCCGAGCGCCTTCTCGCTATGTAGAAGCAACTTTGGTTAAAAAATTAGAAGAACTTGGCATCGGTCGACCATCTACTTATGCGCCAACTATTTCCACGATTCAAAAAAGAAACTATGTCGAAAAAAAGGAACGCGATGGTGCACTGCGCAATTACGCACAACTCGAATTAAAATCGGGTGTAATTACGGAGCATACGAAATCAGAAACCACCGGTAAAGAGCGCAACAAACTTTCTCCAACCGACATTGGCATTGTGGTAACTGACTTTTTGGTCGAAAATTTTGAGCAAATTTTAGATTATCAATTTACAGCAAAAGTAGAGGCTGAATTTGATGAAATTGCACAAGGAAACCTAAACTGGACCGACATGCTGCAATCATTTTACGGCCCTTTCCACAATCATGTAGAACAGACACTTGAGCATTCAGAAAGAGCAACCGGCGAACGCGAACTTGGCATCGATCCAAAGTCACAAAGAAGAGTTATTGCAAGAATCGGGCGTTTTGGTCCAATGATTCAAATTGGCGACGAAAAAGCCGATGGCCTCAAACCACAATTCGCCTCTTTACAGGGCAATCAATCTATCAATAACATTACCCTAGAAGAAGCGCTCAAATTATTTGATTTACCAAGAGTTTTAGGCGAGCACAACGGCGAAGCTGTGAAGGTCAATATCGGCAGATTCGGCCCTTACGTGCAGGTTGGCAAGCGTTTTAGCTCGATTCCAAAAGACGAAGATCCACTCTCTATGAGTTTAGAGCGTGCCATTGAATTAGACACACTTAAACTCGAAGAAGCGGCAAAAGCCTTGATCAAAACTTTTGATGACAGACCTGATGTGCAATTATTGAATGGCCGCTACGGTGCTTATCTCAAAATTGGCAAAGACAACTTCAAACTTCCGAAAGATTCACAACCAGAAGAATTGACACTAGAAGCTTGTTTGGAAATTGCAGCTAACCAAGGAACAAAAACTTCAAAAAAGCGTCCGGTTCGAAAAAAATAACTATTATTGATTGAAAAATCATATGAACGGAAGCGTTAATAAAGTAATTCTCATCGGCAATCTGGGCAAAGATCCAGATGTGCGTCGTCTTGAAAATGGCTCTATCGTTGCCTCTTTTCCACTCGCTACGTCTGAAATTTACACAGACAAACAAAGTGGTGAAAAGAAAGAAAACACAGACTGGCACGATATCGTGCTTTGGAGAGGCCTCGCTGAAGTTGCTGAAAAATACCTGCGTAAAGGAACCAAAATTTACGTAGAGGGCAAACTCAAAAAAAGATCCTGGACAGATAAAGAAGGCCATCAACGCTATGCAACTGAAGTTGTTGGCGACGACCTTACCATTCTCACACGCCCAGACAACCCGGAACGATCCAACCCTTATGGTAACGAAGGAAAACCTAATTCACCTTCTCCCATGAGTGGCTTAGCCAGTGAACCCGGAGATGATTTACCATTTTAAGTCATGACAAACACAGTAGAACCTCCCAGTCTTATCGCATCGTTAAATACAACCGAAGCTGGTTTTAGCGATGCAACCCTCGTTTACCTTCTTATCATTTTAGTACTATTGGCCCTTTCGGCCTTGACCTCTAGTTCAGAGAGCGCATTTTTCTCTTTGAAACCCAGTGACAACGCAAGCATTAAAAATTCTAATAATGCGCGCGCCAAAATGATCTTAAAGCTTTTAGCGAAACCCCAAGAACTACTCGCTACCCTCTTGATTTTCAATAACTTTGTCAATGTCGGCATCGTTATCTTGTCGTCTTTTGTACTCAACGACATCTACCCCGTTAAGGAAGGTCAAGAATTACTTCGACTCTTGGTGGAGGTAGTAGGTATCACACTTGTTTTATTGCTTTTTGGAGAAGTAATTCCAAAAATTTTCGCCAACAGAAACGCACTTGCAGTAAGTACCTGGATGTCATATCCAATGCATTTTTTAAACCGAATCCCACCCCTTTCTTGGTTGAAATCAGCACTTGTTTGGGGTACAAATTTTATTCAAAAACTCGGGCAAAAAAGTACTACCCTCGATCAAAATGAACTCGAGCAGGCCTTAGCGCTTACTAAACAGGAGAACGGCTCTGAGGAAGAGCACAAGATACTCGAAGGCATCGTAAAGTTTGGAAAGACCGAAGCCTCAGAAATCATGACCCCACGTGTAGAGGTAGAAGATATTGATGCTGAAAGCGATTTTCACGAAGTATTGAAAAAAATCATTGATGTCGGATTTTCAAGAATGCCGATTTTTTCAGAAAGCCCGGACAACATTATCGGAATTCTTTACATCAAAGACTTGCTCAATCATTTGGAAAAAGATGCTGACTTTGATTGGAAATCTGTGTTGCGCAAGCCTTATTTTGTTCCTGAAAACAAAAAGATCAACGACCTCCTTCAAGAGTTTCGCAACATGAAAATGCATATGGCCATTGTTGTTGATGAATATGGCGGAGCAAGTGGTATCGTTACGCTAGAAGATATTTTAGAAGAAATCGTTGGCGACATTACCGATGAATTTGACGATGCGCAAATCAATTACACCAAACAAGCTGAAAACACCTATGTTTTTGAAGGTAGAACTTCATTAAACGACCTACTCAAAATTATCGGAGAAGAGCACGAGGCTACAATTGAGCAGTATCGTGGAGAAGCCGAAACCCTTGGTGGGCTTATTATTGAAGTGGGCGGACGCATCTTAAAAAACAATGAATTCATCGTCATTGGCCCAATGAAATTAATTGTCGAATCTTCAGACAAAAAAAGAGTGAAATCTGTAAAAGTTGTCATCCATGAAAATAAATAAGCACTTTGCAATTGTAGGATTTGTTCTATTTATTTTGATGGGCTGTTCAGATACAGCTCCTATTCCTAAACCAAGTACTTTTTTAAAAACAGAATTCCCGGAACACACCTACAGACAATACATCAGCCCAGGTGCTTATCAGTTTGACCTCGCAGACCTTTACCAATCCAAATCCTTCGAGCTTGCCAAAAAAAATTACTCTGTGCAAGAAATTGACCTTGGCCCTTTAAATGGTACGCTATTTCTTTATTACTTGAAGATTCCAAGTAAAGACTCACTTCCTGAAATCATCAATTTCGCAAATGATAAAGTAGATGAGCATAAAATCATGGCGGACAAAATTGACTTCGAACAAATCATTTCACCACAAAAACGCGTATTCGGAACCTTTTTTGAGTTAAAAGGAAATGTAGCCACCAACTTTCAATTTTATTTAACCGACTCCACCCAACATTTTGTGAGGGGCGAGGTGTTGCTCAATTGCAGGCCCAATTACGATAGCCTCAGACCTACCCTTCAATACCTCAAAACCGATTTACAACAACTCATCAAGAATTTCAAATGGCGTCAGTAGGCCCCAATCGGGTTGTCATTGCTTTTGGTTCGAATCTCGGAGAGCGCGAAGCACACATTCAAAGCGCCATTCAACTACTCAATGAACGCTGCGGAAAAGTACTTCAGGTTTCAAGTTTGCATCAAACTGCGCCGGAAGGGTTTGAATCGGTGCACCAATTTCTCAATGGTTGTTTACTCTTAGCCACCCAACTTACGCCGCATCAAGTTTTAGAAACACTGCAAAACATTGAAATTGAGCTGGGTCGAAGCAAAACAAAAGCAACCTATGAAGATCGCTGTATCGACCTTGATATTATTTTTTACGAGAGCTTGGTACTACACGATGAAAGACTTCAAATTCCACATCCGCGATACCAAGAGCGCGATTTTGTGCTCAAACCACTGATGGAACTCGATTTAAGTTTCACACAATGATCAAACGCTAATTTCGCTTCGTTAATTTTTCTTCCTATTTTTGTCCTATCAAAACTGATATCATGACTTTAAAGTATTTCAAGCCAGCCCTTTTCCTCGGATCAAGCGTTCTTTTCATGAGCTCTTGTGATCTTGTTAAAGACATTACTTATACCGTAAATCCGAATCCGTTAGAAATGCATGCGGATTCTGTAAAGGTTTCTATCACCGTAAATGTTCCTGAGAAAGGCATCCAAAAGAAAGCAAAGGCAGAAATTACTCCTAAAATTGGCAATACTGCAATCGGAACCTGGTATGTCAATGGTTCTAAAGTAACCGGAAACGGCACCACCATTGATTTCAAAACTGGTGGAACAGCCACTTTCGAACAAACAGTTGCCTACACGCCAGAAATGGAAGCTGCAGACCTCATCATTACAGGAAAGCTATACAAGCAAACCAAGGAAAAAGGTGCCCTACCTGAAACTAAAATTGCTGATGCTACAATCATTACACCATATTTGGTAGACAAAACATTCAAGGTCCTAACTGAAGAAGATGCTTTAGTTCGTCAGTTTGACAAAACGACTACCGCCACTTTCAACTTTGAAAGAGGGAAGTCTGCCATTCGCCCTACAGAATTAAAAGATCAAGATATTGCTGCTTTAATTTCATGGATTCAGGCTGCACAAAACAACCCTAAAATCAAAATTACCGGTATTGAAATCAATGGTTATGCCTCACCAGACGGTGAAGTATCGAAAAACGATAACCTTTCTTCAGACCGAACAGTTGCGGCTCGCAAAGCATTAACTGAGCTCATGAAAAAAGCAAAACTCACTGCTTATTCTGACACAGCTGCTTACCAACTTGCTAAATATGGCGAAGACTTCGAAGGTTTCAAAAGCCAACTTGCAGCGACAGCATCAATTCCTGAAGCCGACAAAAACTTGTTCATTCGAATCCTAGAAATGACCAAAGACCCTGAACAACGCGAAAAGGACATGATTAATCTCGGAAAAGCTTACACAGAGCTAGAGCGCGATGTATTCCCAATGATTCGTCGTGCTGTTGTTGTGGTTAAATACACAGAATACGGCCTTACAGACGACGAACTAAAAAACGCCGTTGTAAATAATCCAAATTCACTTTCTGTAGAAGAATTACTCTTCACGGCTGGAAAACTCACAACTGACCTCAATCAAAAAGCGACTATTTACGGAATTGCTGCAGCTAACTATGCACAAGACCACCGCACACACACCAACCTTGGCGCAACGCTTTTCGAATTAAACAAAACCAAAGAAGCAGCTGCGGCTTTCAAAAAAGCAAATGAGCTTAAAGCAAATGCTGTTACTGATAACAATTTGGCAGCAAGCCTTATCCTTGAAGGAAATCGCGCTGCAGCGAAAAAACTTTTGCGTTCTAAAACAACTGTTTCAGGATACAACCAAGGTATTATTGACATCATGGAAGGCAACTATAGCGCTGCTGAGAAAAACATCAGTCAAGACAGCTACAATAAAGTTTTAGCGCTTGTTTTACAAGACAAAACGGACCTCGCTAAAAAAGCAGCTGCTAATTTGAAAGAAACTGCAGAACTTGCCTACCTAAAAGCGATCATTGAAGCCAAAAGCGGTAGCAATGTAGATGCAGTTGTTGCCTCATTAAAAATTGCAATTTCAAAAAATGCAGCACTCAAAGCAAAAGCCGCTAATGACCGCGAATTCATCAAATACATGAACGAAGCTACGTTTATCGATTTAGTGAAATAAATTTCAAATTCACATTTAAAAATCCTGGAGAAATTCAGGATTTTTTTTTGTGCTATATTCAACGATAAAGCCAACCTTTATCGTTAATTTTGAGACCTTAAATAAATACAAAATATGGACAGCCACGAATTTCGCAAATACGCAACCAAACATATGGGCATCAGCAGCATGTCTGTAGATCATTATATCGAATCTTCCATGACACCATACATCATTGAAGAGCGACCTTTGAACATGACTCAAATGGATGTCTTCTCTAGACTCATGATGGACCGCATCATTTTCTTGGGTACCGGTATCAATGACCAAGTTGCCAATATCATTAATGCACAACTTTTGTTCTTAGAATCAGTTGATGCAAAAAAAGATATTCAAATCTACTTGAATTCACCAGGAGGTTCAGTTTACGCAGGCCTTGGTATCTATGACACCATGCAATATATCCGCCCTGACGTTGCTACAATTTGTACAGGGATGGCGGCATCCATGGGAGCTGTTTTACTTTGTGCAGGTGCCGAAGGAAAACGCAGTGCATTAAAGCACTCAAGAGTCATGATTCACCAACCCTTAGGTGGTGCACAAGGTCAAGCCTCAGATATCGAAATCACCGCACGTGAAATTCAAAAACTCAAAAAAGAACTTTACGATATCATTGCCACTCACACCAAGCAAGACTACGAAAAAGTTTGGGCAGACTCCGATCGCGACTACTGGATGACCTCCGAAGAAGCGAAGGCTTACGGTATGGTTGATGAAGTTTTATTACGCAACCCGAAATAAGTAATGGCAAAAAAAGAAACAAATTGTTCTTTTTGTGGCTCACCACGATCGAGTGTAAACATGCTCATCGCTGGTGTAAACGGACACATCTGTGATTCTTGTGCAAGTCAGGCAAGCAAAATAGTTCAAGAGGAGTTAGCCGGTGCGGCCACTTCTGGCCAAGGCGCTCAACAGGGGCTTAACTTATTAAAACCACAAGAAATCAAGGCGCACCTTGACCAATACGTTATTGGTCAACAAGATGCTAAAAAAGTATTGTCAGTAGCGGTATACAATCACTTCAAGCGTCTCAAGCAAAAAACTTCCGAAAACGAAGTCGAGATTGAGAAATCCAACGTGATGCTCGTCGGCAGAACCGGAACTGGCAAGACCCTTTTGGCAAAATCCATAGCTAAGTTGCTCAATGTGCCGTTTTGTATAGCTGATGCCACGGTACTCACCGAAGCAGGTTATGTCGGTGAAGATGTCGAGAGCATTTTGTCTCGTTTGCTGCAAGCTGCCGATTACAACGTTGAAAGCGCTCAAATGGGAATTGTATTCATTGATGAAGTCGATAAAATTGCTCGTAAAAACGACAACCCAAGCATTACCCGTGATGTATCAGGTGAAGGTGTTCAACAAGCTTTATTAAAATTACTCGAGGGCGCAACGGTCAATGTGCCACCGCAAGGAGGACGCAAGCACCCCGAGCAGAAAATGATTTCAATCGACACCAAAAATATCCTCTTCATTTGTGGAGGAGCATTTGATGGCATTGAGAAACTCATTGCCAATCGCGTGAACCGTCAGACCATTGGCTTTTCTTCAGAACACGACCAAAGCATTGAACAAGACTCTTTGCTCAAATATATTTCGCCTACAGATGTAAGATCTTTCGGTCTTATTCCAGAGCTCATCGGTCGCTTTCCTGTGCTCACCTATCTAGAGCCACTCAAAAAAGCTGACCTCAAGAGAATCTTAACTGAACCAAAAAACGCATTAGTCAAACAATACACTAAGCTTTTTGATATGGACAGCGTCAAGCTCGAACTCGATCAAGAAGTCTTAGATTTTATTGTTCAAAAAGCCATGGAATTCGGTTTAGGCGCACGTGGTCTTCGTTCTATTTGCGAGGCTATCCTTACTGATGCCATGTTTGAATTGCCTGGTTCAAACAAGAAATCCTTACACGTTAATTTAGAATACGCTACCCAACAATTTAGCAAATCAAAAATAGCAACACTTAAAGTTGCATAAGCATTTGTAGTTTCTGACTTATTTGTAATTTTGCTAATTGTAAAAATGACACTATGAAAACCCTACAGTTCAGAGAAGCCTTAAGAGAAGCCATGTCCGAAGAAATGCGTCGCGATGAAAACGTATTTTTACTCGGAGAAGAAGTTGCCGAATACAATGGTGCCTACAAGGTATCACAAGGCATGCTCGATGAATTTGGACCAAACCGCGTAATTGATACACCAATTGCCGAACTCGGTTTTTCGGGTATTGCTGTTGGTGCTGCCATGAACGGCCTGCGTCCTATCGTAGAATTCATGACTTGGAACTTTGCTATTTTAGCCGCCGACCAGATCATCAACTCTGCAGCCAAAATGCTTCAGATGTCAGGCGGTCAATACGGTTGTCCGATTGTATTTCGCGGTGGTAACGGAACTGCTGGCCAATTAGCAGCTACGCACTCTCAAAGCTTTGAAGCGTTTTACGCACACGTACCAGGCCTAAAAGTAATTACACCTTCTAACCCAGCAGATGCCAAAGGCTTATTAAAAGCTGCCATCCGTGACAACGACCCTGTAGTTTTCTTAGAGTCTGAAAAAATGTACGGAGACAAAGGAGAAGTTCCTGAAGGAGAATATATCATTCCGATCGGTGTTGCCGATGTCAAAAGAAAAGGTACAGATATCACCTTGGTAACTTTTGGTAAAATCATCAAAGTTGCGCAAGAAGCGGCTGAAGTACTAGCTAAAGAAAACATTAGCCTTGAAATCATCGATTTACGTACCATTCGTCCACTAGACTACGGAACCGTTGTTGAATCTATCAAGAAAACAAACCGTTGTATAGTTGTTGAAGAATCTTGGCCATTGGCAAGTATTTCTTCTGAAATTGCTTACCACTTGCAACGCTATGCGTTTGATTACCTCGACGCACCAGTTCAACGCGTTACACAAACCGATACGCCGTTTGCATTCTCACCAACACTTATCGACGAAGCCCTACCAAATGTTGAGCGCATCGTGAAGGCCGTGAAAGCAACGTTATACAGATAACAAGAATTGCTTGTCTTATCAAGTTTTAAAAAGGAATCCGAAGGGGTTCCTTTTTTTTGGCCAAAATTTTTATCCTACCTTTATTTCATGAAACAACTATTGTTCCTCACGCTGCTCTTCGTCACTGCACAACTCTACGGCCAAGCACCCATCCATTTTCTCATCACCAGCGACCAACAAATCAACATTACTGAGCCCTTGTGTGAAGACATGATCAAGGAGACAACTCAACTTTTTAAGCAAGGACTGAGACGTACTGAAAAAGTATTAAAAAAAGGACTTGAGATAACTCTAGCTCAATCAGCTGTACTAGAGGCCTATAGAAATACGGCTCGAAACCCTCGAACTGAAGTGCCTTTATATAGACTTGGGAGTCACTTAGTTCAGTCTTACAGCATGACTCACCTTTCCGAAGTTTATATGAGCACACAAAATATTTCTCTTACAGCGCTGGGCCCAGCCTCGGTTGAAATTTCTTTGTCGAATATAACTGTGAGTCCGAGTCAAACTTCAATGGATGTAATCGTTAAAAATCCAGCAACAAGCACAGCACCTATTCGTACACATCTCAGCTTGGCAACTGATATACTATTGCAAGATATGGAAGGTCAACCAGAAGCGCGCTGGTATTTTTTCTGGAATGCATTTTTCGAGCATACAGCAATCATTGAATGGTTAGAAACAAATATCACAAACGTTAATTCAGCGGTAACAAGTCCTGAGAAAAGTTTAGAGCTACTCCACCTACCTATTAAAAATTCCAATTTCTTAAGTGCTGAATATCTTGAGCAAGCTAAAACAGATGCCCAACGGATTTTAAAAGAAGTACCCTACCCGATTCCATTTGATCAGATCAATAGCATTTTAATCAGTCAGGATGAATCCAAGATTTATTTCAATACAACTATAAATAGCATTTATAGTTGGAATCAGGAGAAATATTCCTTCGAAGAAACTTGGGCATTTGCCAAAAAAGAAAACCATTGGATCTTATCCAAAGACGACGCAGATGACTACATAGAAAACGAAGGAGACAGCCTCAATAGGAAAGTTAAATTTTACAGAATTGCCTTTGACCTACAACAAACACCTTGGACTTATAAAGAAGAAGAATGGACACCGGTTGTGGATGATATGACTGACAACTACAACACCATAGAATTTAAACATGTGATTTCCTCTGAAACGAACCATCAATTGATTGAGCAATATATCAAACCACAGCTTGCCAAACTCTTGCAACAAGATAATTACGCCTACAACAACTTTTACCAACGACAAAGCCCTGAATTTGACAAGTACGGTGAAGAGGATAAAAATATATATACAACAACCGATTTCTTAATTTCCAATCCCGAGCAAACCGCTTTTATTTATCCAGTGTTGTTACATCACAAAAAAGATCAAGAGCGCGATTACTATTACACTACTGAAGACTTCAAGTTTTATGTCCTGCTAAGAAATAGCAGTGGTTCCTATACCCTTTATGACTGGCATTATTTCAAGACGATTCCTTACAAGAACTATTATAACTTAACAAACTGCGTCGAAAGTCATTTGACGAATATCACCGATTATAATAATGGCCAAGAAATCATCAACGACACCAACTTCTGGAATAACTATGTGTACAAGAATTCTGAACGTGGTTACGATTATTTATTTCCTATTGTTGCTCAAGATCAATCACCTCAGATTGAAAAAGCTGAATTTGAGGCGCAAGTACAAGATTGTATCGATATTCTTAGTCAATATGATGTCAAAGACCTCTACCCTGCCCAACTCAAGCAAATTGTACTTTGTTTGAATACCATCCAAGTCTATAACCTAAAAGAAGCTAAAGCGATTGAACTCGCTACTTTAAGCAAACAGCTTCATTTCAAGGAGCGCTTGAATCGCCGCATGACCCCAACTAACAATTATTACCCTTCTTTACATTTGGAGTTCGAAAACGACCTCAAGGCACACTCCTATTACGCGTTTTAAATTCACTTCCAATACAAGGAAAATATTTTCGAAAATAGGCTTCAAAACTACCGAGGCATTTCCTTTATTTTTGAAAATCAAGCAATAAAAAGCCGAATATTTTTCAAACGCTCTTGGTTTATAAAAATATATAGTTATCTTTGCACCCCTCAAAGTGCGTTTGGGGGTTATTATTTATTATATAAAAACAAGAGTATTTTATGCCAACTATTCAACAATTAGTTCGCAAAGGAAGAACTGCGGTAGTGAAGAAAAGTAAGTCTGCTGCGCTTGATTCATGTCCACAACGCAAAGGTGTTTGCGTTCGTGTGTACACGACAACTCCTAAAAAGCCGAACTCGGCCATGCGAAAGGTAGCGCGTGTACGTTTGACCAATGGAAAAGAAGTCAACGCTTACATCGGTGGTGAAGGCCACAATCTTCAAGAACACTCATTAGTACTTGTGCGAGGAGGAAGGGTAAAAGATTTACCTGGGGTACGTTACCACATCGTTCGTGGTGCAGAGGATACAGCCGGAGTACAAGGCCGTAGCCAACGTCGTTCTAAGTATGGTACAAAACGTCCTAAGCAGAAATAATTTTAAAAGCTAGACATCATGAGAAGAAGAAAAGCGAAAAAAATTGCGATACTACCAGATCCAAAGTTTAACGAGGTAGTAGTTACTAAGTTTGTAAATAACTTAATGCTAGACGGTAAAAAAAGTTTAGCATTCCGCATATTCTACGAAGCATTAGAAATCGTAGAAAAGAAAATCGAAGACGCAAATGGTCTTGAAACTTGGAAGAAAGCGATTGAAAACGTTACTCCAAGTGTTGAAGTTCGCTCACGCCGTGTTGGTGGAGCTACTTTCCAAATCCCTACCCCAGTTCGTGAAGAGCGTAAATCATCATTAGCTATGAAATGGTTAATTGGTTACTCTCGCAAGCGCAATGAGAAAACGATGGCACAACGCCTCGCTTCTGAAATCATCGCTGCTTCTAAAGAAGAAGGTGCTGCTTTCAAGAAGAAAGAAGATACGCTTCGCATGGCTGAAGCTAACAAAGCATTCTCACACTTCAGATTCTAAGAAAATGGCTAGAGATTTAAAATACACAAGAAACATTGGTATTGCCGCTCACATTGATGCCGGTAAAACAACAACTACTGAGCGTATCCTTTATTACGGTGGTGTAAGCCACAAAATCGGAGAAGTTCACGACGGTGCAGCTACCATGGACTGGATGGAGCAAGAGCAAGAGCGTGGTATCACCATTACCTCTGCTGCTACTACTCTTGACTGGAACTACCGTGGTCAAAAATACCATGTAAACATTATTGATACCCCAGGACACGTTGACTTTACGGTTGAAGTAAACCGTTCATTACGCGTTCTTGATGGTTTAGTATTCTTGTTCTCAGCTGTTGATGGTGTTGAGCCACAATCTGAGACTAACTGGCGTTTGGCAAACAACTATAACGTTCCACGTATTGGTTTCGTTAACAAAATGGACCGTCAAGGAGCTGACTTCTTAATGGTATGTCGCCAAGTAAAAGAAATGTTAGGTAGCCACGCGCTTCCACTTCAAATCAACATCGGTGAAGAAGATAACTTCAAAGGTGTGGTTGACTTGATCAACTGGAGAGGTATCGTTTGGAACGAGCACGACATGGGTATGACTTTCCAAGAAGTTGAAATCCCTGCCGACATCATCGACGAAGCACGTCAATTGCGTTCAGAATTACTTGAAGCAGTTGCTGAATTCGACGAAAATCTCATGGAAAAATTCTTTGAAGATGAGAATTCATTGACAGAGCGTGAAATCCTAGATGCATTGCGTCAAGCTACTATCGCAGGAAAAGTTGTTCCTATGATGTGTGGTTCTTCATTCAAAAACAAAGGTGTACAAGCGATGCTTGACATGGTAATGGAAATCCTTCCTTCACCACTAGATGTAGAAGCAATTACTGGTACAAACCCTAAAAATGACGAAGAAATCACTCGTAAGCCATCTTACGACGAGCCTTTCTCTGCACTTGCATTCAAAATTGCTACTGACCCTTTTGTTGGTCGTTTGTGTTTCGTACGTGCTTACTCTGGTAAACTAGAGGCAGGTTCTTACGTTCTTAATACACGTTCAGACAGCAAAGAGCGTATTTCTCGTATCTTCCAAATGCACGCGAACAAGCAAAACCAAATTCCTGAACTAGGAGCTGGTGACATCGGTGCAGTTGTAGGATTTAAAGACATCAAAACAGGTGATACACTTTGTGCTGAAAACGCACCTATCATCCTCGAGTCTATGGTCTTCCCTGATCCGGTAATCGGTTTAGCGATTGAGCCTAAAACACAAGCTGATACAGACCGTCTTTCTATTGGTTTATCTAAACTTTCAGAAGAAGATCCAACTTTCCGCGTTAACACTGACGAAGAAACTGGTCAAACCATTATCTCTGGTATGGGTGAGCTTCACCTTGAGATCATCATCGACCGTTTGAAGCGTGAGTTTAAAGTAGAAGTTAACCAAGGTGCTCCACAGGTAGCTTACCGTGAGGCAATCACTGGTTCTACAGAACACCGTGAGGTTTACAAAAAACAATCGGGTGGTCGCGGTAAGTTTGCTGACATCTATGTTAAAATCTCAGCACAAACTAACGAAGAAAAGACTGGTCTTGAATTCATCAATAGCATTAAAGGTGGTAACATTCCACGTGAATTTATCCCTTCAGTTGAAAAAGGCTTCAAAGACTCCATGAAAAATGGTGTTCTTGCTGGCTTCCCTATCGACGCAATGGTTGTTGAATTGATGGATGGTTCTTACCACAACGTCGACTCCGACTCTTTATCATTCGAATTGTGTGCAAAAATGGCCTACCGTGCAGCTTTGAAAGCATGTAGCCCTATTCTTCTTGAGCCTATCATGAAACTAGAAGTCGTTACACCAGAAGAAAACATGGGTGATGTCGTTGGTGACCTTAACCGTCGTAGAGGTATGATGAAAGGTATGGACGATCGTAACGGTGCGAAAGTATTGAAAGCAGACGTTCCACTTTCTGAAATGTTTGGTTATGTAACACAGTTACGTACCATTACTTCTGGACGTGCAAGTTCTTCTATGGAGTTTTCACACTATGCTGAAGCACCAAGAAACATCTCAGAAGACGTAGTAGCAAAATCAAAAGGTTAAGTCAAAGCATATAAAATTTAGCAGATGAGCCAAAAAATCAGAATAAAATTAAAATCTTACGATCACAACTTGCTCGATAAATCAGCAGAAAAAATCGTAAAAACAGTTAAGTCTACAGGAGCAGTAGTTAGCGGTCCTATTCCACTTCCTACCCACAAAAGAATTTACACTGTACTTCGTTCACCACACGTGAACAAGAAGGCACGTGAGCAATTCGAATTGTGTGCTTACAAGCGCCTCATGGATATCTACAGCAGTTCTTCTAAAACTGTAGATGCACTCATGAAGTTAGAGCTTCCTAGTGGAGTTGACGTAGAAATCAAAGTGTAATTTTTAACAACTAGTATATGCCAGGAATTATTGGACGCAAAATCGGGATGACTAGCATCTTTAGTGCTGAGGGCAAATCATTGCCATGCACAGTTATTGAAGCTGGTCCTTGTGTTGTTACGCAAGTAAAAACACAAGACAGGGATGGTTACGATGCAGTTCAGTTGGGATTCGGTGTTCGCAAAGAAAAGAACACGCCCAATGCATTGAAAGGTCATTTCAAAAAAGCAAACACGGCTCCAAAAGCCAAATTGGTTGAATTCAAAGGTTTTGATACCGCGAATTTGGGTGATACCATTGAAGTAAACATCTTTGAAGAAGGTGAATTTATTGACGTAACCGGAACCACTAAAGGTAAAGGTTTCCAAGGGGTTGTTCGTCGTCACGGTTTTGGTGGTGTAGGGCAAGCTACTCACGGTCAGCACAACCGTCTTCGTGCACCAGGTTCAATTGGTGCTTGTTCCTACCCTGCACGTGTATTCAAAGGAATGCGCATGGCTGGGCAAATGGGTAACAAACAACGCAAGATGTCAAACCTTCAAATTTTAAAGGTAATTGCAGACAAGAATCTATTGATCGTTAAAGGATCGATTCCTGGTGCAAATGGTTCAACCGTAACAATTATCAAGTAATGAAACTGAAGATCTACGATTCAAAAGGTACAGCTACTGCGAAGTCAGTAACCCTTTCAGAAGAGGTGTTTGGAATTGAACCAAACAACCACGCCATTTACTTGGATGTCAAACAACACCTTGCTAACAAGCGTCAAGGTACCCACAAAGCAAAAGAACGCAATGAAATCGCTGGTTCTACCAAGAAATTAAAGCGTCAAAAGGGTACTGGTGGAGCGCGTGCAGGTAGTGCTAAATCTGGTACACGTGTTGGTGGAGGTCGTATTTTCGGACCACGTCCACGTAACTACCACTTCAAGTTAAATCTTAAATTAAAGCGTTTGGCTAGAAAATCAGCGTTTTCTTTCAAAGCGAAAAATGATTCCTTGATGGTGATCCAAGATTTAAACATGGAAGCAAAAACAAAAGATTTCAAATCATTGCTTGCTTCATTAAATCTTGAAAACCAAAAAGTACTTTTCATCCTAGGTGAAAAAACGGACAGCGTTTATTTAGCTGCACGTAACCTTGGACGCGTGAAAGTCGTAACAGCTGATTCCTTTAACACTTATGATGTATTAAATGCTTCAAAAGTGATTTTGGCTGAAAGCTCTATTGAGAAAATTCAAACGATTCTTAACTAAGCGTTATGCAAACAATTATCAAGAAGCCGGTTATTACGGAAAAAGCAACAAAATTGAGCGAGCTTTCTAATCGCTTCACTTTTGAAGTAGACCGTAAGGCCAATAAGATCGAAATTAAAAATGCCATCGAGAAGATGTATGGAGTACATGTCACAGATGTTCATACATTAAATTATGGTGGTGGGGTATCCTCTGTGAAGTACACGAATAAAGGCATTGTTGAGCAAAAAAGCAAACAATGGAAGAAGGCTGTAGTAACGATAGCAGATGGTGAAACCATTGATTTATTTAACAATTATTAATGTTTAACCATGAGTTTGAAAAAATTTAAACCAACAACTCCGGGTCAGCGCCATAAAGTAGCTACTGATTTCGCAGAGCTTACCAAAGCGACTCCAGAGAAGAGTTTGTTGGCCCCGATGAAAAAATCAGGTGGACGTAACAACGATGGTCGTATGACCATGCGTTACCTTGGTGGTGGTCACAAACAAAGATACCGTGTCATTGACTTCAAACGCGAAAAGTTTGATGTCCCTGCTACCGTTAAATCTATTGAATACGATCCAAATCGTACCGCTAACATCGCATTGTTATTCTATGCTGATGGTGAAAAGCGCTATATCATCGCACCTAACGGATTAAAAGTTGGTGACGTGATTCTTTCAGGTAAAAACGCCACACCTAATGTAGGTCACGCTATGTTCTTATCTGATATTCCACTCGGTACTGTAATTCACAACATTGAATTGAAGCCAGGAGCTGGAGGGATCATCGCACGTGGTGCTGGAACATATGCACAATTGAACGCACGTGATGGAAAATACGCTATCGTAAAAATGCCATCTGGTGAAACAAGAATGATTCTTACGACATGTCTTGCTACAATTGGTTCTGTATCTAACGCTGAGCACAATCTTGTGGTCTCAGGTAAGGCAGGACGTTCTCGTTGGTTGGGTCGTCGTCCACGTGTACGTGGTGTTGTGATGAACCCAGTTGATCACCCGATGGGTGGTGGTGAAGGCCGTAATGCCGGTGGTCACCCACGTTCAAGAAATGGTATGCCTGCTAAAGGATTTAAAACTAGATCTAAGCGCAAGTATTCCGATAAGTTAATTGTAGAAAGAAGAAAGAAATAATTAAGGTATGAGTCGTTCATTAAAGAAACCACCGTTTGTTCACTATAAGTTGATGAAACGAGTTGACGATGCTCAAGCGTCTAGCAGCAAGGCTGTTATCAAAACATGGTCACGAGCATCCACGATTACTCCGGAATTTGTTGGTTTGACTTTCGCCGTTCACAACGGTAACAAGTTCATTCCTGTATTCGTAACGGAAAACATGGTAGGTCATAAACTAGGAGAATTCTCCCCTACCCGTAACTTCCGTGGACACGCCGGTAATAAAAAAGATAAGAAACGTTAAGAATTATTACAGTCATGGGAGCTAGAAAACGCTTAAAAGCTGAAGAGCTGAAAGAAAATAAGAAGTCAATGGCCATTGCGCGCTTGAATGATTCACCTATTTCTCCTCGTAAGATGAGAATGGTGGCTGATTTGATCCGTGGTGTTGAAGTCAATAAGGCTTTAAACATTCTTCAATTCAATAGTAAAGATGCCTCTACGAGCCTCGGTAAATTACTCCGTTCTGCAATTGCGAACTGGGAGCAAAAGAACGAGGGTGCAGATATCAGCCAAGAAACATTGGTAGTGAGTCGCATTGAAGTAGGATGTGGTACAATGCTTAAACGCATTCAGCCTGCACCGCAAGGTCGTGCACACAGAATTAGAAAAAGATCGAACCACGTGACGATCGTAGTAGATGGTACAAAATAACTAGAAGAAATGGGACAAAAAACAAATCCAATAGGTAATAGACTTGGTTACATCCACGGATGGGAATCAAACTGGTACGGAGGTAACGATTACAAAGATAAAATCGTTGAAGACGATCAAATTCGTCGTTACTTGAACGCTCGTTTGGCTAAAGCTAGCATTGCGAAAATTATCATCGAGCGCACCCTCAAACTAGTTACAGTAACTATCAACACTGCTCGTCCTGGTGTCATCATCGGAAAAGGTGGTCAAGAAGTTGACAAACTAAAAGAAGAATTAAAAAAATTGACGAAGAAAGAGATTCAAATCAACATCTTCGAAGTGAAACGTCCAGAATTGGATGCTCGCTTAGTTGCTGATGGCATTTCACGTCAATTAGAAGCTCGTATTTCTTTCCGTCGTGCAATTAAAATGGCTATCGCCGGCTCGATGAGAATGGGTGCTGAAGGAATTAAAGTAAAGATCTCTGGTCGTTTGAATGGTGCTGAAATGGCACGTACAGAAATGTACAAAGACGGTCGTACACCTTTACACACGTTCCGCGCAGACATCGACTACGCAGTATCTGAAGCACACACTACATACGGTCGTATTGGTGTGAAAGTATGGATCTGCCGTGGAGAAGTTTACGGAAAACGCGATTTAGCGCCAAACATCGGAATGAATGCCGGTGGTGCTAACAACCAAGGAGGTGATCGCAAGCCAGCATCATTCAAAAGAAAGAAGAAGTAATAAGACAGTTAAATTGACAGGAAATGTTACAGCCTAAAAGAACAAAATTTAGAAGAGTACAGAAAGGTAGAAACCGAGGATTAGCTCATCGTGGCTCAACCATCGCTTTCGGATCTTTCGGATTAAAGGCTTTGGAACCAGGATGGATTACTTCACGTCAGATTGAAGCTTCACGTATTGCCGTTACTCGATACATGAAGCGTGAAGGAAAAGTATGGATCCGAATTTTCCCAGACAAGCCGGTTACCTCAAAACCAGCTGAAGTACGTATGGGTAAAGGTAAGGGAGCTCCGAGCCACTGGGTGGCCGTGATCAAACCAGGAACGATCATGTTTGAAGCAGACGGAGTACCTTACGACATTGCAAAAGAAGCGATGCGCCTTGCAGCACAGAAGTTGCCTGTGAAATGTAAGTTCATTGTTCGCAATGATTTTGTTATACCAGTTTAATCTAAGCAGATGAAACAAGCAGAAATCACAAAACTTTCTACCGCAGATTTACAAAGCCGTTTGGAAGATTTCAGAGGTCAATTGACTAACCTGAAGTTGACACACAAAATGGCTCCAATTGAAAATCCTTTGCGTATTCACCACATGCGTAAATTGGTAGCAAGATTGAGTACAGAGTTAACTAAACGTTCAAATCAGGCTTAATCCTGAGATAAAAAAATGAACATGGAAAAACGAAATTTAAGAAAAGAAAGAATTGGTGTCGTTACCAGTGACAAAATGGAAAAATCCATTGTCGTTTCTGTTGAGCGTAAAGTGAAGCACCCGAAATATGGTAAGTTCGTTAAGAAAACTACCCGTTTCGTTGCTCACGACGAAAACAACGATTGTCATGTTGGTGATACCGTTCGTATCATGGAGACACGTCCTTTGAGCAAATCAAAGAACTGGAGAATGGTAGAAATTGTAGAACGCGCTAAATAATCGGATAAAATGATACAAACAGAATCCAGACTATCAGTTGCAGACAACTCAGGAGCCAAAGAAGTATTGTGCATCCGAGTATTAGGCGGAACAAGAAGACGCTATGCCTCAGTTGGTGACAAAATTGTTGTTGCCGTTAAAAGTGCAATGCCAAACGGTGCCGTTAAAAAAGGATCCGTTGCTAAAGCAGTTGTAGTTCGCACGAAAAAAGAAATTCGTCGTCCAGACGGATCTTATATCCGTTTCGATGACAACGCTTGTGTGATCCTCAACCAAGGTGGTGAAATGCGTGGTACACGTATCTTCGGACCTGTTGCTCGTGAATTGCGCGAAAGTAACTACATGAAAATTGTCTCACTAGCACCTGAGGTGTTATAATTCATTGAGTAATGCAAAAGAAATTACACATCAAAATTGGTGACACCGTGAAAGTGATTTCAGGTGAATCCAAAGGTCGTGAGGGCAAAGTTGCTACTATCGATCGCGAAAAAATGCGTGCAACGGTTGAAGGTGTTAACATGATTAAAAAACACAACAAGCCTAGCGCTACAAATCCTCAAGGTGGTATCGAAGAAAAAGAAGGTACTATCCATATTTCTAACCTAATGGTTGTTAGCAACGGTGTTGCTAGCCGCGTAGGAAGAAAAGAGGTAAAAGGAAAATTAGTACGTTATTCAAAAAAATCAGGGGAGGTGATTAAGTAATGAGTTACACGCCAAGATTAAAAGAAAAGTACAGGAACGAAATCAAGCAAACGCTTCAAGAGCGTTTCAATTACAAATCTGTAATGAGCGTTCCTAAGTT
>JBEEKM010000014.1:0-39597 GCA_041168645.1 Bacteroidota bacterium | reverse complement strand
TGATGCTATAACTTGTATTGGTAAAACTCACGGGGAAAGGAGAGCAACCTGCATAACTAGGCGCTAGTAAGCCTGCAACTGGCTTGTTGGCTACATAAATAGTTTGGCTGCTAGAGGAGGTACAGCCAGCAGTATTGAAAACTAGTAAACTAATATTGTAGGTGCCACTTGCCGGATATACATAATTGACATTAGGCCCGTTATGGATTTGCTGCCCGTTTCCAAAAGAGTAATACCAATCATTGACAGGGTGCCCTGACCAAGTAGTGCTTTGGTTGCTGAGGCTAATGGCATCACCTTTACAAATGGTGTCATCTGGGAGTAAAAAATTAGATTGTAGTTGTGAAATCGTGATGGCTAAACTAATGCTATCTGAACAGCCAGTGGTATAGTTGTGTACTACTTGTTCGATCTGATAAGTTCCGTAATTGGCAAAACCATGGGCTGTGTTCCCGCCGTTGGGCAGATCGAGTTGGGCATTATTGAAATAGGTGTAAGGGCTGCCATCATTCCATTCATAATGCATGGCAACACTATCTGAAAGCTCGCCGTCTAGAGAGGTATTTTGAAATTGAATTTGAACCGGAAAACTAGTTGGGTTACAAACCAGGCTGGTGTTTGGATTGAACATGGCAATAGGAGCCAGAACATACAAAGCGGAATCTATGGTAGTAGAATCTATACAGCCTCTGAAATTCACAAAAAGTGTTACATCTACATAACCAGTGTCTTGCGAAAACTGAAAGTTGGGATCATCTTGCGTGCTGATGCCTTGCGAAAAATCCCAGAGATAACTGATTTCGCTCGAGTCATAAGGGACAGAAATATAAAATTCAGAGGTGAATTCAACATCGGTATTGGCACAAGTAATGTTAGGAGTATAGGTAAAACTCACAGAATCGATGTCACCAACGGTAACATAAGGGGTTTTGATAATCGTGTCAGTGCAACCTGACGCTGTGGTGATGATCAAGGAGACGTTATACAAGCCAACACCATAGGTTTGAGGCGGTGGAACTTGACCATTGAATGTTTGTCCGTTGCCAAAGTTCCATTGCCAAGAAACAATCGGGTTGCTTGGTGTATACGAAGTATCGATGAATTGTACAGTAAAAGGTGCGCAGCCACCAGTATCAGCAGCAAAAAAGCCTGCTTCAACAGGTGTAATTTCAATGTAATCTTGTAAGGTTTGTGTACCTGTACAACCTGCATTTGAAGTGTAGGTTAGGCTCACATCGTACAACCCACTCAACTGATAAACATGTGGTGGAGGGGTAGTACCAGTGTAAGTTTGACCATCTCCAAAATTCCAGACATAAGTACCTGGAAGGTTTGTAAGGTTATTGAATTGAATACTGCCCGGGGCGCAATTGGCCGTCGGATTCGCAGAAAAATTCGGCGTCACATTGGCCTGTACCGTTATTTGTTGAGTAGTGGTTGCACTACATCCTGAATTGGTATTTTGGGCAGTTAAACTTACGGTGTAGGTACCAGGAGAATTATAGGTAACGCTTGGGTTTTCAGCATTGCTCTGCCCAGCACTTCCAAAGTTCCAAGCCCAACTATTGGCTCCGGCCGTTGAATTGTCTTGAAAAGAAATGCTTTGCCCAGCACAGGCAACGGCAGGTGCTGTAATACCTGCCTGAAAATTGGATACCACAATGGCCTGCGTCATGGAATTGACACAGCCAGTGTTGTTGTTGGTAACGGTTAGCACCACTTGAAAAGTACCTTGAGCATTATAGGTAATACTCGGTGGGTTATATTGATTGGAAGTTTGTGAATTTCCGAAATTCCAACTTTGGGCAAAATTGGCTCCTTGCGAAGAACTATTGGTAAAACTCAAGGTGAGTGGCACTGTACAACCTAAACCATTGGCACTAAAATTCACGTTTGGCAACGGATTAACAGTAATGTAGGCTGCTTTGATTTCTGCATCTGCCACACCGTTGGCATTGGTAGCAACTAAGGTAATTGTAAAAGTACCGGCCGTGGAAAAAGCATGGGAAGCATTGGTAGAGGTGGCTGATGAACCATCCCCGAAATCCCATTGGTAACTTGTGAGGGCAGGCCCTCCGTTGGCACTTGAAGTATTGGTAAAGGTGACGTTTTGCCCAACGCAAACCGTTAGAGGTGTTGCAGTAAAGTTGGCTACTGGGCTTTGTGCTAAGCTATTCCCTGCGCAAAGCAAGAAAAATAGCGGAAAAAAGCGCAGCAATTTGGACATGGTGCTATAACGTAAAAACCTGCGCTATAGTTGCTTATTGAACCACACCAGTTTTCAGCGAATCTGGGAAGCGTCGTTCCATGTCAGGAAAGTATACGTGTCCTAAAATCAAAGGATTAAAAACATGATATTGACACTTCACAAGATCTCCGTCAGGAAGTTCACACCAAAAACTATTCATGTCCATGTTGACCAACTGTCCAAATTCATTGCGTTGTTCCTCTGAACTTTTGATACGAAATAGTTTGAGTTGGATGCGGTCATTCTTCGTATTGACATTAAAAACGCAAAAGGCCTGACTGCGTTTGACGCTATCTACTTGGCGGTCAGACAAGGTAAAATTCTTTTGTTCAAAATGGATGTTTTGAAAACCTTGTAGGTACCTAAACACGTTGGTGGTGTCTACAAATGGCAGCTTTTGCCCGTTCTGAGTTACACTATATTTTCGTCCTTTGCGGACAATTTCAAAATTGCGATACGCCTCTTTATTGAACTTAGCCTTGACACTTACAATGTCATCAAGTTGTAGGGCCATTATTTCAGTGCAAGCCCATTGTCTTGCATCTGCAAAAAATCGTGGGTCAATTAAACCATTCATGCCTGAAATTTTCATCATGACCGGGATAGCACTTTTTCCGTCATCTGCTGTTTCGAGCAACATGATTTGACCGTAATGATCGGGAGTCGCAGGCCCGAGGTACCATGTTTTAGTCCATTCGCCGTCTTGCTCAATTTCAACTTTGATGTGCGAAGTTGCCATCAGTTCTGTAAAGCGTTTTTCAGAATTCTTTGGAAGGTAGCCCTTGAATTCAATTTTGTTAAACGCATCTAGAATTAAAGAAACATTGGATTGAGAAATACAGGCCCCTTTACTATCGGTCCATGTATTGTCTTTTTTGACAAGCGTGAACTTTTGACCAAAAGCATCGGTAATGGTAATTTTTGAAATACTCGTGGTATCTTCAATTTTAAAGTTGAATGCACGTGTATCCGAACCACCTTGAGCGTCAGTCAAGCGAAGGGCAAACCAAGTAAGGCCGCCAAGTACAGCAACTAACAGTAAAAGAATAACGGCTCTTTTTTTCATATTTTTTTAGCGTTTACGTGCGTATTTTCTATTGCGAATCCAGTTCATGATAAAGGCCAAAGCCAAAATGATGATGATTGGCAAGATCATGTTGATGCTTTTGTAGAACAAAGATGAAGTTTTGATTTTCTCTTTATCGATTTCTTTAATATCAATTTGACGGCTGCGGATATCGAGCACTGAGTTGTCGCCCATCATGTAGTCGACCATATTTTGAAAAAGTTCTTGATTCCCATAGATGAGCGGGATGCGTCTTTGAGCCAATTCGGCGTCTACCTTGAGCTCGTTTAGGCCTAAAGGACGGTATAAATAGCTATTGACTTTTTTCGGATCGAGGATAGAGTCATAGGTGTTTTTGATGAAGTTACCATTTCCAACGACCAAAACCTTCGTTTCTTTTTGGCTCTCCTCGAGGTAGTTGACATCTTTGCTATTGGCAAACTCACCTACAATGCGATTTTTAAAATGAGACTGATAAAAGCCCTCTGATAAACCTGCCACACACAAGCGGTTGATTTCGTCTTCGGGGTTTTCAACCAAAATTGGATTTTTCCCATAGTTGAGCGGTAAGGCCAAATTGACGAGTGGTTGCAGGCCAGTTGGGATTGAATTACTAGAGCTCGTTAAAATTGGTGTGAGCTGGGCTTTGGGAAGCTGTACAAATTCAATCTCGTTGGCATATTTTAACGAGATAGGGTCGACGTTTCTGGTAATAGGGTGCTTGCTTGGTGTTGCGAGCATATGAAAAAACCACGGGAGGTAGGTTGTTTCGGCGAACGGGACAATTTTCGGTGCACAATTGGCATCTAGGACATAATTTTCTTTGATTTTGATACCGTAGTCAAAGAGTAGGCGATCGAGCAAAAGATTTTTTCGCGTCGAATGCGTCATTCCTTTTGAATTGAGGGTGTCTTCGTTCAAAGCGAGCGTATTGACAAAACACATCAGTTTTCCTCCGCGCATCACAAACTGATCAATGAGGTAGAGGTCTTTTTGAGAAAAAGGTGTTTGCGGATCAGCGATAATAAGACCATCAACATCATTTAAGGCCGCCAAACTATCGTTGAGTGTAACGTCAGTAATGTTGTAATAAGGAGCAATCAGCGCGCGCGCTCTTAAAGTTTGCGGATAACTTAATTCACCGTGGCCTTGTAAAAAAGCAACAGTTGGTTTTGCTTGCTGTGTGAGGCGTCTTAGGGCTGAAAGTAAATTGTATTCTAGGTTGTTGAGTGCGTTTTCAATAACCTCGCTCATCTGATCAAGGCTGTAGGGTCTGCCGGGTTGTGTGCCTGGTAAAAACTGCACCACACCTTCTTTGGTAATTCCGTTGACACTATAAGAAAGCAAGGCGCCAGGAAACAAGAGCATTTGACTTTGAGTACCGTCTTTCATGTAAAGAATTTCGAGCGGCATAATACCTTGCCCGCGGTCATAAAGTTGAGAGCGCAGCGCATTGATTTCATCTTCTGTGCCCACATTAGGGTCCGTGAATAGAAATTCGATGCGATTACCTGCAATGCGTTTGAAGTCTTTGAGTTTGTCCTTGAGCGCATTCTGAAAATACTTGAGTTCAGACGGCATATTGCCATCCAAGTAAATCTGAATGCTGATGCGGTTTTCAAAATTCTTAGTATTGGCTAAGTAATTGACTGTGCTTGGTGCTAAAGAATAGCGTTGATCTTTGGTCATGTCGAGCTTCCAGTAAAGCATCGAACCAATGAGGTTCACCAAGATGAGCGCAGCCGCTAAAAGACCAAGAACCGTCCAGTTGTATAAACCTTTGTTCAAATTAAATTTCATGTGCTATTTCTTGAGTGTTTTCAGAACGGTGAGCGAAGCAAATAAGAAGAGCGCATTGAGGCTCAGAAAATAAAGGATATCACTGCTGTCAATGACACCTTTTTTGATGGCTTCGTAATGAAAGTTGATGCCAATATACTTGATGAGGTAATCCAGGCCGCCAATTTGGCTAAAGTTACCGAGCAACTCGAATCCATCATAAAATACCCAACACATGAACATTGCCAGTATAAACGCAACAATTTGACTTTGGGTGAGTGCCGAAGCAAACATTCCGATAGATACAAAAGCAGCGCCTAAAAGTAGTAAGCCAATATATGAGGTGAGGGTAGCGCCTAAATCAATGTTACCGACCGGAGCGCCCAAAAAATACATGCTTAGTAAGTAAACGATGGTGGGCAAAATGGCCACAAAAACCAAACTCACACCCGCTAGATATTTGGCAAAAATCAATTGAAAGTCAGAAATAGGGCGTGTCAAAAGTAATTCGATGGTGCCCGTACGGCGTTCTTCGGCAATGGAACGCATGGTGATAGCTGGGATGAGGATCAAGAAAATCACCGGTGACATATTGAAAAATGGGATGAGGTCAGCGGTGGAACCTTCTAATAAATTGGTGTTATAAGATAGAATCCAGTGAAAGAGACCGGAGGCAATGAGGTAAATCAGGATAAACACATAGCCGATGATAGAGCTAAGGAAACTAGATATTTCTTTTAGGAATAAGGCGCGCATAGCTTTGTTTGAGTTGTCAAATTTAACAAATATCTATAAACGAAAATTCCCGCCTTGTGGGGCGGGAATTTAGATACACTCAATCTTTTATTATGCTTGTTTCACATTCACAGCATTCAAGCCTTTACGGCCTTCTTGCAATTCGAATTCAACTTCGTCATTTTCTTTGATTTTGTCTACCAAACCGGTAACATGAACAAAATATTCTTTGTTCGTGTCTTCTTCAACGATGAAACCAAAACCTTTAGTTTCGTTGAAAAATTTTACATGTCCTTTACTCATTATGATAATATTAATTTCAGTAAAGGTAAGGACCTATTTTACTTATGCACTATTTTTTACAGAATAAATCCGTTAAAATTTTCATTTAGACTCCAGGCTTCGGCCCGCTGCGCAAACCAGGGCTTGATTTGAGGCCAAATCGCAGCAAATAATTCTGAGTCTCTATAATTGTTCAAGGCAGCCTCGTTTTCCCACTGAGAATAGGTAAATATGACATTTGGCGCATCAATGACACTGAGTAGTTTCATGCCGTAACATCCTGGGAAATTTGAAACTTCGTGTTTGACGGTTTCAAAATGTGCGTAAAAATCTGCTAAATACGCCTCTTGAAAAGTCAGTTTAACTACTCTGGTGAGCATCAGAATAACGATTGAATATTTTCTTTGGAGCCTTGCGGGGTAAATTCAATATGAACAGGATCGCCGATGCGCATGCCAAAAAGCTTGCTTGCTCCGCCAAAGCCTTGGTTGGCCCCTCGATTGATGGCAATTTCAAGAAGACCAGCGCTGTTGAATAAGGCTACTCTTTCACCTTGCGAAACCGCATTATAGGTTTCAGAAATTGTATCGATGAAATATTCCTTTTTCATGTATTTGATCGTAAAAGGAATGTCAGTGCCGAAGCGTTGAAAATCTGTTTTGCTGATGTTGGTAATGAGATTGCCAAATGCATCGATGTGCACTACTGCGCCGCGTATCAATAACTGATCAATAGCAGGCTTGTGTTCAAAGGCGCGTTTGTAAGCGCGCGTTGGTTCAGCAAAAGAAGAAACAGCCTCTTTGTTGGCAATTTTAGCGGCTAACTCGACAAAACAATTTTTTTCAGTGAAGCGCCAGGCTTCTTTTTGTTGGGCTATGGCCGTGTAGGTGTAAAATTCATCTGGGAATTCTTCGTCTAGTAAACTGCCAAAAAAGCCGTTGTCTGAACAAATGAAATATTGGCCTTTGAATTTCATGATGGCAGGCAAAGATTCTCGACCTTGTTCAAAGTTTGGTTCGGCATCAACCCCGATAATGTGAATGGTGCCTTCCGGGAAGTCTTCAAAGCAGCAGCGCAATTGAAATGCGGCTTCGCTGACATTGAACGGGGTAATTTGATGGGTAATATCAATCATGTGTGCTTGAGGGAGTACCTTAAGCAAAGCTCCTTTAATGGTTGCAACATAGTAATCTTGGTAGCCGTTGTCTGTGGTGAGCGTTATGATTTGCATAGCTTCAGAGGCACTTTGTGCTCAGAAATTTATAATTTTACCAAAAGTAATTGAAATCACTAAAAACGCTTCACAAATAACAGAAATAAATTGAGTTCAGGACAACGTCATATCAGCATAGAGGGTCTGAATCCGGCCGAAATCTATGGCATCAACAATACCAATCTGAAGCACATCAAAAGCTATTTCCCCAAGCTAAAGGTAATTGCGCGTGGAAACGAGTTAAATATTGCAGGAGATGACGAAGTGATGGACGAATTTGAACGCAAATTTGCGTTGTTTGTGCAGCACTATCACAGCTATAATACGCTCACCGAAAACAATATCGACAACCTCATGTTGCAAGACGGTGCCAAAATGCTTTCCCATGACGACGGCTCTGAAACCTTGGTACATGGCAATGGCGGCGTCAAAATAAAGGCCCGCACGGTCAATCAAAAAAAATTAGTACAGGCTGTTCTGCAGTCCGATATGGTCTTTGCTGTTGGCCCTGCTGGTACCGGAAAAACCTACACAGCTGTTGCTATGGCTGTCAAAGCACTTAAAGCCAAAGAAGTCAAGCGCATTATTTTAACACGTCCCGCTGTAGAAGCTGGTGAAAACCTTGGCTTTTTACCCGGCGACCTCAAAGAAAAGCTCGACCCTTACCTCATGCCGCTCTACGATGCCCTCCGAGACATGATTCCGGCTGAAAAGTTAGCCGACATGATCGAATTTGGTGTCATTGAAATCGCACCGTTGGCTTTCATGCGTGGCCGTACCCTTGACAAAGCGTTTGTCATTTTGGATGAAGCACAAAATACCACCCAAATGCAAATGAAGATGTTCCTTACCCGTATGGGGATGACCGCCAAATTTGTCATTACAGGTGATATGTCCCAAGTCGATTTACCAGCTAAGCAACGCTCAGGTCTGGCCTACGCACTCGATGTCCTCAAAGATATCGACGACATTCAAATTGTACGCCTTGGCCAATCCGATGTCATCCGTCACCGCTTAGTGAAGCAAATCATTGAGGCTTTTGATGTTGCTGAACAACAAGCCAAACAAGAAAAAGAAGAAAAGCGCTCTCAAAAAGAAACTCAACAATAATTATCAAAGAAAAATATGCAAGCCCTCACCAGTAATTCATTTCACTTTAAAGGACAAACCAAAGTATACAACGGCAAGGTTCGCGATGTCTACACCCTCGAGAATGGTCTTCTCGTGATGGTGGCCTCTGATCGCATTTCGGCATTTGACCACATTTTGCCAAAAGGCATTCCTTTTAAAGGTCAGGTGCTTAATCAGGTAGCTACACTTTTTTTAGATGCTACCAAAGATATCGTCCCGAATTGGCTGATTGCCACACCAGATCCGTCTGTTGCTATTGGTTATGCTTGTGAACCAATCCGTATTGAAATGGTGATCCGTGGTTATTTGGCGGGCCATTCTGCTCGAGAATACAAAGCCGGAAAACGCTTGCTCTGCGGTGTTGCTTTACCTGAAGGGCTCAAAGAAAACGACCGCTTACCTGCGCCAATCATTACCCCAGCTACCAAAGCCGAAGAAGGACACGACGAAGATATTTCAAGAGAAGATATTTTAGCCCGTGGCTTAGTAGCGCCTGAAATTTATGCCCAAATGGAAGCATACACACGTGCCTTGTTTGAACGCGGAACCCAAATGGCAGCGGCAAGGGGTCTTATTTTAGTAGATACCAAATACGAGTTTGGTTTAAGAAATGGCGAGGTGGTCTTAATAGATGAGATCCATACGCCAGATTCTTCGCGTTATTTCTATGCCGATGGTTATGAAGAACGACAAGCTAAAGCTGAACCTCAAAAACAGTTATCTAAAGAATTTGTCAGACAATGGCTCATTGAAAATGGTTTTCAAGGTCTTGAAGGTCAACAAATGCCCAATATGCCCGACGAATTTGTTCAGACCATTTCTGAAAGATACATTGAGTTATTTGAGCGCATTACTGGTCAAGATTTCCAAAAAGCAGCTACCTCAGACATCGTTTCTCGCATCGAGCAAAATGTCAATGCCTACCTAGAAAAACTATAAATCATGTCTGTACACGCCAGCAACCCTAAAAAAATCACCACGCATACTTTGCTTGAAATGAAGCAGAGTGGTCAGAAAATCTCGATGCTCACGGCCTACGACTACTCTATGGCGCGCATTGTAGATGAGGCCAATATTGATGTTATATTAGTCGGTGATTCCGCCTCAAATGTCATGGCTGGTCATGAAACCACTTTGCCAATCACGCTAGACCAAATGATTTACCATGCTTCAAGCGTTGTCAGAGCGGTCAAAAGATCATTGGTGGTTGTCGACATGCCTTTTGGTTCTTATCAAGGAAACTCCAAAGAGGCCTTATCGAGCGCCATTAAAATCATGAAAGAATCGGGTGGGCACGCCGTGAAAATGGAAGGCGGCCAAGAAATCCTAGATTCAATCAAGAGAATTTTAACCGCCGGAATTCCTGTCATGGGACATCTCGGCCTTACACCGCAGTCGATCTATAAATTCGGTACCTATGTTGTACGTGCCAAAGAAGATGAAGAAGCGCAAAGACTCATTGAAGATGCCAAAGCGCTTGAAGAAGTTGGGTGTTTTGCCATAGTATTAGAAAAAATACCTGCAGCCCTTGCTGCAAAGGTGGCCCAGATGGTCACTATTCCGGTTATCGGAATTGGTGCGGGCAATGGTGTAGACGGTCAAGTGCTTGTCATTCACGACATGTTGGGTATCAATAACGAGTTCAATCCACGTTTTTTGCGCAAATACAACAATTTGCACGACCACATGCTTCAGGCATTTGAAGCCTACAAAAAAGATGTGCAATCCGGAGACTTCCCGAATGCTTCTGAATCTTATTAAGTTTGCTTTCTTTGGATGTGTTTTCATCCTTTTTTCCTGCGGAACCACTCAAAAAGAACAGGATTCCTCAGCAAACAACCTTTGCAAGTACAGTCAATTATTAGAAATTCACCCAAGTACTCAGGGCTATGACATCCGTATTCATAACCCAGAGCAACCAAAACAGCCTTTCAACCTGAGTGTAAACAATTCCTATGAGCGCATCGCATTATTAAGCGCTACTCATGTGGGTATGATGGCTGCAATTGATCAACAAGCTGCCATCTGTGCCATTCCAGATGCACAATTTTTGTACGATGCAAGCTTGCGCAGCGCCGTTCGCAAAGGCAAAGTCGCAGATCTCAAAAGCGCAGCCTCTATTTCTGTTGAGCAGCTATTGGCGAAAAAAACGCAAGTTTTGGTGTATAGTGGTTTTGGCAATGAGCAAAGTCAAATTGAACGCCTCAATCGAATAGGTATTCAGTGCATTCCAAATTTCGAATGGCGAGAAACGAATCCTTTAGCACGTGCCGAATGGGTGCTGTTATTTGGTATTTTAACTGGTCAGATTGAGAAAGCACAACAATATTTTAAGCACGTAGCAGCCAATTACCAGCGCATCAAGGAGCAAGAAAAATTAGCCAATCAAAACCCTTTATTGATCAGCGGTTATATTTACGGCGATCAGTGGGTAGCGCCTGCGGGTCAAAGTTTTGAAGCAACCTTCTATAAAGATGCAGGTTTTTGTTATTATTTTGATCGGGAACCAGGCACAGGAAGTTGTTTCAGCAGCATAGCGAAGGTCCTGACCAAAAGTACAGAGGTAGTTTATTGGCTCAATCCGGCAAAACCTTCTCGAGCGGCTTTATTGCAAGAATTTCCAAAATACAGACATTTTCCGTTTTTCAATAAACGCGTATTCTGTTACACCCACCAGACCAACAAATATTGGGAACAAGCTGCAGCCCATCCCGATTGGATTTTATACGATCTGAGACAGATTTTAACGACAAAGCCAAAAAAGCTGCATTTTTACAAAGAATTGACGCCATGAAACGGAACGTACTTTTCTTAGTCATCATCGCATTTGTCTTATTAGGCTGCAGTGTGTTGCATCTTGGCCTCACAAATGTGCAGGCAGCAAACTCACAGGCAGCCATTCTTTTCAAAGAGTTTCGTTTACCGCGTTTGCTAAGTGCGCTGGTAGCGGGTGCAGGCTTGTCTTTGAGTGGCTTATTGATGCAGAATTTATTTAGGAATCCGATGGCGGGGCCTTATGTATTAGGCATCAATTCAGGTGCGAGTTTGACCACAGCGCTGCTCATGTTGGGTGGCTTTCCACTGATGGCGCATAATTTTGGTTTGGTTGGCAGCGCCTTACTTGGTGCATTTTTAGCGGCAAGTTTTATGTTTTTTGTTTCTTGGAGGGTGCAGCAAACAACCGGTCTCTTATTGGTGGGGCTCATGTTTGCTAGCTTCACTGGCGCCATAGAATCCGTATTACAAAGTTGGGCCTCACCAGAACAAGTCAAGCAGTTTTTCTTATGGAACATGGGTTCTTTACAACAATTAAATGCAGCCCAGATTCCTTGGTTGCTAGGATTATTTATCGGGGCGGTGCTTTGGAGTCTAACACTTATTAAATCCTTGAATGCATTTGTGCTGGGCTCAGAGCAGGCTTTTCAACTCGGTATCAGAACACAGCGCGTTCGTCTTGCTATTTTAGCCATCACTGCAATTTTAGCAGGTGGCATTACCGCATTTTGCGGCCCAATTGCCTTTGTTGGTTTAGCCATACCTAATTTAGGCAGGCAACTTTTGCGCACCCAAGATCACCTGCTACTCATTTTATTTTGTTTGCTCTTTGGCGCTTTATTTTTGGTAGCTTGTGATGTACTGCTTTTAGTTGGTGAACCTTTTTTTAGTTTACCCATCAATGTCCTGACTTCACTGATTGGGGCGCCCTATATTGCTTATCTCATATTACGGCGCTCATGATTCATTTCAAACAAACTCAAATAGGTTATCTGCAATCAATTTGCACGATTGATGAGCTCAAACTAGAAGTAGGAAAAGTTTACGCACTTTTAGGTTTGAATGGTGCCGGAAAGTCTACTTTGCTCAAGTCCATGGCCGCACAGCTACCCTTGTTGGGTGGTGAACTTTTGCTCAATGGATTTCCGGTGGCTCAGTTGCGTAAAGATGCTGCTTTACGAGCGAGTCAAATTTCGTTCGTAGCTAGCCATTTTGATGGGGTAGAGCATTTGCTGGTCCAAGATTACATTGGTTTGGGTAGATTGCCTTACGCAAATAGCTTTGGTCGTTTGAGTAGCTCGGATGAGCAAGAAGTAAGTCAGGTCATGGAATTATTGAATATTCAACATTTGGCGCAAAAAGAGACCAGAGCACTCAGCGATGGCGAGCGACAAATGGTCAGTTTGGCCCGGGCTTTTGTGCAGGATACGCCTATTTTACTTCTAGATGAGCCAGCGAGTTACCTCGATTTTTTAAACCGAGAAAAACTATTGTTGTCGTTAATGACTTGGGCGAAACAGTCCAATAAATGTGTGGTGCTTTCTAGCCACGACATCGATTTATGCCTAGAACACCAGCTTCCTATCTTGGCTTTGGCCGGTGGTCAAATCCATCCGTTAGTTGATTTACCGAAAAAAGAAGTGCTTTCCGTTTTGCTTAAACAGTCATGATATCTTTTTCCTTGAGCTCAATGAGGTCATCTACCTTTTTGATATAACTATTGGTGATTTTCTGAACCTCTTCTTCTGCAACCTTAACGGCATCCTCAGAAAGCCCATCGTTCTTGAGATCCTTGATCATGTCAAGGGCATCTTTGCGGTTGTTGCGGATACCTACTTTGGCTTGTTCAGCTTCAGCTTTTGCTTTCTTAACGAGGTCACGGCGACGCTCTTCAGTAAGCGGTGGAACCGATATAATGAGTTGTTCTCCGTTGTTTTGCGGATTCAGGCCCAGGTTCGAGTTGATGATACCGCGAGCGATGTCATTGAGCATTTGCTTTTCCCAAGGTTGAACTATGATGGTACGGGCATCTGTTGTATTGACATTGGCTACTTGTTGTAAAGGAGTCATGGAGCCGTAATACTCGACCATAACGCCGCCAAGCATAGCTGGGCTCGCCTTTCCAGCACGGATTTTTGTCAGTTCATTTTCTAGGTGATTCAAGGTTTTTTGATTGGATTCCTTGAATTCGTCATAAATCATGGAAAGTTCTTCTGTCATGAGGCACTAACTAGGGTTCCGACATTTTTACCCTCCATAAGTTGCAATAAATTGCCAGGGGTGTCCATGTCAAATACAATGATTGGTAAATTATTTTCTTTACAAAGTGTGAAGGCTGTCATGTCCATCACGTTAAGGCCACGTGCATAAACTTCGTCAAAACTGATTTGATCAAATTTGGTGGCGCTTGGGTCTTTAAATGGATCGGCAGTGTAGATGCCGTCAACGCGCGTTCCTTTTAAGATCACATCAGCGTTGATTTCAATGGCTCTGAGTGAGGCGGCTGAGTCTGTGGTGAAAAATGGATTTCCGGTACCAGCACCAAAGATAACTACGCGTCCTTTTTCAAGGTGACGCACAGCTCTACGGCGCACAAACGGCTCGGCAATTTCTTTCATTTCAATAGCAGACTGCAAGCGCGTACTGATGCCAGCACTTTCGAGTGCAGCTTGAAGCGCCATTGAATTGATCATGGTAGCAAGCATGCCCATGTAGTCGCCGTGGGTGCGATCCATACCACCTTCTTCGGCTTGTACACCTCTGAAGATATTTCCGCCACCGATTACAATTGCAATTTCTACTCCTTTTTGATGAAGTTCTTTAATTTGACTCGCGTAAGCACTGAGGCGCTGGTTGTCGATGCCAAATTGTTTGTTACCCATTAAGGATTCACCAGAGAGTTTGAGAAGGATGCGTTTGTATTTCATATGCTTGACAAATATAATATGATTCGAGTTTAGAATAACAGGGGTAAAAAAAAAGCTACCGATTTCGATAGCTTTTTTTGAATATGATATTGAGACTAGCTCAATGAGAAACGTTGGAAGTCAGAAACAGTTAAGCCTGATGCTGTGCTGTTTAAGAATTGCTCTACAGACATTTTGTTGTCGCGAACGAATGCTTGACTTAATAAGGTGTTCTCTTGGAAGAATTTGTTAAGACGACCCATGGCAATTTTCTCAGCCATGTCAGCTGGTTTACCTTCTTGGATAGCTAATTCTTTTCCGATTTCGATTTCACGCTCGATTGTACGCTCATCTACACCGTCTTTGTTGATAGCGATAGGAGCCATAGCAGCAACTTGCATTGCAACCTGACGACCAGCTTCAGCAACTTCTTCACCTGCGATGGTTAAACCAACGAGTGTAGCCAATTGGTTACCTGGGTGGTTATAAGCAACAACGTTAGCAGCGCGAACAACAGCGAAACCTGATAAATCTAGTTTTTCACCGATTACACCAATTTGCTCAGTGATTTTTTCGTCAACTGACAAACGGCTATCGTAAGGAAGTGCTTTAAGAGCTTCAACGCTTTCTGGTAAGTTAGTTAAGGCGATATCAACCAAAGATTGAACTAATGATACATAACCATCGTTTTTAGCAACGAAGTCAGTTTCACAGTTCAATGTAAGGATCACACCAGCTGTACCATCAGCAGTTGCTTGCGCAAGAATTACACCTTCTTTAGCGTCGTTACCACCGCGTTTTGCAGCGATTTTTTGACCTTTTTTACGAAGAATATCGATAGCTGCTTCGAAATCACCATTGGCTTCCACCAAAGCGTTCTTACAATCCATCATACCTGCACCAGTTTGTTGGCGCAATTTGTTTACATCTGCAGCTGTAATAGCCATTTTATAAGAGTTTAAATTGTGAATTATTCTGCGCTTTCTGTCGTAGCCTCGGCTGTAGCTGCTTCTGCAGGAGCTTCGTCTTTGTCAGTTGCTTTTAAGTTCTTACGCTCTTCTAGACCTTCTTTGATAGCGCCACAGATTGCGTCGATGATCAAGGTGATAGATTTTGTTGCGTCGTCGTTAGCAGGAATAGGGAAGTCAACCAATTTTGGATTTGAATTGGTATCAACCATTGCAAAGGTTGGTACATTCAAACGACGTGCTTCAGCTAATGCGATGTGCTCTTTCAAGATATCAATGATGAAGATAGCAGCAGGCTGACGCGTCATGTCTGCGATAGAACCGAAAGTTTTTTCGAGTTTCTCGCGTTGACGGCTTTTGAAAAGTTTTTCACGCTTGTTAAGGGTATCCCATGTACCATCAGACTTCATTTTGTCGATGAGGGTCATTTTGCGGATAGACTTACGTGTTGTTTGGAAGTTGGTAAGCATACCGCCAGACCAACGCTCAGTAACGAAAGGCATGTTAACTGCAGCTACGCGCTCAGCAACGATATCTTTCGCTTGTTTTTTTGTAGCAACAAAAAGAACTTTTTTACCTGATTTTGCAATTTGCTTCATAGCAGCGCATGCGTGATCAAGGTGAACTAGTGTTTTATTTAAGTCGATGATATGGATTCCTTTCTTCTCTTCGAAGATGTAAGGAGCCATAGCTGGATTCCATTTACGCTTTAAGTGACCAAAATGTACACCTGCGTCAAGGAGATTTTCAAAAGTTAATTTAGACATATTGTGTTTTTGTTTACGTTCCTAAAAAATAAAAGCAACACTGTAGGGGCAATAGAGCAGGTACTGCAGTGCTTGGATGCTAAACGAGTTCTGTAACGGATTAACGTTTCGAGAACTGGAATTTCTTTCTTGCTTTTGGTTGTCCTGGTTTCTTACGCTCAACCATACGTGGGTCACGGGTCATGAGACCTTCAACTTTCAACATTGGTTTGTAGTCAGCAGAAACTTCTACAAGCGCTCTTGAAATACCAAGACGAATCGCTTCAGCTTGTCCGTTGATACCACCACCTACAACATTTACTTTCACGTCATATTGACCTTCAGTTCCTGTAAGAGAGAATGGTTGGTGAACTTTAGCTTGAAGAAAGTCAATTGGGAAAAATTCAGTCATCTCACGTTTGTTGATAGAGATGTTTCCTTTTCCTTTAGTTAAATAAACGCGGGCTACCGCAGTTTTTCTTCTTCCTAATGCATTAATGACTTCCATACGATTTATTTGAGGGTATCAAGATTCAATAATTCAGGTTGCTGTGCTTCGTGTTTGTGCGCAGTACCTTTGTATACTTTTAAGTTGGTGTAAAGCTGACGACCTAAAGCATTTTTAGGAAGCATACCTTTAACGGCTTTTTCAATTAAGCGCTCAGGATGGTTTTTGAGCATGTTTTCAGCAGATGTGAAACGCTGACCACCTGGGTAACCAGAGAAACGCACGTATTCTTTATCTTGGAGTTTTGTTCCAGAGAAAGCAATTTTTTCGGCGTTAATCACGATGACATTGTCGCCACAGTCCGCATGCGGAGTGTAACAGGTTTTATATTTTCCACGGATAATTTTGGCAACTTTACTCGCCAAGCGTCCTACGGTTTGACCTTCAGCATCCACAACATACCACTTTTTGTCGGCAGTCTCGGTATTACCAGATAACGTTCTGTAACTTAATGTGTTCACGGTTCTTTCTGTTAAATAAAAAACTTAAATTCCCTAAAATTAGGGGTGCAAAGATACAACTATTGTGTTTATTTACAAATCAAAAGCAGAAAAAATCTACTTTTATTTTGCTTTGAAGGCAGAAATGGCAGATCTCGTGAAATCACTCAAGACCAAACGTCCACTAATTGCAGCTCTAGAAACGAGTAATTCATCCCAGTGTTCAGTGCCTTGCCAAAATATTTCTTTAAGTTCAGACATCGCTTCCGGATTGGAAAGTGCCAGCTTTGAACTCAGTGCGGAAATGGCAGCATCCATTTCTTCGATGGTATCATAAACCTCTGTAAATAAACCTTTTTTTTGCGCCCATTTTGCAGAGCGCCATTCTGTGGCATTAATCGCCAATTCGCTCATGGCTGACAAGCCAATTTTTCTTTCGACGGCTGGCCCAACCACAAAAGGCCCAATACCTACGGCTAATTCTGATAATTTGACTTCAGCCCTTGCCGTTGCAAAACAATAATCAGTAGCAGAGGCCAAGCCAACGCCGCCCCCTACTGCACGCCCTTGAACGCGTCCAATGATGAGTTTTTTTGATTTTCTACACGCATTGATAACTTTGGCAAATCCAGAAAAAAACTGAAGACCAGTTTCGAGGTCATTGATAGAAACCAGTTCGTCAAAGCTAGCGCCAGCGCAAAATGCCTTTTCCCCTTCGGATTGCAAAATAAGTACTTTGGCCGCTGGGTTATTGCTCACTTCCGTAACGGTATCGGCAAGTTTTTGAAGAATTTTTCCGGGAAGCGAATTGCTTAACGGATGACCAAATGTAATGGTTGCAATTCCATTTTCATGGAGGCTGTAATGGACGTGACCTTGTTCAATGGCGGTACTCATTTTAAAATATCAGATTAAAGTATTTGTAAATTAATGTTGCTGTAATTCGTTTTTGTTGATTGCTTAGCTATGCTATTTCAAAGAGAAGCTATCAGAACCAATGAGCTGACCGTCACAGTAAATGCGAACACGATAGAGTCCTTTGGCAGCTGTTTCACCTTTCAATTCATAATAAATGGTAAGATCTATTGCTTGGTTTTGGTAGTCAATTTCTTTGCGCTGAGAATAAGCCATGCTGCCATTTTCAGTCTCGGTAACAAAGCTGCTGCTTGCTTGCAGTGTTTCTCCGTTAGGTCCTGTAATTTGCATATAGACATATTTTTTACCGGCGTTGGCCAGGATATTTTCAGATAAAGTAAAGCTGCTTCTAAATTGAACGGCGTTTTTCGCTCGGTCCGTGATCTCCATGGTGTTGTTCACGCGTTGCTTCAGTGCTTCTGATTTAAAGTTGTAGGCCTGAAGCTTACTACCTTTTTTGATCTGTTGCTGAGATTCTTCTGCTTGTCTTTTATAGGTATCTCTTTCCGTTGAAGTGGTAGAGAGTTTAACATTTGTTTCTTCTAGGCGACTGCCAAGGTCGATGTTTAGCGTATTTAAAGAGTCTATGGTGCGTGCGTAACTTCGCATGATAGAACGCAGTGTTTCGTTTTCTTTTCTGGCTTTAACGAGGTCACGAGCCGTCAGTTTGGAACGGTCTAATTTTCTAAGGAGGTCAGTGATTTGTGCCTTTTGTGCATTGAGGCTATCGGCCTTGGTGGCATCTTTTTCAATGAGCTTGTTATAGTTGCGCAACATTTGCTGTAGGTCTGACTTCAGATCTTGCTTCATGGTGCCAGTATAACCTGAAAGTGCGCTTTCCATGTCAGCCATGTCAGCCAGTAACTCAGCATTGCTGTTTTTACAGGTATTTAATGCTGCACGCTGTCTAGACCAAGCCAAGGTAAGCCCTGCTAAACCTGCAAGCAATAAAAATATGAAAACAAAATAAAAGCTATTTGATTTTATCGGTGTTGCTTGATTTTCCATTTGTGAGAGTTTTGATAGTCAAAAATACAAAGATTTATGTTGACATTGCTGCATCCTGTAATGATTGCAAGTATCTTGGTAAGTGTTGAAAACACCCTGCTTAAAAGTGTTGTTGAAAGCAAACTTCTTTTGTAAAACGCTTGATGCTATCTGGCCCGACTGCACTAAAGCGCGCATCGCTACTTGCGGGGTAGGGCCCACCGTGGTGCATGGTTTCTAACACCCGAACGCCTGTCGGGATCCCATTAAAAATAAGTCTGCCAACTTGCGTTTGTAGTTGGAAAAGTAAAGCGGGGTCAATTGCTGTTGGGTCAGCAGCAAAGACTGTAGCAGTGAGTTGCCCGCCTAATTTTTGGAGCAATGCGGTGCAGGCTGAAAGTTCTTGATAACTACAAATCACGGCAAATGGCCCAAAAACCTCCTCGTGTGCTGCTTGAGCAGCGCTGAGGTTCTGAAGCGTAGTTTCGGCAAGTGCCCAGCGGGCTTCAATCCCTTGAATAGGAGCCAAAGATTCATGACGCGTCATACCCTTGACTTGAAAAACCTGTCTTTTTCTGGCTTCGTATTTGGCGAAAATATCGGGGTGCAGCATCGGAACAGGTTGTTGCAGTTCGAGTGCGGTTCGAAGCTGATCTAAAAATGAAGCGAGCTGTTGTTCGTGAACCAGAATGAGACCCGGTTTGGTACAAAATTGCCCTGCATCGGTGTAAATTGAAAGGGCTAATTTTTCTGCCGCTTGCGTTAGCGCTGCCGCATTCAGATTTTCACTAATAATAACTGGATTCAAACTACCCATTTCGGCAAAAACTGGAATAGGATCGGGGCGCTGAGCTGCGATATCCATCAGTGCGCGCCCTCCCTTGATGCTGCCTGTGAAACCGATGGCTTTAATAGCAGGGTTTTTTGCAAAAGTGCTGGCCCAATGATAAGAATCGTCTAGGACATGACTAAAAACATAAGGAGAAAGTTGCCGCTTATCGAGCGCCTTGGAAATGCACATAGCTACCAAACTGCTGGTTCCGACATGCATCGGGTGGGCCTTGAGCACAACACAACAGCCTGCTGCAAAGGCGGCCACGGTATCGCCACCAAGTGTAGAATAAGCCAACGGAAAATTCGACGAGCCAAGGACAAGAACTGGCCCAATCGGAATATTCCGTTTGATTAGTGTGATTTTTTCTTGTACAAGCGTTTCAGCTTTTTCCCACTTGGCCTTTTCTAAATAGTCTGCAAAAAGTCGGATGGTATGAAAAGTGCGCTCGAATTCTGCTTCAAATCTTTTTGTAGAGAGCCCACTTTCTTGACAATAAAGTAGCTGAATGTCATCCTTTGTTGTAAGCAGTTCGGTAGCGAGGTCTAGTAGGAAAGTGGCGCGTTCTTTGATCGAAAGATTGGCAAATTCTTGCTGTGCTGCAGCAATGTTGGTGCGCCATTCTTCTAAAAACGGAAGGGGAGTTGGGAAATACAGCTTTGTATCCCAAGCGTTAGCATTTGGTTGAAAGGTCCTGAAACCTTTTTTCATGATTAAACTTCGCTAAGCTCGAAGCGGTAGCTCTCCATGATCTGGTTAGCGAGCATTTTTTTACAGGCAGTATCTACCTTTTGACTTGCTTCTTCTTGATTAGCAGCTTCTACGAAAAGACGGATATGCTTACCGATACGAACGCCTTCTATTTCTGGAAGACCAATATTTTTCATAGAGTTGGTAACCGCTTTTCCTTGTGGATCAAGAAGCGCGTCTAGTGGCATTACGTCGATTTCAGCTTTGAATTTCATGTTTTTTAAATTGAAAATGTTCAATAAGTGATAAAAGCAAGTACAAAAGTACAATTATTGGAATGGCCCAAATCAAAAATAATGGAATACTTATCAACGAAATTCCGAGTAATAAATAACGATATGGGTTTGAACGCCAACTAAAGTCTTTGAATTTGAGTGCTAAAAGTGGTACTTCACTCACCATTAATAAAGAAAATAAAACTGAAATAATCGCTAGGGTATAGCAATCGAAAAGGGTGTAAATCCAAGAGGCTTGGTGCCCCCAATTGGAAAGTTCAAACCAAAAATACAGTGGAAAAAAGCTAAAAAATATGGTGGCAGTAGGTGTTGGTACGCCGATGAACTTATCAGATTGTCGTTGGTCCAAATTGAACTTAGCCAAACGAAACATCGCGAGAAACGGAATAATAAGTGCCACAAAAGGTAAAAATTTAATCGAGGCATTAAAAGCGTTGTCTCGTCCATAAAACAAGGCAGCCTTCCAGTCGATGAGTTGCGCCACGACATATTCGCTAGAGACACCATGATAAGCTTTTATACCTTGGGCATTTGGCAGGAGGTTCGTGGTGTCGATCCCGATAATGATCATGACAAACATCAAAATACCAGGTGCAACACCAAAGCTAACGAGGTCAGCTAGAGAGTCGAGTTGTTTGCCGAGCTCTCCGTTTGATTTGGTCAAACGCGCTACAAAACCGTCCAAAAAGTCAAATAGGGCAGAGATGGCTAAAACGAGTACGGCCCAATCGAGCCGACCGCTTAGGCTAAAAATAATGGAACAAATTCCACCTAAAAGATTGGCGGCAGTAATTAAATTGGCAATTCCAAACATGCGAGACATTTTTGTAAAAGTACCTAGAAAACACAATTTTTTGTGCAATTTTGAGTTTTTGTCACATGTCAAAGCAAATCTTCTCTTTAGTCTTTAGTCTCGGAAGCCTATTCTGTGTCTTTGCACAAGACCTTAATCCGAAATATGCCAATGAATATTTGAATTTAGGAGTGGGAGCAGACGCACTCGGTATGGGTTCTGCGGTCGTGGCTCAAACTTCTGGTGTATTGGCGGGCGTTTGGAATCCGGCAGGCTTGCACCACCAACAGGCGCCAACTGAAATTGCCGGGATGCATGCTGCTTATTTTGGTGGCATTGTTTCGCAGGACCACCTCGGTGTTTCGCGTCGCATAACAGCAAGTACAGTAGTTGCGCTTAATATGCTAAGACTTGGCGTCGATAATATTTACAACACGACTCAACTTATAGACAACAACGGCAATATTGATTACAGTCAATTGCAGCAATTCAATGCAGCCGACTACGCTTTTATTGGTTCGTTGTCTCGCCCAACCCGCATCAGCAATCTTTCTATGGGTTTCAATGCCAAAATACTTTATCGTCATATTGGTGATTTTGCCAAAGCAGTGGGTTTTGGTCTAGACGCCGGTTTGCAGTACAGACCTAAATACAATTTGAATTTTGGTTTGATGCTACGCGATGCAACGAGCACATTTAGCGTTTGGACCTATGACCTCACGCCAGAAATGCAAGCCACACTTCTTGAAACTAATAACGCTTTACCTCAAAACGGCATCGAACAAATGCTGCCGCGCCTTATTGTAGGTGCTTCCGGATTTTTACCCATCCCTTCCAAAAAATTACAAATTGGTGGTGAAGTCGATTTTGAAATTACTTCCGATGGACCGAGAAATACACTTGTATCGGGTTCAGTTTTTTCAATGGATCAAAAAACAGGACTTTACGTGACTTATGACAAAAAGCTCAGCTTCAGGACTGGTGTTTCACAATGGCAATACTATACCAATCTTGACCTTCAAAAGAAATTAACTGTACAACCTCACATGGGGGTTGGTTTGCAACTGAAGCAATGGCAAATTGATTACGCTTTTACGCGTCTTGGCTTAGGCAACAGCGCTTACTTTAGTCATTTATTTTCTTTCAAATGGGCACTGGGCTTAGTTTCTAAGTGACAAAGAAATCAGAAAAACTTACAGCTAAAAATTGCCGTGTCATCGACGTAAGGAAGCGGGCCTTTCCATTCCTCGAGTTTTGAAAAAATAAGGTTGTTCATGTCCTCCATTTTCAGTGGAGCAAATGCCTTGACTTGCTTGATCAACTGCTCTAAGCCAAAGGCTTCACCCGCTTCGTTTTCAAGTTCAACCACACCGTCCGTAAATAATACAATTGTCGTTTTGGGTTGCAAAATAAGCTTACCCACATTGACGTAAGGAAGTTCGTCTAGCATGCCTAGCCCTATACAACCTTCATTGAGTAGCGTGACATTCTTACCATGTAATACAAAAGGTTGGTTATGGCCAGCATTCACATAAGTAAGTTGGCGCGTGTAGGCATTGTAATGCGCTATAAAAAACGTAATGAACTTTTCACCTTTGGCGCTTTTCATGACAATTTTATTGAGCTCTTCCATTAAAAAACTCATTTCAAAGCGCTGGTATTTAAATAAAGTGCGAATTGTAGCTTGAAAGTTAGCCATGAGCATGGCTGCTGTAATTCCCTTGCCACTCACATCGCCAATACAGATGATGTATTCTTCATCGCCCAGCGGGATAAAGTCATAGTAATCTCCACCAATAGCGTGTCTGGGAATGTACTTTCCGGAAAGGTCCATTTTTTTATTGGAAGGCAGTTCTTGCGGAAAGAGTAATTTTTGCATTTCGGAGGCTAACTCAAGTTCTTTAGAAATGCGCTCTTGGATGAGGTTCTGCTTGGTGAGTCTGCGGTTTTCAATGGCAACAGATAAAATATTGGTCAGCGTCTGAGCAAAAGAGAAGTGCTGCGGTTCTAGGTATTCTGTTTTACCGGGTGTAGCAAGTAGTAAAAAGGCCAAAGCGCGTTCCTGATGAAAAATTGGAATCACGGCCTGAAAATCTTTGAGTTGTGGACTATTTGACGATGCAACAAGCGTGATGTCTTTAAAGCGCTGCAATTCTTGTGCAAGATCATTTGGTGTGATTTTACCTTTATAACCGCTTTTAGCGGCGAGCTCCCATTCTTCTTGTGCCATCAAAAGTGCAAAGCGGCTGAAATTGAGCTGCTCCTTCATGATAAAGGTAAATATGCGATACAATTGGTCGATAGCCAGGTTGGCATTGATGGCATTGGTAAGTTCGAGCAAGGAATGCAAACGGTTATCCTTGAGCTCAAGGTGGTTCAAAGAAGAGTCAAATTCTTGGCGCATGGCGAACTATTGCTTACAAAACTACTATACAAATCGAATTTTTTTTCTTTTGCTTCTAATTTTCTTGTTTTTGAATAAGAAATGCGTATCTTTGCAATCCATTTTCCGAAAAGTAAAATAAAATGAAAAAAGATATCCATCCATCAGATTACAGACTTGTTGCATTCAAAGACATGTCTAACGACTACACGTTCATCTGTCCTTCTTGCGCAGAAACTAAAGAAACAATCTCTTGGGAAGACGGTAACGAGTATCCACTTGTTAAATTAGATATCTCTCACAAATCACACCCGTTCTTTACAGGTATCGCTCAGTTCGTAGATACAGCTGGTCGTATCGATAAGTTCAAAAACCGTTATGGTCGTCACATGAAATAATTGAGTTCGCTCAATCCAACTATTTCAATTCAAATATTTAGAGGCTTCGATTCGGAGCCTCTTTTTTTTGTTTAATTTTTCAGTTTGAAAGTAAAAATTATCGAATGCGCCAATCCTACTCTTGGCTCATTTTTTACATGAATTCTGAAAGATGTGCTTTGCTTATCCCTTGCTTGTAAATTTTGCAGCTGCTCTTGACAAGCGATCATTCATGGCAGCCCCTAGCCCTTCTGGTGGAAATGGCTCTACAAAGATGCGTTCAACCCCAATCGCATCTGCGGTGTGTAGCATCGCATAAAGATTTTGAGCAGCTTCAGTAAGTGAACCACTCTGGCTTAAGATCATTTTTGGTTCAGAGATACTTTCGTCGTCAGCCAATAGGATTTGAAGGTCTGCATTTTGGCCCTGCTCATTTTTGAAGCCTAAATAGAGTGGGGTTTGTGTGGCGTAATGGTATTTAACCATCCCGCTGGTGCGAACCCCGCCGTGTTCATGAATCTTAGCCTCAGGCGCATATCCTAAATGAACGGCAAGTTGTTCGGCCGTGATACTGCCATAGCGGTAAATCAGAACGCGCTCATTTTCAAGTCCAATAATGGTTGATTCAAGCCCTTGATCACAAGCGCTACCATCTAAAATATAAGGAATGCGCCCGTTTAATTGGGAGAAAACATGTTGGGCAGTTGTTGGGCTCAGTTGCCCATATAAATTAGCGCTAGGCGCTGCAAGAGGGCGTCCAAATGCCTGGAGTAGGTTTTGCAGCACTTCGTGTTTTGGAAAACGAATGGCCACGGTGTCTTGCCCGCCAGTGATGAGTTCAGAAACTAAACTACTTTTGGGCACAATAAAAGTGAGTGGTCCGGGGCAAAAAGACGCATAAAGTTGCTTGAAAACCGCCGGAAAAGACAGCATATACGGCTCGGCGCTATGAAGGCAATCAAAGTGTAATATCAAAGGATTGGCATGCGGCCGATTTTTTGCAGCAAAGATCCCTAATACTGCTTCTTCGTGATTGGCATCGGCAGCCAAGCCATAGACGGTTTCGGTCGGGACGGCAACTTGTTTTCCTTCCTGAAGAAGTTCCAAAGCGCGTTGAATATCTTTTCCGAGTTCCGTATGCATAAGGCAAAGTTAGGTGGATTTTATTTGTTTTCTCACACGCAATAAAAAACTAGTGCTTTTGCTTGACAAAAAGATTTTTGCGTGTACCTTTGTATAGAATAATTCTAAATAAGATGCAAGTCATCCTCGCCGATAGCAATGAATTGATCCGTTTGGGCCTAAGAACCATCTTGGCTGCACAAGCAGGCATTTCTATTGTCGGTGAAGCCCGCAATGAAGATGAATTGTTGGCTCAGCTTAAGAATTTTGGTGCAGATGTCGTGCTCATTGATTTTACTTCACATGGTTTCAGTATCGATATCGTCCCAAAAGCAATATCAAAGTTCAAAGACCTCCGTTTTGTAGCCATTACTGAAGCACAGCATGCGCCTATTTTAATTGATGCCCTCAAATCTGGGGTCACGAGTTATGTTAAAAAAGACTGCGAACTTGCTGAAATTATCGATGCGGTTAAAGAGACGGCCCAAGGCAAACAATTCTTTTGTGGGCAAATTCTCGAGACTATTCAGAAAGCCAATATTGATTTACACGAGCTCAATACGGATGATTTCAGTTGTGGCCCAATTACGCTTTCAGAAAGAGAAAATGAAATCATTACCCTGATTGCTGAAGGACAAACCAATGAGCAAATCGCAGACTTACTTTTCTTGAGTAAGCACACCATCAATACGCACCGCAAAAATATCATGGCTAAATTAGGCGTTAAAAATACCGCTGGTATTGTGATGTATGCCGTAAAAACAGGTTTGGTTTCTCCGAATCGTTTTCTTTTTGCACCGAGTTTAGCCTGATCAGAAGCTAAGCGTCGAGGTGCATACATTTTCAAATGACTTACAAGACAATCGAAAGTTTCAGATTGAAGAGCCGTTGGGTGAGGTAATTTGGGACTGCGTAGAATTTCCCTTGAACATCTTGTATCCATTGCTTTGAAAGCACATTATTGACACCAAGAATATTGAAAATTTCCAAAGAAACGAGTGCTTGGTCGATGGCACGACCTCTTGTATTTAAAAATTTAGAGGACTGCTCAGAAGAACTCGTTAAAGTTCGGTGGTGCAATAAATCATAAGATAAACCGAGGTCAACGCGGAAATAAGAGCGCATACGCAAAGTGTCTTTGTAGCGCGTAAAATCTGGTGGGCCGTAAGGAAGCCTAGAGCCATATTGAAGACCCATTTGTACTTTGAATGCTTCAAAGCCAGGCATTTGGTCCTGAACCAAGGCGCCGAAAGTAAACCACTGATCGGTTGGTCTTGGAATGAAACCCGGAAAAACAACCGTAGAATCAACCACAGTCTGATCTTCACTGTAGCCAAAAATAATGCGCTCGCCTGCAGCATTATAGTAGATGGTGTATTGATCACCATCAATGTCTTCTCTGGTAGAAAGCAAGCCGACCTTGAAAAAAGATTGGATGCCTTCGACAAATTCACCGTGCACATTTACATCCAAGCCATATGCATAGCCAACAGCATTGTTAGTTGCGTAGTAACGGGTGCGAACGTTTTCAATTTCGTACGGATTGAGGTCCCATAAATGTTTATAATAGAGTTCTGAATTGAGTTTGAATGGCGTACTGCGGCCCCACATCTGAAATTGAAATTCAGAACCAAGGACCGCATGAAAAGATTTTTGAGACTGAACCCCTAGCGCTAAATTTCCATCAAAAGTTCTGAATTCACGGTAAAAAGGAGGTTGGTAATAAAAACCGCTCGAGAATTTATAAAGTAAACCACGGCGCACTGCTTTGCCGTTTTGCCACATGTAGGCAGCAGGTGCATAAGAGATGCTCATGCGGGGTGTAAAATAAGGCTCCTGATTCACGCTCGTGTAGCCGCCACGTAGACCAATTTGAAAATTGATTTTTTTAGTAGAGAGGTCTAATGTATCTGAGTAAATAACTCTTTGACCGTCCTTTTTAGTCGGAGATTTAACCGAGACAATTTTCTGGCGACTCACTTTAGTCCAAGAATTTGACCATTGTAAGAATCCGGTGGCACGGTATCCGTTTAGGGCAAGATTGCCTTTGATTGTTTCAAATAATATGATACTATCGGGTTGGGTTTGCGGTAAACTATAACCCGCTGAGTCAATGAGTCTCCACTCGCTGAGTCGGTCTTGAAATTGATCAACTTGTAAATTGACACCCCAAGACAATTCGTTGTAGCGCTTTCTAGTTTTGAGTTCATCGCTAAAATCATCTTGAATCAAAAAGCTCCCGTTGTGATATGCAGACAAGATTTGGGCTTGCAAACGGTTGCGGCCGTGGTTCAAGAAGCCACCAACTCCAAGTGTAGCAATGGAATCTCCAAATTCTTCTTTTGAGGGGTCGGTTTCGAGTTCATTGATATAGTACTGACCGAAGATGTCGAAATATTCTTTTTCATCGGACTGAAAACCGGATACATAAAAATCGAGTTTGGTTTTATCCTTCGCGTATTTGAATGCTGTACCCGCCATCAGGGTTTGGAACTGAGAATTTTCTTGGCCCTCAAAATAAATCATGAGCCTGTAGGCTTCATTGGCTGTTCCAAAATCAGATTGCGATGTCTGAGGTGCAAATTGATAAGTGTTGCTCGAGAAATGACCCAAAAAAGTCCAGGTCCAAAATTCATTGAATCGGTAATTGGTCAGAATTTGGGCATCGGCAAAAACAGGGTTGTATGCACCTTTGGTTGGCAATGAATTGAGGAAATACCCATTAGAACGATAACGCGCTCCTACTAAAAAATTGAAGCGTTGGTTGACGGCCTCTTCGACATGCGCTTCAACACCAAGTAAAGAGGCCATAGCTGATGCGTGAAAGGTTTCTGGTGTTTTATAAGTAATATCTAGTACTGAGCTTAGGCGATCGCCGTAATTTGAGGAAAAACCACCGGCGCTGAAGCGCACATCTTCAACGAGTGAGGAATGTATAAAACTCATGCCTTCTTGCTGGCCACTACGTGTTAAAAATGGACGAAAAACCTGAAATCCATTTACATAGACTAAATTCTCGTCATAATTTCCGCCACGAACATTGTAATTGGAGGTCAGTTCGTTATTGGAAGTGGCGGCTGTGGTAAGGGTTAAGGTACGCTCAAGACCCACAATTCCTTTCAAATTGAGTTGGGGTAATTTTTCAATTTCAAATGGGTTTTGTGCTTCTTGCCTAACGGTTACACCTCGGTTGTCTTGAACTGAAAAGTTCTGCTCAGGAAGTTCTTGCAGTTCTTTGTTACTGGTTATAATTTGAGATATATTTAGTACTAATTCGCCGTAAGTGTATTGTATTTCAATGATTTGCCCAACTGCTAAATTTGAAAAGGAGTAATATCCTTGATTATTTGTTGTGGTTTGCATCGGAATGTTTACCGAAAAATTATTTCGAACGTTCAACTCGATTTTTACCCCAGCTGCTGGCTTTCTTCCCTTGACAAAACAATACCCAAAAACAGTAACATTTTGGGCCATCAGACCTGTTGTTAGCGATAGAAAAAGAAGAAGTAAAAGTTGCTTCATTGCCACAAAGTTACAATCCTTAACGACCAAACCGCTGCTTTATTTCTAAGAAAGTAATTTTCGGGTGTTCTCAGATTCAATTACATTTGTTTTATGTTGTCTAAAGACAAAATATTAATTGGGCGTCGTGAGCTTGCTGTTTTGCCTGATTTCGGCTTAGAGCAAGTCAAGGTAAAGGTTGATACAGGGGCTTATACCTCCAGTATTCATGTCAGTAGTTGCCATGAACAAGACGGTCAATTAAAAGTTATTTTCCTTGATGATAAACATGCTGCATATACAGGGCAAGAAATGAATTTCACGAAGTTCAGGACTAAAAAAGTCAAGAGCAGTACAGGACAAACCCAAGAGCGCTATTTTGTTTTTGGCACAATATGCATCGCAGACCTCTGTTTTCAAACCGAATTTTCCTTGACTGTGCGCAAGGGAATGCGTTACCCCATTTTATTGGGGCGCAAGGTCCTAAACAACCGATTTATCGTCGACACCAGTAAAAAATATATTCACGAGCCACTTACCTTACAAGCATGAAAATTGCCATTTTATCCAGAAATTCCCATCTCTATTCTACACGCAGGCTCGTTGAAGCTGCAGAAGCAGCAGGACATGAAGCACATGTTATTGATCACCTCAAGTGCAATATTGAAATAGAACAGACAGGCCCCGCGCTATACTATCAGAATCAGTACTTGAAAGGATTTGATGCGGTCATTCCTAGAATTGGTGCCTCTGTTACTTTTTATGGCACAGCAGTGGTGCGTCAGTTTGAAATGATGAATGTCTTTACTGCTGTTGGTTCTAGAGGAATTATTCATTCAAGAGATAAATTGCGCTGTTTGCAGGTGCTTTCTAAAGAAGGAATTGGGCTACCTAAAACGGTTTTCACGAACTATTCCAAAGATGTGAAACATGTAGTGAAAAGTGCAGGTGGCGCACCTGTTGTGTTAAAACTACTCGAAGGAACGCAAGGTTTAGGGGTCGTATTGGCCGAAAACTTAAATGCGGCGCAATCAGTTTTGGAGGCTTTTAATGGTCTAAAAGCACGTGTGATTGTCCAAGAATTTATTCGCGAGGCCAAAGGGGCAGACATTCGTGCTTTTGTGGTAGACGGCGAAGTAGTCGGTGCGATGAAACGACAAGGTTTACCCGGTGAATTTAGATCAAACTTACACCGCGGAGGTAGTTCTGAAACCATTGAACTAACTACTGAAGAGAGGTATACAGCAATACTTGCAGCAAAAGCTGTCGGCTTAGGAATTGCCGGAGTGGATATGTTGCAGTCAGAGCGAGGCCCGCTTGTATTGGAGGTGAATTCATCTCCCGGACTCGAAGGCATTGAAAAAACTACCCAAAGCGATATCGCCGGAAAAATCATTGCATACATAGAAAGAAATGTCAATCGCTAAGCAAAAAGGCTACAAGAAGATGACTATTTTGGGCCAAGAAATTGTTCCAGGAAAAAGCGCTCAACTCAATTTAGAGGTGGCTCACTTGCACACCAGGACACCCATTCAGGTGCCTGTACTTGTAGAACGCGCCAAAGAAGACGGACCAACGGTTTTAGTGATGGCTGGCCTACACGGAGACGAGCTCAACGGTATTGAAATTGTGCGTCGTTTCTTGCGCAAAAAACTCAATAAGCCTACCAAAGGCACTATCATTTGCTTGCCGATTTTTAATATTTTCGGCTTTCTCAATTTACAACGCGAGTTGCCAGATGGTCGAGACCTCAACCGCAGTTTCCCTGGTAGCAATAGTGGTTCACTTGCCGCTCAGTTTGCGTACCATTTCATGAAAGAAATTGCGCCACACTGTGATTACATCATAGATTTTCACACGGGTGCTGCACAACGCAATAATTTCCCTCAAATTCGTTGTGTCTTTAGTGATCAAGAGAGCATCGAATTAGCAAAGGTTTTTAATCCCCCTTTTATTTTGCATTCGGGCCTTATTGCTAAAACGCTGCGCGAAAGTATGGTGAAACGCAAAAAGAAAATCTTGCTTTTCGAGGGCGGGAAATCAAATAATATTGAAGAAAATGTGGTCGAAGAAGGTCTAAATGGCCTGAAGCGGCTCATCAATCATTTGGGTATGCGCAATTATAAAATTGACATTTCCAAAGACCGCGAACCTATATTTATTGGTGAAAACAAATGGATGCGTGCCCCTTCAAGTGGCATGTTTCAGTGCTTTGTGGCCAACGGTACTGCCGTTCAAAAAGGCGAGGTGTTGGCACTTGTTACTGATCCTTATGGAAAATACGAAAAGCAAATCAAGGCAAGCCAAACAGGTTATGTAATCTGTATCAATGAGGCGCCAGTTGTTTATAAAGGCGATGCGATTATCCATTTAGCCAAAGAAAAACCTCAACAATGAGTTCACTAAAAATTTGTACGATGAAAAATACACTGTTCACGCTACTCTTTAGCATTTTAACGCTGCAACTTTTTGCACAAGATGCATTTACACCTAAGCAATTTCTAGGATATAATATTGGTGAGCAATTTACGCGTCACCACCGTGTCGTAGATTACTTTTTTGCGCTCGAAAAGGCTTTTCCTGGTCAGATCAAGGTAGAAAAAGTAGGTCAAACCTATGAAAAAAGAGACTTATTACTCGTTTATATTGGAACGCCAGATAATTTGAAAAAGCTCGGAGAAATCAAGCAAAAACACTTGACACAAGCTCCGGATGAAAAACTAGCGATTGTATGGTTATCTTATAACGTTCATGGCAATGAAAGTTCAGGAACCGAGGCGGCTATGCAAACAGCCTATCGCTTACTCACTGATAAAGCCAGCTATTTAGAAAATACGGTTGTCATCATGGATCCTTGCCTCAACCCAGATGGCCGTGATCGTTATGTCAATTTTTATTACCAGTATGGCGCCAACCCAATAGATATGCAGCGTTTTAGCGCTAGCCATAATGAAACCTGGCCAGGCGGGCGTCCGAACCATTATTTATTCGACCTCAATCGCGACTGGGCCTGGATGACCCAAATCGAATCTGCAGTCCGAATTCAACAGTATAATCAGTGGTTGCCTCACGTTCATGTCGATTTCCATGAGCAAGGAATCAATGAGCCTTATTATTTCCCGCCTGCTGCCGAACCTTATCACGAAGTAATTACCGATTGGCAACGCGAATTTCAAAAAGAAATTGGAAAAAACCATGCGGGTTATTTCGACAAAGCAGGTTGGCTCTATTTTTCTAAAGAAATTTTTGACTTACTATATCCAAGTTACGGCGATACGTACCCGACTTATTCCGGCAGTATTGGCATGACCTATGAGCAGGGTGGAAGTGGCCGTGCTGGCTTAGCGGTCATTACCCAAGTTGGCGATACACTGCGTTTGTCCGACCGTGTAGCGCATCATGTGACAACAGGTTTGTCTACGGTTGAAACCAGTGCCCGAAATGCACAAAAATTGGTGGCTGAATATCAAAAATTCTACAAGCAAAAAGATTTCAAATATGAATCTTATGTGCTCAAGGGCTCAAGTAATCAAATAGAGCCTTTGTTGGTGTTGCTCGGAAAAAACAATATCCAGTGGCAAATGATTTCTACGAGTACCCAAGCCATTGCGGCCAAAGGATTTCATTTCAAGACGGGCGCTCAAGAAGCCTTTAAACTGAATATTGGTGATATCATTGTCTCTACTCAACAAGAAAAAGGAACGCTTGTCTCTGTTTTATTCGAACCTAGAACCAAGCTTTCAGATAGCCTTACGTATGACATTACTGCTTGGTCCTTGCCATATGCTTATGGCATAGATGCTTATGCTGTTGAGCAAGAAATCAAAGCAACGCCATTTGCAGCCACTGGTCAGAAACAATCAGATTTTTTTGCTGTTGAGGGTTTTACAGCCTATGCTGTAAGATGGGAAAGCATGCAAACTGCTAGATTTTTAAATGCGGTTCAACAAGCGGGTCTAAAAGTCTATTTTCATGAAAAAGGATTCAAATTAGCCGGTAAAACCTATGCGCCGGGGACATTATTGTTGTTGGTTGGTGAAAACAAGGGGCTTGATTTGCATGCAATGGTTAATGACTACTCGAAACGCTATCAGGTGGATATCACAGGACTTACAACCGGAATGGTAGACGCCGGAGCCGATTTTGGTTCTTCGTCGGTAAAGCTCGTTCCTAACCCAAAGGTTGGCATCTTAGCTGGCGATGAATTTTCATCATTGAATGTGGGTGAAATTTGGCATTTCTTTGAACAGCAGTTGAACAAAGGAGCTCACCTTATTTTTGCCGATGATTTAAATGCAGCCTTAGCTACTTTAGATGTTTTGTTTGTTCCTGAAGGCGGCTATGATATTGCAGGAAATGAGCAATTACTATCATGGATTTCAGCAGGTGGTAAGCTCATCGTAACGGGTGGTGCAGTCGATGCTTTGGTCAATCAAGAAGGTTTTGGTATCAAACGCAAAGAAGGATCTGCCGGAGCTACCAATGCACTCAGTTATGCCAACCAAGAGCGCGATCAAATCTCTGATGCCATCATTGGTGCCATTTACCCTTGTGTATTCGATAACAGCCATCCGTTGGCTTTTGGTTACAACGGTTATTACACCTTGCGCCAAGGCGCTACAGCTTATCAAATTGAAGGAAACCCGGTTTTCAAACTCGAAAAGAATGCCACAGCAGTTAACGGCTTTGTAGGTGCAAGAGTGAAGCAACAGCAATCTGAAGCAGCCATTGCCGGAACCGTTTCTTATGGTCGTGGAACGGTCGTTTACCTCATCGATAACCCACTCTTCCGAGGTTTCTGGGAAAGCGGTAAGCTCATGGTGGTGAACGCGATGTATTTTGTGAATGAGTAGGTTAGTCGTCGTAGTGAAATCTACATTTTACAACAATAACTTGTTGATCTAGTACTTGATAAATCAATCGGTTTTTTTGATCGATTCGGCGAGACCAAAAACCGGTATATTGAAACTTAAGAGGTTCTGGCATGCCAATACCTTCAAATGGATTTCTGAGAATATCCTTAAGAAGTTGGTTTATTTTAATAATTTTCTTTTTGTCGTGGCTCATCCAATATTGGTAGTCATCCCAGGCTCTTGGGGTAAAGCTGATATTCATTCTGGGATAAAATCAATCATGTCCTTTCCAATTTGTTGGATTGAGGCATCTAAGTGTGCTTTGTTTTTGATGGATGAAAGTTCAAGACTTGTGGCGCACAATGAGTTGTACTCTTCTAATGACATAACAACAACGGCTTTGCCCTTTCCTCTGTGAATAATTAGGGTATCGACATTTGTAATGACTTGATCGAGAAACTGTTTGAGTTCTTTTCTAAATTCTGAATAAGTTGCGCTTAACATAAGTACCGATTTAGGTACAAAAATACGTACTTTTAACATAGGAGTTAGTTTTCTTCAAAAATAAACCAGTCCTATAAAAGTCTATTCAGTAGATTCTCGGATATGGCAACAAAAATTTACTTACTCCTCTTCGCTATCGCCTGATACACGACATGCTGAAGGTCCGTACGGATGTTCATGTCGCGGAGTTTCCAGTTATCTTGGTTGGGATGAACACGGTTGGATAAAAAGATAAAGATGACTTTGTTTTTGGGGTCTGCCCAGGCCAGCGTTCCTGTGAAACCAGAGTGCCCGAAGCTTTGTTGAGAGGCGAGTTCATCACAGGTGCCTCCACCGCTGGCATTAGGACGGTCAAAACCGGCTGCTCGGCGGTTGCCAGGATATTGTTGTTTGGTGAATTCGTTGTAGGTGGCCTCTGAAAAGAAGCGCTGTCCGGCCATTTGGCCTTTGTTCAAGAAAAGTTGCATGATGTGTGCCAAGCTCCAGGCATTTGAAAAGACACCGGCATGTCCCGCAACGCCGCCGAGCATGGCAGCCCCCGGATCGTGGACATAGCCCCTGAGCAATTGCATTCTAAAAGTTTGGTCGTCTTCGGTCGGGACAATTTCTTTGCTTTGAAATAGATTTTTAAGGGGCTGATACAAAATGCGATTAAGCCCAAGCGGCAAATAAATTTCGCGACGCAAATAACTTGCTTGGCTTTCACCGATGAGCCTTTCTAAGATAGGTTGGGTAAAGTAATAGCAAAGGTCAGAATAGACATATTTTTTTGGGCCCAACTCAGAACGCATGATTTGCGCATACATCGTGTCTTTGTATGCTTTGCGCATATACATCCCATTTGCAACTTCAAGCGAAAAGCCTTCTGAGTGGCTGCTTTGGTAAATTTCTGGTTTCCATTTGCCTTCCATGAGTGTTCTTTTGTAAAATGGAATCCAGGGTGTCAGGCCTGCCTGATGCGCCATGATTTCGCGGATTTTAAGCGCTCCAAAAGGTGTTTGCCCTGTTGTTTCAGGAATATATGAACCGATACTTCGGTCAAGATCAAATTTACCTGCGCTGTGTTGTTGCATCGCGAGTAGAGTAGAAGCAGCAATTTTGGTGACTGAAGCGATATCATACAATGATTTTAAATCAATGGGAGCTGCATCTGCTTCGTATCCTTGTTTGCCGTATGCTTTGTGCCAAATGATTTTATTCTCGACGGCAACGAGTAATTGGCAACCTGGGTAGGCGCCGGCTGCAATTCCTTTTTCTGCAATTTGATCGAGTCCTTTGAGTTCAGTACTTGCAATGCCTAATTCTTCTGGCAGGGCAATTCCGAGACGGCCATTTTCTTGAAGTTGAGCAGCACTTAGGCCGCCCATGATGAGTTGGGCCACTTGGCTTTGTGCAATGGGGTGGTTTTCATGTGCTAGTATAATGGCATCAAAAAGCGTAGTATCAATATGTTTAAGGGCTTTGTGATCTCCGAAAAGCACGAGTATATTTTGGTCATTGGGGTTCAATACCTGTGTTTTTTTACTGGCCCAATCAGGAATATGGTTGTGTTCGGGCTTTTGAGCATGTAAGCTAAAAATACACAGGTTTGGGTCAGTTAGCCCATAGAATTTATCGACTGCTGCAGCAATTTGAAGTGTGTCGGCCGCACTAATAGCCATTCGATCTGCATAGAGCGCTAGCGTTTCCGTAAAAACAGATGAATTTCCACCGAGTGTAATACAAGCCATTTTTTGATCGAGTCTCCCGAGCGGAAGCAAAGTCAGATTGTTTTTTATAAGCTCGATGTGTTTGCGGTAAGTTTCATTTTGTGCTGCTGGGCTCAATGAATTCAAATTTGAGAGTTCTGGGCTCAGCCAATTGCTTGGTAGTTCATATTGAAACTTAGCACGACCATCAGCCTGCTCTGTATTTTGAAAAATAGTTGGTACATAGCGTAAGGTAACAAAGCCAAGGAGTGCAATAACGAGGAGGGAAGAGAAGAGGCGCATGCGTTTCATTTAGCCTCAAAACTAACGAAAATACAGCGCTTTTCAAAACTCAAAGTGTAGTTCTGACACTTACTTTAATATAGTGTTTTTTCTTTAAAAATGCAAATTAAGTTCTGCACATTTCTGCACAATTGATGTTTACAAAAACCGAATATAAATCATGGTTTGAGCCTGCTAAGTGCCTTAAATTTGTCGCGTCAAACAACTCTAATTACACAACATGGAACAACATGGCAAATTCGGTAAAAATGCCGACCTCTCACAGAGCATTGGCTTGTCCGAAACCGGAGATCAATTCTGGAATCTTACGCCTGCAGAACTCATCGAAGATTGCATTATTTTAGGTGAAGGAATGCTCACAGATACCGGTGCGTTAGCCATTGAAACCGGAGAATTTACAGGTCGTTCACCAAAGGACCGCTTTATCGTGCGCGATGCCATTACAGAAAATGCCGTTTGGTGGGGCGATATCAATATTGGTTTTGAGCCCGCAAAATTTGATGCCCTTTATGAGCGCATGAAATCACATTTAGCAGAACAAGATCTTTATGTTCGCGATGTATATGCTTGCGCCGACCCAAGCTACAAACTCAATATCAGAGTAGTTGCAGAATTGCCATGGTCTAGTTTGTTTGCACACAACATGTTTTTGCGTTGTACCCCTGAAGAACTAGAGAACTTCTCGCCAGAGTGGCATATTGTATGTGCGCCAAGTTTCCTGGCTGACCCAGCTATTGATGGTACACGTCAGCACAATTTTGCCATCTTGAATTTTACTAAAAAAATGATCCTGATTGGTGGTACGGGCTATACTGGTGAGATCAAAAAAGGAATTTTCTCCGCACTTAACTTTATTTTACCACACGAAAAGAATGTGCTCTCAATGCACTGCTCGGCAAACATTGGTGAGGCAGGAGACACTGCTATCTTTTTTGGTTTATCTGGTACGGGTAAAACAACACTATCTTCTGATCCAAATCGCCGCTTAATTGGCGATGACGAGCACGGTTGGTCTGCAAATAGTGTCTTTAATTTCGAAGGCGGTTGTTATGCCAAAACCATCGACCTCTCTCGTGAAAAAGAACCACAAATCTATGATGCCATTCGTTTTGGTGCCTTGTTAGAGAATGTGGGCTTTCCACAAGAATCTTCTTCACCAGACTACTCTGACGGAAGCATCACAGAAAACACCCGAGTTTCATACCCAATTCACCACATCGACAACATTGCAGTTCCTTCTATAGGTTCGGCGCCAAAAAATATTTTCTTTTTGACAGCTGATGCCTTTGGCGTATTGCCTCCAATTTCAAGGTTGACAAAAGAACAGGCCATGTATCACTTCATGTCTGGCTATACAGCAAAAGTTGCCGGAACCGAAGTAGGTATCACAGAGCCAACCACTACTTTCTCGGCTGGCTTTGGTGCTGCTTTCTTGCCTTTACACCCAGCTAAATATGCCAAATTACTCGGTGAAAAAATTGAAGGTACTGACATCAAAGTTTGGTTGATCAATACGGGCTGGTCTGGTGGTTCTTATGGTGTTGGGTCACGCATGAAGTTGTCTTTCACCCGCGCCATGATTACAGCTGCTCTAAATGGCCAACTCGACAACGTGAGCTTTGAATCCATGCCTATTTTTGATTTAGCTTTCCCAACTTCTTGTGAGGGCGTACCTGCTGAATTACTGAATCCTAGAAATACTTGGGCAGACAAAGCAGCCTATGACCAAACAGCGGCAAATCTCGCTTCGAAGTTCGTCAAGAACTTTGAAAAGTTTGCAGCCGAAACAGATGCTGCAATTTTAGCAGCAGCTCCTCAACTTACCCTTTAACCTCCTTTCCATCAGTCAACGAGATTGGAAAGACCAAGGGCCGCATTAGCGGCCCTTTTTTATTTTGGTTATGATTTGCCCTAAAAAAATAACGTAAAAAAAAAGCCCTGACCATAAGGACAGGGCTCGATAAGAGTTGAGAACGAATTAACGCTTGTGCATTGGTTCGTCAGATACAGTTAATTTTTTACGGCCTTTGCGACGACGCGCAGCCAATACACGACGACCGTTTTTTGTGGCCATACGGCTACGGAAGCCATGTTTGTTTCTTCTTTTTCTTACCGATGGTTGAAACGTTCTTTTCATGTCGTGTCGTTATTTGTAATGTTTTTGGGAATGCAAAGATAGTGATTTTTTTAGAAATTCAAATTCTTTGCACAAAAATGATGAAAAAAAGCCAGCACCCCAAGAAAGGAGCTTATTTTTGTACTGCTAAGCGCAAAGCCATGATGAGACCCAAAAAGAAATCCGAGCAAAAAGTAAAACTTACAAAAGCAAGCTGGAAAAAGGCTGGTCGCTTTTTACGCTACTTGAAACCCTATGCCGGCACCTATTTCATCGGTTGGATTTTTTTGGTGTTAAGCACCTCCGCAGGTTTGGTTTTCCCATACCTAATGGGTAAGCTGCTCGGAACTACCAATACAAGCGCTCAGCCCGAACAGGCGATTCGCTTGATAGATCTTTCTAATGTCAATCAAATTGCCTTGGCGCTTTTTGCGTTGTTCTTTTTTCAGTCGGTTTTTTCCTTTGTGCGCGTGGTCTTATTTAATAACGTCACAGAAAACGCCCTGCGCGACATGCGCAACGATGCGTTTCAAAAGTTGGTCTACATGCCCATGGATTTCTTCAACCGTCAAAAGGTGGGCGAATTGACTTCTCGGGTGGCGACAGACATTACTCAAATTCAAGAAGTACTTCGAACAACGATTGCTGAGTTTTTCAGGCAGATCATTATTGTTGTTGGTGGCATCGCGTTTTTATTCTTCATTTCCTGGAAGTTGTCTTTGATCATGTTGGCCACGGTTCCGGTTATGGCCATCGTAGCCGTCTTTTTTGGTCGCTACATCCGCAAACTCAGTAAAGAGGCTCAGGATTACATCGCGACCTCTAATTCGATCTTAGAGGAAGCCTTAACAGGTATTGCCAATGTGAAAGCGTTTACCAATGAGTGGTTCTTATTAGGTAAGTACAAAAAGTCAACGCAACAAAGTCGTGACCTCAATGTACGCAGTGGCATTTGGCGTGGCCTTTTTGTCTCTTTTATTATCTTTTGTTTGTTCGGAGCCATTGTATTTATCGTATGGAAAGGATTGCTCATGACCCAAGGACCCAATCCAGAATTGGCCTCTGAAGGATTTTATCAGTTTGTGCTATTTACCATTATGATGGGTGCTTCTATTGGTTCCTTGCCTGATTTATATGCGAGTGTTCAGAAGGCGGTAGGAGCTACTGAAAATTTGTTGGATATACTTGAGGAGGAAACCGAATTCTCAGCATCAAGTTCCAAGCCGGCCCTTCATTTTGATGGTTCAGTTCGTTTTGAAAACTTACATTTCAGTTATCCGCAGCGCTCGGACATTGAGGTACTCAAAGGCCTCAATTTCACTTTAGCGCCAAACCAAACACTTGCTTTGGTTGGTCAAAGTGGTTCAGGAAAATCTACCATTGCGAATTTAGTGTTGCGCTTTTATCAACCAACGTCGGGCCAAATTTACTTCGGATCAA
>JBEEKM010000013.1:0-42049 GCA_041168645.1 Bacteroidota bacterium | reverse complement strand
GCGTTAGTATGTGAAGGAAAGAGCCCAAGCGGATGTCCAGAATACATTACGAGTGTTTGCTCATCTGTCATTTCAGATAAGTACTTCATAACGAGTCTGTACTGGACCCAATTTTGAAAAACTGCACCATTCCCTCCGTAAGTAATGAGCTCATGTGGGTGTTGGGCGACGCGATGATCGAGGTTATTTTGAATCATGAGCATGATCGAGCGTGCCTGCTGACTTTTTCCAGGGTACTCAGAAATAGGTCTGGCATAGATGGGGTGCTCTGGCATGAAACGGTACATATAAATACGACCATAAGTAGCCAGCTCTTGAGCGAATTCAGGCGCCAATTCAGCGTGCTGTGCCTTCGGAAAATAGCGAAGCGCATTGCGAAGCGCCAATTTTTTTTCTTCTGGGCTTAGAATTTCTTTTCGCTTCGGCGCATGATTAACTGCAGGGTCCCAAGCTTTTGCTGCTGGGAGCACAGTAGGGATTCCTTGTTGAATTTCGTCGGCAAAACTAATCATGGTAAGATTTTTAGTGCCACAAAAGTACGGAATGCCTAGTATTTGACGACTACAAATCCGTGTTTTTGTAATTCTTGTCCACCATCGAGTACTGCATCTATTCTGTAGAAATAAGTACCTTCTTCAACAAGCTCGCCACCGGCTGTTTTTCCATCCCAGTGTCCTGCCGGGTCTGAGTATTCATAAATGATATTACCCCAACGGTTCAAGATGGTACAATTAAATTGAGAGATGCCTTCGTAATTGACATAAAAGAGATTATTACCAGCTTGAGAAGAGAGCACAACTACATTTGGCGCAGTGATATCACACGGCTTAAATGTAATATTTGCGGTGTCAGAAAAAGAATTACACGAATTAGAGGCCGTGTAGCTATAATTTCCTTTGTCAGAAAACAAGCGCGGGACTTCAATGCTGCCGTCCCACCATTGTCCGTTGATAGGAGGGTTATACCCATTTTGCAAAGGCGTTGAATTAATGACATACGGATTGATCCATAAACTGGCGCCAGCACATATAGCAGAATCTAGGATTGCCATATAAACATAAGGTTTGAATTCTATTGTGGCAGATACCGTATCTTGACAAGCGTTATCGACGTAATAAACAGTATAGATTCCGCCCGTGTTATTGGTGTAAATAGACGGATTATCGACAAATACACTTGGGTTAAAATGTACTGCTGTATCTAGCGCAAACCACTGACCTCCAGCATAGGCTGTGGTGTTGCCAACACCGAACTGGTAATGACATACCGCAGTATCTGAAAAGATGATAGGTCTTGGCAATACAACGAAAGAAACAGTAGTGTCATAGTTACAACCAAAATTATCGGTGATATTGTAGGTGTAGTTTGTGATACCTGACGTATTCGGTTGAATCACGATGAGGGTATCGTTTTGTCCGCTAATGATAGTGGGGTCAGTGGCCCAACCTTCTGTAACGACGTAATTTTGATAACCTTCACTTTCAGGATAAAGTGCAGCATTGAAATAGATTCCCCATTGGAAAATATAACCATCGTCAATTCCTTGGTTATCTTGCACAGAAATGGTCCAATTACCGTTGATCGGACAGCCAGCAAATTGATTGAAGTCACCGTCAGGAAGGTAAACGCCGTTCGGATTCATGGAGGCAAAGCCATAGTCATTGATCACGGTATTCCCGGCCGCATTCTCTTGACAAATGGTATTTAAGGTGTTGTTTACGGGTGAAAAACAGTAAGACCAGACAGGCGAACCTGGATTTCCACCATCGATATTGGTATCGTTGCCAAGGAAAGTACCAATGCCGCTACCACAACCACCGGGCACCAAAGCATTCCAGCCAAAAGGATTGCCGTCGTAGGCATTCATAATGGAGACTGTTGTGCCGTTCGGGCAAGTTAAGGCAATCTCGATATCACCAATATACGAGTGCTCGATATCAAGGCAAATTTGTTCGATATCTGCTCCGGAAGTAATGACTGCTGTTGAATCAAACCCAGACATCGGGATAGAAGTTTGATACATTTGTCCGGCACCGTCAGGCAGGAAAGTCAAGCCTGCAAAAGAGCCGCCAATTTGAAATTCACCACCTGGGATGTCAATTCCGACAGTGTCTTGAGGCGTAACCCCACCAACTAGGTAGGAGAACTCACCTAAACAGACGGTGTCTTCTAGCGGGCCAGTGCCAGCAAAGATGGGCGGTATAGAAACGCGCACCTTGAAATTACTATGAATGGTTTGCGGAAATTGGTCAGTAATAGCGAGGTCGACATAGAAGCCTGAGTTGGCGTTTGGAGTGAACCAAATTTGGTCACCGGTGAACTGTCCAATGCCACCGATTGTCCAGGTGAATGTACAGTTTGCATTGGTTTGCGAGTAACCAGTATTGGCGTTTTCTAAAGAATATGGAAAATCAGGCAACGCTTTGAGTAGAACGCTGTCACCTGGGCATAAATCTACAAATCCGGTATCAGCAGGGTTCATGATATTAGCGCCAATTCCATTTTTATAGGCTTCGACGTGGGGAATGATAGGCTGAGCTGGATCACCACAAGCTACGTTTGCTACCCAACCTGTACCTTCATTAGCTCCGTTTGATTTAAAGCGCAAGGTGAGGCAACCCGAAGGGTTACTCCATGAGGCTTGTGCAAAAAAACCAACGGGGTTTGTGCCGCTGTTATAGGCGCCGATGAGTGGAGCAGCAGTGCTCGGTCCATCGTAGATGTAAAGCGTATCAGTGGGGTGAACGTCCCATTCAAAACCAATATTGGTGGCAAAGGCAATTGAAACTTTAGAACCTTGCGTTAAATCCGGACAAAACACCAGGGTTTCGTTCATGTTGGGTGCATAATTAGTGGTTCCGTCAATAAAGTTGGTGCCACCAGCAGGCACGATGCCCGCACAATTTAGTGGGTTGGTTTGGGAATAATCAGGATCTAATAGTGTGAGCGTAACTTGCGCACGTACTAAAGAACTCAGACAAAAGACTGCGATAAATAGGATTACTGCTTTCATTTTTTCTGGTTTTGCATTTCAATTTTGAGCACATTGATAGATTTAACCACCAATAAATAGGGCGCGTTGGCTACTTTGAAGTATTGTGTTCGATCTTGAATTTGCAGGCCAAGATCTGTGAATTTAATAGGTTCTTCTTTTCCTTGTTGTGGCAAGTTGATACTTGAAAAACTAGAAACATCCTTACCTTCAGGAATTGGCGTCAAATAGCAGGCGTGTTTGAGCGCATACTCAAAAATAGAAAGTGTTTGATTCAATGAAAATTGAGCAATTTCTTCCTTTGAATAACTTTTTTGAAGATCTGACTCGAGTGTTTGCCCCCAAAAAGAAAGGCTAAGCAATGAGAATAAAAGCGTAAAAATGTGTTTCATAGCTGAAAATATTCGTTTGCTGACGCAATTTGTCGTTGAAAAGTTGCATCAATTGTTCAAAGTTTAAAACCAAGACTAAGTTAATAAAACGTAGCTTTGTAAGCGGAAAACCCAAGATTTAATTTATGGAAAACAAAGAATTGGCTGGCATTGCCTCACAAGTAAGAAGAGATATCGTAAGAATGGTTTCGGCCGTAAACTCAGGTCATCCAGGTGGATCTCTTGGCTGTACGGATTTCCTTACCTATTTGTACTTTGAACAAATGACGCACAATCCAGCGCAATTTAGCATGGATGGTAAGCACGAAGACCTTTTCTTTCTTTCTAATGGCCACATCTCTCCGGTTTGGTATAGTGTGTTGGCTCGCGCGGGTTATTTTCCTGTTGCCGAACTCGGTACTTTTAGAAAACTTTCAGCGCGCCTTCAGGGGCATCCTTCTACAGATAAAGGCTTACCAGGCATCAGAATGGCTTCTGGTTCACTTGGGCAAGGGCTTTCGGTAGGTGTTGGTGCAGCACAAGTTAAAAAATTAAATAACGACCCAAGTATCGTTTACACGCTACACGGTGACGGCGAGTTGCAAGAAGGGCAAATTTGGGAAGCGGCTATGTATGCAGCTGCAAATAAGGTAGATAACATCATCGCTACCATTGACGACAACGGCCGACAAATTGACGGCGACATCGACCAAGTTTTATCTTTAGGCGACCTCGGTTTAAAATGGCAAGCTTTTGGATGGGAAGTCCTCCGAATGGATGGTCATAACTTTGATAGCATTCGCTCAACCATGCAAGCTGCCAAAGCACTTACAGGAAAAGGCAAGCCAATTGTAATCATCATGAAAACAGAAATGGGTCAAGGTGTAGATTACATGATGGGGTCTCATAAGTGGCACGGTGTTGCCCCAAATGCTGAACAGCTTGAAGCCGCATTGCAACAATTAGAAGAAACGCTCGGAGATTACTAGTGAGAAAATTAAGTGTTATTTGGGTCCTGTTCCTGACGAGCATCTGCTGGTCACAGCCCATGACACGCATTCTTTTTATCCTCGATGCCTCGAATTCAATGAATCTGGATTGGAACAACCAAACCAGAATGGCAGCTGCCAAAGAGGTGATGATCAAGAGCCTAGATGGCCTCAAAAATATCCCAGATTTAGAAATCGCTTTGCGTGTTTATGGCCACCAATCGGTAGTCACCAATACGTATCAAGATTGTCAAGATACCAAGCTTGAGGTTCCCTTTGGCCCGAACAACATCGATCCGATTAAACTCAAAATCAAAGGATTACAAGCCAAAGGAGCCACCCCAATAGCAAGGTCACTTGAAGCTGCTGCCGCAGATTTTCCTGACACTTTGGCTAGAAACTTTATCATCTTAGTCACTGATGGCCTCGAATCTTGCGACAACGACCCTTGTATTATTGCCCGCAAACTCAAAGAAAAAGGAGTAAAAGTGACGCCATTTGTGATTGGCCTCGGCATGGACCTCTCTTACCTAGACAAATTTGAGTGTATTGGAAGTTATTCAGACGCCGAGAGCAAAGAAGCTTTTAGTAATGTCTTAAGTAATGTCCTCAACAAAGCGCTTTTAAACACAACGGTTCAGATCAACTTAAATACCGTACAAGGCAAACCTCTCGAAACCGATGTCAGTATGTTCTTGTATGAAGCAGGCACACAAAATTTGAAATACACATTTGTTCATACATTTAATAGAAAAGGTCTACCAGATACTTTGTTCTTAGACCCAAAAATAAAGTATGACCTCAAAGTAAATACTGTGCCAGCCGTTGAGCTCAAGAATATTGCTATCAAACCACATACGCACAATATCATTCAAGTGGATGCCGGGCAAGGTCAATTAAAAGTGACCTCATTAAAAAGCCCTTCAGGCACAAAAATTGAAACCAGAATTTTGCAAAATAATGGTGCCCCAACGCTCAATGTGCAGCAGCTCAATGATGTTCAAAGATATTTGGTGGGGTCTTACCAACTTGAAATCCTGACGCTTCCTAGAACTTATAAGGAAGTCAAAATTGATCAGTCTAAAGTCACGGCAATTGATATTGTTGCCCCTGGCCAATTGACCTATACTTCAGGTAAAGGGCTCGTAGGGCAAATTTTTTACGAAAGAAATCCTGGCCAATGGGAATGGGTCCTGGACCTCAAAGAAAATCAAACTTCAGGTTCTTGGAATCTGCAGCCGGGGTCTTACAAAATTGTTTACCGCGAAAAAGAGCAGCGCTCGAGCGCTTACACGAAAGAAAAGAAATTTAATATAGCAACCCTCAATACTACCAATTTAACTTTATAAGCATGGAATTCGAAATATTCGGCAACAAAGACACACGCTCTGGATTCGGAGAAGGATTAGCAGAACTCGGACAAACGCATCCAAATGTAGTGGCACTTTGTGCTGACCTCACTGGATCTTTAAAAATGGATGCTTTCCAGAAAGCAAATCCTGAACGCTTTTTTCAAACCGGAATTGCTGAAGCAAACATGATTGGCATGGCTGCCGGGATGACCATCGGTGGAAAAATCCCTTTTACAGGTACGTTTGCCAATTTCTCTACAGGTCGCGTTTATGACCAAATCAGACAGTCTGTTGCCTATTCAAAAAAGAATGTAAAAATCTGTGCTTCGCATGCTGGTCTCACACTTGGGGAAGACGGCGCTACGCACCAGGTTCTTGAAGATATCGGCATGATGCGCATGTTGCCAAACATGACCGTTATTGTTCCTGCAGATTTCAATCAGACCAAGCAAGCCACTATTGCCATTGCAGACCATGAAGGGCCTGTTTATTTGCGCTTCGGAAGACCTGTAATGCCAATTTTTGTGAAGCCTGATGCCAAATTTGTAATCGGCAAAGCAGATGTTTTAACTGAAGGTACCGACGTTACCATTATTGCCTGTGGTCATATGGTTTGGAAATCCATTGAGGCCTTAAAAGCACTCCATGAAATCGGAATTTCTGCAGAACTCATCAATATGCACACCATTAAACCGCTTGATGAAGCAGCAATTTTGAAGTCTATTGCAAAAACAGGTTGTGTTGTTACCGCTGAAGAGCACATGATGAATGGTGGTTTGGGCGAGGCAGTATCGCAAGTGTTGGCAAGAAAAGCGCCAGTGCCACAAGAATATGTTGCTGTCAATGATACCTTTGGAGAGTCCGGAACGCCAATGGAACTCATGACCAAATATCATATTGATTCGCCAGATATCGTGGAAGCGGTTAAAAAAGCGATCAGCCGCAAGGGCATCATCATTTAAGTTCTTGCCATTGTAAATATTGAAGGAGGCGCTAGCTGCAAGCTAGCGCCTCTTCTATTTTATCTACGGGCGCAAAGCAGGCGCCATGGACGCAAACTGAAATTTTATCTTGTGTATAGCCTTTTGAAATCGGTAATTCGTCATGGTAAGACAGCAAGCGGTTTTTTTTTGTTGTTGCTTTGAATACTTCCAATGATGAACTTTTATTTAGCACATGCCACTGCTCTTCAGGCTCAAGAAATCTGAGTAACAACAAACCCCAATTAGAATAACCCGAACCATAGCTCTCCATGCCATCATATAAATTAGCAAGCATTTGTTTGGCGCTTGCCATCCATTCCGCATGCTGAAAATATTGCCCCATGGTTAAAAACGCGTGTGCCATCACTGAATTACTTGCCGGAATCACGTTGTCATTGAGCTCCATATTTCGGCTTACAAGTTGGGTGTCTTGGGCAGTGAAATAGCAAAGTTTGCTTTGCGGGTGCTGAAATTCTTCGACTACTTTTTCAGTCAGGGTTTTAGCAAAATAAATAAAGTCCAACTCGCCTGTACACTGATAGGCCAAACTGAAAGCCTCAATACAATTGGCGTAATCTTCCAAGAAGCCCGCTATTTTAGTTTGGCCGTTGGTTTGAACTCTAAATAAGATAGCGTCTTTCCATTGCTCGTTTTGAATCCAGTGTAGTATTTTTCTTGCACGCAATAAAAACGCATCTTCGCCAAAAACCCGATAAGCTTCTAGCAATCCTTTTGCCATTAGAGCATTCCAACTCACTAAAATCTTGTTATCTAGCCCTGGCCTCACTCTTGTCGCTCTTGCTGAAAGTAAAAGCCCAATGAGTTCTTTTTTAATTTGAAGCCATTTTTCAAGCTCCAAATTTTGTTGTTGCGCAAAAAATACGTCGTCAACTTTTTTGAGCGGAATGTATTTTTCGTCTTCCCAGTAACCAAGTTGGTTGATATTCCAGTATGCTTTGGCAAGATCAGCGTTTTTACCGCAAACTTTTTCGATTTCTTCTTTGCTCCAGCAATAAAATTTACCTTCTTCGCCCTCACTATCTGCATCCAGTGCGCTATAATAAGCACCATTGTCGGCTAATAATTCTCTTTCTAAAAACTCAAAGCTTTGAAAAACGAGCTCTTTGTAATGGGCTTGTCCGAATTCAGCAAAGGCTTTTGCATAGAGCCCAATTAATTGTGCGTTGTCATAGAGCATTTTTTCAAAATGCGGCACTTTCCAAAGCACATCCACTGCGTAGCGTGTAAAGCCACCACCAATTTGATCGTAGATGCCACCAAAGGCTATTTTGTCAAGTGTGAGTTCAACTTGCTTTCTGATTTTTTCTTCATCAAAATGCTTGGCATAGTTGAGTAAAAAGAGCCAATTATTAGGCAACGGGAATTTAGGCGCACGATTCGTACCTCCTTCAAAAGTGTCGAAAGATCGTGCCCACCTTACTACCATTTCGTGGAGTTTTTCTGCTTCAAAAGAAAGGTTCTCTTGTGCTTTTTCTATCAAATCAGCACCTCTAATGCCTTCGGTGAGCTGTTGGGCATACTCAAGTGTTTTTGCGCGGTCGTTGTTGTAAGTATAAACTAAAGACTTCAGCACGTGTATCCACTGCTCTTTTGGAAAGTAGGTGCCGCCATAGATTGGTCTGCCGTCGGGTAGTGTAAAACAATTCAAAGGCCAGCCACCTTTTTGAGTAATGAGCTGTACAGCCGTCATATACACTTGATCTACATCTGGACGCTCTTCACGGTCTACTTTTACATTGATAAAATGCGCATTCATGAGCTCAGCTACTTCTTGATCTTCAAAGCATTCATGCTCCATTACATGGCACCAATGACAGGCAGAATACCCCACACTAATGAGCACTAATTTGTCCTGCGTTTTGGCTTGTTCGAAGACATCGTTGGACCAAGCCACCCAATGCACAGGATTATTTGCGTGTTGTAACAGATAAGGAGAACTTTCGTTGCTGAGTTGGTTAGCCATTTCGACCTAATTTGATATAAAGAAAAACTATATTTGCCACAGAGTTTACACCGTGAAACAAATTCGCCCATACAAAGTTCTGCTTTTTTTAATTCTGGTTTTGTCACTTTTGTGCATTCCAAGTTATTTTATTCCGTCAACTGGGGTCAAATGGCTGGGGGTCAACTGGAAATTTTTGCCTTTTGAGCGCATTTGGGTCGCAAAAAAACAGGTCAAGAAAAATATTGATCAAATTGTAAAGTCTGCCGATACTGCAAGTATCAATGAGGGCATCAAGCACAATGGCCAAAGCAATGGCAAAGTTGGTTTACCTGAGGGCGGTAGTTCCAATTATGCTGCAGACCACCCACTTTATCTGAGTCAGGCGGCAGCCACCAATTTAGCCCGATTTTTTACAGCTTTAGAAGCCGCTGCAAGCGGTGAAAAAATCAGCATTTTTCATTACGGTGATTCCCAAATTGAAGGCGACCGCATGACAGGCTATATCCGTCAGCGCTTGCAGCAACAATTTGGCGGTGTAGGCCCGGGTTTTATTCCGGCTTTTAATGTGTATCAAACCCAAAGTTTCAAGCAAAGGGTTTCTCCAAATTTCAAAAGATACACCGCATTTTGGCCGCCTAAAATGGGTAGCCGCAAATATGGCGCACTGCTTTCTTCAGCTACTTTCGGCCTCGACTCCTCAAAGTCCCAGCAACAGCTACCCACCGACGCCTGGATAGAAATTGAACCTTCTGCAGCTGCATTTGGAAGAGCGCGCACCTACAGCCAGGTCAAGTGTTTTTACAACAGTTGTTTTAAGTCTTGTGCTGTCAAAGTATACGAAGGCAATAAACTCATCCATGAAGATTCCTTAATTGCAGATGGTGGGGCTCATGTTCTCCCCCTTAGTTTTGATCACACTCCATCGAAGTTACGTTATGTATTTTCTTCGACTAAAAGCCCGATTTTTACTGGCTTTAGTTTGGAAGGAGACCTTGGTGTACAGGTCAATAATGTCGCGATGCGGGGTTCTTCTGGCCACGACCTCAGTTCTTCAGATGCCCAGTTGTTTAGTCAAATGCACAAACAAGCAAACACCAAACTTATTATTTTGCAATTTGGTGGTAATTCGGTGCATGCTTTCAAAGATTCCAGTGGTGTGCGCTATTATGTAGGAGCGCTCAAAAACCGAATCCTCTATTTAAAGAAGATGGTGCCAGATGCGGCAATTGTCTTGATTGGCCCAAGCGATATGTCGAGGCTCAATGAAGGCGTTTTTGAAAGTTATCCGTTGTTGCCCTACACGGTTGATCGCATGCGCAAAATGTGCGCCGAGCAAGGCGTCGCTTTCTGGGACTTATTCAGCGCTATGGGTGGTTTAAACTCCATGCCAGCTTGGGTTTCACAAGGGCTAGCAGGCAAAGATTACGTGCATTTTAGTCCGCGTGGTGCAAGTATCGCATCCCAGCATTTCTATGAAGCACTAATGACTGCGTACACGGAATGGGCCTCCAAAAAATCGGTTCAACCATGAGGTTTTTACTCCTCTTCTTGTGCTGTATTTTTGAATTGCACGCACAAAATTTAGCCACGTGTAGCAATGACTCGTTAAGCCCTGCTGAAAAGCAAATCGCTGAGCAATATCCATTTATTCAGGTGGCTTGTAATCAGTTTCAGTTTTTTAGTCCGGACAGCCCTAATTGGCGCTATTTAAATAAGAAGTTGAGCCAAATGATAGCCAATCAAGACGGGAAGCTAAACTTTTATCATATTGGAGGGTCGCACCTACAGGCCGATATCTATTCGCATGACTTCCGTACCTTTTTACAGACCAATTGGCCAGGTTTGGCTGGCGAACGCGGACTCGTTTTTCCGTATAATTTGGCACATACCAATAACCCAAGTAATTATAACTTTTCCTCTCCGAATGATTGGAAGGGCTACAGAAGTGTACAACAAAGACCTGAGGATCTCGATTACGGTTTAACCGGCGCAGCCATTGAATGCCCAGACTCTATCATCATCATTAATTTTAAGCACTTAAAAACCGCCGTTAAGCCACCTTTCGATCGTCTGAGAATTTATCATAATACAGGAAATTTCCCCTATGAACTCAACTTCGGTGACCAAGAATTGTTAGTGACAAACGTTTCGCATTATCCAGAATTGGGCTACACTGAAGTGCAGTTCTCTGACCACCTAGATTCGCTTGACCTCATGTTTGTCAAGCAAGCCGAGGCGCCTTTTACCCTTTCATTGTATGGCTTTGAATTTTTAAACGATTTGCCAGGCATCGCATACACTGCTATTGGCATCAACGGCGCCAGTTTACCCACCTATTTATCTAATACGCATTTCTCGAGAGACCTTGAACTTAGACCTCCAGACTTATTTATTTTCTCGGTCGGTACCAACGATGCACACTGCAGCTACGAGGCATTTAATCCGTTGGTTTACAAAGCCAATTTGGAAAAATTACTCCTGCAAATTTTAGCAATCAATCCGAATTGTGCCATTTTATTGACAGTGCCTAATGACGATTATTTCATGAAAAAATACCCAAATAGAAACACGCAAAGACAACGCGAAGTGATCATGCAATTGGCGGCTCAGTATCAAATGGCTGTTTGGGATTTTTATGGTATTATGGGTGAATTGGGGTCCTCAAAAACCTGGAAAAACGCGGGCCTTATGCAAGCTGATTACGTACATTTTACGGGCACGGGCTATCATTTAAAAGGCAATTTATTAATTGAGGCTTTCATGAAGAACCTAGACGTTTTCCAAAACAAGAATAACTGAATATGAATCGTTTACAAGAGTTATTTTCTTTTCAACAGCAAGAAAGCCTGCTTTTTACGCGCCTTGACTTCTGGCTATTTTTTATGCTAGTCATGGTTGTTTTTATTTTCATTCATAAAAAGTATTTGTTGCGCAGCATCTTTTTGACCGCTGTCAGTTTGTTTTTCTATTTCAAGACCTCTGGCAATTTTGTTTTGCTTTTAGGCCTGATGCTCTTGCTTAATTACGGTTTGGGCTTACTAGTGGATCGAACCCAGGTAAGATCAAGGCAAGTTTTTTGGCTGTCACTTGGGGTCAGCATCAATTTAGCAGGGCTCGCTTATTTCAAATACGCTTATTTTTTTACCGAAGCATTTAATGCCCAATTTGGCACTGATTTTAATGTGGTCAATCAGTTTGCGGTATGGGGAAATGAGCTTTTCGGGAAAGGAAGTTTTGTCGATAAAATCTTGGTCCCGGTTGGTGTCTCCTTCTTCACTTTCCATAATATTTCCTATTTAGTAGACATTTCACGCAAGGAAATTAAAGCTGCTCGAAACTTTTTTGATTACGCACTTTATGTAACCTATTTTCCACACCTGATAGCAGGGCCAATAGTAAGGGCCCGTGACTTTCTCCCACAAGTGAACGCGCCTTATCAACTCAGTAAATACGATTTTTCGTGGTCGCTTTGGATGATCGGCAAGGGTTTGTTGAAAAAGCTCGTTTTTGCAGATTACATCGCGGTTCAGTTCATTGACAAGGTGCTAGATGCACCCGAAACGTATCCTGGTTTTGTTGGCATCATTGCCATGTTTGCCTACTCATTACAAATATATGCTGACTTCTCGGGCTACACAGACATGGCTATTGGTGTTTCTAAACTGATGGGCTTTACCTTACTCGAAAATTTTAACTCGCCCTACAAATCAGTGTCCGTTGCAGATTTTTGGCGTCGTTGGCATAAATCTTTAGGATCTTGGCTACGAGATTACCTTTATATTCCGCTCGGTGGAAATCAGAAAGGATCCATTGGCACTGGTGTGATGACAGCAGTTATTTTAGGTTTTCTATATTTCATAACAGGCTGGGTTGAGCTATGGTACACCTATGGAATTCTTCTTGTGGTCTATTTGTTGCTTTGGCAATTTTGGAAGGCATTTCGCAGTTTTGCCGTCCGAGATTTGAATCTGCTCATTACCATGGTTGTGGGGGGGGTATGGCATGGTGCGAGTCAAAATTTCGTAATCTGGGGTGCCATGAACGGTTTGGCATTAGTGCTTTATAATTACTGGAAAAAAATCAGCCCTTATGAAAAAAGTAATTTGTGGTTGATCCGAGCTTGGCGCATTTTTTTGACGCTTAGTTTCATCACTTTTACCCGTATTTGGTTTCGCCTTCCTGAGGCCGAGCAACCGCTGCAGTTCTTGCAGCATATCACTCAGCATTTCGACTGGAAATTAGATACTTGGTTCTTAGTTTGGAACACTTATCAGGTAGTATTTTATCTGATCATTTTAGGCTTCTTCACCCATTGGTTGCCGCAAAGTTGGAAAGACAACACGGTGCAATTTTTCGCCAAATGGCCAATGGTTTTCCAGGCCTTGAGCTTTGCACTTGCCGTCTTTGTGCTTTATCAGGCGGTCTCAGATAGTTTCAAAGCCTTTGTTTACTTCCAGTTTTAAATAGTTGCTCAAAAACTTGACAGAGGGGGTCTCGATGTTGTATCTTTGCAAACCCTTTTAATACGGGGCCTTAAAACTTGGCTTATGAGCAAAATGAAATTGTCAGATTTTGACTTCAACCTCCCAGAAGAATTAATCGCAAACTATCCTCAAGAAAACCGTGACGAATGTCGTTTAATGGTGGTTCACCGTGACACCGGCCTTATTGAGCACAAAATGTTCCGCGATGTACTTGACTACTTCGACGAAGGCGATGTCATGATCATGAACAATACGAAGGTTTTCCCAGCTCGTATGTATGGCAATAAAGAGAAAACAGGTGCGAAAATCGAAGTTTTCTTACTCCGTGAACTCAACCGCGAAAGTCTTCTTTGGGATGTCTTGGTAGACCCAGCTCGTAAAATCCGAATTGGCAATAAACTATATTTTGGTGAAGACGACTCACTCGTTGCTGAGGTAATTGATAATACAACATCAAGAGGTCGTACTTTGCGCTTTCTTTTTGATGGCCCCTATGAAGAATTTAAAGCAAAAATTACTGAGCTTGGCGAAACGCCACTTCCTAAATACATCAAGCGCGATGTTGAACCAGAAGACGAAGAGCGTTACCAAACTGTTTTTGCAAAAGTAGAAGGTGCTGTAGCGGCCCCAACTGCTGGCTTGCACTTTTCAAAACAACTACTCAAGCGTCTTGAGCTCAAAGGCATCAACTTTGCTGAACTCACGCTTCACGTAGGTCTCGGGACCTTCCGCTCTGTGGAAGTGGAAGACCTCACCAAACACAAAATGGATTCAGAACAGGCGATTATTCCTCAAAAAGCCGCCGATATGGTCAATGAAGCCAAGCGCACAAAACACAGAGTTTGTGCTGTTGGCACCACTTCTATGCGTTCAATAGAAACCTCTGTTTCTACAGACGGCTTCTTGAAACCTTACGACGGCTGGACCAACAAATTCATCTTCCCGCCCTACGAATTCAGTATCGCCGATAGCCTGATTACCAACTTTCATACGCCGTTGTCAACGCTACTCATGATGATTTCTGCATTTATGGGTCACGAGCTCATGCACAAAGCCTATGAAGAAGCGGTCAGAGAAAAATACAAGTTTTACTCTTACGGTGATGCCATGTTGATTCTCTAATGGAGCTTCACAGAGGCCTTCATACTTTTCCTAAAAACACGGGTTCGGTTATCACAATCGGCACCTTTGATGGCTTGCACATTGGCCATCAAACCATTTTGCGTTCTGTTTGTCAAAATGCTAAAGAGCAGGGTTTGCCATCTGTTTTACTCACTTTTTACCCGCATCCAAGGCAAGTACTTTTTCCAGAACAGCCTTTGGCACTCCTTCAAACCCAAGAAGAAAAATTGGCCAAACTCGAAGAACTCGGCCTTGATCATGTCGTCATACTAGAGTTCTCTGAGGCTTTTGCACAGCTTAGTGCAGCGCAGTTTGTTCAAGAGGTCTTGATTGATGGCCTGGCGGCACACACCGTTATTATTGGCTACGATCATCAGTTTGGTCATGACCGACAAGGCAATCTTGAATTTTTACGCGGCTATGAAGCCAAAGGAAATTTCAAAGTTCAAGAAATACCTGCTGCTCAAATCGATGAGGTTTATGTGAGTTCTTCAAAAATCCGAACGGCCATCCAAGCGGGTCAAATCGAGTTGGCTAATGCTTACTTAGGCAAACCTTTCCAGATTTCTGGTTTTGTATCAAGAGGGCTTCAAAATGGCCGCACTATTGGTTATCCAACGGCTAATCTCAACCTTACTGAATCTGATAAAATTTTACCAGCCGACGGTGTTTATGCTGTTTCGGCTATAGTGCAGGGTGCGCTCAGACATGGTATGATGAATATTGGGTGGCGACCAACCATCCAGGAGACCGAAAAAACCCGCAAACTAGAGGTACATTTCTTTGATTTTACGGCCGACATCTATGAGGCATACATTGCGCTTAGCTTGCACACAAGAGTTCGTTCAGAACAAAAATTTGAAAACTTAGCGGCACTCAAAGCGCAACTCCAGCAAGACGAAAGTACGGTTCGCGCTTACTTTATTGCACAATAATTTTCTCAATCATTCCTTGCTCGACTCCTGCAAAGGTCACCTCTAAAAAGTAAACACCTGACGCTAAATTTTGGGTAGATAGTTCAATCTTCAAACCGCTGTTTTCTCCTAAATTGATTTTTTGACCATATTGGTTGTAGCACTCAATCTGCTGCATTTCTTTGGAGCTTTCTATGCTTATTTTGTCAGATGCTGGGTTAGGGAACACGCGAAGGACATTTTTTGAAATAGGATTCGTTGAAGTCAGATTTTCATTGAAAAACAAAATATTATCAACAAACACAACGCCACTTCCTGCTGGTGAACCTGAAAGGATCAATTGTGCAAAATGTGCCAAACTATTTAGGTTGCTAAACTGTGTCAAGGGGATTTCTAGGGTATTCCATGTTTGTGCTGTTGGCTGAAAACTCAGTTCACTCTCGCTGTCGTCACCTCCGGCGTACTGCCCGTTGGCTCCAAAATCGACCAATTTGACTTTAAATGGGTCCATGTTTGCAGTCCAGTAATCCATTCTGAAATGCGTCATATCCGATAAATTCAAAATATTTGGTCCTACTGTTTCTATACCCGCAAAGTTCACAGAGCTGTAGCGCTTGGTGTCGTTTCCTTGAATTTGAAGGTCAGTAACCTGTGCCTGAGACCACGGTGCTTGCCATGTATCTACTGTTTCCTCATTGTAAGGATTACTAAATAAAGCAATAACTGCCGCTGCCGGATAAGTTGGTGTAGGTGCTGCAACCATTGGTGCCAAATTTTGACTGCCATCTTGGTTGCTAAATTTGATGTTATCGATGTAGCAGACATTATTGTCTGAACGCTGTGTAAAATCGGGGAACACAATAATTTGATCAATTCCAGTAGAGGTCGGCGCATTAATGACAGCTGTAAAGTCAAAGGTCAGTTCTTCCCATTGGTTTACTAGGGTATTACTCACAAGTATTTCACCAGTAGAGCCACCAGCAGGTGTGGCGAATTTCAAACCGACCGGGCTTATAGTTGTCTTGTATACCATCATTTTGATTTGACAATTGGCGGCTGTTAGGTTGAAAAGCCCGATGCCTTGTCCGTGCACTGATTCAAAGCCAGCCCAAGGTGCTCCGGTCACAAGTGCCGTGAACTTTGCTACAGTACTAGATACATTTACACCACTTGGGTTCGGGTTGGCGACAATCTCTAATGAGGGGTTTGAGCCGTTTTCGAATGTTGTCCATTGCCAATTTGCACCATAGCCAGCAGCTTCAAAGTCAATGGGTCCGGCTTGTGAAAAAGCCAAACCAGACCATGCGGCCAGTATAATGAGTGGAAAAAATTTCATGATTTTAGAGTTAGAGCGGGTTTTAGATATTGTTAAATGTACAATAATTAATCAACAAACGCGCTTTGCAAGTATTTTTATACTTTCGTTAAATGACGAAATGCTTGTACATTATTTTGCTCCTGATGAGTAGCCACACGGCTCTTACTGCACAAATGCTTCAATGGAAAGACGCACTACAAGCAGACCCTAATTCTGTTCGAGCTTTAGATTGTTCAGGACTCAAATGGGATAGTCTTCCTAAGGAACTTTTTAGGTTTGTCAATTTAGAAGAACTGGATCTTTCAAAAAATAAGTTACAAGATTTACCGGATCAATTTATCGTTTTCAAACAGCTCAAGCAGCTCAATTTAGGAAGGAACAAACTGGCAGTATTTCCACTAGAGCTTTGTCAACTCCAAGCGTTAGAGGTATTGCACCTGGACCGCAATTTTATTACGAAAATCCCAGCCCAAATCGCCCAATTAGAAAACCTGCAAGCATTGGATTTATATGCCAATGCAATCGAAGATTTTGGTGAAGGATTATTTGCATTAACACAATTAAAAACACTTAATCTTGAAGGGGTGATGTACGGCACTGTTTTTGCCAAAGGCTTGCTTGCAAAATTACCGCAAACAAAAGTCCTGATGGACCCTCCTTGCAAGTGCCTCGATTAATATTTTAAGCAAATTCACGAATGGCTTTACTTCGAAATCTGGTTATTTGGCTGCTCAATCACCCACAGTATGTCTTAGGTCTTCTTGGTCTAGGAACTTTGGTGCTCATCGTCACCAAGAAAAAATGGCAACGTAAAAAACCCTATTTACCATGGTTATTGGCTTTAGTTTTCATAGGCTACGTATTTGTTTTTATCCGATTTTATGACCGCATTGAAGCCTTGCGTCCGGTTTTAAAGAACAATACACAAGAAAACCTAGAAGAAAGCGCAATCGCTGATGACCAAACTTATTGTTTTGGTTTAGATGTTTCTCAGTATCAAGGTGAAATCAACTGGGATGAATTATTACTTACCAAACACCCTTTGCGTTTTGTATTCATGCGGGCGACGATGGGTAGTAATGGCCTAGATGAGCGCTATTCAGAGAATTGGTCTGAGGCCAAAAGAGTTGGTCTTAAAAGAGGCGCGTATCATTTTTATCGACCATTTCAAAACTCTACAGAACAGGCTCAAAATTTCATCAGGAAAGTTGACCTTGAAGCCGGCGACCTTCCGCCTGTACTCGACGTCGAAAGAACCTCTCCCTTTGGTCAGGACAACCTGCGAGAGGGCGTGCGCAATTGGCTTCGCATCATTGAAAAACACTACGGCGTTAAGCCGATTGTTTATACAGGCCGACACTTTTATGAAAAACACCTTAAAGGCAGTATTGATGCTTATCCTTTATGGGTTGCTTCTTATGGTGAACATCACAAAGTGAAGCATTTGCCGTGGCGTTTTTATCAGTTTTCCGAAAAAATGACTGTTCATGGCATTTCACGAAATGTAGATGGTAATTTCTTTAAGGGAAGCTTAACGAATCTTCGTAACTTCGGAAGATGAAATTACTCGAGTTTATTTTTCATTTAGGCGTCTTATTCGCAGCCTATAATTTCATTTGGTTTTTCATTGAATTGATTGTAAAAGCTTTGCGCGGGATTCAAGCTCCTACAATAGCTGAAACCTACATGATCAAAGCATTAAAATACTTGGTTTTGACCAATATTACCTTTGTATTTTGTATTGACTACGCTCGTTTTGAACCTACTTATGTGGTAGACGCTCAACGTCTTTTAATAGGCGGAATCATTTTGCTTACATATTTGTTAGGCAAGTTTCAAAAGCAACAGCAAAGATTACAATTTCTTGGAGGGTTTAATATGCCACAAACCAAGCAAGTCTATTCTTTACCTCTTGAAATTACTTTGTTGGTCTTGGTCACTATCGAATTGATCTTACTTTATTTTTTCCCGCAGTTTGCTGAAAACGCTTTGGCTAATTGGTTTGAAAACAACATCGAAAGTCTAGAAAAAGCATTCCTCTTGGGATTCATTTTTAAGGTCATTGGTTTCTTTTTCTTGATTGGAATTTTCTTGAAATTGCTCAACACGATCAATGTGGTACTTTCTGGAAAACCCCTCTTTGTATCCATGAGCAATTTTTCACAAGGACAAGCCGCTCAGCAAGAAACAGAAGAACAATTCGCTGACTACGAAGAAGTCCAGGACGAGCAACTCAACGAGCCCAAGAACTAACATGGATTACAGCTTGCCTAAGAAATACAAATTATGCAGCCTCAAGAAAATTGAGCAGCTATTTGCTTCGGGCAACCTTATCAAAGCTTTTCCTATTCGCATCCTGTTCATTCTTGAAGAAATCGCTTTAACTGACAACCAGCCCGACGCCCCTTTTTTTCAAGTATTATTTTCGGCTCCAAAACGCAAGTTCAAACACGCCCACGACCGAAATTACATCAAACGGGTCATGAAAGAAATTTTACGTCATCAAAAACCTGAACTTGAGTCTTTTCTTTCAGCCCACAATAAAAAACTCGTTTTTTCGATAACTTTTGTCGGCACTGAACGTCCTGACTACAAATTTTTGGAACAAAAATTAGGAAAAGCCATTCAACTACTTCTTTTAGAACTCAAATCAAACGCATGAAAAACTTTATTTTAATTCTTGTCTTTTTACTGCTCAATATCAGCTTCAGTAAGGCACAAAGCAATTCTTTTGAAACGCTCAAAAGCCTCGAAATCATGGATCAAATCTATGAACACCTCGAGCTCTATTTTGTCGATGAAACTAAGAATGGTCAGTTGGCTAAAACGGGTATCGATGCCATGCTCAAAGAGCTTGATCCTTATACTGTTTATTACCACGAGTCCAATATTGAAGATTATCGCCTCATGACTACTGGTCAATATGGTGGCATTGGCGCCCTGATTCGTCAAATCGGAGACTTCAGTTACATTTCTGAGCCATACGAAGGAAAACCCGCTCAAAAAGCTGGGCTTAAGGCAGGTGACAAAATTCTAAGTATCGACGGCAAAACGATGGAGAAAAAAACTACTGAGGAAGTTTCAGATGCGCTTAAAGGTCCGAAAGGCACTTCTTTTGAACTTGTTATAGAGCGCGCTGGTGAAGGCAAAAAGAATTTCCAAATTACCCGAGACGAAATCAAATTGCCAGATGTCCCTTATTTCGGAATGCTCCGCGAGAACGTAGGGTATATTAAACTCAACTCGTTTACCCAAACAGCAGCTTCTGATGTGAAGTCGGCCATAGAAAAATTGCAGGCACAGGGCATGAAAGAACTCGTGCTTGATTTGCGTGGCAATGGTGGTGGTTTGCTGATTGAAGCGGTTAAAATTGTTAACTTTTTTGTCCCAAAAAATCAATTGGTGGTGACTACAAAAGGCAGGGTTCAAGAAGAAAACCGTACTTACAAAACCCTAGAAGAGCCCTTTGCGCCAAATATGCCGCTAGTTGTACTGATTGATGGAGGTTCTGCCTCGGCTTCAGAAATTGTGGCAGGGAGCCTTCAAGACCTCGACAGAGCCGTCATTATGGGAGAAACAAGTTTTGGAAAAGGTTTGGTACAACGTACTTATGACCTCAAATATGGATCAAAAATTAAAATTACCATCGCCAAATACTATACGCCTTCTGGCCGTTGCGTGCAGCGCCTAGAGTACTATGATAAAGAAAACGGCCAAAAGCCAAAAGAAGTAGCAGATTCTTTGCTGAAAACTTTCTACACCAAAAATGGCAGACCTGTTATTGATGGCCGTGGCATTGAACCCGATTTAGAGGTCGAATTACCAGACCTGAGCAGACTCTCAGCGATGTTGCTTGTTAAGCATCATATTTTCAATTTTGCGACTCAATACACGCAACAACACCCAGAAATTCAGGCGCCAACGCTCTTTAAGCTTTCTAGTCAAGACTACGCTGACTTCAAGAAGTTTGTATTAGCCCAAGAGAATTTTGACTACACAACCGCTTCAGAAGAAGCCCTAAAGAAGATGAAAACAACTGCTGAAAAGGAGGGCTATTATCAAGATATCGCTACTGATTACGAGCAAATGTTAATTAAAGTCACCCCTTCTAAAGAACGCGATCTCGATAAATTTGAGCAAGAAATCCGCGAGTTACTCGAAGAAGAAATCATGACGCGCTACTACTATCAAGAGGGCAGAGCGAAGCATTCACTCCAAACAGACCCTGTCGTATTAAAAGGCATTGAAATTTTGCAAGCACCAAGCCAGTACAATACGATTTTGAAAAAATAAGCGTTAGTACTGCATGTTGCAACGTTGGTTCGGACCAAAAATCCACGCAAGAGTCCATTATTTTGTATTGCTACTTTTTGTAGTGGGTATAGCCTGCAGCAAATTCCTGATGTCAATGGGTTTGTTAATAGGAGTTCTGAATCTTTTATTTGACGCCCGTTTTAAGCAATATTTCCGACGCTGGACCGAAAACCGCCTTTTGCATTTTGTGCTGCTATTTTATTTTTTGTGTTGGCTGAGTTTATTGTGGTCTGCAAACTTATGGGAAGGTTTAGATCAATTGCGCAGGCATACAACGCTTTTGCTTTTACCACTCATCATTACTGCCAAACCGCTGCCACAACCAAGAAAAATAAAGGGTTTGCTCAGCATTTTTTTAGCGGCGGTGGTCATTACCTCCTTGGTCAATAGCATTGCTTTTCATTTTTTCGCCAAACAACTAGAACTCATCGATATCAGACAAATGTCTTTATTCGGCTCTCATATTCGTTTTGGTATTTTGGTTGCTTTTGCTTTTTCCATTGCACTTGAACGCATCAAAGAAAATAAATGGCACTTTTTACTTTTGTTTTGGTTGGCGTTTTACACCTATGAAAGTCAGGTCTTGACGGGTTATCTGGCCTTGTTTATCATCTTGTTTGGGCAGCTCATTTGGCGCTACTACTTAAAAGAAAAATTCATTCACATTTATTCGCTTTTAGGAGCTGTGGCCATCAGCGCAGGTACTATAGTTTTTTATCTGTCAAAGCCTATCGAATATAGAGAAACCTGCCCAATGAATCCCAATAGTTTAAAAGTGGCCTGGGCCGAAAAATCTAAACTTCCTTTTGATGGGCAGGACCTCCGAGGCCAGCAGTTGGCAACAACGCTAGAGCGTTATTTGCTCAGTAAAAATGGCTGTGCAAGTAAATACGGCCTCGACAAATTAAGCGCTCAAGACATCAATTATATAGAGCTGGGTTATGCCGATATCCATGAAACAAAAGGAGGCATCATGGCCCGTTTACATGGCTTGCGCTATCAAATCCATCATACAAGCAATCCAAATGATCATTCTTTATTGGAAAGATTGGCCTATTGGAAAACAGCCAGCGAAATCATTAGCAATCATTTCTTTTTAGGCGTAGGTATTGGCGATACTAAAGAAGCCATGCATGCGCAATACGACAAACAAAACTCAGAATTACGCATTGATAGAAGGCTCAGACCTCATAATTACTACCTCACTACTTGGCTTAACTCCGGAATTATTGGACTGATTTTGCTAATAACACTTCTGTATTTCTTCCTCAAACAGCAATGGCAATATCGCCAATTACAGGGCTTTCTGTTTGGTTTGGTTTTCGTGTTTAGCTTTTTAATTGAAGACGGTCTAGAAACCCAAATGGGCCTTACTATGTTTGCTTTCTTCTACGCATTCTACTCCCGCAGGGTCACAGCCTAACGTTTCTCTGAAAAATTGAGTAACTTCGCAAAGATGTCTATTGAAGTCAAAAATCTATTCAAATACTACGGCGAGCAAGCAGCTGTTCGCGACGTCAGTTTTTCTGTCAAGAAAGGTGAAATCGTTGCCTTTTTAGGCCCAAATGGCGCCGGCAAATCGACTACCATGAAAATCATGACCGGATTTATTCCTGCCTCTGAAGGCGAGGTTTATATTTGCGGAAAAAAGGTAGATATCGATGGCCTTGAAACCAGACAAATCATCGGCTATTTGCCAGAAAACAATCCTTTGTACACAGACATGTATGTCCGTGAATACTTAGAATTTGTTGGCCGCATTTACAAAATAAAAAACCTCAAAGCACGCGTTTCAGAAATGATCAGTGCGGTAGGTCTTGAAGTAGAGCAGCACAAAAAAATTGGGATGCTTTCAAAAGGCTATCGCCAGCGCGTTGGTTTAGCTCAGGCCATCATTCATGATCCTGAAGTCTTGATCCTCGACGAACCTACCACTGGTCTTGACCCTAATCAGCTCGTAGAAATTCGCGAACTCATTCGCAATATTGGTAAAGAAAAAACAGTGCTACTCTCCACGCATATCATGCAAGAGGTAGAGGCGATCTGTGACCGCGTGATCATCATTTCTAAAGGCCAAATTGTCGCCGATGACAAAGCCAGTGCGCTTCAACAAGAAATCGAGCATCAAACTGTTTATGTCGAATTTGACACCATTGTGAGTAAAGCGCAGCTTTCAAAAATACCAGGTGTGCAGCAAGTCGAAGCCCTAGAAGGCGGTTGGTTACTCGGAACCAGCGCTACAGAAGACCTCCGCAAAGAAGTCGCCATGTTTGCCCAACAACAAGGATGGTTAGTACTCGCAATGCGCATCGAACAAAAAACACTCGAAGAAGTATTCAAAGAATTAACAAAATAAAATGCCTACAAACTTTATTGAAGAACTCAAGTGGCGTGGAATGATCCACGACATCATGCCCGGAACCGAAGAAGCACTTTTAAAACAAGTTTCTGCAGGTTACATTGGTTTTGACCCGACGGCTGACTCTCTTCACGTAGGTCATTTAGTTCAGATCATGACGCTTGTTCATTTTCAGCGTGCTGGGCACAAGCCTTATGCTTTGGTAGGTGGCGCAACCGGAATGGTTGGTGACCCATCGGGCAAAAGCCAAGAGCGCAATTTGTTAGATGCTGAAACGCTGCAACATAACGTAGCTTGTGTCAAAAATCAGCTTGAGGCTTTTCTAGATTTCAACTCGGGTTCTAATGCGGCTGAAATGGTCAATAACTACGACTGGTTTGAGAAAATGTCGTTTTTGGATTTCATCAGAGACGTTGGTAAGCACATCAGTGTCAATTACATGATGGCCAAAGATTCTGTTAAAAAACGTCTTGAAACCGGCATGTCTTTTACTGAATTCTCGTATCAATTGGTACAGGGTTATGACTTCTACTACCTCAATCAGCACCACAATTGTATCTTACAACTTGGTGGCTCAGATCAATGGGGAAATATTGTAACAGGCACAGAGCTCATCCGTCGTAAAGCGGGTGGAGAGGCCTATGCTGTTACTACACCACTTATCAAAAAAGCAGACGGCACCAAGTTTGGTAAAACAGAAAGCGGTTCAGTTTGGCTTGATCCAGAAAAGACGAGCCCCTATGCCTTTTATCAGTTTTGGCTCAATGCTTCTGACACAGATTCAGCAAATTACATCCGCATTTTTACGCTCAAGTCTAAAGACGAGATCGAAGCACTTGAAGCCCAACATGCTGAGGCGCCGCATCTAAGAGTTTTACAAAAAGCAATAGCAGAAGATATCACCACGCGTGTTCATGGTGCAGAAGCGTTGCAAACAGCTATTGCAGCAAGTAATATTTTATTCGGGAAGTCAACAGCTGAAGATCTTCGTTCTTTATCAGAGAAAGATTTCTTTGCCGTTTTTGAAGGCGTCCCACAAGCCAGTGTCAGTATTTCAGACTTTCAAAGCGGCTTAAGCATCGTTGAAGCCTTAGCTGCCAAAACAGGCTTTTTAAGTTCGAATGGTGAGGCGCGTCGTGAGCTCAAAGCAAATGCTGTTTCAGTCAACAAAGAAAAAGTAGCTGAAGACTACATCCTGAGCACCCAAGATTTAATCAATGACCGCTACGTCCTGCTTGGCAAAGGCAAAAAGAACAACTATATCTTGAGGGTGGAGTAAGTCACTACTTGAAAAAGGCTCAAGAAAGCGACTTGAAATTTCTTTACTTTAATCATTCCCGACAATGACAAATCTTTGTTTGTTGTCGCCAATTTGAATGAAATATAGGCCTCCTGGGAGGTTTTGGATCCCAATAGTTTTGATGACTTCATTCATCACTTCTTTCTCTATTAAACTTCCATCAGTTTTCAAAATCTTCAGCTCTTCACCAATTAAACTCGGTGAAATTTGAATATGAACAACCTCATTGGCAGGATTTGGGAATACTAAAAACTCCTGGTTGTCTAGGTTTGCTATACCAGTGAAATCTAGTGTGAGGTTGATTGTGAGCAAAGAATCGCAGCCCGCAGCATTGGTTAAGACTTGCGTATAGGTTCCGGAAGCCGTATAAGTTTGTCCGTTTATTGTGTAGCTGTCTATGGCATTTACAGTGATACTTGCGCTATTTGCGTCATTCACATTCACCCAAACGGTATCGGTACTAACACAACCTTCAGGGCTCGCACCAGTCAATACATAATTATTACTGGTTTGCGGCACAAAAGGAATGCCATCAGCAACACCATTATTCCAGTACATGAAAATACCCCCAGCGCCCGTTAACGTGACTTCTTGTCCAAAACAGATATTTTGATCTGGGCCTGCATTTAAATCTGGTAAATTGCCGTAGTTAAGGACCAATGTATCGCTTCCATAGCAACCATCGTTACTCATTCCTGTAACGATGTAGGTCCCGTTTGAAACGGGCACAAATGGAACCCCATCTTGGATACCATTATTCCATTGTAAATTGATTCCGCCTACTGCATTAAGCGTGACAGCTTGCCCTTGACAGGTGTAAATATCTTGTCCAGCATTGATATTGGGAATCGCGTTGACGATGACCTCTAAGCTATCTTGTGCAGTACAACCTGCAGCTGATGTTCCACTAACAACAAAAGTGCTCGTAGCGTTTACTTGAAAGCTTTGACCATTGGCGACACCATTATTCCAGGTATAATCTTGAGCACCAGTTGCATTAAGTAATATAGTAGCTCCTCCACACACCACGGTGTCGTTACCAGCATTGACAATGGGCAACGGATTGAGTGTAATTAACAGCGAATCCTTGGCGATGCAACCCTCTGGACTCATTGCAGTGGCAGTATAATAGCCGCCTTGGCTCGGCACAAAAGATTGGCCATTAATGACATTGTTATTCCAGGTATAGGAACTGGCTCCGGTTGCAGATAGCGTAATACTACTTCCTTGACAAACACTTTGATTTGCACCAGCATCGATACTAAATTGTTGCAGCAAAACATCTGTTTGGTCCCAGGCAGAACAGCCATTGGCATTGATACCAGTTAGCGTATAGGTTTGATTGATACTTGGTGTAAATGTTGTTCCATTCTGAATGTTTGGCGACCAAATATAGGTATTAGCACCAGTACCATTCAGCGTAACTGTCCCGCCATTACAAGCATATAAATTTGGCCCAGCACTGACAGTTGTAAGAGAATTTGAAGCAGTAAATAAGTCATTAATTTCACAGGTTGTCAAGCAACGGTTCCAAATACCAATGTCATCTATTTTTCCACTGAAGTAATTGCCTCCAATTCCTCGGCCGATATAAAGTGGTAGTGTTGTACTTGTGACGCCAGTATGCGTGAAATTAGTGGTAGCAACCAACACATTATCTTTATATAGCGTCATTACCCCAGCATTATAAACCATGACAATATGTGTCCAGACATTGGTGGTACTTGTACTTTGAGCCCAGAACCATGCAGCTTGTTGTTTATTGGTGCCAAACTGCATATTTGTAGCCCCTGTCTGAAAAATCCAAATAAAATTGTTTGCTGCATTTGTGGCATGCATGATTGGAATCCCTACAACAGAACTTGTATTTCTGTTATGCCATAAAGAAACTGTAAATGTTGAATTTGGATTGAAAATGAAGTTTGGTGTATTGTTAATCAAGTATTGGGTACTTCCATTAAAGCTAAATGCAGCGTTTGCATTATTAAATCGATCGGTAGTCGGAACAGCACCATAGTTTGTTAAACTATTTGCGTTGCCATTTGCATCGTTGCCATTTCCGTCAAGTGGAAAGTAAGAAAGAAGTCCATAAACCGGCACATACGAAGGAATTTGTGCCAATGCTTGCATGGAGGCAAACAAAATTGAAATAAATAAGAGTTTTTTCATGGTTTAGATTTGACACTAAGATAGAAAATATGCAGAATGATTTGTCAGTGGGGCTGTGTATTATTCATTAAATAAGTTCAAGATTCATATTAGAATCATTTTGTAATTTATTGTAAATCAAACTTTTTATTCAAAATAGGGTTATATTAATAACCTAAACCTACTACGTGCTGCCTGAAAACCAAGCTTTTGATTATGCCTTTTTAGGCATGGGCTGTGCCAATTCATTACTTGTAATGGCTTTACACAAGCGTGGCTTGTTAAATTCTGCTCAGATTTTAGTGCTTGAACCAGCACAAAAAGTGCGTAATGACCGCACTTTTTGCTTTTGGTTAAGCCCTGAAGAATTACAAGAAGCTGGGCTTGAAAAATTAATTAGTCATAGTTGGGATAAAGTCAGTTGCAATGGGCAGCCAGCTCAGGCATTGAATCATAAAAAATACTATTATTTACGTGCAGAGGTGCTTTTTGAGCATGTCCAAAATTTACTAATGGAAGTCGGGGCAACCTGGCGTCATGAGGTGTTTAACGGAGAGCCACAACACTTAGCAAAACACGTATACGACTCTAGACCACCTCATTGGGAAGGATTGGCAAAGGATCAAGAATTGATCCATCAGAGTTTTTTTGGCTGGCTCATCCGGGCTAAAGAGCCGATTTTTGACCCATCTACCTTTACAATGATGGATTTCAATATCGAGCAACAAGGGCAAACGCAGTTTATGTATGTTTTGCCATTTGATGCTCATACTGCGCTCCTTGAACCAACTAGATTTAGCCCTGATAAACTATGCCAAACCAATGCTACAGCATTACTAGATTCTTATTTGGCACCTCATCAAACCACCTTTGAAATTCTTGAAACGGAGCAAGGTTGTATACCGATGTGTGCGGCAAGATTTGAAAGGCAGCAAGCGCATACAAATGTGCTAGCAACTGGAGCAAATGCAGGTAAATTAAAGCCCAGTACAGGCTACTCTTTTGTTAGAAATTTACGCGATGTAAATCAGATAGCAGATTCTCTGGCACTTCATAAGACCTTTCACCGCAAAAAAGCCAGTGCGCGTTTTGTGTTTTATGACCGCTTGTTATTAGAAATATTGCATCGCAGACCTCATGCAGGAAAAGAAATATTTGGTCGTTTATTTGCCCGAAATAAAGCGGTAGACGTAATGGCATTTTTAGATGAAGAAACCAATGTTTGGCAAGAAGTCAAACTGATGTCGAGTCTTCCAATACTCCTTTTTTTAGCAGCAGCACTTCGTTTTTTATGGCGCAGTTTGAAAGCACTTATTCGTCCAAGTGCTGTGGCATTGGGCACAGGCGCGCTGCTTTTGATCCTTAGTAAATTTGGGATTTTAGAATGGTTTATACCATTCTGGATACTAGGTTTATTGTTGGTGGGCATTCCTCATGGAGCGCTTGATCATCTACATGTTTTAAAAGAACTAAGTTTTACAAAGCTAATTGTATACGTTTTCAAGTATTTGTTTTTAGGGTCGCTCATGTATTTTTCATGGTCAGTGTCTGCACCCTTAGCCTTAAGTTTATTTCTTGCATATTCTGCATGGCATTTTGGTGAAGCGGACCTCAAATTATGGACACCAAAGGCCAAGTGGCCTGCAATTATTATTTGGGGTTTCTACGTGCTTTTCACGCTCCTGCTCTCTCATTTTACTGAGTTAGTAGCCATACTTCAAAGCATGCAAATCGAATTTCCAAATAGCTACATAAGCGCGATGAACACTTATAGTCTTGAATTCACATATTCTGCTGTAAGTGTTGGCTTACTCTTTTTATGGCGATTTCCCTTAAAAGGTGTTTTTTGCTCACTAGTCTTGTTACTCATCGCTGCGCAGCTTCCTTTATTGGCTGCATTTGGCTTATATTTTATCTTTCAGCATAGTGTCAACGGTTGGCAGCAACTGAGGTTGAGTCATGAAATGACAAATACACGGCTTTGGATTCATGCCTTGCCATTTACACTTGGAAGCTTTTTGCTCCTAGGGGTTTTATATTATTTAGACATTCCGGTAAATTGGGGACAAGCTTTTATTTTTCTTTCTGCTCTTAGCTTTCCACACGTGCTTTTAATGCACCGCATTTACAAGTGAAAAGACCTTTTCACGACTTGCAAAAATCGCAACTGCTCAAGTTGTGTTTGTGAAATCAAGTTATATTCTAGCACTGAAGTATATTATTTTTGAATAATTGTATTTAAATAAGTCCTCATGAAGAACCTGTTTTGCGCTTTGTTGCTCATTTTATCTTGCCACCATTTTTCAGCTCAATCGGTATTGTTCAGTAATATCCAGTACAAACGTCATTTCCCGACCGAAGAAAATTGGGAGTTCTTTAAATTGAAGCAAACAGATAGTATAATTACTTGCATGAAGTTTTACTTTCAGTCGGACGACACACTTTATTTTCGTGAGTATCCATCTGAACGCATTCACAAAATCAGTAAAAATGACCTTGAAGAATTAACCTTTGCGATTGGAAAGGATTATCATTTTGCAAAACGCAATCAAAACTTAAATGCCGCAGCGCTCAAACCAAAAATCTTGCTTGGCCTTTCGGCTGCTTCTTTGGCTGGAATTGTTATTGATTTTGCACAACCCAATCCAATATTCCTCGAATTTGGTCAAGTCTATTTCTTACCTATTTTGTTTTTAGCAAGCTATGCACAAGCAAAAAAGATGGATCGTTATTTGAATTATTATCAAATTGCTGAAAATCAAAAATTCTCTAGGCCAATACAATTACCACCCAAACCACAAAAAAATCTTCCTGAAGAATTGGCCAGTCAGTTAAATTCAGGTACAACCCAAACGACATCAACGGAACAAAATAAAACACCTGTTAAGTTGATTGAATCTCAAGATTATTTAGTCAATACCGAGGGCACCAATATTTCAGACGCGTATCGATACGGAACTGCAGGGGAAGCAGAAGCACAAATCTTACGTACAAATTCGGGCTGTGTTTATAAACTTTCTGATTTTTATTTTCAATCTGATGGCTACTACTATGTCGGAATTGAAGAACACCCAGGTACTTACCGTATTGCAAAGTCAGAGGTTTCTGAATTAACTGGTGTATATAAAATTGGGAGAGATCGCCAATTCACAAGAAAAAAAGCCGTTATAGCATCTGCTAGGTTTAGCAAAGTAATGGGTGTGTTGTACGGAATTGGCGGAACCATTATTGGAGCTGCAGCAGTAGGTTTTGCCACTTATAGCGTACCAGGTGCTATCTTTGGTGGCTTAGGGATAGGGGTGCTACCTGCGGCATTAATTATTTCAAATAGTAACAAGACCATTCAATATTACGAAATGTTCAAAACCGCGCCTCGTATTTCTTGTGAATAATAAGGGCTTAAATTAATCGACGATAAAAGGGTAGTGCCTATCTTGAATTTCAAGGATGTAAATACCAATTGGTAGACTTTCTAAGTTGATTTTTGAATCTTGAATAAGTCCAAATTGTATGCGTTCTCCCAACAAAGAATGAATATTAAACGGCAGTTCATTTTTGACATCTTTGATGAAAAGCTCACCTGTACTTTTTACCGGGTTAGGATAAATGGAAAGTTGCTCATCAAGTTCTTGTAATCCGCTGTCGTCAATGGTAACATTGATTGTTACGCTGCTATCACAACCAAAGCTTGATATAAAAAACTGCGTATAGCTTCCAGAAGTAAAATACTCAATATTGTTCCAAGTGAATATACCCAATACGGTTGTATCTAATACAATTGATGCAATAGGATGAATAGTGAGGTTAAGCGTTGTGATTGAATCACAACCAGATAAACTCTGAGCTGAATCAATATAGACGCCAGATTGGTAATAACTTTGGTTATTCCAAGCGTAGCTACCACAAGCTGCTTCTGTCAGACTCACTTCAATGCTGTTGGCTATCGAGAGTTCCAAAACAACTACAGAGTCACAACCATGTATGGTTTGACCTGAATAATTATATGAGCCACTTTGCGTATATGTTTGTCCATTCCAGGTGTAAGCATTACATGCACTGGCACTGAAAGTTTGTGCACTGGCTTGGTATTGTTGCAGTGTTACACTTACCGGGCTACTTTGCCCACAATTATTTTGGGCCAAAACACTAAGTGTTCCAGTCTGGAAGCTAGGCCCAAATAGTAAAGAGATATTGGTTCCAGTACTGCTTCCAGTACTGCCATTTGGTGTAGTCCAGACATAAGAACTCGCACCGTTTACTGCATTAATAAAGAAAGTTTGCCCAGTCGCATTATAACAAAAACTGCTGCTGCCATTGATACTGCTAGGTGCTGCGGGCGCTGTATTTACCGTTGCCGTTACCGCTAATCTAGCTATTGACTCAAGTCCATTAACCGTCTGAGACGCATAATATGTAGTGCCGTTTACTAGTTGGGTAGTAGTGGGAAGAGGAGCACCCCCCGTTGCAAAGGCATACCACTGAATGGATGTCCCGGTAACTGCTAATTGAGCTAATGTAGCGCCACTACAAAAAGTCTGATTCTGCTGTCCGGTAGGCGCTGCAGGAGGTGTTGGTGGCGGAAGGAGGGTAAATGTTGCAAGCGTAATACCGCGGTTTGTATTTCCGTGATAACTGTAGCTGAAAGTACCACTACTTGCTCTGGCCCAAATCAAACTGATATTACTTGGGATGCTATTAAATGTGAAGTCATTGGCATCATTCGTATTGAGTGCTCTGGTAGCAATAATGGTTCGGGTGGTACCAACTACAACATCTGAACTGATGGTCCAGTCTTGTTGCGGATCTGTTGTTGGCGCAGAGAAACCAGTAAGTTTGGCATCAAATGAACTGAGCGCACCTGCACTGTGTGCTGCGACAACATCGGTTCCGTTTGTCATGCTACCGGCATTAAAACCTAAAGCAAACCAACGCCCTGCTGGCCCTGTAAATGTCAAGGTAACTTGTGTGGTCACATCAATTTTTGCCGTCATGGCCAAACCAGTAGTAGTACTTAAATTAATAACCCCCGTTGTGTAGGTTTGCGCTTGGGTACCGACCCAAGTAAATAAAGAAATGAGAACAAAAAGTAACTTATTTTTCATATTTGTGAATGATTTGATTCAATTTTTCATCGTTGTATAACTGCAATAATTGCGATATAGTTCTTCCTTTCGGATCCAATATGTCTAAACGTGCTCCTGCAGTCAATAGTTGCTCTATTTGTTCGTAGCGCAGTAAATTAATTGCCAGATGTAGTGGATAACCGAGCGTTTCATACTGACAAGTGTCATTCACGTTGACACCGCGCTCAATGAGTAATTGGAGCATTTGCGCATCGGCTTTAAAAATCACACCATAAATAGGTGAGCCTTCCTTGAAACACTTTGTGGCATCGGCACCTGCATCTAATAGGGCAACGGCAACGTCATACCTTCCTCGGTAAGTAGCCAATAAGAGTGGTGTGAAGCCATTCTCAGATTGAAGTTCGAGGTGCTCAGGGTGCTTTTTAAGATGTTTTTGCATTTCTTTTGCGCTGCCATTTCTGGCAATATCGAATACATCTTGTGCGCTCACATGAAGTTGAAAAAGCAAACAAAAAAGCAATAGTTTATACATCAATCAAATTAAAATTATAGGACGCGAATTGCTGTCCAGAGCATGGCGCCGACCAACATCATTTTGAGGCCAGTCCCGAGTAAAAAACCTAAAAAAGCACCTTTCGCTGACTGCCAAGCATCCTGATTATTTCTGCCTGAAATGAGTTCTCCAAGATAAGCGCCAATTAATGGGCCAAGAAAGATACCCCATGGTCCTGCAAATAAACCAACTAAAACTCCAGCCGTGGCACCCCACTGACCCGCTTTGCTTCCTCCAAATTTTTTGGTGGTCCAGCTTGGCAGTAAGTAGTCTAAAACTAATAACAATATAGATAGGAAAGCATAGACCCAAAGTAGTTCATTAGAGACAGCGTGCTTACCTAAGAAATGAATGAGAAGCAGTCCAATAAAGGAGATTGGTGGCCCAGGTAAAATGGGTAAAAAGCTACCAATTAAACCTACAAGGAGCAAAACAAAACCAAGAAGTGTCCAAAGTAGTTCCATGCATTAATTTTTAAAAATGGTAACTTAATCTAAATTGCCCTCCGGAAGTTTGGTAATTGAGTTTTGGATAAAAAAGTTCATTGGTAATCACGCCGTGCTTGACCAATATTCCTTTATAGAGCATGAACTCAAGGTTCCAATAGTGCTTGTCTTTACCAATAAAAGACCAGCCGTGACCCACTCCTAGCAAATAGCTTTGAACCATTGTTTCAAATGATTTTTCAAGGTAGTTAGGCATAGGCGGCATTGTTATATCTGGTACTTGAAACGTTTCTGTTGTGATCAAATTTTGCACACCGACCTGAATCGGGATATAACGCGCCACATCGGTTTTGTAAGGGTCATACTGGAAGCGATACTGTGCAGTGATTTGATTAAAAGCCACAGGGCCTCCAAGCGCTTTGATATCTAGATTGAGTCCGATAAAATGTTGTTGACGAAAATACTTTCCGGTACCGATGCTCAGGCAAATAGGTGTTTCAAAATATATGCCGTTGCTATTGCTCGAAAGGTAATATTCATCTGGTGTAAAGCCCGCATCTATTCCGGCAAAAAAAGTGTTGAGCCCTATATTGAAATCCCACTCATCAACTTTGCGCGCCTTCACAAGTGTATCAATATTTCTTTCTCGTTTTTGAAAACTCCGATCTTCTTCTATATACTCATACATCTCCTTCGATAAGTAGTACATGCGCTGATATTCATCGCGGAAAGTGAGTACATAATTGGCATCAAGGGCAATTATTTTGCCATAAAGCACTTTGCCGGACTTTAGATGAACTACATCGTAAGTGACAGTTTGCTTTTTGGTTTGAGCAAGTGTAAATAGGGGTAAAAAAAGAAATAAAATGAATAGCGCTTTCATAGATAAGGGATTAGTTCATCTTGAGAATTTTATAGCCGTAAGGACCTAGAGCCATTTGGTTTGGAATGGTTTCAGTTTGAAGGCTCAGTGCGTTTTCATAAAAACCTGTTAAGCTAGGGGGCAGGTTGAAAGTAATGACGTAATTACGCACGTTTATCAATATTAAAATGTCTTTTGAACCGTAGGTTTTTTTCCAACAGACCAGATTACTTGAAATTTGATAAGCGGATAAACTTCCTTTCCTTGCGCAGTCATTTGCCAAATAAAAAGCATTAAGTGCTTGATACGTCGCTAACATATCTGGATTGGCCGCCCAATTAATATTGCTGTTAGAAAAAAATGGGGTTGTACCAGTTTTTCCTACTTCTTGACCTGTATAAAGAAGTGGAACTCCGCCAGAGAAAATACTCACAATACTTGCTGCGAGCGCACCATTTTTACCATTAAACAGACTCATTGGCGAGGCATCCCATGCTGATTCATCGTGATTGGTTGTGAATCGGATTTTTCCTTTGCCACTTGGCATGTTAAAGTACTCTGTCTGATGGCTACTTGTCAAATTATTCGTTGAGGTACCGCTCCAAACGTTTTTGAGCGTGCTGTAAAAATTCCAACCGTAGGTGAGGTCAAAACCAGCTTGGTAATGATCAGTTCGAACACCTTCTGCCAGCATGAGAATGTCTCTGTTTGGGATTCCTCTTAAAGCGCTAATGGCATCTTGCCAAAAATCAAAGGGCACACCGTCTGCGTAATCACAACGAAAGCCATCAATATTGGCCTCAAGTGTCCAGTATTTCATCGCGTCAATTTGCGCATTGCGCATTGCCACCTGATCAAAATTGAGGTCGGCGACATCGTTCCAGTTAGTTCCCGGTGGTACGATAAATTGCCCTGCACTATTTTTGCTGTACCATTCAGGGTGCTCGGTGATCCAAGGATGATCCCAAGAAGTGTGGTTAGCTACCCAATCTAAAATGACAGCCATGCCAAGTGCGTGAGCCTGATTAGTAAGTTCACGTAGATCATCAAGGGTACCATATTCCGTGCTCACTTTTGTGTAATCTTTGACACAGTAAGGCGAATTGACACTATTGGTTACACCTTGTTCATAGATGGGCATGAGCCAAATGACATTCGTACCAAGATCCTTGATGTGCTGAAGTTTTGAGATCACGCCCTGTAGCGTCCCTGCTGCCGATTGCGCCCTTAAATTGACTTCGTATATGACAGCTTGGTCAACATTTGGAACAGACGCAAGCGGCACTCCGTATTGTTGTGGACCGCTTGGAGCAGGTGGTACGATAGGGTCATCACCACAAGAAAAAAGTCCAAGCAGTAAAAATGCACTTAAAAAGTAAAGGAGCTTCATACTTCAAAAGTAACCATAAACCGCTTAATTTTACAATGTGGCTGTATTCAGAACTATTCAAGCAATATCAGAGGGTTTTTACAAAGAAAAAGGCTCCAAATTTTTGGCTTTCGCCGTGCCTGTTGCGTCTGAAGATGAAGTGAAAGCCTTTATTGCACAAAAGCGCAAAGAACACCATTTGGCAGTGCATGTTTGTTCGGCATTTAGATTAGGAGCAGACTTCAAATTATACCGCGCATCTGATGATGGAGAACCTTCTAATTCTGCTGGCCCGCCTATCTTAGGTCAAATTCAAGCCTTTGAACTTACCAATGTTTTGATTGCAGTTGTTCGTTATTATGGCGGAACCAACTTAGGAGTTGGCGGTCTTATTACTGCCTATAAAACTGCAGCCAAGGCAGCATTAGAAAATGCACAAATCATTGAAAAGGAAGAAATGGAGCTTTTTGAATTGACCTGTTCTTATGAGCAGATGCCAAAAGTGATGTCTTTTCTGAAAAAAGAAGATGTTGAAATTCTTTCTCATCAAATGGATCTGCAATGCATATTTCGTTTGAACCTTATCTTGTCAAAAGCGCCATTTATCAAAGAAAGATTACAAGAGCTAATAGGCGCTTAACCAATTATTTGGCATAAAAAAAGCCCTTGTGAAAGGGCTTTTCATATTTTTTACAGCAACTTACATCTTGATAATGATGAATTCAGTTCTTCTGTTGAGTTGGTGTTCAGCTTCTGTACAAGTTGACTTAACAGTTCCTTCACAGCCACAATCATTCAAGAGTCTAGATTCACCGTATCCTTTTCCGTAAATGCGTTCTGGATTCGAGATGCGTTGTTTGATGTAAGCAGCAGATGCTTTTGCACGATTTGCGGATAGCGTTTCGTTGAATTTAACGCTACTGCGGCAGTCAGTATGTGAACCAAGTTCAATAACCATTGTCGGGTTTTCGTTCATGACTTTGACAATTTTGTCGAGTTCAATAGCTGCATCTTTGCGAATATTGTACTTTCCAAGGTCAAAGTAAATAGGTTTGATGCCTAGTGTTTTGGCAAGGTCTCCACCGACAGCAACAGGAGTTAATGCTACGTTTAACTTTTCGTGAAGTGCAATAATTCCTTCCTGATTAATTTGTTCTTGGTAAGTCAATGTTTTAGCTAAATAACCCGAACAAGCCAATGAAATTTCATAAGCAAGCGTAGTTCCTACCTTCATGTCCTCAAGGGCTTGTTGCCACGTACCAGCTTGGTCTGTAGTATTGCTAAATAACACTGCTTTTGTCTTCAAATCTTTGATGATGATTTGAGCACCCGGAATAACGCTTTTGGTTTGCGCATTGGTGAGCAAAAGTTGTAGCATGAATTCTGGTTGCTTCTCAAGTTTAAATACATCTTGGAAAGCTTTTGCTTTTTCTGCAATTGCGATTGTTTTAGAGCTGCCTTTAAAGTTTTCTTTACTGACTTCAACCGTATAAGATTTTCCAGGATCAAGTGTGGTATTAAATTGTCCTTTTTCATCAGCTGTTAGCGTTGCAATAACAACACCTGCTTCATCTTTGATGACAACAGTAGCACCCGCCATAACTGCCCCACTTTGAGCATCCATGGCTTTTCCTTTGAAGGAAATAGGGAAAACAAATGCTTTAATAAGTTCAATTCCGTAGATATCATCACTACCCTGACCACCTGTACGATTAGAGGCTACAAAACCTAAGTTTGAATTGTCAAAGAAGCTTACTGCAAAATCATCGGCCTGAGTATTAATTACTGCTCCGGCATTGACCGCCGCCACTTCTAATTCAATAGGCGCCACAAAAATGTCTAGACCACCAAAACCTGGGCGTCCGTTGCTGGCAAAGAAAAAGAGGTCATTTACAACCCAAGGAAACATTTCGTCACCTTCTGTATTTACATTTGAGCCTAAATTCTTGACAGCTCCGAATTTACCGTTGGCATCTACAGCCACACTATAAATATCAGAACCACCAAAGCCACCCGGACGATCAGAAACAAAGTAAAGTGTTTTGCCGTCTGCACTAAGTACAGGGTGTCCGTTTGAATAGGCATCGCTGTTAATAGGTAACTCTTGACGGTCTGTCCAGATACCGTTTTTCCAGTAAGCACGGTAAATTTTGAGGTTAACAATCCCTGCTTGATTGGCTGTACGGTTGTCTGCAGTAAAATACATCACCTGTCCATCGGCACTGAAACATGCTGGCCCCTCATGCATTCCTGAGTTCAAGGGTTTTTGAATGTATTTAGGAGCATTATCGGTTTTGTCTTTAACGAGTTCGACAGTGTAGAGATCCAAAAACTGGTCGTTATCGCCAGCCCATCTTGGATTTCCCCAATAAGAAAAACGTCTTGAACTCACAATCATGGCTTCATTACGCCCGGGAATTGGATACGCACCAAAATCAGCATGATCTGTATTGAGTGCGGTTTTAGCAATTTTGAAATGTGGCTCAGCAGCCATTAATTTGGCTAAATAACCTGGGTCTTTCAAGAAAAGTTGCGCTCTTTTATCAGTAGGGTTTGCAACTGCAAATTGCTGGAAATAGGCGTTGGCTTCATCTTGTTTGTTTTGACGTGCCAAGCAATAACCTAATTCATATAGTAATTGTGCATCAGCTTTTTGACCAATGAGTTTTTTGTAAAGTTTTTCGGCTTTATCAAATTGACCACAGAAATTGTAAGAATATGCCAGTTTTTTTTGCATTTCTGGACTGTCAAATTCTGAACCTAGGACGCGCTCATAGCATGTAATAGCTTCAAAATAACCCTCTTTGTCAAAATAGAAATTTCCTTTAGCGAGTTGACCACTTTGAGAAAAAGCCAAACCAGCATTGAATAGAATAAAAAGTATGAATAAATTTTTCATGGTTTTGCTTAAAAGTATCTTGGTGATTTAATACCTGATTTGCTGTTTGCGAGGTCATAACTCAACATCAATTCAAAAGTACCGTCGTTATATTTGCGAATTTCTGAGAGGCCGATTTCAGTTCCGAGGCCGATTCTGAAGGTAGGGGCAAGTTGATATTGTACAAATAAACCGCCTGCCGAATTCAAACGGTACATGGCGCCAATAAATACCTTTTCTTGTACAATGGCGGTCATGGCTGCATCTAAACTCAAAGGGGCTCCTTCAGTAAATTTGGCCTGAATCATTGGGCGTAATTTCAAGCTGGGGCTCGCCTTTAATACGGTTCCGGCATTCACGAAGAAGTGACGCTTTTCAATGTTTAAGCTTGTCCCGTCATAGCTGCTTTCGAATATTTTTGGCGTACTCGCACCAAAAAACCAGTTTTTTGAATGATAATAAACACCAAAGCCAAGATTTGGATTCACTTGGTTGCGCATATCTTTCATCAAGTTTGGATCATTTTCAGTAGTCGTATTGAGCTCACTTGAGTTGATATTGATGACATTCATACCAGCCTTCAAACCAAAGGCTAATTTGGACTGATTGCTAAATTTTAAGGTATAAGAAAAATCACCGTAAATCATATTTTGGCTCAAGGGCCCGATCTGATCGCTTACCATCGTTACTCCCAAACCAACACTTTCATAAGAAAGAGGTGAATGCATACTAAATGTAGATGTTTGCGGAGCGCCAGTGAATCCGACCCATTGCTGTCTGTGTAGGACAGTTGCGTTCAGAATTTCATTGCTACCCGCATAAGCAGGGTTGACAAATAGTTGGTTGTCGGCAAATTGTGTAAAATGTGCCTCTTGTTGCGCTTTAGCACTAAAAATACATGTGCTCGCAAGGATGATATATAGGATTTTATTTTTCATTGCTCTGTCAGATTAGTTGCTTAGCGTTTGAGGTAAATGTAGCCTTTGAGTACACCATATTTTGTTGTTTGCGTATCAAGGATATAGAAATAAGTACCTGTAGGGAGTTCATCACCTCCGACATTCAAATTACTTTGAGAAGTACCATTCCAATCGTTGTTATAAGGGTTTGCGCTGAATACTTCGTTACCCCAACGGTTAAAGATGGTGATTGAAACACCGTCGATATTTTCAAGTCCTTCGATGATCAATGTTTCGTTCACACCATCGCCATCAGGTGAGAAGGCTTCAGGTACCTCAATAATGAGGTCGCAATTTGCACCTTCTACAAACGGATCACAAGGGTCAGTTGGGTCATTGCCATTGGTAACCTCAGTTCCATTAGTTACACCATCGCCATCGCAGTCTAAACTTGCCCAAGTGGCACTTGGCGACATGGTTTGACTCGCTAGATTGTAATCACAAGGGTTAGCTGGGTTGGTTCCTTCTTGAACTTCTGTATTGTCAGGAACACCATCGCCGTCTGTATCTGGATTATTCGGGTCTGAACCAAGGTCAACTTCAGTTCCGTTAGTTAAGCCGTCGTTGTCACAGTCAAGATTTTCCCAAGCAGTTGTTGGTGTCGTATTTTGACTTGCAAAAATCAATGAACAAGGGTCTGTTGGGTTAGTACCATCTGCAACTTCAGTGCCGTCAAGTACGCCATCACCATCAGAATCTGGATTGAATGGGTTAGTTGCGGTAGTTACTTCTATATCGTTGCTGAGACCATCGTTATCACAATCTAATGCTCCCCATGTTGAACTCACAGCAACTGTTTGGCTTGCCAATACTAATGAACAAGGGTCAGAAGGGTTGGTTCCGTCTGCAACTTCAGTTCCGTCAAGAACGCCATCGCCATCAGAGTCAGGGTTAAATGGATCAGTTCCGAGGTTGATTTCAGTACCATTGCTGAGGCCGTCGCTGTCACAATCTAAGCCCATCCAAGATACACTTGGCGTCAAAGACTGATTAGCAAAGATCAATGAACAAGGGTTATTAGGGTTTGTGCCATCGGCTAATTCAACGCCGTCTGGAACTCCGTCACCGTCAGAATCTGGGTTCAATGGATCTGTACCTAGTGCCAATTCTTGTCCGTTTGTAAGGCCATCGTTGTCACAGTCAAGGTTCAACCAAGCTGTATTTGGTGCAACTGTTTGGCTTGCAAAGATCAAAGAACAAGGGTTAGCTGGGTTGGTTCCGTCGGCTACTTCTGTTCCATCAAGTACGCCATCACCATCAGAATCAGGGTTAAATGGATCTGTACCAAGTGCTAATTCTTGAGCGTTGGTTAAACCATCGTTGTCACAGTCTTGGATAGGGTCATTTGCCGTACAAGGGTTTACAGTAATTAAGAGTGTATCGTTAACGCAAATACCAGGTAAAGGCAATCCTTGGTCACAAACTGAAACCACAACTACATCAGTACCCACATAGAAGTTATCTGGGATGTAAGTGTATGTTCCGTCAGGGTTGATGACAATTGTACCGTGGTTTGGTCCAGAAACAGGGTTTGTATTTGCATAAAGTGTAGTTCCATCGATATCAAAATCACCCGCATCGATTAAGTCTCCTGTTACACTTGTGTTGTAAGCGCAGTTCGCAACGTCGTCGTCAACAACAGGTGCGTCGTTTACAGCTGTAACTGTAACAGTGATCATGGCAATGTTAGATACCAAGCCATTGTTGTCGCTCACGACATAAGGTTGGAAGGCTGTACCATTGAAATTCAAGGCAGGTACAAACTGAACCTGAGCACCAATAACTGTCCAAGTTCCCATGCCATTGGTTACCGTTGTTTGAATGCCTGGTAGGCTAGGGTTGAGGTCAATTGTTGGAGCTGAAAGTGTTCCGTCAATGTCAGTATCGTTTGTTAAAACAGCAATATTCACTGGTGTATCTTCAGCTGTTGTAGCGTTGTCATTGTTGGCTACAGGCGCATCATTCACTGGGCTAACTGTTACAGTAACCATAGCATCATCACAAAGCACTGGTGTACCATTGTCACAAACTTGGTATGTGAAAGTAGTTGTGCCAAAGAAGTTAGGTGCTGGGTTAAATGTAAGCTGGCCAGTGATTGGGTTAACTGTAACTGTTCCGTTTGCAGGCGCAACGCTAATTGTTACACTTGCTGGGTTGATACCTTCAAGGTCGGTGTCATTCTGCAATACATTGATGAGTACTGGCGTGTCCTCTGTAGTAGTAGCAACGTCATTGTTGGCAACCGGTGCGTCATTGACACTATTAACAGTAATCGTTACAACTGCGTCGTCGCATAATACTGGCGTACCGTTATCACATACTTGGTAAGTGAAAGTTGTAGTACCGAAGAAGTTTGGTGCAGGCGTAAAAGTAATTGCTCCTGTAGTAGGGTTCACACTCACGGTACCATTAGCTGGCTGAACCGTGATCGTTACAGAACCAATGTTGAGTCCTTCAACGTCGGTGTCATTACCAAGCACATTGATCACAACCGGTGCATCTTCGTTCGTTGAAGCGAGGTCGTTGTTGGCGATTGGTGCGTCGTTAACTGGTGTTACGGTAATGCTTACAGTAGCTACATTAGAAGTAGCACCGCTGTTGTCGTTTACAGTGTAAGTAATTGAAGCAGGGCCATTATAGTTAGCAACAGGCGTAAAGGTGAGGTTACCACTTGTAACAGACCATGTACCTTGAGCAGTTGTCAGTGTAGTTTGCTGACCAGCAGTTGTAGGATCGAGGTCAACTGAAGCAGTGTTAATGGTACCGTCGATATCTGTATCGTTCGAAGTGATGTTTAGAGTAACAGGGGTATCTTCCGCGGTAGTCGTTGTGTTGTTTGCAGCAACTGGTGCATCATTTACTGGCGTTACCGTAATGTTTACAGTAGCCACGTTTGAAGTAGCTCCACCGTTATCGTTTACTGTGTAAGTAATTGAAGCAGGCCCATTGTAGTTAGCTACTGGTGTAAATGTCAAGACACCATTGGTTACAGCCCAAGCACCTTGTGCGGTTGTCAATACGGTCTGAATACCAGCAGTTGCCGGATCTAGATCAACAGAAGTCGTGTTGATAGTTCCATCGATATCTGTATCGTTATTAGTCAGGTTGAGTGTTACCGGTGTGTCTTCGTTAGTTGTAGTAGCATCGTTGTTGGCAACTGGTGCGTCATTGACACTATTAACAGTAATCGTTACAACTGCGTCGTCGCATAATACTGGCGTACCGTTATCACATACTTGGTAAGTGAAAGTTGTAGTACCGAAGAAGTTTGGTGCAGGCGTAAAAG
>JBEEKM010000012.1:0-47712 GCA_041168645.1 Bacteroidota bacterium | reverse complement strand
GAAAGACCATAAAAAACGACAGAGCCATCGTCGAGAATTTTTTTGGTGATATTGGAACCAGTAGGCGGGTTGATGTAAATGCTGGCTAATTCTTCTTGTGAGATAGTTGGGTCGAGGACTTGTAGGTTAATTTCAAAGGTGTTGCCTTGCCCAAGCTCGCGGTAGACAATTCGTTTGGTTCCGTCTTCAAGGTCTTTGACATAGGGATTGCCTGGGAATTTGGCAATTAGGCCAGAACTTGCATCTGTAAAGACAAATTCGGTTGGTTTTTTGAGTTGCAGTTTGGCAGTAGGTGCTTGATCAGCTACAGACCAAAGTACAGGCCTCACCCGATATCCTTTTGCTCTGAGCATTTGAATAAGGCCATCTTCACCGCCTAAATGACCGGCACCAACAGCACAAAAAAAGCTAGTATTGCCTTTGATGAGTTCGATGAGTTTATCGAGCATGAGTTTGTTTCGCTTGATAATCACTTCGTCATAAAGCCGCTCTTGTACTGATAAACTAGACTTCATGAAGCGTTGCAAAGCCTCGATGTCACCTTTTAGGTAGAGTTCTTTCAGTTTTTCTTGCGTGAAGGAGTTGATCCCGTTATCAATGATTTTTCTTTCGCTCAATTTAAATTCGTTACTGAGTGCGTATTGATCCTCGAGTGCTTCAAGCGCCAAGACTTGCTTATTGGTGTGTAACGCTAAGACTTGAAAATAGGCGTCTAGAAATTGTGGCATTCCATTTTCGGAACCATAAACGGTTTCAGAGCTTTCTACTGAACTTGTATAGGACTTTCCTTGGTCGTCAAATCTGGTTTCTGGCAGGTTTTTTCGGGTGTCCATTTCTTCGAAAAGCCGGTAAATATCCGTTTCAAGCACAAGAATTTTTGCTTGTTCAAAGGAGACATAAACGCTATCCGATAGATCGAAAAGAGAGCGATCGTTGGCATGGAGTGTGCCGAAAATGTAAGACTTAACTTTTGACTTTGGATGGCTGATTTCCCAAAGTAATTCTTTCTCGGGCAAAATCAGTTGTGAAAAGCCTAAGGAGAAGCTACTTAAGAAAAGGAGGAGAACTCTTACCTGCATTGATTCAAAGTTAAACAATTCCTTGCACAAGTGGAGTCGCGAAAAAAACTTAAATAAAAATCCTTTGAATGTGATCTTCAGTGTATGCGTACGCTAAATAGGCAAGGGAAGGCACTTCTTTGGTCAGTAGCAACGGACTCTTTCTTCCTAACGCAATTTGACCATGTGTTTCACTGAGTTCAAGCGCTGCAGCCGCATTTATTGTAAGTGCATTGATGGCTTCTTCTGGTGTCATTTTCATTTTGATGCACGCCAAAGACAAGACATGCATTAAATGATAACTCGGAGAAGATCCGGGATTAAAATCACTGGCAAGTGCTAATATCGCATTGGCATCCATGAGCTTTCTGGCGTTTCCAAATGGGATCGATAAAAAATGCGAACAGCCAGGCAGTAGGGTTGCAACGGTAGAGCTTTTAGAAAGCGCGGCTAGGTCGGCATCGTCTAATTCTTCGAGGTGGTCAACAGAAACCGCATTTTGGTCAATTGCTGCACCAACACCGCCCATTACTGAAAACTGATTGACGTGAACTTTAGGCTTGAGGCCGTATTTGGCTCCAGCGTCAAGAATTCGGGTCATTTCTTCAAGGGTGAAGTAGTTGCGCTCGCAAAATACGTCGATGTATTCGGCAAGATTTTCTTTAGCTATTTGAGGTAAAAGCTCATTGATAAGCAAGTCAATATAGCCATTTCGATTTTCTTTAAAAGCTTGCGGAATGGCATGCGCGCCCAGAAAAGTAGCTTTGATTGCAATTGGAAAATGGGCCTTGAGTTGGGCAACGACACGCAGCATTTTTAACTCACCTTCATGACTTAGCCCATAACCAGACTTAATTTCAAGCGCACCGGTTCCGGCGGCAAGCATTTTTTCTATGCGTTTTTTTGCGGCATTGAAAAGCTCGGCTTCAGACATGTCATTGAGTTTGCGTGCAGAGTTCAGAATGCCGCCTCCTTTTGCCGCAATTTCTTCGTAGCTGAGTCCTCGAATGCGGTCCACGAATTCTTCTTCACGGCTTGCGGCAAAAACCGCATGTGTATGTGAGTCAATAAATGCAGGCAAGACATAACAGTTAGTTGCATCGATTACTTCTACATCTCTCCAGTCAGTTATTCCTGGCCAATCGGACATCAGGCCGTAGTCTACAACCGTGTTGTCTTCGAGGGCAAGGTAGGCATCTTCGAGAATAGGGAGCTGCTGCATTTGCTGCCCTCTGATAACGCTTGGAAGATTTTCACCAACCTGAACCAAGCCTTTGATATTCTTAATAAATTGTTTGCGCATACGTAATTTCACTGTAAAGATACAAGCAATTTCGGCTTAATTTCGAGTATGACCTTAACGGATATTTGGCAACATCATGACCTCCTCGGAAAATGGGGCGAAGACTACGCACTCCAATTTTTACTCAAATTGGGCTATACGCTCAAAAGCACCAATTACCGCTTCAACAGAATGGAAATTGACCTCATCATGATTGACCAAAATACATTAGTCATGATAGAAGTTAAGACCAGACAAAGTGCTGCACTTGGCGAACCCTGGAAGGCCGTCAATTTAGGTAAACAGCGTCAAATTATTCGGGTGGCCAACTATTATACCAAAGCCATACAGTGGCCACATGAAGTGCGTTTTGATATCGTGTCAATTGTACACAACCAAGAAAGCACCGAACTAGTGCATATCAAGGAGGCATTTAGCCCGCTTCCGTAAAAGCAGTATTTAGACGTGTAAAGCGCGGTCTGCAGTGGCGGCTAAGGCAGCTTCTTTAATGGCTTCAGAATAAGTTGGGTGACCATGACAAATTCTAGCAATATCTTCAGCTGATGCACGGTATTCCATGGCAGTCACGGCTTCCATAATGAGGTCAGCTGCACGCGCAGCAATCATATGAACCCCTAAAATTTCGTCAGTTTGGCTGTCGGCTAAAATTTTGACAAAACCACTGGTATCCATACTTGCACGCGCTCTTCCTAATGCTTTAATCGGGAAAGATCCGGCTTTATAACTGATGCCTGCTGCTTTGAGTTCTTCCTCAGTTTTACCAACTGCTGCAATTTCAGGCCAAGTATAAACCACACCTGGGATGAGGTTGTAATTGATATGTGGATGCTGTCCGGCAATTTTTTCAGCTACAAATACGCCTTCTTCTTCAGCTTTATGAGCAAGCATGGCGCCTCTAACGACGTCACCGATGGCATAGATGTGCGCTTGGTTGGTTTGCAATGAATCATTGACCTCAATTTGGCCACGTTGGTTCATTTGAACACCTGCTTTTTCGAGGCCAAGCCCTTCAGTGTAGGGTTTGCGGCCAACAGCTACCAGGCAGTAATCGGCCTCAAGCGTAACCACTTCGCCTTTTTTGTTTTCAGCGGTGAGTTCAACGTGCTTGCCTTTGTTTTTCACACCCAAAACCTTGTGTTCAAGATGGAATTTAAAACCTTCTTTTTTCAAGATTTTGGTAAATTCTTTACCAACACCTGCATCCATTGTTGGCAAAATACTCGGCGCAAACTCAATGACCTCAACCGTTGCACCAAGGCGTGCGTATACCGAACCCAATTCAAGTCCAATGACACCTCCGCCAATGACTAGCATTTTTTTAGGGATCTCGGTCATGTTCAGCGCCTCAGTTGATGTGATAATGCGCTTTTTATCGGGCTCCATTCCAGGGAAATAGTTAGGCTTACTTCCTGTGGCAATGATGATATTTTTGCCCGTAATCTGGGTGTTTTGCTCACCTGAAATCTGAATGGTATTGGCATCCACAAAAGACCCCAAACCGTGATAAACAGTTACTTTGTTTTTGTCCATCAAAAACTTAACTCCGGCACATGTCTGTGAAACCACTTCGTTTTTACGGGAAATCATTTGAGCCAAATTCGCTTTGAGCCCACTGATTTCAATTCCGTGGTCAGTAAAATTATGTTGGGCATTATGGAAATGCTCAGAAGAGTCAAGTAAAGCTTTTGACGGGATGCAGCCGACGTTTAAGCATGTTCCACCAAGGGTGTTGTATTTTTCAATAAGGGCTGTTTTTAAACCTAATTGCGCACAACGCAAGGCTGAAACATATCCACCGGGTCCGGAACCAATTACTACTACATCAAAAGCATCCATTTCTATAAATTTTTTACAAAGTTACTGTTTGTCCACGAACAACCAAAGCCTTAATTTTGCGTTATTATATCGTGCTAAGACTCAGCCTATTTCTCTCCTTTCTGTTTTGCTTGTTGTTTCAGCAGGCAAGGGCCTCTCATATCATAGGTGGAGATATTTATTATAATTATCTAGGCAACAACCAATATCGATTTTTCATTACGCTTTACCGGGATTGCGCTTCAACAGGAGCAGAGTATGATGACCCACTTTATCTCTCCATATTCACGCAAGGTAATGTACACTTCCAAACCGTTCAAGTGCCTTTTCCGGGTTCTGTTGTTTTACCTAATAATTTCAATAATCCTTGTGCCACCCAACCCACGGGCATCTGTGTAGAAAGAGCAATTTATCAGGTAGTTCTATCATTGCCACCAATACCAGGTGGTTATACTGTATCGTATCAGCGTTGTTGCCGTGGGCCAAATATTACTAATCTCCAATTTCCTGACGACACTGGTTTAACGCTTGTAGCTCAAGTGCCTGGTTCAAATACAGGGGCTAGCAATAATAGTAGTCCGCGCTTCACGAATTACCCACCGGTTTTATTGTGTAACAATGACCAACTTGTCTTTGACCATTCAGCTACAGACCCCGATGGTGACCAATTGGTTTATTCATTGGTAACGCCCAATGCAGGAGCCAATTCAAATAATCCGCAGCCCTTGCAAATGCCACCGCCACCATATTTTCCGGTTACATGGCAACCTATATTCAATGCACAAGCGCCGTTGGGCCCTGGTTCATCCACTATGATACATCCAAATACTGGCCAACTAACTGTAAATCCAAATTTGCTCGGATTATTTGTAGTTGGGGTGAGGGTACAAGAGTACCGCAATGGTCAGTTAATTGGTGAAACCGTCCGCGACTTCTTGTTTAGGGTTTTTGATTGTAATATTCAGCTTGCAGCTATTCTACCTACCCAAGATCAGCTTCCGACCTTTAATGGTTATTGCGATGGGCTCACAATTAATTTTGAGAACAATTCTTTCGGTGGCACCACTTATACTTGGGATTTCGGTGTGCCAAATACGACCTCAGACCAGAGTAACTTATTTGAGCCGAGCTATACCTTTCCTGCACCTGGTTCTTACACCGCTCAGCTGATTGTAAACCCGGGTAATAATTGTACCGATACGGCCTACATCGATATCATTGTCAATAACCCCTTGACCACAAGTTGGTCTGCACCAGATTCTTTGTGTCTAAGTCAAGCACTCGTGACCTTCAATGCACAAGCCAACGACCCAACAGCGACTTTCTCTTGGACCTTTCCACCGAGCGCTTCTGTTCTTCAGGCACAAGGGTCAACGGTGCCCAATGTCACTTTTAGCCAGGCAGGTTATCAGCCGGTTTTTCTTGAAGCGCAAACCAATTTTTGTCAAGTTACCTACACAGATTCTATTCTCTTATTTGGTGATCCAATTGCTGATTTTATTGTGCCAAACCAAGTGCAATGTTTGGGCTACACCATTGGTTTTACTAATAATTCTCAAAATACTTTCAACTACGCTTGGGATTTTGGCTTTGGTCAAACCAGTACTCAAAGCTCACCAACTGTTACTTTTCCGGCTCCAGGTCTTTATCCAGTCACACTTATAGCATCGAGCACAGGAGCTTGTACAGATACTACAGCTACGCTTGTTCAGATAGGAGAGCCTATAATCTTAAGCATGACGCACTCCGATTCTTTATGTATCGATTTTGCTTTTGCTTTTGATGCGCAAGTGAGTGGCCCTGCTGGTACGCAGTATTTTTGGGATTTCGGGCCCAATGCCAATCCACAAACAAGCGCACAATTAACGGGTAACCAGGTGTATTTTCTGCAAAATGGCTTCCAACTGGTGCAACTCATTGGTCAGAATCCGGAGTGTACAGATACACTATCTGAGATTATACGGGTGTTTGGCCATCCATCCATAGATTTTATTTTCTTGGAGTCATTGCAATGTGCTCCGTCAGTTGCTCAGTTTATCAACCTGAGTCAGACAGAAGTGGCCACACAATTTATTTGGAATTTCGGCGATGGAACAACTTCTCAGGCGTTTAATCCAGCGCATGTGTACACCACACCTGGTAATTATACGGTTACGCTAACGCTCCAAGAACAAGCGGGCTGTCTAGACACCTTGTTTATGGCGCAGCAAGATTTAGTAACGGTACATCCAAGGCCACAAGCTGGATTTACAGTTAATCCCCAAGAAGTGGATGTATGTAATAATGAGGTTACGTTTACGAGTCAGGCAATTGCTGCGGCCACTTATTCCTATTATGTAGAAGACCGTGGCTACGTTTATGATGATGCTAATTTTATTCATGCGTATCAGACGGGTGGCACTGATTTCCCGATGCAAGTGGTAGCTAATACTTTTGGATGTACAGATACTGCATATGCAAGGGTTGAGGTCGCCCCATTTAGCATTTATGCACCGAATACTTTTATTCCGGACCAAAATGGCAGAAATGATGTTTTCAAGATTGTCACGGACTTTGAAGTATTTGAATGCACCTTGAAGATTTATAACCGTTGGGGTGAATGTGTTTTTGAAACAGATCAACTAAACACGGGTTGGGACGGTACATTTAAAGGTTTAGCGTGTCAGGATGGGCAATACAACTATGTGTTAAAATTTAAGCCTTGTCATGAACCACAAATCATGCGTCAATACGAAGGCCTAGTGAATCTATTGCGCTGATGAATTGCGCAACACAAAATTTTGCCCTAAATAAACTTTTCTAACTTGTTCATCGGCTGCTAATTCTTCAGCAGTGCCAGATTTCAGGATCTTACCCTCAAAAAGCAGGTAAGCGCGGTCTGTAATCGAAAGCGTTTCTTGAACGTTGTGGTCTGTAATCAAGATACCGATATTTTTCTTGCGCAAATCTGAGACGATGCTTTGTATATCTTCAACGGCAATAGGATCAACGCCAGCAAAGGGTTCATCGAGTAACACAAACTTTGGGTCTGTAGCCAATGCTCTAGCAATTTCAGTGCGTCGTTTTTCACCACCCGAGAGTCGGTTACCCAAGTTTTTGCGAACATGAGTAAGGCTAAATTCTTCGAGGAGTTGCTCAAGTTTTTCAGTTCTTTCTTTGGGTTTGAGTGGCCCCATTTCTAGAATGGCCATGATGTTGTCTTCAACACTTAGTTTTCTAAAAACAGATACTTCCTGTGGCAAGTAACCAAGACCTAACTGAGCGCGCTTATACATCGGATATTTCGTGATGTCAGCCTGATCCAAGAATACGGTTCCGGAGTCAGGTCTAACAAGCCCTACCATCATGTAAAACGAAGTGGTTTTACCAGCGCCATTCGGTCCAAGAAGACCAACAATTTCACCCTGATTGACCTCGATACTAACGCCATCAACCACCTTACGACCTTTGTATGACTTACTGATATTTTCTGTTGAAAGCTTCACTAGAACGAAAGTACTAAAAATTCAAAGAGTATCGGGCACGGATACCGAGTGGGCTAATGCCTGGAATTTGATGGGTAGCCCGATACACTAAATCAACTCGGAAAACCTTTAAAATATTTTCTACCCCAACTGCCAGTTCAACATAAGGGAGGCCATTGAAAGGTCTTACAAATTCAGGAATCAGGAGCTCTTGTTGATGAATGTCAGATAAACTACCGAGCATAAACCTTTCGGTAGTAACCAAACGGAACTTTGTTTTTTTCAAGAGGGGAAGACGGTCAAAAAATAATCCTTCCCAATGGTTTTCGACAAAACCTACAACATAGCGGTCACTGATAAATTCAATAAAGTTGACCATATTGAAGGTGCTTGTTAGCAGCCACAAAGACTGGTTGCCCTCATGGACTTTCAAGAATGGGTAAGCAGTTTGCCCATTGATGTATCCTAAGCTAAAACCGTAACGCATGCGCCCCAAAACCCCAAGTTGTGTATTGTGCTCGAATTGGAGCTCAAATTTCTGGTAATTGTACTCGCTTCCGAGTAAATTTCTGATACCTATGATGCTTTGAAAAGACAAAATCGGGTAGGCAGAACGCAAAGCTGTGCGGTCAAAAGATCCTGACAAAAACTCTTCATCTTTTGTCCAACGGATGCGCGTTGTCCATTCTGCAGTGGTAATATGATCTAGATTAATGGTGTCAAAACCAACAGTTCTTTGGTAGGTGGCTAAACCAAGTGGTGTATAATTTTTCCATTCAAAAGCCCCATACAAGATGAGGTCTTTTTTAACATCCTTCTCGAGACTAAGGCCCGCCTTTTGCACAAAAGTCAACTTGTCGAAAGGAGCGGTGCTAAAAAAGGTCGCAAAGGAAGTTCCCATGGAGGCAGCCGTCGGTGATTGTCCGATTTGTTCAATGTCATAACTGTAGTACCCAATGAGCATTCCGCGCTTTTTAGGTGTAATGTTGTAGCGCACACGCACGCTGTATTTGAATTTGTCGTCTCCGAAGCCGTAGGCCAAGCGACCACCCAATTCAAGTCTTTTAGAAAAATCATTGGAGGTCCTGAGGGCTAAAGCAACCCTGAATTTTTCTGCCGGGTTAACACTAAGTAAAGAAGCCGCAGAGCCAATTTCTATTTTATTGATTGGCCAGTAACCTGTTGTAGCAAAGTAGGTGAGCTTGCGCATATTTTGATAGAAGGGCTGCGCTTCTAAGGAATCAACCATTTCTTGAATCCGTTGTTCTTTGGAGGTGAGGGCTTGGGGTCTGAGTGCCTCCCATTCTTCTTGCGTTCTGTTTTTGGCATTTTCTAAGACCTCTACTGCATTATCTGTACGGTAAAAAGTTTCGTCATAAGGTTGATTGATCACAAAAGCACTCCTTTTGCTGTATTTACGTCCAATTAAGCCTAATAATTTACTCTTTTCAGTGGCTTTGAAAGATATGACCATCCGCTCCTCGGTAAGCATCCAGACTTCCTTTTGAACCTGTTCAAAGTGATGTTCAAAATAAAACTGATCAATGTAGTTGAGGTTAGCTGCATCGGCAATTTGCGCTGAAATTTGCTTAACGGCATAGGTGGTGTCATGGATCCACATGTGCCCCACAAAGACTAAATCTCCGGTTCTTTTGGGCACAAAGCGTAGTTTATAGCACCAATCTGAGCCAATGAAAGTCGAGTCATCGAGGTAAAAGTTATAGTAGGAGCGGGCGTAGGTTGCTAGTGGGCTGATAAAAGACTTATTGAACAAGTCGTAGATGTTGTCATAGATATTGAGGTCCAGATACATGTCGCCCAGAAACTGAGTCATTTGCATGTTCTCTACACCTGTGATTTGGGTGGCGCTCACCACTTCTTTCTTGATTTTCGGATCTTTGCGATAGTAATAGTCTGAGACACTTTCTGAAAGTATGATGGGCAAAAGCGCTTTTTGAATGCTGTCGGTTTCCATGTAATCCTTGACAAGCCCTACTTTTTCAATGACATCTCGTTTCAATAAACTCGAATCGAGGTTGTTGACGTCAAGTTGAATTTTGTTGTATAGGTGATATTCAAAGGCACCAAGCTTTTCTTTGTTATTGACATCCTTAAAATTCACCACTCGCCTGTGCAGCATTGACCCTCGTGTCTCCTTCGGAGCAGTGAGCATAATTTCTGCTACTTCTTTGTCTTGTGATTTCAGTTTGACATTGATTTCTTGGCCTTGGTCTTTTTTAACGGGACGCTTTACCGTTTGATACCCAAGAAGTCTAAAAATAAGGGTGTCCGTAGCGTAATAGGTACTGATTTGATAAAAACCTAAAGAATCTGATTTGGTGCTGATTTTGCTGTCTTGGTACTGTACCAAAACGAAGCCAACAGGATCCCCTTTTTGGTCTGTGATCCGGCCCGATACAATCGTTTGTTGTGCTACAGATTGGAAGCCAAGTAGAACTAGAAAAAATAGTATAATTCGTTTCATGGAATTATTTTTCTTCGGCTTTGCTCACACGCTTGGCAACTAAAATGCTGATTTCAAAAAGCAAGTAAATGGGAATGGTAACAATTACCTGCGAAATCACATCTGGCGGGGTAATGACGGCTGCTAGAATGAGGATGACCACAATCGCATGCTTGCGGTACTTAATTAAAAAATCGGGCGTAAATAAGCCAATTTTAACGAGTAGAAAGGTGACAATTGGAAAGAGAAAAAATAAGCCCGTATAAAATACGGTGGAGAGTACGGTGCTCATGTAAGAAGCGATGGTGACATCTGTCTTGATTTCAGGCGTGATTTGAAATGCGCCAAAAAACTGAACGCTGAGTGGCGCAACAACATAATAGCCGAATAAGATACCCGAAAAGAAAAGGATACTCACGTAAAAGACAATGCCTCTCGCCATTTTCCTTTCGTTTAATTTGAGGCCGGGCTTGACAAAGGACCAAAGTTGATAAAAAATATAAGGAAAGGCCAGCACAACCCCGCCCATGATACTCATCATGAGTGCATAAGAAAACTGCCCTGAGAGTGTTGTACTTTGAAAATCGACATGAATCTGTTCTACACAAACACCTAAGTATTCGCAGAGGAGGCGGAAACTAACGAAGTTTGGATCGACCATGTTCAGGAAGATGCCTTCCATGATTTCTCGCTGATAAACCCAAATTACACTTGCGAAGACGATGACCGCTATTGCTGCACGCAGTAAGCGCCACCGAAGTTCTTCGAGGTGATCTAAAAAAGACATAGGTTGGTCTTCAGACATAGTGCAAAATTAGTGAATTATTCAGCAATAGCAGTTAATTAAAGATGAGCGTAAAACGTTTACGATGTAGTATATGACCTTTGTATCATAAAAACGACGCACTATGAACAAGACTTTTAAAATTCAGCACATTTGGTTCAACAACCAAGACTCAGATGTAACCATTTCAGGCCTCATGCAAGATGACGTCTTATTTTATGAGACAAAGCTTGTCATTAAGATGTCAAGATTGAATGGCGTGATCAATAGGTTGCAAAAATCAACGGGCCTGGAGGTCAGTGAATTTATGTGCCGTTATGAATTTGGCTTTCTGACAGAATATCAAATTAGTTTCCCGGAAGAGGTACAACAGTCATTGGACCTAGAAGAACTTCTAGGCGATCAAGAAGGATTGTTCAAGAAGATTGTAGCTTAATTAAGGCTGAATATAAACGGTTTCTTCGTTGATCGTTTCAGGCTCAATTTTGATAATGCCTTGACCTACTTTGTTGCCTTTTTGTGCCTTGATATCAAGAACAGCAACACCAGCTTGTCCGAGTTGATAAAGCTCGTTGTAATTGAAGGTAGCTAAACCATTTGCATTGGTGTAGGCAGTGTCGTAAACCGCTACTTGTTGTGGAGTACTTTGTGTGTTGGTTCCGTAAAGCACAACCATTGCGCTTGAAACACTAGCGTTGGTTTCGTCCTTGACATAAATATGTGCAATGGTATCTAGTTTTTTACGACATGAAGTCAAAGAAACTAAAGTGATAGCGGCGAAAGATAATAGGATGAACTTTTTCATGTGTGCTTCTTAGTTGGGTAAGTAGATGGTTTCAACTGCGGTCGTGTGCACTTTGGCACGCGTATAGCCATAGGCTGTTTTGTTGTTGTACTTGACAATGATATCGAAATAACCTGTTTTGCCGTTTTCTCCTGAAATAGCAAAATATGGATCCATATCAAAAGTGGTAAAGCCAGAAGAATTGGTATAAGTGGTGTCTACCCATTCTAAAGTGGCTGGTTCAGACTGCATGTCTCCGATGATAATGACCTTAGCACCATCAATTAGTTGGTTTGAAGAAGAGCGGACAAATACTTTAATGACCGCAGGATCTGTTGGCTCACAGCTGCCCAAAATAAAGAGCAAAGAAACAGCGAGTAGGCTAGTTAGTAATGTTTTCATAGGTTTCGAATGTCCCAAATTTACAGTTATTTTTCAAATTTTAAAACTTCAGCTACAGCACTTTATTGTAAGGTGAGTAGTACTTGATTGCGTTGTTCTTCTTTAATTTCAGCTATCACTGAACCTGTAAGGCCAAAATAAAAGCCATTTACTTTGATAATCATGACGCCAATTTGCCCCGGTTTGTAATAAGAACTGAGGTCAAAATAAGCTTTTCCAGATGCATCTGTAGCGGTGCTGTCATCGATAGAGATGGCATTGTGAGCAGTATCAGTGGGTTCTGCTTTGAGCCATACTTTTGCATTGGGTAAAATGACCCCTGCATCCGTAATAACACTGACCTCTAGTGTGGTGGGCGCAGGCTCTTTACAGCTACTTAAAAAACCAAGTAGCACGATAAATCCTACAAAACCGATAAGTGTAGAACGCAGCAGCTTTTTTTTCTCGTACATTTGCATATAACCCATGACCAATAACTTAAACAAGTTGCGGCCTCAAAAGGTTACAATTTTGCTGCAGAAAAATGAACATCGAAGATTTATCAAAAGAGCTTTCATCGGTTGCCATCCAAAACGAAACCGAACTAGAACAATTTAGAATCCGCTTTTTGGGTTCTAAAAATATACTTAAAGACCTTTATGCTGCGCTAAAAGACATTCCCAATGATCAAAAGCGCGCTTACGGTCAACAAGTGAATGAACTCAAGCAAAAAGCAGAAGAAATATATGCTGCGGCAAAAGCGGCTTTTACGGTGACTCAAAATCAATCTCAAAAAGAAGATTTGAGTAAACCCGCATCCGACCCTGGTGTTGGTTCGCATCACCCGCTATCTTTGATTCGCCGCGAAATCGTTGAAATTTTCAATCGTATTGGTTTTGTGGTCTCCGAAGGCCCAGAAATTGAAGATGACTGGCATAACTTTAGCGCGCTGAATTTTCCGCCAGAGCATCCAGCCCGCGACATGCAAGATACTTTTTTCATAGAAAAAGGCGAACAAGAATGGGCGCTGCGCACCCATACCAGCAGTGTTCAAGTACGCGTCATGGAACAAGAAAAACCACCGATCCGTACCATTTCACCGGGACGTGTATACCGCAATGAAGCCATTTCTGCGCGTGCACATTGCTTCTTTCATCAGGTTGAAGGATTGTACATCGATCAAAATGTCTCTTTTGCTGACTTAAAACAAACGCTTTTGTTTTTTGCCCAAGAACTTTTCGGTGAACAAACAAAAATACGCCTCCGGCCATCCTATTTCCCTTTTACTGAGCCAAGCGCAGAAGTAGACGTCTCCTGCTCTTTGTGTGCTGGTAAAGGTTGCAATGTCTGTAAATATACAGGTTGGCTTGAAATCATGGGTTGCGGCATGGTTGACCCGAATGTACTCGATGCTTGCGGTATTGACTCTAAAACTTACAGCGGCTTTGCCTTCGGCATGGGCGTGGAGCGCATTGCGCAGCTCAAATATCGAGTTACAGACCTCAGACTCTATTCTGAAAACGACATCCGTTTTCTCAAACAATTTACACCTGGTGTATCATGAGTTGGCTGCCTCTATCTGATTTTACACAATGGCAAGCTATTCAAAAAGCTTCATTTGAGCAAGCTCAAGTGGTGTTCAAACACAGTACGCGTTGTTCGATTTCAGCCATGGCCGAGCGCCGCTTTGAACAAAGTGAGCTTTTTAAAAAACAGTTTTTACCTTGTTGGCACCTCGATCTCATCAGCTTTCGTACTTTATCAGATCAAATTGCCTCGGACACAAAAGTCCAACACGAATCTCCTCAATGTATCGTTATCCAAAACGGCGAGGTCATTTATACGGCTAGTCATGGCCTCATTGATGCCTCTGCAATTCTTGAAAAAATTTAAGTGCTTTCCATGAAGAAAATTATCATTTGGTTGTTGGTCATAGGTTTACTGGTTGGTTTTTTGGCACCGCTTTTTACAAAAGATGACGCACAAGATCAAACGGCAGCAGCTACCTTCGGCTTCAAAGAAAATTTGGCCACTGCTTATGGCCAAACTATTGCGCTTCCAATTACCTGTAGCAATGAGGTTGCTGCAATTACACTGAGTATTGCTGATTCAATAGTTTTTGAAGTCAAGCAGCCAAAGGCCAAAGAGCTCTATTTTCTCGACACTAAAAAATGGAAGCCAGGAGCTTACATCCTGAATCTTGACACCAAAGAAAAGAACGGAGCAACCTACTCAGAGCAACGCAACTTGCGCATTTTATCCGATCTCAAGCCAGAACGCTGGTCCTTAAAATCTGTAAAGGCTTACCCTCACAACACCAGCTCATATACACAAGGTCTTTCGTTTTTAAACGGACAACTCTACGAAAGCACAGGCGACCCCAATCAGGACGGAAGTTCCATGGTGGCTCAAATGAATTTGGCCACAGGAGAACCAATTTCGGCTGCGGGTAAAACCAAAAAAATCAATTTGGATGCCAGCAAGTTTGGTGAAGGAATCACCATTCTAAATAATGAAGTGTTTCAGCTCACCTGGAAAAACCAGCAGTGTTTTGTTTACGATGCAACTTCAATGCAACTCAAAAGAGAGCACAGTTATGTAGGAGAGGGCTGGGGGATCTGTACAGACGGCAAACAGTTGATCATGTCTGATGGCACCGAAAGAATTACCTTCAGGGATCCAAAAACATTTGAGACCATCCGCACCATTGAAGTTTACACCAACGAGGGCCCGGTACCACAACTCAATGAATTAGAGTTCATAGATGGATATATTTATGCAAATGTGTATACGACAAACTATATCGCTGTAATTGAACCAGTTTTGGGTCGTGTTATTGCATTAATTGACGCCACAACTATTGTGAACGAGGGGCGCGGTAATGGCGAGGTACTCAATGGTATTGCTTGGGAAGCAAAGTCTAAAAAACTATACGTTACGGGTAAATTTTGGCCTAAATTATTTGAAGTCGCTATTCAAAAATAAAATAATGGATACTCACAGAAAGGATTGGTCGGAAATCAAAAGCAACGATAGTTGGTCGATTTTTAAAATCATGGCTGAATTTGTTGAAGCCTATGACAAGATGGCCAAAGCAGGACCTTGCGTAGCCATTTTTGGTTCTGCCCGCACAAAGTCAAATCACCCACATTATATCCAGGCCGTTGAATTGGCTGAAAGACTAGCCTCAACAGGCTATGGGGTAATCACAGGTGGAGGCCCGGGTATTATGGAGGCTGGGAATAAAGGTGCCAAGCAGGGCGGAGGTGTTTCGGTTGGGCTCAACATCGATTTACCTTTTGAACAATTTCACAATCAATACATTGACCGCGATCACTTTTTAGAGTTTGATTACTTTTTTGTTCGCAAGGTCATTTTTGTTAAATATTCACAAGCTTTTGTCATTATGCCTGGTGGTTTTGGAACCCTTGACGAATTTTTTGAAGCACTGACACTAATTCAAACCAAGAAAATTGCCAGACGTCCCATCGTCTTATTCGGAGTCGATTACTGGAAGGGTCTTTTCGAATGGGTACAGCAAACCATGCTAACCCAACAATATATTTCTCCTTCTGACCTCGAATTATTCAAACTGACCGACGACATCGATGAAGCGGTGCAATTCATTGATGACTTCTTCAGCTCGCATGCGCTTTCTCCAAATTTCTAAGCATCTTTGTACATTCATTCTTTTCAAACTATGTTAGACAAGATCAAAAATATCCTCAGATTAGCCCTTCCTTTTGTGCGCACCAAACTTTTCTGGAAGCATTTCGGATTGGTTATTCTATTTTACCTAGTTGTGGTGTTTGGTACGATCCTCTACCTAGATTTTGCAACAAATCATGGTCAGAAAATCCGCGTTCCAAATTTTGTAGGGATGTCCGGAGAAGCGGCAAAAAATAAAATTGAAGAACTCGATTTAACCTATCAAATCTTAGATAGCATCTATGACCCAACGCTTCCGGAAGGCACCGTTATCGAGCAGCTAGTCGAGCCAACTTCGCTTTCATGGGTATATGTGAAGTCTGGCCGTATTATTGGTCTTCGTCTCTCCAAAAGAACACAACTCGTAGAGATGCCAAGTCTAGTTCACAAGCAAGTACAATTCGCACAAAGCATCCTTGAACAGCGCGGCTTGCGTTTTATTATCCAGTATCAAGCTACCTCTGAGGCCAATGGTTCAGTTTTAGATCAACGATTCAAAGGCCGCCGAATCAAAGAAGGTGAGCGCTTGCCTATTGGCGCAGTGGTTACCTTAATTGTAGGTCAAAATGACGAAGGCGAACCTATACCATTGCCAAATTTAATTGGGCTCACGATGTCTGAGGCACAGTTCATTTTTGATACACTAGGTGTGAGCAGTTTCTCGTTTATGTGCCCAGACTGCCTAAATAGTCAAGATTCTTCAGCTGCCCGAATTTTTTCGCAGTCACCAGAATATATTGAAGGAACTACCGTTTTTAAGTCCACTCAATTTATCTTATCCATGCAAAAAGGTGGAGACGGTCAAAACCCATAATTATGCGCTTTCAAATTTCTTTGTTGTTTTTCCTGTTGGGGTCTTTAAGCTTTGCGCAAGGCATAGAAGTGGGCCCAATACTCAGAAATTTTCAGCTCTCGCCGAAGCCTGCTCAGTTAAAAAGTACAACCAATCAAATTGACAGTACCTTTTTCTATACATCTGACACACTCAGCTTGCCTTTTTTTGATGAGTTTTCCTCAGATAAATTTCAGAAATATGAGCAAGATTTTTCAGCGCCAGGTATCACACAACAGGTTTTTTACCAACTTTTAAACCCTCAAACCCAACAAGCACTTGCACAAAATGCTGCGTTCACAGATCAAGCCACTTTTCGCAGAACTTTTGATGTTAACACGGGTGCATACACCGATTCAATTTTCCCGACCATTGCGGTAAAGGTTGGTAATTTTAGCGCCTTCCCAATTGTCTACCAAACACTTGATCTATATCCACCATATTACATTTATGACACCATTGGCATTCCTGATACACCCGATTCTATCTGGGTCCAAAACCCAAGTTATTTTCAAGATCAGGCAACAATTTTCTTTGCAACACTCAATGATCCGGGTGCACTTTGGCTAGATTCTTATGCCTATCGCAACGATCGCTATGCTGTGAATCCGCGCTCGCTAGGGGTTGTAACATTTGATGGCCTCGATGCCAATGGTTATCCTTATGCCATCGGCACCTCAATTACCAACACGGCAGACTACCTGCACTCTAAACCGCTTGACCTCAGCCCTTATACAGCTGCTGACTCCTTGTATTTTTCTTTTTTGGTACAACCAGAAGGACTTGGCGATGTTCCTGAAAGCACGGATTCACTCATTTTAGAATTTTATGCCAAAGACCTCGATCAATGGATATGGGTGTGGTCTAAGGCAGGTGATACCGTTCAACCATTTCAGGTCGTGCACCTTCCGATTTTGAACGCGCAATTCTTTAAAAAAGGCTTTCAATTGCGCTTTAGAAATTATGGCGCGCTGTCAGGTTCACTTGATCATTTTCATATAGATTATGTGCATTTGCGCACCCAATCTGATATCGCAGACACTTTGTTTAAAGATTTTGCCTGGGTCTATCCTATGAATACTTTACTAAAGGACTACACTTCAGTTCCATGGGACCACTATAAAGGCAGCATTGCCAACCGCATGACCGATAGCCTTATGATTACTATTCATAACGGCAGCCCCAACCCAGAAAACAACAGCACTGCTGGTTCTTTGTTTTACAGTTACAATGGTTCAACCGTTGCAGGCGGGGGGCTTTTGGGTTCAATTCTTTCCAACGGACAGCTCAATTACGCACCTCAAACTACTTATACTTCGTATCATTATATGACGCCAATACCATTCAACACGAATTATACGGGCGATGAACAAGTATTTCGTGTGAAAGGCACTATTTCAGCTCAATTTCCGAATTTAGGTTTGAATGATACCACAGGGTTTTACCAAACGTTTTCTAATTATTACAGCTATGATGATGGCAGTGCAGAGGCGGCATTTGGGCCAACTGGAACTCAAGCACGTTTAGCTGTAAAATATAATACTTACGAAGCCGATTCATTGGTAGGCATCGCCTTTCATTTTGTTCCTTCAGTACAAGATGTGAGTTCAAAGTTGTTTTTGATCAGTGTATGGTCAAGTGAAAATGGTCATCCGGATACTTTACTCTATGAAGATGATGTCTTTTTCCCAAGATCGCCTATATACGGAGATGACCGCAACATCTTTGTCAATTATTTCTTTTCGGACACTCAAAAAGTAAGCGTTCCAACTTCCTTTTTTATTGGCTGGCGTCAGCTTGACCCAGAGCGCTTAAATCTTGGTTTAGATCGCAATATTGACCATTCTGATAAAGTTCAATATAGTGTTGATGGTGGTTTCACTTGGTATCCTTCGCCATTTGAAGGCTCAGCCATGATCCGACCAATTTTCTCAACAGCCCTTGATGCCAGTCTGGGTATTCAAGAAGCAGCGTCGGTTACCCCTGTCTGGAGTTGTTATCCGAATCCGACATCTGGAGTAGTAAATATTGAATTACCTGGTCAATTTGTCGGCAAGACAATTCAACTTTTAAATATGCAAGGACAGGTACTGATGCAAACGCAAGACCTTAGTTTTAATACCTATGATTTACCCAGCGGTGTTTACTTTTTAAACTGTTTGGCTTCCAATCTTGCGCCGTTAAAATTGATCATTAAATGAGCGACGAGCAGCAACCAGACCTCGAATTAGAAGAAGCAGAAGCTGATCTTTTTGAACACCATCGATTTAAAGCAGATCCAGGTCAAGAAGTCGTCCGAATAGACAAGTTCTTGATGGATCGAATGGCTGACACCTCCAGAAATAAAATTCAGATTGCTGCCAGAAATGGCAATATCCATGTCAATGGCCTCGCGGTAAAGCAAAATTATCGTGTCAAACCCGGCGATGATATCGCAATTGTCTTGCCGTATCCAGTTCGCGAAATTGAACTCATTGCACAAGATATCCCGTTAGAAATTGTCTATGAAGACAACGATTTATTAGTAGTAAATAAACCTGCTAATATGGTGGTGCATCCAGGTTACGGTAACTACTCTGGCACAATGGTCAATGCGCTTGTTTTTCACTTTGACAACCTTCCCACAAGACCTAAAGATTATTTTGGCCGACCTGGTTTGGTCCACAGAATTGATAAGCATACTACCGGCCTTTTGGTTGTGGCAAAGACCGAGCTGGCGCTCAATGATTTAGCCAAGCAATTCTACGACAGAACTACAGAAAGGCGCTACCTAGCTTTGGTTTGGGGGGACATCCAAGAAGGGGGTACTGTTACAGGGCATATCGGCCGTTCTTTGAAAAACCGAAAAGTTATGACTGTCTTTCCAGATGGAGAATATGGTAAACCAGCAATAACTCATTATAAGGTGATTGAGCGATTTGGCTATGTAACGCTGATTGAGTGTAAGCTAGAGACGGGTCGTACCCATCAAATTAGAGCACACATGCAGTACATTGGGCATCCACTATTCAATGATTTAGAATATGGCGGAGATAGAATTTTGAAAGGCACGAAATCATCGGCCTACGAAAAATTCATGACCAACAATTTTGAGCTACTTCCTGGACAGGCACTTCATGCTAAGACACTTGGCTTTATTCAGCCCTCCACAAAAAAATATTTAGAGTTTGATTCTGAGCTCCCTACGGGCTTTCAACGTTTGTTAGAGCGCTGGAGAACCTATTGTTCGGATTTTAAATAAAATTTCTCTATTTTTGCTTTCCTTGGTAAGACCAAGCTAAAACTACGCTTTATGAAACAACTATTCATTGTCGCCATTTTATCATTGTTTACAGTATCGGTAAGCTATGCTCAAACTCAGCCCGATCCAAAATTTGTGCGTCAAGCCAATGAAGTTTTTAATTCCGGGAACTATTTCGAAGCCATCAATGTTTGTCAAGACGCCTACAAAAAATTAGGTTCTAGAGGTTCCCTCAGACAAAAAGGAGACATGGCCTTTAAAGTGGCCGAATCTTACCGTGCTATCGAAATGTTCGATAAAGCCAACGAATGGTACGGCACTTGTATCGAGCTCAAATATTTCGACGTTGTTCCGGAGGTTTATTACTACAAAGGTGACATGCAGCGCATGATGAAAGACTTTGACAACGCACTCAAAAGCTACCGCGAATACAAAAGAATTGCTCCAAATTCGCGTTCAAAAGAATTGGCTGATGTCATGATGGCCTGTGAAAAATACAAAGGTTTTGACGATTTCGAATCTTCAAAATTAGTCGTGAAATCTGAGGTTAAAATCAACACGAAGCAAATGGACATGGCTCCTTCTTTCATGGATAAAAAAGGAAAAGTTATCGTTTTTTCGTCTTCAAGAGATGAAAGCACAGGTGCAAAAAGAGACCCAATTTCAGGTGAAAAATACATGGACCTCTATGTTGCTGAATACGATGTCAACGGAAACCCAACAAATGTTAAATCCCTAGACACGAAAGGTGTTGTCAATACAACCCAAAATGAAGGTTCAGCAGTATTTGATTCAAAAAGAAAGAATATCTTCTTCACGCGTTGCCCAAATGCAGAAAAAATGGACCTCGGTTGTCAAATCTGGACAGCAGTTTACAGCGGTGAAGATTTCGACGATCCGAAAGAGATCACTTTAACTACTTCTGATACCATTTCTGTAGGTCATCCTTGCTTGTCTCCTGACGACCAAATGCTCATTTTTGCTTCAGACATGCGTGACAACGGTAAAGGTGAAAAATCTTTTGGTGGTCGTGACCTCTGGTATGTCAACTACGACAAGCGCAATAAAACTTGGGATTCAGTGCCGCACAACATGGGCGCAATGTTCAATACTGTTGGTAACGAACTTTTCCCTTCAATTGGTCCAAATGGCCAACTTTATTTTGCTTCAGACGGTTTGCCAGGTATTGGTGGTCTAGACATCTTTGTTGCCCAAAAAGAAGAAGGTGCTAACAAATGGTCAGGTGTTAAAAATATGGGCTTCCCATTCAACTCTGAAGGCAATGACTACGCCATGTCAGATTTTGACGGCAAGTCAGGATTCTTTACCTCTGAGCGCAAAACAACAAGCAATCAAGAATATGCACCAGATATCTGGAGCTTCAATACGCCTCCAAACTTATTTGACCTTCGCGTGACTGTATATGAGTCAGGTAAAAAAGCTAAAAAATTAGAAGGTGCTAAAGTTTATGTAACAGACGGCACTGAAAAATGGGAAGGTGTTACCGACGCAAAAGGAAAAATTATTTGGAAAGAAAAACCAGACAAAAAAAGCCGTTATATCACTGCAGGTAAAGAGTATACGCTCAAAGCTGAAAAGGAAGGTTTCTACGAAGATAAAAAAGGAGCAAAAGTTTCCACAATCGGTCTAGAGCAAAGTCAAAGTTTCATCATTGAAATGCCTTTGTTGCCTGTAGGTGTTATCCGCACGCCTGAAGTTCGTTACGTGTTTGACCAATGGGTTTTCATCAACGATGCTTCATGTATGTCGCTTGACTCACTCAAGTTCTTGGATAGCATGCTTAAAGAATATCCAAACATTACAATTGATCTATTCTCGCATACAGATGCACGTGGTGGTGATGTACGCAACCAAGTTTTATCTGAAAACAGAGCCAAAGCGGTTTACAAGCACTTAGTCGAGACTTGTGGCATTGACCCACGCAGAATCCGTCCTATCGGACGCGGTGAAGCTGAGCCAGCTACATGGGTAGATGAAAATGGCCAAACTGTCGTGCTTACCGAAGATTACATCAATCAGTTCAAAACTTCTGATAAAGCCAAATACGAGATGTTACACACAATCAACCGTCGTACTACAGCTAAAATTACAAGTACAACTTTTGATCCTGCAACTGCTCCGGCACCAAACCCGGAATACCAGAAGTTTAAACAACTACCAAGACTTTAAAAACAAGGCGTCGGAAGACGCCTTTTCTTTTGAACCATGAGAAGACTACTCCAAAAAGTTGTTTTTTTCTTTGAATTGCAATCCTTCGGGGTCTGCGAATGGTGGGCGAGGCGCTTAGGCATCCGCACTAACAAAGTACGCTTAGGTTTTATTTATCTGAGTTTTATCGGCTTGGGCTCTCCAGTTCTTCTTTACCTTATTATGGCCTGGATTCTAGAGCACAAACATTATTTCAAATTTCAAGCGAAACGCAAACATTCAATCTGGGACCTATGAAAATCCTTATTACAGGTAGCAACGGATTACTCGGGCAAAAAGTCGTGGACTTATGCCAAGAAAAAGGCCTTGACTTTTTAGCAAGCTCAAGTGGTGAAAACCGCTACAGTGCTTGCCCTGCTGCAAAATACGCAACGCTAGACATCACCGATGAGTCGAATATTCAAAGTGTCTTTGAAAGCTATCAACCGACACATGTAATCCATACGGCTGCCATGACTAACGTCGATTCCTGTGAGCAACAGCCAGAGGCCTGTGACCTGATTAACCGGCAAGCAGTTTATATGCTAGCGAAAGCATGTCAAGCTCATCAGGCGCATTTCCAGTTGCTTTCCACCGACTTCGTTTTTGATGGTGAAGCAGGCCCTTACAAGGAAACTGACACACCAAATCCGTTAAGTGTTTATGCAAGATCTAAGTTTGAGGCAGAACGCCTCTTGACTGAAATCAAAGATCTGAACTATTCAATTGTCCGAACTATTATTGTTTATGGCCAAGGCGAGCAACTATCGCGCTCTAACCTCATTCTTTGGGCCAAAGAAGCACTGAGTACTGGCCAGCCTTTGAATATTGTAGATGATCAATTCAGAGCGCCAACATGGGCTGCAGATTTAGCTTGGGCTTGTGTTCGCATTTGCGAATTAGATCAAACAGGTATTTTTCACATAAGTGGCCCCGAGACATTGTCCATTTATGATATTGTTTTACGTGTAGCAGCCTATTATCAATTGCCAACTACCCAACTCATACGCCTTAAAAGCGACACCTTGAATCAGGCCGCTAAAAGACCCCCTAAAACAGGCTTTATTTTGGACAAGGCGCAACAATTACTCAAATACGAGCCGCACACCCTAGAGCAAACTTTTGCTTTGTTAAACTAGAAAAAATTATCTTTAACTAAATTAAACTATATACTATGAGCGTTTGGCGTAAGAAACCAGTAAGTCATTTCGAACGAGACATGAAAAAAAATGACCTCAACCGAGTTTTAGGTCGTTGGGGATTAACTTCATTAGGGATTGGTGCCATTATTGGTGGAGGTATTTTTACCTTGACTGGAATTGCTGCCCATGACCACGCTGGACCAGCTTTGGCATTATCTTTTGTGATTGCCGGAGTGGGCTGTTTATTTGCTTCATTGTGTTATGCCGAATTTTCCTCAATTCTTCCTGTAGAAGGTTCTGCTTATGCATATTCTTATGGTACAATGGGTGAGCTCTTCGCTTGGATCATTGGTTGGAACCTCATCTTAGAATACATGATGGGCGCCACTACCGTAGCCGTGGCTTGGAGTGGTTACTTTGAAAAATTGCTGCATCAATTTGGTATTGACCCGCCGATGTGGCTCATGAACGATGCAGTTACCGCGGCTACAAAAGCCAAAGAAGCTGGCATGGCAGCGCCTGAATTTGCTTTTAATCTCCCTGCATTCTTGATTACTTGGGTAGTTACTGCAATTCTTGTTAAAGGGATTAAAGAAGCTGCTAAAACCAATAACATGATCGTTATTTTAAAAGTTGCGGTTGTTCTTTTTGTCATCTTCGTTGGTTTCTTCTTTATCGACACCAACAACTACCATCCGTTTATTCCAAAAGAAGTCATCAATGCCGATGGTTCTAGTTCTTTTGGTTGGTCCGGAGTCGTTACTGCAGCCACGATCGTTTTCTTCGCTTATATTGGTTTTGACGCGGTTTCAACGCAAGCAGGGGAGGCAATTAACCCTAAGAAAGATGTTCCTTTTGCCATCATCATGTCATTGGTCATTTGTACGGTACTTTACATTGTGGTTTCATTGGTTTTAACCGGGATGGTTCCTTATAATCAACTCGATATCAAAGCGCCCGTTGCTTCTGCATTTGAGGGGGTTGGCATGCCTTGGGCCACGGTACTTATTACCATTGCCGCAGTTGCCGGGCTCACCTCCGTTATGCTCGTTATGATGTTGGGCCAGACCCGCATTTTCTTAGGAATGGCTAAAGATGGCTTATTGCCATTTAAGGTCTTTGGAAAAATCCACGAGACCTACAAAACTCCTTTCAGAAGTACCATTCTTGTTGGTGCCGTAGTTTCTATTGTAGCAGCAACTACACCAATCAATAAAGTTTCAGAGATGTGTTCTATGGGTACACTTTTGGCTTTTGCCATGATCTCAATTGCTGTACTCATCATGCGTATCAAACAACCGGAACTTGAGCGTCCGTTCAAAACCCCTGCTGTTTGGTTTGTCGCTATTGCAGGTGCCACTTTCAATTTTGGATTAATGTATTTTGTACGACCTGACACATGGGTTGCCTTTATTGTATGGTCAACACTTGGTCTTGTCGTTTATTTCTTGTATTCTCGAAAGCACAGTCATTTAAATGATGTTGCATTTGAAGAATCTTTGAAGGGCCACGATGCCATTGTCAATGCTTCTGAAGAAGATTAATGGCTGATCAGTCTCCAAAAAAACTTGGTCTGCTCGATGCCACTTTATTAGTGTCGGGCTCCATGATCGGTTCTGGGATTTTTATTGTCTCCACACTCATGCTGCGCGATATCGGTTCGCCAGCTTGGTTGCTCATTCTTTGGATACTCACAGGGCTCATTACCATTTTTGCTGCTTTAAGTTATGGAGAATTAGCGGGTATGATGCCCAATGCTGGTGGGCAGTATGTCTACATCCAAAGAGCCTATGGCAAAATGGCTTCCTTTCTTTATGGCTGGACTGTTTTCACCGTGATTCAAACCGGTGTAATTGCTGCGGTGGCGGTGGCCTTTGCTAAGTATTCGGCTGTCTTTTTTCCTGAGTTAAATGAGGTGTTGTTTGATACCTCCTTTTTAACCATAAGTTGGGCGCAGGTCCTGGCAATCGGTTCAATTGTATTGCTCACCTATTCCAATGCACAAGGAGTTCAAAATGGAAAGTTCATTCAGTTTATTTTCACGTTTGCCAAGCTTTTTGCTCTTGGTGCACTGATCGTTTTGGGGCTCTATATCGGACTCAAAACTAATGTGTTTAGCCATAACTTTTCAGATGCCTGGAAAGCAACACGCACTGTTATTGCCAATGATGGCGCAAAAATATTTCAGATTCCGCTAACAGGTTGGGCGCTGGTTGGTGCCCTCGGAGCTACGATCATCAATTCGTTGTTTTCAGCCGATGCCTGGAACAACGTTACCTTTATTGCAGGTGAAATCAAGGACCCCAAAAAGAATATCCCAAAAAGTTTGTTTCTCGGAACCCTTATTGTAACCGTCATTTACGTACTCGCAAATTTGGCTTATCTGGCCCTGTTGCCAATCAACGGAAGTTTGGATGGCCAGAACCCGGTTGATCAAGGGATGCTTTTTGCCAGCAACGACCGAGTAGGGGCCTCTGCAGCTTATGTGATTTTTGGAGATGCTGGCATCTTGCTCATGGCTGGTCTTATTATGATATCTACTTTCGGTTGTAACAACGGCTTAATTCTGGCCGGCTCAAGACTTTTTCATGCGATGTCACAAGATGGCCTTTTCTTTAAAAAAGCGGGGCAACTCAATCAGAAGGCAGTGCCTGGTGTAGCGCTCTGGATTCAATGCCTATGGGCGAGTATCTTGTGCCTTTCTGGTAAGTACGGAGACTTACTCACGTATAGTACGTTTGCAAGTTTGCTCTTTTATATTTTGACAATTTACGGCATCTTCCGACTCAGAAAGTTGGAGCCAGATACAGCGCGTCCTTATAAAGCATGGGGCTATCCTTTTATTCCTGCACTTTATATCCTGATCACTTCAGCAATTTGTATTGACTTATTGATTTATGACTTTAGAAATGCCGGTTTGGGCTTGTTTATCGTGCTGCTCGGTATACCGGTATTTTACCTAATAGAGGCCAGAAAAAAGGCAGCACAATCCAATTAGTCAGCACCGAGAGCGTTAGCTTTCGATGAAACAACCTTTTCTCAAAATTTCAAAACGTCTTGAACGCGGAACAACCTTGTGGTTGGTGATCTGTGCGCTCATCATTTTTACGCCCCGGATTTATTTCTTACTGAATCCGCCAAAACTCAATTACTCATATCAAATTATAGCGTCGGAAGAGCAAATTCCTCAAAGCGAGCATGAGGGAAATCGCTATCATCAAAAGCGCATAAAGCTCTGGAAAAGATGCAGGCCAACAGCGCTCACCTTACTTGATTGGCAGCGCTTGGGCCTCAGTTCAAAACAAGCGTCATCTCTTCTCAAGTACCGCGATAAATATGGCTTTCATTCGTTGCATCAGATGCAACGAATTCGGGTGCTGGATCCGTCAATATTGTCCCTAATTCAAGATTCCTTGATTTTCGATGTTTCATCGAGTAGTAAATTTCAACCAAATACAAATGCAATTCAAAATTCAAAAACAGGTACTTCTCAAAAAACAGGTAATTGGAAGAATCATTCGAACCCGCAAAAGATTGAAGTTCAATCTCAAGTTGTCAAACTAGATTTAAACACGGCGAGTATAGAGCAATTAGTGGCACTCCCGGGTATTGGCAGTTATTCTGCTCAAAAAATTATTCAGTATCGCGATCGACTCGGCGGCTTTTTAGCACTTGAGCAACTTTTAGAAATCAAGGGACTCAGCCCAGAGCTTCTGGAAAAAACTTCAAAATATTTGCAAATCTCTTCGAAGCCAGAGGGCATTTCGCTCAATTCCGTTACGATAGAACGCCTAAAACAGCATCCTTATTTAAGTTGGAACCAAGCCAACTCGATTATCAAAGTGAGGCAGCAGAGCGGTGGTTTTACTTCCATAGAGCAAATCAGACAATCTGTATTAATTGATGAGCAAACTTTTGTAAAACTAAAGCCTTACTTATCTTTGTGACATGACAATCGAACAACAACTCAAAGCCGTCATTAGAGACGTTCCTGATTTTCCCAAACCAGGCATTCTTTTCAAAGATATTTCAACTATAATGCTTGATCCAAATGTGTCCAATGCGGTACTAGATCATCTTGTGGCATATTACCAAGACAAAGGCCTTCATGCCATCGCTGGTATAGAGAGTCGTGGTTTCCTTTTTGGTTATCCTTTAGCCATGAGGCTCGGTTTGCCGTTTGTGTTAATTCGCAAAGAAGGAAAATTACCTTACGAAAAGATCAAACACGCCTATGAACTAGAATATGGCTCGGCTGTTATTGAAATGCATGCTGATGCCGTTGAGCCAGGCCAAAGGGTACTCATCCACGACGACCTGCTTGCCACTGGTGGTTCTGCAGCTGCAGCAGCCACGCTCATTGAAAGGGCAGGAGCAACCGTTGCTGGTTTTAGCTTTTTGGTTGCCCTGGATTTCCTTGAAGGTGACAAAGTATTGCAAAAATTCAATGACGAAAGTTATGCTTTAGTTCATTATTAAGGATTGAATAGCACCATCAATAATCAAGCAAAGCAAGTTCATTGAAAGCATTCAGTTAGTATTCAATCAAATCAAAAAAATCAACATTCATCAATCTAATCATCAATCAACAAAATGAGTATTCAACTAAACGAACAGCAGCAAATGTTGGCACACATGGTGCGCGACTTCGCTGAAAAGGAAATTAGACCCCACTACAAAAAATGGGATGAACTTGAAGAGTTCCCTGTTGAGGTCATGAAAAAAATGGGCGAACTTGGCCTTTTAGGCATTTTTGTCCCAGAACAATACGGTGGATCAGGACTTTCTTACGCTGAATATGCAACCGTACTTATGGAACTCGGAAAAGTATGTGGCGGTATTGGGCTTAGTGTGGCGGCGCATAATTCCTTGTGCACAGGCCACATCTACTATCATGGTTCAGAAGCCCAAAAACAAAAGTACTTACCAAAATTAGCGTCAGGTGAGTGGATCGGCGCATGGGGCCTTACAGAAGCCAACACGGGTTCTGATGCCATGCGCATGAAAGCAACAGCTGTTCAAGACGGTGATTACTGGGTGTTAAATGGTACCAAAAACTGGATTACCCACGGTCTATCTGGTGATGTAGCTGTTGTTTTAATTAGAACCGGAGAATTACTAGACAGCAACGGTATTACTGCTTTTATCATTGAAAAAGGCACACCCGGTTTTTCAGCAGTTAAAATCAAAGATAAACTAGGAGTAAGAGCCAGTGAAACAGCAGAACTGATCTTTGACAACGTGCGCATCCCTAAAGAAAATGTCATTGGCGAAGTCGGAATGGGTTTCAAGCAAGCTATGCAAATTTTAGATGGTGGTCGTATTTCGATTGCTTCTTTGAGCTGCGGTATTGCAAGGGGCGCATTTGAAGCCAGTGTTAAATATGCCAAAGAGCGCGAACAGTTTGGACAGGCTATTGCCAATTTTCAAGCCATCGGTTTTAAATTAGCTGACATGGCAACCCAAATTGAGGCAGCAGAGCTTTTGACCTTCCAAGCTGCACACAAAAAAGACTCCAAACAACCGGTAACTAAAGAGGGTGCTTTTGCCAAGTATTATGCATCTGAAGTATCAGTTAAATGCGGCAATGAAGCGGTGCAAATCATGGGCGGCTACGGTTACACAAAAGAGTATCCAGCCGAGAAATTCCTTCGCGATGCCAAACTCATGACAATAGGCGAGGGAACCTCTGAAATACAAAAAATTGTGATTGCCCGAGAAATTTTAAAATAAACTTTGTAGATTTGATTTTCTGTCGTATCTTTGCGACCCAAACTTTTAAAAAGAGAACTAAGCATATGTTGATCATTCCAATTAAAGAAGGCGAAAACATCGAAAGAGCATTGAAGAAGTACAAAAAGAAGTACGAAAAAACCAATGTGATGAAACAACTACGTAGCCGTAAGGAATTTGAAAAGCCGTCAATTACTCGCCGTCAGCAAGTGATTCGCGCTGCTTACAAGCAAAGAATGCAAAGTCAGCAATTGTAACAAATTGTTGTTTTTAACGTATATCGAAAGGAGCTTTTAGCTCCTTTTTTTATGCTCCAAAAATTCGAAATCTATCTACGCCAAGAAAAGCGTTATTCTGCCCACACTTGCATGGCTTACTTGCAAGACCTAGCGCAGTTTAGCACCTACAATCATTGCGCTGAGCTTTCAGATTGGCAAGAGCAAAATCCTGCTACTATTCGGTCCTGGATGGTGCAGCTCATAGATGCCGGCATTTCAAACCGCAGCGTGAATCGAAAGTTAGCAGCACTTCGTACTTTTTTCAAGTGGTTGCAAAAGGAAGGCCTTATTGCAGCGACTCCCATGAGTAGGGTGCAGGGCCCAAAAAGTGAGAAGCGACTCCCTGTTTTTGTCAAAGAACAGGAATTACAAACCGAAAACACACAGGCCTTGTTTTCTTCAACTTTCGAAGGCATCCGAAATCAATTGATCATAGAATTGTTTTATCAAACGGGCATTCGACTTTCCGAACTCATTCATCTAAAAGAAAATGCAGTTTCGAGTCAGTCGATAAAGGTGCTTGGAAAGCGCAACAAAGAAAGGGTCATCCCGATTGCTGTTGATTTGGCTCAACTAATTGAAAAGTACCTAAGCGCAAAGCAGCATCTTCAGTTAGATCATCCGAATTTATTGGTCAGAGAAAACAATCAAGCACTTTATCCGCAATTGGTATACCGGTTGGTTTCAACTTTCTTGCGAACCATTAGCTCTGTAGAAAAGCAAAGTCCGCATGTCTTGAGGCATACATTTGCCACTCACATGCTCAATAATGGTGCGGGTTTAGAAACTTTAAAAGACCTTTTGGGGCATGCTAATTTATCTGCTACGCAGGTTTACACACATAACTCTTTTGCTCAATTAAAGCAGGCTTATCAAACTGCGCATCCTAGGGCTGCGAAAACACGATAATTTAACGTTTAAAGCGTTGAATTTAGCTATCTTTGCGGCTCAAATAGACTTATGAAATTAGCAACAGTTGGTAGTGTGGCATTTGACGCCATAGAAACCCCTTTCGGAAAGACAGACAAAATCGTTGGTGGAGCAGGCACCTATATTGCCTTAGCTTCCTCTTTCTTTGTCAAGCAGCAAAGCTTGATTTCTGTCGTAGGTGAAGATTTTCCACAAGAAGTTTTAGCGGAGCTAGAATCAAAAGGTGTAGACATCAGTGGTGTCGAAATCAAGCACGGCGAAAAAACATTTTTCTGGTCCGGTCGCTACCACAACGACCTCAACTCAAGAGATACGCTAGTTACAGAGCTCAATGTACTTGCTGACTTCAAGCCAGTTGTTCCTGCCCAGGCACAAAACGCACCTTTCCTGATGCTTGGCAACTTAAGCCCAGAGGTGCAGCTTTCTGTCATTCAGCAAATGCAACAAAGGCCACAGCTTATTGCTATGGACACCATGAATTTCTGGATGGATATCGCTTTAGACAGCCTCAAAGAAACCCTTAAGCACATCGACGTCTTGATCATCAATGACGAAGAGGCCCGTCAACTTTCTGGAGTATATTCTTTGAGAAAAGCCGCCAAAATTATTCGTGAAATGGGGCCTTCAATTCTCATTATCAAGAAAGGGGAGCACGGTGCTTTACTTTTCCATGAATCGAATATTTTTTATGCTCCAGCTTTGCCGCTAGAAGAGGTTTTTGATCCGACAGGTGCAGGCGATACTTTTGCAGGTGGTTTTATGGGTTACTTAGCAGCAGCGGACCGTATTGATTTTGACAACATGAAACGCGCCATCATTGCGGGTTCCGCCTTGGCCTCTTTCTGTGTTGAAAAATTCGGTACACAAAGACTCAAAGAAGTGACACACGCAGAACTTCAAGCAAGAATGCAAGAATTCGTTTCTCTTTCTACCTTTCAACTTTAATTGAAAATGGACTTACAACAGCAAATCGCACAAATTCAAAACTTATTAGCACAAGAAGACCTTGTGCAGCTGGGTCGTGAAGCTGGTCAAATCAAACAGCTTTTTGAAGATCAATTAATAGAATTGGAGCGCATCGAACAAGTTAAAAGACTTGAAGCTCAGGATAAATCTGAGCACTATGACGAGGTAGATTACACTGAGTTGAAAGAAACGTTTTTTGCACTCTACCAAGAATTCAATACCAAGCGCAAAGCTCAACAACAACTACAGCAAACCCTTGAGCAACAAAATTTAAAGCTCAAAAAAGACCTCATCATTCGTTTGAAGGAGGTCATCGACAACGAAGAGAAGATTGGTACTGCTTTTCAGTCCTACAAGGAAATCCATGAAACATGGAAAAAGATAGGTGCCATTCCAAGAGAACAACGCGAAGCCATTCAAAAAGAATATTCTCGTTTATTAGAAATCTTCTTTTACAACATCAAGATATACAAAGAGCTGAAAGACAATGATTATCGTCGCAATAAGCAGCTCAAAGAAGACCTCATCTTTAAATTAAAACAATTACGCGTTGCGCAGGTAACACTTAGAGACCTCGAGGCGCAATTGCATGCTTTGCAAGACGAATGGGAAGAAATCGGCCCTGTGCTCAACGAAGATTGGGAAACCATGAAAGTTGCTTACTGGGACGCAGTTCGCAGTATCTACGACAAAATCAATGAGCATTACGAAGCGCAAAGACAAGTTTTGAAAGCGAATATTGATGCCAAGAAAAAACTCATTACTTCGCTTCAAGAAAGACTCATCTCCCTAGAAACCTGGAACAACTCTAAAGACTGGGAAACTCAAACTGCCTTTATTCTAGATCTTCAGGCCCAATGGAAAACTATTGGTGCGGGAGGCAGAAAAGAAAACGAAGCAGTTTACGCTGAATTCAGAGCATTGTGCGATACGTTCTTTAATGCTAAAAAGGCCTTTAACAAAGAGAAGGATGCCGCAAGTTCTGAAATTGCGAACCAAAAGAAAGTACTCATTGAAAAGGCGCTTGCTATCAGTACCTCACAAGACTGGAAAAACACCGCAGATGCACTCAAAAAATTGCAGCGTCAGTGGCAAGAATTGGGTTCGGCAGGTCAGCGCTTTGAAAATAAACTTTGGAAAGAATTTAGGGCGGCATGTAACGTTTTCTTTGATGCCAGACAAGCACATTTTGGCCAGCAAGATGCCGAAAACGAAACCAATTTGGCTGCAAAAAGAGCACTCATTGACGAATTGGAGAAACTCAGCTTGCCAACCGACAAACAAGAAGCATTAGCTAAATTGCGCGCTTTACAGCAACAATTTAATGAAATAGGTACGGTAGGCATCAAAGAACGCCAAAACACCTATGAGGCCTTTAAAAAGCACATGGATGCGCATTACCAAGCACTCAAGTTAGAAGGCCAGGAAAAAGAGCGCGTTCTTTTTCAGGCAAAACTAGAAGGACACTTGTCTTCACCAGATAAATTAAAGTTGTTGCAAGCCGAACGCAATGATATTCGCAAGCAAATTGATGCACTTCAAAAAGAAATGCTCACCCTAGAAAATAACCTAGGCTTCTTTGCGCGTTCAAAAGGAGCGGATCAACTGCGTTCTGATGTCCAAAAGAAAATCGACGCCGCACAAGATAAAATCAAAGGGCTTCGCGCCAAACTAAAGCTCATTCCAAATGAATAGTTTCATCAATTTATTATTGTTGCTTGTTAGTGTCCCTACGCTCCTCGTGTCGGTCTTTGTTGGTTTTGACTTACCAATAGATTTCTTGCACATTACTGCTAGCGAACTCCAGTTCACCAACGAAATTTATCTCGTCCTCGGTTTGTTGCTCCTGATTATCGGTTTGCGCCGCACTGTACGCCGTTGGATGGGAGTTTCAATGGTCAAGCAGCAAGATAAATTTGTTTGGAACGAGCCGATTAGCGCCACCCGAAAAAATCGTGTTATAGTTTATAACAGCCTTGAAGCATTGGTTTTTTTAAGTTTACTTGTAGCGCATTTGCTGCTTACAACCGCTTCATTTTTTGTAGTCTTTGTTTATTTTGTTTTGTTGCTTGACTCCATTGTTTTTGTTCTTGTCAATCAAAATCAATTCAGGGTAGGCCTCAGTTCTAAAGCCATATTGGTGGCCGATCGCGAAATCATTTTAATTTATCTCAATGGTCTGCGTAAAGTTTCTGTAAGTCAACAAACGATTTACTTTGACTACATCGAAGATTTACAATTGACCTTTCCACTTGACTGCATTCAAGAAAGCCAAAAAGCTGCATTTTTTGGTGCATTAGAGGCGCAAATTGACCGCGACCGCGTCTTGTTTCATCATACAAAGTAAGTTTTAGTAACTTCGTCCTATGTCGGGCAAGTCACCAAAAAAAATATTAGTACTTCGGTTTAGCTCAATCGGCGATATCGTCCTGACCTTTCCTGTCGTGGCGGCTTTAAAGGCAGCATACCCAGATTGCCAAATCGACTACGTTACCAAACCCGCTTTTCGCCATTTACTCGAGGCCTGTCCTGGTCTGAGTCATATTTTTACCCTTGAAAGCTCTATTCGTCAATTGAGAAAAGATATCAATTTTCAATCTTACGACGCAGTTCTTGACCTACACAATAACCTCAGAACACTGTTGCTGACTGCTTTTTCTGGCGTCAAAGTTTATAAGTACCCTAAAAATAACTGGAACAAATGGCTGCTCACCAGATTCAAAATCAAGCAAGAGGGCAGGCAGCACGTTGTTGAACGCTATTTGAGCACCTTAAAGAAAGCCTTTGGTCTAGAAGTTTTGGCACCAGAAAATCCCTATGAAATTCCTGAATCAGAGCAATTTTCAATTCAAGATACAACAGGATTTGCACCTGGAAAATATGTTGCCTTTGCCATCGGGGCTCAGTTTGCCACCAAACGTTTGCCAACAGATTTAATGATCAAACTTTTACAGAAAATGGAGCATCCGCTTGTGCTTTTGGGAGGAAAGGAAGATCAACAAACAGCCAATGAAATTGTAGCTGCACTGGGGGGTCAAAAAGTTGTCTCAATGGTTGGTCAGCTCAATATTCATGGCTCGGCATGGTTGGTAAAAAACGCAGCTGCCTTACTTACCCACGATACAGGTCTGATGCATATTGGTGCTTGTTTTGAGGTGCCGATTCACTTGATTTGGGGAAATACGGTTAAAGATTTTGGGATGTATCCGTTTCGGCCTGAACAAGAAAATTGCTTTCAGTATGAGGTGGAAAATTTGAAGTGCAGACCTTGTTCAAAAATTGGTTTTCAGAACTGTCCGAAAGGACATTTTTCCTGCATGCGTCAGCAAGATCTTGACTTCATTTCAACGCAACTCAACCAGACCAAAATCTAGTTTTTATTTTTCCTCGTCGAAAAAGAGCTTTTTGAGTTCTGTGGCCTCGGCTGGCTTCATTTTACCAGCTAAAATTAAAGCCAATTGTTTGCGGCGTAAGGCCCCATCAAAACGCGACTTTTCTTCATCTGTTTCCGGAATAAGTGCAGGAACTTGTATCGGATTTCCGTTTTGGTCAACCGCAACAAAAGTATATATAGCTTCGTTGCATTTTTCGCGCTGGCCGGTAACGGCGTCTTCGACAAAAACATCGACAAAAACTTCCATAGAGGAGTTAAATGAACGCGAAACTTTTGCCTCTAAAGTAACGATTGAAGCGTGGTTTATTGGCTTCTGAAACGAAACGTTATTGACAGAGGCGGTTACGACAACTCTTTTAGAATGTCGGTGTGCAGAAACGCTTGCAATGACATCCATCCAGGCCAATAACTGACCCCCAAACAGATTACCTAATGTATTGGTGTCGTTCGGCAAAACAATTTTGGTTGTAATGGCCAAAGTGGAAGAGGCGGTGTTTGCTTTCATGAGTCAAAGTTAAGCAAAGGATTTTATTATGATTATTTAATTCTCCAATGTTAAAATTTGATTGACTTATTGTATTTTTACCACAAACTATCACGCTCTTACTGAATTAACTATGAAACACCTCTATTTATTAACCACTTGTCTTTTTGTTTTAGGCTCGTCGTTATCGTTGTTTGCACAAAATTCAAAACGTGTTCCGGATCCGCAAAATACAAGAGAAGGAGAACATGTAGAATACTGTATTACTCACAAAAAGCACAACGCATTACTGAGTAATTCTGCATATGTCCAAGGACTTCAAGAAGCTGAAATGGCTTATGAATTAGTTGCCAAAAAAGGCAATCAACAAAAAGGTACAATCTATACTATTCCGGTCGTGTTTCACGTCATGCACTTTGGTGGCATTGAGAACATTTCTGATGAGCAAATTTTAAATGCGTTAGCCATTTTAAACCGTGACTACCGCAAGCAAAACGCAGATACTGCAACGGTGCACCCAGATTTTCAAGGAATGCCAGCAGATATAGAAGTAGAATTTAAATTAGCAACTATAGCTCCAAATGGCCAGTGTTTTAGTGGTATTACCCGCACTTTTTCTCCAATGAGTTACCAAGGTGATGACGGCGATGCACAGGTAGATGCTATTATTGCTGGTAATAATGTTTACAATGGCACATGGGCAGGAAATAAATACTTGAACATTTTTGTTTGTGGTGATATAGGTGGTGCTGCAGGTTATACTTACAAACCAAGTACTTGGGGAGCTACAAGCATGAAAAACGGAATCTGGATTCTACATGATTATGTTGGTGCTATTGGCACAGGTGGGGTAGGAACAAGCCGTGCCCTTACACATGAGGTTGGTCACTGGTTAAACCTTGACCACACTTGGGGAGGGAACAACAATCCGGGCAATGCCTCAAGCTGTCCAGGAAACGGCGATAACGTGCAGGACACGCCAACTTGTATTGGTGTAACAGCTTGCTTACTTAATTCAAACACCTGTAGTAACGATAATTCTTTTTGGGGCTTTGATATCCGCGATAACGTAGAAAACTACATGGATTACTCTTATTGCTCAAAAATGTACACTGAGGGTCAGCGCACCCGCATGCGCAATGCATTACAGGTGGCCAATACCGGCCGTGCCAACGTAGTATCTGCAGCAAATTTAGCAGCAGTTGGTGCAACAGGAACAACTTACTTGTGTAAGGCAGATTTCAGTGCTGATAAAGTAACGGTTTGCGCAGGCAACGAAGTTCAGTTCACAGATGAATCTTACAACGCAGTGAGCGGTTGGTCTTGGCAAATTACACCGTCAACAGGGTGGTCTTTTGCTGCAGGGTCATCAGCTACTTCTGCAAATCCAGCCGTTGTTTTCAATACGCCGGGTATGTATAACGTGCAACTCACTGCTACAGATGGTACCAACAACGACGTCGAAGACAAGCAATCATACATCCGAGTTTTAGGTACACCTGAAACTTTACCTTACTGGGAGGGCTTTGAATCTTACACAAGCCTTTCTAATTTGCCAAATTGGGAAGTGAGCAACGTGAACAACAACAACGCATTTGAACTCGAAAGCTCTTTTGGCCACACTGGCACCAAATGTGTGAAACTCGCCAACTTTGGCCAGGCTCCGTCAAACATTGACGAGTTGGTTTCTACCAATATCGATTTATCTGTAATTGATACCAATAGTGGAACAGTTACGCTTTCTTTCCGTTATGCATACCGCAAGCGTACAGCCGCAGACTACGAGTATTTGAAAGTCTTTGTAACTGGCAACTGTGGCGATAACTGGGCGCAGCGCAAAACTTTAGGTGGGAATCAGCTTTCGAACCAAACATCAGTTACTGCTTGGGCCCCAAGTGCACAAACTGATTGGGTAACCGTACACATGACCAATATCACCGAAAACTACTTTACTGACAACTTCAGAATGCGTTTTCGTTTTGAAGGTGAGGGGGGCAATAACTTTTACCTCGATGATATCAATATTTACAGTGGAGCGCCATCGAATGATTTAGTAGTGGCAGGTATTGAAAACCAAAACCTCACAGAAATTTCACTTTATCCAAACCCAACCGATGCAGATCTTCATTTGAGCTTCCATTCGCTTTCTGCCGGTGCGGCTACCTTAAAAGTAACCGACTTGACAGGTAAAGTAGTACAGTCTTACCCATTGTTCTTACAAGAAGGAAAGAATATGGTAGTGAGTCAGACAACACAATTAGCGGCTGGGTCTTACTTATTACAACTTGAATTCAACGGTGCACTTACTACGCTGCCATTCGTAGTGGAGTAATTAGAGCTGTTCAAAATACTGAAATAGGAGTTGTGCTTTTGCAGCTCCTATTTTTTTTGCAACAACTTCTTGTCCGGCTGTTTTCATTTTAGAGATAGTTTTGAAATCTTGGAAGAGTTGTGCAATCGTTTTTGGCCCCAATCCTTTGATTTGGTCAAGTTGCGTTTCTAAGGCACCTTTGCTTCTTTTATTTCGATGATGGCTTAACCCAAAGCGATGCGCTTCATCGCGAAGTTGTTGTACTAATTTTAGGGCCAAAGAGCGTCTGCTTAAAATTAATGACTTCGAAAAACCAGGTTTATAAATTTCTTCAAGTCTTTTGGCCAGGCCAACTAATTTAAGTTCCTGTTGCATGCCAAGTTCTTCAATGGCCTCAAGCGCTGCGCCAAGCTGCCCCTTACCACCATCGATAATTATTAAATCGGGTAGAGCTTGTCCTTCTTCTTTTAATCGCTTATATCGGCGTCCAACTACCTCTTTCATGGTCTGAAAATCGTCAGGGCCCTCTACTGTTTTAACATTAAAATGGCGATAATCAGCTTTACTTGGCACTCCATCTTTGAAAACAACACAAGCTGAGACTGCATTGGTTCCTTGCAGGTTTGAGTTATCGAAGCATTCAATGTGATTAGGCGCCTTACTGAGCCCGAGAGCAGTTTGCAATTCAAGAACTGCCTGCATGGCAGCACTCTGAACGTTTGTACTCGTATTCATGGCTTGTTTTCTAGCCTGAAGTTGTGCATGCTTGACATTATTTTGCGCCAATTCTAAAAGTTGTTTTTTCTCGCCAATTTTCGGGAAGCTAACTTTCGCATCGTAGAGTTCGACGCCATCGGGTATTCCAATTATCACCTCTTTTGCAGTACTTGAAAAATGCGACCTCAGTTGTGGGATGATATTTTGGTATAAGATCTTGAGATCTTCATCCAGCGGATCCTCGATTCGCGTAGCATATGTATGAACGATACTTCCTTCACGAACCACTAAATAACTCACCCAAGATAAATTGTTGTTCTTTTCAATGAAACACACATCGAAATCTTGAGCATGATCAGCCACCACCATTGATTTAGTTCTGAATTGCTCGAGCGCTAAAATCAATTCTTTGCAGCGCTGTGCTTCTTCAAAGGCATGTTCAGCTGCAAAAACTTGCATTTGTTTTTTGAGTTGCTGGATCAAAGAATAGTTCTTGCCTTCCAACAGCAGTCGGATCACTCTGAGCGTTTCGTCGTACTGGCTTTGTTCTTGTAATTTTTCGCAGGGTCCGGCACATTTGCCAATATGATACTCTAGACAAACTTTGTATTTGGCTCTTTCGAGTTTTTGTTGGCTTAAGTCTAGGGCGCAGGTCCTGATTTGAAAAAGCTCGCGGATCAGTTGTAAGAGGGCATGCATGCCTTTTACATTCGGGTAGGGTCCATAATAAGTAGAACCGTCATTGAATTTTCTTCGGGTCGGAAAGATGCGCGCAAAAGGTTCTTTCTTGATGACAATCCATGGATAAGTTTTGTCGTCCTTGAGCAGCACATTGTAACGTGGTCGGTGGCTTTTGATGAGGTTATTCTCTAGTAGCAGCGCATCTATCTCGGTTTCAACTACCGTAAACTGCAGGTCCACAATTTGCTTGACAAGTGTTCGGGTTTTTCCATCGGCGTGATCCTTTTGAAAATAAGAGCTCACCCTTTTTTTAAGGTCCTTTGCCTTTCCGACATAAATGATTTTACCTTTTTGATCAAAGAATTGATACACCCCAGGGTGCTGAGGTAACGTAGCTACTTTGTTCAATAAGTCCATTTGTGCTTTCACAGTTCAAAAATAGAAACATTGCGCAGATTAAACCGCACTTCTTATCTTTGCTGCATGCTAGATGAGTTTATCCAAAATGCCCTACAAGAAGACCTTGGTTCCGGAGACCACTCGTCTTTAGCTTGTGTACCACTTGACGCACAGTCAGCTGCCTATCTTTTAATCAAAGAATCAGGTGTTCTGGCTGGTGTTGATGTCGCCAAAAGAATTTGCGAAATTTATGATGCAACCATCATTTTTGATCAAAAGTTAAAGGACGGAGACCGCATTCAAACCGGAGACATCGCTTTCACCTTACAAGGGTCATCTCGTTCCATATTAGCAGTTGAAAGACTCCTATTAAACTGTATGCAGCATATGAGTGGGGTAGCCACCCAAACCGCTCATTATGTACAACTCATAAGTGGCACCAACTGTACTTTACTCGATACGCGAAAAACCACTCCTGGTATGCGTTTGCTCGATAAATATGCAGTAAAAATAGGAGGAGGGGCTAATCATCGTTTTGGACTCTACGATATGATCATGCTCAAGGACAATCATATTGACTACGCAGGCGGCTTGAAACCGGCATTGGAAAGAACAAAGGCTTATTTGATATCCCAAAATTTAGATCTAAAAGTAGAGGTAGAAGTTCGTTCGGAATCCGAATTGAAAGAATTGCTTACACTACCTCAAGACTACCACCGCATCATGCTCGACAACTTTACTCCTGAAACACTGAAAGCAGCACTAAAATCGATACCCGATGGTATTGAAACAGAGGCATCGGGTGGAATCACTTCGGAAACCATTAGAAGTTATGCTGAAACAGGGGTGCAGTTTATATCAGTAGGAGCACTTACGCATTCTGTCAAGGCGCTTGACATGAGCCTCAAGGCGCAGCTTTAAATTTGGCAACGGCCATTTGCAGGTCGCTTGTTTCGCATATTTGTACGTCAATATCATGTTTTTGAGTACCCTGTTGCACAATTGCGCTTAAAAAGGTCGTTTCCGCTTTTTTTAGCCTGGCATGTACGTGGATTTCATTTTTGAAAGAAAGGTTTTCTATCCCAACCAACTTATAAATTGCTTCTTTTGCGCACCACAATTGCAAGTACCAATCTTTTGGGTTGTCGGTACATAAAACTTTTTCATCTTCACGAGCAAATTTATTGATGATGCGTGCTGCATCGCGGTCTTTTTGTTCGATGTCTATCCCGATAGGAAACCTCGCATTGGCCAGCGCAATAAAATCTTTGGTGTGTGAAATCGAAAGTGCTTGTTCGACTGCTGAATAATAGGGGCAGCCATTGGGCTTGTATAAAATTGGCGATTTGATTTTCAGCTGGTTGCGTAGATGGCGCACCCCTAAAAATTCTTTTTTGCGTATAGGATTTGAACGGGTATTTAGTAGTTCAATTTCTTCGGGATAAATAAAGACGGCACCAGGATCAAATGCATCTGAGCTCAATACGGCAAATTGTAAATCGGGGAGTTTGAAATTGAAGCGGTCGTACATTTCGATTGAAAGCATGAATATTGTACAAAGATGCGCAAACATCTGATAGATTTTTGATGAATTTTATGTTAAGACTATGGATTTTTCTATATTTACAATCTTTAAAAAACGAGAAATAGTAAAATTTATACGCATTCTTATGGTGGGTAGACTGAAATTATTGTTTTTAAGTGTCTTGTTTGTAAGCACTTATGCATTTTCACAATCCGGGCTCGGTACGCTTCGCGGTACTGTTTCCGATGAGGCTACAAAGGCCCCTCTTGAATTCAGCAAGGTATTGTTGAAGCAGGCAGGAGCTATTCGTGGTAGTTCTTTAACCGACGAAAAAGGAAAATTCCAGATCAATGGTATTCAGCCAGGTTCGTATGACGTAGAGGTCAGAAATGCTGAAGGTGGGTATCAGACCCTCACCATGACCGGCGTTTCGATTTCTCCAGATCGCATCACGTTCCTAGATAACCTGACGCTCACGAGCAAGACTCAAGAGACAAGAGAGGTGAAGGTTGTTCGCTACAAAGTTCCACTCATTGATAAAGATGGTGGTGCTTCTGGTGCAACCGTTACACGTGAAGACATCGCTCGCCTACCTGCTCGTTCTGCTTCAGCTGTTGCAGGAACTGTAGGAGGGGTCAACGTAAATGAAGGCTCAGGTGCTATCTCTGTTCGTGGTACACGCTCTGATGCAACCTACTTCTATATCGATGGTATTAAAGTTCGCGGATCATCAAACTTGCCAAAATCAGCACTTGAAGAAGTATCTGTCATTACTGGTGGTGTGCCTGCAAACTACGGTGACGTCACAGGTGGTATCATCTCCATTACAACCAGAGGTCCTTCCTCAGTATATTTCGGAAGTTTGGAAGCTGTAACTTCAGGTCTTTACCTGAACGGTGCTGATCCAAATGGTTACGATGGAAAAGTCATTGGTCTTGATAAATTTGGATACAACCTAGTAGAAGGTATGTTGTCGGGTCCGCTTTTAATGCAGCGTGACTCCTTAGGCAATAAAACACGTCCACTGCTTGGCTTCTTAGTATCAGCTAACTACACTGATCAGCTTGACCCACGCCCGTTGGCTGGTGGTTCATACCGTATCAAACAAGAAGCACGTGAAGAACTTCTTGCTAACCCACTTAGACCAACTTCTACAGGTTTTGGTACTTTTCACAACGCACTCTTCTTACGTGCCGATGACTTCGAAAAAACAGATTGGCGCATGAATGCTCGTAATTCTGTTTTCTCTGCATCGGGAAAAATCGACGTAAATACCGGGCCATCAGTCAACTTACAATTCGGAGGCTCGCTCAACTATTCTCAAGGAACTTCTTACAATTATTCAGGTTCATTGCTGAACTTTACCAATTATGGAGTAGGTAAGAGCCTTGACTACCGTGTTTATGCACGTATGACACAGCGTTTCAACAATGATCGCGAGGGCTCTAGTTCTAAAATCAAGTCGGCACTTTACAGCTTGATGGTAGATTACTCTAAATCTTTCAATGAGTCCTATGACCCAAATCACGGGTACAATCTATTTAATTATGGTCATGTTGGTAAGTTTGAAACCACACGTGTTCCTTCTTATGAGTTTGATCCTGCTACTCAAATGTACATTCACAATGGTTTCCGTGATGTAGAAGTTGCTTTTACACCTTCTGAAACCAACTCAGCACTTGCAGCAATCACTACTCAATATTTTAACATTTACGAAGGAAACCCAATTGGTCGATACGAAAACCTTTTCCAAATCCAACAAGGAAATGCCCTTAGAAACGGTGACCTTCCAGGAAGTGTTTACGGGATCTGGGCAAATATTGGTTCACCTTCAAACGGTTTTGGTAAGTCAGAAAACGATCAGTTCCGTGTAACTGGAGCGGGTTCGGTTGTACTCGGAGACCACTCAATCTCTTTGGGTTTTGAATACGAGCAACGCGTAGACCGCGGCTGGACTAGCGGTGACAACGGTCCTGTAGGTATTTGGTCAATAGCTCGTCAGTTGGCTAACTTCCATATCCGTGAATTAGACCTCAATACAGGTGTTGTTACAGATTCAGGATCATTCAAAGCAATTACTTACAATCGTTTAAATGCTGGTGATGCCTTCCAGTCTGGTTCTGGTGAATACGGCGGTCAAATCAACAATGATCAGCAATCTTTCTTCGATTACAACTTGCGTCAAAAGCTTGGTTATAACCCTGCTGGTACAGACTTCGTAGATATCGACCAATACGACCCGAATTTATTCCAATTTGATATGTTCTCTCCAGATGAACTATTAAACAGTGGTCAATCATATGTTTCTTATTGGGGCTTTGACCACACAGGTAAAAAGGTTCGTGGAAACACCGATATCAACAAGTATTTCAACGAATTTGACGACAACGGCAATTACAAGCGTTTCGTAGGTGCCTTCCAACCAATTTATATGGCTGGATACATCATGGATAAATTCGCATTCAAAGACATCGTATTCAATGTCGGTGTGCGTGTTGACGTCTTTGACGCCAATCAACCAGTCCTAAAAGATCCTTACTTATTCTATACTGCAAAAACAGTTAAAGAAGCACGTACAATGGCAGAAAACGATCCAAATCAATACGGTTGGGTGAATTTGCCAAGCGGTATGGGCGATGATTACGTAGTTTATGTAAATGACGTAAATAACCCTTCAGGTATCAATGGTTTCAGAAATGGATCTCAATGGTACGATGCAACCGGAACGCCAATTGAAGATCCATCTAAAATTCGCGGTGCTGCTGGTATTGCTCCATGGTTACAAGACCCTTCTTTAGAAACTCCAACTGCAGACGCATTTGAAGATTACAAAGCACAAGTGAATGTGATGCCACGTATCGCTTTCTCTTTCCCAATTTCAGAAGAAGCATCTTTCTTTGCGCACTACGACATCCTTACAAAGAGACCAACTTCTGGTTTCCGTTTCAATCCCTACGAATACCAGTTTATTCAATCTCGTAATGCAGTAATCAGTAATTCTAACCTCAAGCCAGAGAAAACCGTAGATTACGAGCTTGGTTTCCAACAAGTAGTAACACGTACATCTTCGATCAAAATCTCTGCTTTCTACCGGGAACAACGCGATAACGTACAGTTGATCAATGTATTTGAGGCATATCCTGTAACTTACAAAACTTTTGGTAACCGTGACTTCGGTACTGTTAAAGGTTTAACCATTGCCTATGACATGCGCCAAACTGGTAACATCCGAATGACTGCTAACTATACCTTACAGTTTGCTGATGGTACTGGTTCAGATGCAACTTCAATGTCAGCGCTTGTAAACGCTGGTTTACCAAACCTTCGCGTTATCTTCCCTTATAGTTATGACCAGCGTCATGCCTTCAACGTAACTTTTGACTACCGCTATGGTGAGGGTCAAGATTACAACGGCCCAATGATTGGTAAAACACGCATCTTGGAAAATACTGGTTTGAATTTAATTGCCAATATTAATTCTGGTTCACCTTACTCTTCTCAAACTTTCATTACTGATGAAGGAATCGGAAACCTCAATGCGGGTATCAACGGTACACTTAATGGTTCGCGTTTGCCTTGGCAATATCGCCTAGATATCCAGGCAGACAAAACATTCTCTTTGGAATATGGAAACAAAGAAAACAAGAAAAAGGCAGCATTTTTACAAGTTTATGTACGTGCTACCAACTTGTTCAACCAATTCAATGTCTTGAATGTTTACCGAGCTACAGGAAACTGGGATGACGACGGATATTTAGCTGCAGCAGCTAGCCAAACATCTATCCAAAACCAAATTGATGAGCAATCTTTCCGTGACTACTACACCATGAAGATTCAAAATCCGTTTAACATCAGTATACCTCGCACAATCCGTGTCGGTGTAAAATTTGATTTTTAAGAAGCATTAACGAAGTACTATGAAAAAGCAATTCATTGCCGCGTTTTTAGGTCTAACAGTAGGATGCACGCAAGCACTCGCTTATTTGGGCCCCAACGACAAAGATTACAAGCCAAATGTAAAGCCAAAGGCTAATTGTAGCCCAGCAACGGCTAAACTCACCATGAAATTCAATGATGTATCGGCACTCATTGAGCAAGGTGGAAGTATGTTCCAAAACCGTGCAGCAGGTGTTGCTGCTTATGAAGTTCCAAAAGGAAGTAACCGCTTCGCAATTTTTGCCGGCGCACTCTGGATGGGTGGTACTGACGTTAACGGACAGCTAAAATTAGCTGCACTTCGTTACCGCTCCGGAAACGATTTCTGGCCTGGCCCGCTTACAGTTACTCCAGGTACTGGAAATTTCAACCCAATCAACCCAGTTGGTGATGACGCCATTCGTGATTTCGGGGAAGCAAATATTGACCCAGATCAGTGTATTGCCTATGACAAGTTCTACACCATTCGCAAGGCCGAAGTTATCAAATTTAATATTTGGTGGGAATGTAATGCAGGTGTAACTACAGAAGGTTGTGACGAAATCACTGCGCCTACTAATGACGAATTAAATCGTATTTATGGTTGGCCAGCGCATGGTGACGTCTCTAGAGGTCAAGATTATTTCTTAGCTCCTTTTTATGACCGTGACCAAGATGGTAACTACAACCCAGACAACGGTGACCACCCATGGTATGACGACATCTTAGGTCGTGATGACATCGAGTGTGGTATAGACCGTCGTATTTCACTTTACGGTGATGAAACACATTGGTGGGTTTTCAATGACAAAGGAAACATCCACACCGAAACTAACGGTGACCCAATCGGTATGGAAATTCGTGCACAAGCATTCTCTTTTGCAACTAATGACGAAGTGAACCGCATGACTTTCTATAACTATGAGTTGATCAACCGCGGAACACAAACGCTCTACAACACTTACTTCTCTCAATACCTCGACGCTGACGTCGGAAACTACGCCGATGACTACACCGGATGTGACGTCTCTCGTGGTTTGGGTTACATGTACAATGGTGACCTTATCGATGAGTCTGATGGTGGTAAACTTGGTTACGGTGAAAACCCGCCGGCAATTGGTTGTGACTTCTTTGAAGGTCCATACCAAGATGGCGATGGTCTAGACAACCCGGGTCCGTACTTTGATGAGGCTACTCAAACTGAAGTTGTTCCTACAGTAGTTGACGCCCTTGCCAACAACGGTATCGTTTACAAAGGCATTGGTATTGGTTATTCTGATGGCATCATCGACAACGAGCGTTTCGGTATGCGTCGCTTTACTTACTACACATCTACTTCAGCTTACCCATACAATGACCCAGGGCCAGCTGCAGAATACTACAACTTCATGGAAGGTCAGTGGGCCAATGGTTCTGAGATGTACTATGGTGGTTTAGGTTATACGGGTTCAAATGGCGTAACCACTACGCTTTCTGATTATATGTTCCCAGGAACCTCTGACCCAATTCATTGGTCAACTGGTGGTGAAGACATGTCAGGTTTATTCCCTAATGGTTGGGATGAATCAACAGACAACAACCCTTCTGGTGACCGCCGTTTTGTGCAGTCTGCAGGTCCATTTACTTTGCGTCCGGGTGCTATCAATAATATTACTGTTGGTATTGTTTACGGTAGAAGTACTGAAGGTGGTTTGATGGCCTCTGTTGAAGCCATGAAACGTGCCGATACCAAAGCACAGGCTTTGTTTGATGCATGTTTTAAAATTCTTTCTCCGCCAGACGCACCGCGTTTAACGATTCAAGAGTTAGAAAACGAGTTGATCCTCATGATTGACAACCCAATTTCATCTAATAACTATCAAGAAGCATATGAAGAAATTGATGAAATCAACATTACTGACCCAACAGTAGACCGCTTCTACCGCTTCGAAGGTTATCAAATCTTCCAATTAAAAGCGCAAGATGTATCTATTGCTGATATCGCAGATCCAGACAAAGCGCGTTTGGTAGCTCAGTGCGATATCAAAAACAATATCTCTCGTATCATCAACTTCCAATTTGATGAAGCTTTAGGTTTCTCGGTACCCGTTGAAAAGGTAGATGGTGAAAATTCTGGTATTCGTCACTCATTCTCTATTAAAGAAGATGCGTTTGCACAAGGTGCACGTGCTTTAGTAAACCACAAACAATACTACTATGTAGCTGTGGCTTATGCTTACAACCAATTTAAAGAGTACGATCCTAACGATCCATTATTATTAGACGGTCAAAAGATTCCTTACATCTCTAGCCGTTTGAATTTTGATGGAACAGCGATTTCACCAACTTCAGCTATCCCACACAACCCAATGCCAGAAGCAGGTGGAACTGCGCAACTTGTTGCTTACGGTTCTTCACCGCGCATCACGCGTCTAGATGGCTACGGAAACGGAAACCGCAGCTTAGAGCTTACAGATGAGTCCTTGAAGACTATCCTCAATGACGGTTATATGGCCAATCCTACCTATGATTACGGTGCAGGCCCTGTAAATATCAAAGTTGTAGATCCATTGAACTTAGCGAACGGTTATTTCGAGTGCAAGTTCCGCGACTACACCGCACCAAACATTGGTAACGGTGCCGATACCGCAAGTTGGGTTATTTACCGCTATGCGAACAAAGGCGACGCGACCCCAATTGACTCCGTAAGCTCTGAGCGCACTATTGCCTCAGACAACGAGCAAATCATTCCACAGTGGGGTATTTCCGTTCAGATTTTCCAAACGAAATATACAGGTGTAGGAAACTTGGCTTCTAAGTATGCTTCTATGATTGAAGCGAGCATGGAGTTCAAAGATTCATCTAAGCGCTGGTTAACGGGTGTGAAAGACAACGACGCGTACTTCCCAACAAACTGGGTGCGTTCAGGAGATTACACACCTGAAACTGATCCAAATGATGCTGGTTATGAATGTTTACCTGATGGTCCTACTTACATGAACCCATGTAACTACCCTGATGAAGTAGGTGCAGACCCTACACAAGCTTATGAGCGTGTGCTAGAAGGTATCATTGCGCCACACCGTTTAGTAGGTTACCAAGCAGACTACATGCCTTTGGCTTATCTCGGAACTTTCTCAGGTTCAAGTAAACTCAATGCTTCAATTTCGTTCTTGCCAAGTGTCAACATCGTCTTGACCTCAGACAAGAGCCTCT
>JBEEKM010000011.1:0-48146 GCA_041168645.1 Bacteroidota bacterium | reverse complement strand
CGGATGGGGTCTACACTGCCATCCACGTGAATGATGTTGCCGTCATCGAAACAACGCAAAACGTGTAAGATGGCATCTGTTTCTCGGATATTGGCTAAAAACTGATTGCCAAGGCCCTCCCCTTTTGAGGCACCTTTCACTAACCCTGCGATATCGACAATTTCCATGGTTGTAGGGACTACGCGCTCAGGATTGACTATTTCTTCGAGTTGCTCGAGACGTGGATCTGGGACTGAAATGGTACCGAGATTGGGTTCAATTGTACAAAAAGGAAAGTTTGCCGACTGAGCCTTTGCGTTAGACAAACAGTTAAATAATGTGGATTTACCGACGTTTGGTAAGCCTACGATACCGCATTTTAAAGCCATTCTTATGTTTTGTTAGATCAGGTGCAAAGATAGCCAAAAGCAAGCTGTGTTTGGCGGAAATTGGTACTTTTACCCAAATTCTATACATGAAAATTCGTTTGGTACCTGGTTTGCTCTTTTGGGCGATTACTTTTTGCCACTTTGCGCAGGATAGTCTTTTTATACGCCAAATATATGACGAAGCCTTACTTAGAGGCGAGGCCTACGAAAACCTAAGGCAATTATGCAAACAAATTGGTCCACGCTTGTCGGGTTCTGCTGAAGCTGAAATGGCGGTCAATTGGAGCTATGAAAAAATGAACGCGTACCATTTTGACCGTGTCACCAAACAAGCCGTTACGGTTCCACATTGGGAACGCGGCACCAAAGAAAGTGCTTGGTTTAAAGTGGTCAATTCATATACGGCCACACAAAAATTACACTTACTAGCCTTGGGTGGCTCTATCGGAACCAATGGCCTACTCGAGGCCGAAGTGATTGAATTCAAGACACTCGACGCTTTGAAAAATGCCAAACCCAAAGAGGTTGCTGGCAAAATCGTCTTCTTGAACCAAAATATGGATGCAGCCCAAATCCAGACTTTTAAGGCTTATGGGGCTTGTTATGCCATCAGAGGAAATGGTGCCGTTGAAGCGGGCAAGCTCGGAGCCAAAGCAGTGGTCATTCGCTCTTTAGGTTTACCGATTGATCAGCACCCGCATACAGGCTCGATGCATTACGAAAAAGAGGTGCCAAAAATTCCGGCAGCAGCCCTTTCCACACAAGATGCCGATGCGTTGTCTGAAGCACTTACCAAAGGAAAGGTTCAATTTTATTTAGAAATGGATTGCCGTGATTTCCCTGATGCGCCGTCATTTAATGTCATGGCCGAAATCAAAGGCAGCCAGAACCCTGAGCAAATTATCACAATTGGCGGCCACCTTGATTCTTGGGATACCGGCGAAGGTGCACATGACGACGGAGCAGGTGTAATACATTGTTTAGAGGCACTTCGTATTTTAAATACGTTGGGCTACAAACCCAAGCACACCATTCGGGTGGTATTTTTCATGAATGAAGAAAATGGAAACCAGGGTGGTCAGCAATATGCCAAATGGTGCCTGGCTAATGGCGAGCAGCACATCGCCGCTTTAGAAAGCGATCGTGGGGGTTTTGCTCCTCGTGGTTTTAACCTCGATGGCCCAGACCAATACTTGAGTTTGCTTCAAAGTTTTGAACCTGCACTCAAGTCCTATGACTTGCACATTTTTGAAAAAGGCTACGGTGGCGTCGATATTGGCCCGCTGAAGACAAGTTATCCAGGCATTCCGCTTTTTGGCTTCGTACCCGATTCACAGCGCTACTTTGATTACCACCATGCACCGAGCGATGTCTTTGAATCTGTCAATAAAAGAGAACTCGAACTCGGGGCAGCTGCCATTGCTAGCTTTGTTTACTTACTCGATCTAAATATCAAACCCTAATGTGCGGAATTGCTGGCTTAGTTGAAAAGAAAGCGGCAAACTTCGAGCGCGCTGTCCTAGAAGACATGAGCCTCAAAATTGCGCATCGGGGGCCCGATGGCGCGGGGCTTCAAGTTTTTGACCCAGAAAAAGTAGGTTTGGCGCACAGACGCTTGGCCATCATTGACCTCAGTGAGGCTGCGGCCCAACCCATGAGCTCTTCAGAGCGCTACACTATGGTCTTCAATGGAGAAATCTATAATTACCTAGAAATTAAGGCTGATTTAGAAAAGCTTGGTTGTCAATTTTCAACGCAGTCAGATGCCGAGGTTTTGTTACAAGCCTATGCCTATTATGGCGAGCAGTGCCTCAGCTATTTAGATGGCATGTGGGCTTTCTGTATTTTTGATCGGGAAGCACAAACCTTGTTTTGCGCCCGAGACCCCTTTGGTGTGAAGCCGTTTTATTTCCTAAATAACGACGCACATTTTGGCTTTGCTTCTGAAATTAAAGCCCTGCTAAGCATTCCGAGTTACAAGGCCAAAGCAAATCCAAAGGCCATTTTGGACTTCTTAGCTCACGCCCAAATAGAACTTGAAGCGGAAGGTTTTTTCAAAGATATTTTTGAATTGTTACCCGGCACATCCCTGCTCTATTCTTTAAACGACCACAGCTTCAAACAACAAGCTTACAAAACGCACCAAGAAGCGCCATTCACCAGCATCAGAGCAGCACTTGAGCAAACACTTGAACGCCGCTTACGCGCAGATGTACCTGTAGGCTTTTGCCTTTCTGGCGGCCTCGACTCTAGCACGCTACTAGGGCTAGCGAACCAAATGCAAAAAACAAAAAACGTCGAAAGTCTCTCAGCTGGCATTTATGCATTTACAGCAGTGCATGACTCTCCGCTTGATGAACGCAGTTGGGCACAACAAATGATTGACCAAACACAAGTTCATTGGATACAAAAAGAAGTCACTGCCCCTGACCTACTCGGCAAGCTTCAAGATTTAATCCATCATCAGGACATCCCTTTGCTTTCAAGCAGTACCTATTCCCAAAGTGCTGTTATGGAAGCCGCAGCCACTCAAAAAATCAAGATTTTAATTGACGGACAAGGTGGTGATGAATTATTTGCAGGTTATCAGGTTTTTTACCCCACCTTTTTCAAAGAATTGTTGTTAAGCGGGCGCATCAAGCGTTTCATTAATGAATGGAATAAGCTTTCAAATTCACCAACTACCGCCAATTACATCCTCAAAGAATGGGCTCAAGATGTGCTGAGCATTTTACCCACCACATTCACAAAAGGCTTATTCAAAAGAAAGAAGGTGGCTTTTCAATACTTCAAAACAACACCGCAACTCAAGAGAAAGCGCTACAATAAACTACAAGCTCACCTGAAAGCTTACCGAGAAGGCCCGGCTTTAAAAGGATTATTGCGCTGGGAAGACCGCTGTTCGATGCAATATAGCATTGAATCGAGAACTCCTTTTGCAGACGCGCTTTTCCTTGTAAATGAGGTTGAAAAACTTTCAGCTACAAAGTTGATTCATGAGGGCTGGTCTAAATACGCGCTCCGACAAAGCATGCAAGACATTTTACCTGAAAGCATTACCTGGAGAAAAGATAAAAAAGGATTTTCTGTGCCACAAGGTGCTTGGTTGAAGCAAACCAAAAACTATTGGATTGACCTACTCCACACAAAATACGTTTTGGATCCTTTTGATTTTGTTGACTGGACAAAGCTTCAAAAAGAAGCTCCGATGATACTTGATCAAGGCACAGAAAACGAAGCGCAAGCCTTTGTTTTTCGTTGTTGCTCGTACCTACTTTGGCTGGAGATCTTTAATTTGGGAAAACTTCCCGATTCAAAGTAACGGCAAAAACTTTGTTTGGCTTTTGGTGTAAACTCAGCTTTGTACTTGGGTGCCCTCCTGGCAAATAGACCGCGCACAAAGCGTTTTTCACTAAATATACGTTCGCGTGCATTTCTTGAGGCAAGCCCTCGAAAATACCTTGTAGGACATCATAACGCGGATATTCAGTATCTGATTTTGCATCGTGCCATACCAAAATACTTTTTTGGTCCTTTCTAAGTTGCAGCATTCTTTGCGTATCTCGCCTTACCGCCTCCAAAGAGTGGTCTCCGTCAATAAAAATAAGATCCATCTTGTTTTTGTAGGGGCTTAAATCAAAGCTTGCTGAATCACCATATAAATGATCGACATTTTGAAGGTCTTTGGAAAACGTACGATGCGCTTGAATATAAGCATCCTCGCAACCCAAGTCTTTTAGTTGGGCATCTGACAGATTAAGCGTATAAACCTGCTTAACAAATGGAGCTACATTGGCAGCGCTTTCTCCGCGCCAGGTACCAATTTCAAAGTAATTTTCAACCTGATATTTAGAACACAGCACTTGTAATAAGGCAAAATCTGTTGGCAAAGATGAACCCGATAAAAAAGACATCGTGTTTAACTGAATTTGCTGGGTTTCTGGCCAAGCAAAGACATCAATTTCCTGTAATTCTAAATTGGGAAAACGCTTTTTAAATGCTGCGGCCAGAAGTCCTTCTTCCTTGAGGATCAAATTGATTAAGTAAGGCTTCTGAACAAGTAAGGATAAACCCTTGAGAAATTTGAAAACTTTAGACATTGGTATCTTTGATTACGACCCGAAACAAACGCGCGAACAGCACTTTTATTTCTGTAAAATTCGGAAAAATCGATAGTTTGCCACCTGCTTTGAAAAAAAAGTAGGCCACCACTATACTTGTTGAAATATAGGACACACTCATGGCTAAACCAGCCCCTATCTCTGTATATTGAGGAATTAAAAACAAAGAACTGAAATAACAAACAACAAGCCCAACGCCAGAGGCAAGCGCATTGACACTGTATTTACCGATTCCGGAAAAATAATGCCCGACAATGAGTGCATATGTAAATACCCATACGCCTGGCGCCAATGTATACATGAGTAACCGAATTCCGCCAAATGACTTGCCAAATACAAAACTGTAGAATTCAGTAGGTAACAATAAGAATACAATTAATACGAGCAAGGAAACCAACATGCCAAAACGAGCGAGCTTTTCAGTAATTTGCTGGTTATATTGAACATCAGAAGAATTAGAAATAACGGCATATTGCCAAAGTGAAATACTAGATGCCACCAACCAAATTGATTCGGTAATTGAGCTGGCATTAGACATCAGTCCTACCCCGGCATGTGCACCTTGTGCAGCTAACAAATAAAAGGTTAGTCTAAAACTTAAAAGCTGCAGCACATGAGCCAACTGATTCATGAATCCGAACTGAAACAATTGCTGCCAAATAATAGACCATTTTGAAGCATCCTCTTGCTTAGACCAATGCAGATCCAACAACAGAATACTTAGCAGTAAAGAACTCATGTAGGCTGTAAATAGCGCCCATTCATAAAAAATAGACTGCAAAATGTAATATTGAATCAAGACAACAAGCAACGTTAAGATCGGAACAATCAGCTGTATAGCATTGTAGGCTTTTAGTTTTTCTTTTCCTAACAATAAAGAAGCATTGACAGATGTAAATGAACTCAGTGCACTCAAAATAACGATATTCAGCGCTGATTGTGCTGAAAAATGAAACACGCTTAATAATGCCAAAAAAGTAAGGCCAGAAACCAGTACGCACCAGACATAGGCGGCAATGATCAGGCGCTTCCATGATAAACGCGAAGACAAATAAACCAAAGAAGCACCACCAATTAATCCATCAAATATGATGATGATCGCAACGGTTGTGAGCAATAGGCTTTGTTCGCCTTTGCCTTCCGGGCCTAAAACTTGAGAAAATAAAATAGCTAAAACAAGATTGAGTAGCGCTGAACCAACGCGCACCCCAAAATTTGCAGCTATTTTACGGAACATCTTAAGAGAGCACTTGTTGGTAAGCCGCTGCTAACTGCGCAGCAATTGCGTTTTGGCTATATTTCAAGACCGCTTCTTGATGCATTTGTGCTGCATCATAGGATTTCTGTTGCATTGCTTGCATGGCTGCCACAAGTGCAGTTTTGTCTTCGGAAGGCACCAAAATTCCATTACCTGAATTGATAATTTCAGCTACGCCACCCACATTGGTTGCGACCATGGGTGTACCAGTAGCGAGGGCCTCAAGCAGCACACAGGGTAAATTTTCATAGCGGCTACTGAGCACAAAAGCATCGGCAAACTGCATAATTGCAGCTACGCCCTCAGGGTCTTGTGGGCCATGAAAATGAATAGATGAAGTAAAATCTAAACCACTGAGTGCTTTTCTGTATGGCTCGAAGTCGCCGTCTGAAACGACATGAAGTTCCACATTGTTTTGCTGCTTTTTGAGTTCGTAAAAAGCATTGACCAACAAATGAAAGTTTTTTTGAATTGGGTCTAGAGAGGACACATGCACAAAACGAAAGTTGGCATGCGCTTTTTGAGCTTGCGGAACAAAAAGGTCCGTGTTGACCACATTAGCAATTACCTTCATTGGCCTTTTGATGCCAAAACGCTGCATGGCAGCAGCTAAATCAAGGGAAACAGGCAAGATCAATTGACTGCGGTTACCGATAAATTTGAGCATCATTTTTTGCCAAAGACTCGGCTGCGGCTGCGTGTATTCATGGTAACAAGTCCAGTGTTCTGTAAAAAGCAAAGGCTTTCTGAAACGCAATTTGAGCATAAGGCCAATGAGGCCAACCGGATACAACACTGCACCGTGAATCAGATCTGGTTTACCAATGGGTGTCAAAAGCGCGTGTTTCCAATAAGTCATGAGCACTTGGAAATAAGCAATGAGTTTCCCGACTAAGAAGACTTTACTGCGCGGAATGTAAATCACCTTTTGGTAGTATGGCGCTGTTTTTTCTTGAATAGTGATGGTTTGATGCTGATCAGAGAGCACCACATGAATGAGTGCAACATCGGCAATTTGGCTAGCAGCCTTGAGATGCTGCTCTACAAAATTTCCTTCAGTAGGTTTGAGTTGATTGGGGTACCAACTCGATAAACAAAGTACTTTGGGGCGCTGCTGCATAAGCTGAAGTTACAGATTTTTTTGATAAACTGCCTCCAATTGTTCTAATGCATAGTCAATCTCTTGACGCGTTGTATATCTGGAAAATGAAAAGCGTGCATTAGGCCTCAGCATGTCTGCGCCAATGGCCTCCAAAACATGCGATCCTTTGGTGGCGCCTGAGGTGCAAGCTGAGCCACCACTTACGGCAACCCCTTTCAAATCAAGTGTAAATAACAAAAGACCAGCCTTTGAAGTAGCCGGCAAACAAACGTTTAATACGGTGTAAAGCGCATTTTCATAACTGGTTTCTCCGTGAAATGCAACTTCCGGAAACAAAGTTTTGAGACGTTCCATCATGTGAGACTTCAGCCCAAAAACGTGTTTTTGATGCGCTTCAAGATCGGTGTAGGCTAATTCCATAGCTTTGGCTAAGCCGACAATTCCTGCAATATTTTCAGTACCTCCGCGCAAACCTCTTTCTTGAGACCCACCATGAATGAGTGGAACTACTTTTGTTTGCTTGTTCACATACAAAAATCCAATGCCTTTTGGGCCATGAAATTTGTGTGCTGCACAGGTAATGAAATCGATGTCTAAAGACTGTAGATCAAAAGCGTAATGCCCCATGGTTTGAACTGTATCTGAATGAAACAGCGCACCGTACTGACGACACAGCTTCGAAACTTTTTCAAGTGGCAACAAGGTGGCAATTTCATTATTGGCATGCATCAAGGAAACAATTGTTTTTTGAGGTGCTTGTAATAAAGCCTCGAGTTCTTTGAGGTCAATATTTCCCTTTGAGTTGAGTGTTAAATTCACAACTTCAATGTGCTCGTGGTCTTTCAAGGCATCAGCAGTATGCCCTACTGCATGGTGTTCAGCGGCAGAAGTAATGATGCGCTTCACGCCCATTTGGGTAACAGCCGCATGCAAGGCCATGTTGTCTGCTTCAGTGCCTCCAGAAGTAAAAATGAGTTCTGAAGGTGCACAGTTTAAATATTTTGCAATTTGACGTCTTGAATTTTCAAGAAGCGCCTTGGCTTGACGGCCAAAAGCATGCGTCGAGGATGGATTACCAAAAGTTTGTAAAAGAACCGGAACCATTGCCTCCACTACTTCTGGGGCTACAGGCGTAGTGGCTGCGTTGTCGAGGTAGACATTCATTGAATCGTGTTTTGCCACGAAGATACTAAAATTAGTTTGCTTATCTTTGAGTAATGAATGCTCCATTAGCTGAACGCATGCGGCCCAAAACGCTCGACCACTACATTGGTCAGCAGCATTTACTTGGCCCAAACGCAGCATTGCGCAGGGCAATTGAAGCCGGAGTGATCCCCTCCATGATTTTTTGGGGGCCACCCGGGGTCGGAAAAACTACCCTTGCCACTTTAATTGCGGCTCATTTACAGAGACCTATCCATACCCTTTCTGCCATTTCTTCAGGCGTTAAAGACGTTCGTGATGTCATTGCACAGGTACAAGGGGGCGGGATGTTTCAGCCCAAAGGCACCATTCTTTTTATTGATGAAATTCATCGCTTTTCAAAAGCACAGCAAGATTCCTTGTTGGGCGCTGTAGAAAAAGGCATCGTCACCCTCATTGGCGCCACCACTGAAAACCCTTCCTTCGAGGTTATTTCAGCCCTGCTTTCGCGTTGCCAAGTGTATACCCTAGAGCAGCATAGCAAAGCAGATTTACTCTCGCTTTTAAATCGAGCGTTAAAGGAAGACAGCATCTTACAGCAGAAAGAAATTACACTAACCGAAACCAATGCCTTACTCAGAATTTCCGGTGGAGATGCCCGAAAATTACTGAACGTTTTTGAAATCATCATCGGTACTTTTCAAGGGCAAGCAAAAATTGAAATCACTGATGAAGTAGTATTGCAAAATGCCCAGCAAAGCCTTGCACGCTATGACAAAGACGGCGAGCAGCACTACGACATCATTTCAGCTTTTATCAAATCTGTGCGCGGCTCAGACCCAAACGCAGCCGTTTATTGGCTCGCCAGAATGGTTGAAGGCGGAGAAGATCCCAAATTTATTGCACGCAGACTCGTTATTTTAGCAGCCGAAGACATCGGCCTTGCCAACCCCAATGCGCTTCTCATTGCCAACACCTGTTTTTCAGCGGTTGAAAATGTGGGCTGGCCAGAATCCAGAATCATCCTGAGCCAATGCACCATTTACTTGGCTGGCTCAACAAAAGGCAATGCGTGTTACATGGCCATCAATCAAGCCCAAGCTTTGGTCCAAGAAACCGGTGACCTTTCGGTGCCATTGCACCTGCGCAACGCCCCATCAAAACTCATGAAAGAATTGGGTTACGGACAAGCCTACAACTACAGCCACGATCATCCTGGGAATTTCTATGACCAAGAATTTTTACCTTCAGAAATTGCTGGCACCAACTTCATTCATCCGGGTAGCAGTGCCAAAGAACAAGAATTAGCGAGGCAAATTCAAGTGTGGTGGAAAGATAAATACCAATTTTAATGGCAGCTTTGGTTTATTACTTATTGGCCTACCCCCTGTCCTTGCTCCCGCTGCGCTGGCTTTATTTACTTTCGGATGCAATCAGTTTTCTCTTTAAAAACATACTTCCTTATCGCAGAAAAGTCATCATGGATAACCTCCGCTTAGCCTTTCCTGAGAAACCTGAATCTGAAATCAAAGCATTGTGCAATGACTACTACGATTTTTTAGCAGACGTCCTGATTGAATCCATCAAAAACTTCAGTTTCTCTGCTCAAGACCTCCATCAGCATTTTTCACCTGCTGATGTCTCAGCGTTAGCACATCTCAAAGCAATCGATAAACCCATCATTTTAGTTTCAAGCCATTTCAACAATTGGGAGTGGCTCATCAGTGCAACGGCGCTCTGGTTCGACAAACCTTGCTATGGTATTGGGATGCCCCTAAGCGCTGCTTTTTGGGACAAAAAACTCACCCAAAAAAGAGAAAGATTTGGTCTAACAGTTGTTCATCAGGACAACTATAAAATGGCTTTTGAAAAGAAGAATCCTGTGCTTTTGGTTTTAGCTGATCAAGCACCTGCTAGCGCAGAAAAAGCCTACTGGACGAACTTTTTAGGCGTAGAAAGCCCTATCATTTTTGGCCCCGAGTATCTCGCCAATGCCTATGACTGCGCTGTTGTTTATATAAATATAACAAATTCTAAAAGAGGTTTTTATAAGGTTTCATTTGAAGTGATTACTCAGGATGCAAAGCAACTTGACTACGGCCATATCACCGAAAAACACGCATCGTTTCTTGAAACTGCTATAGCTCAAGACCCGAGCAGATGGCTGTGGTCTCACAAACGCTGGAAGCGCCAAGCACCTGCAGACTTAAACACTTTAAAGATGCAATCCAAAGCGCGTTTTGAGGAGCGATTCAGAAAGTAGCTAGCTCTAGGAAACGTCACAATTCTCATGATCATTTATTTAATCATTTAGCTTATGAAATCCCTAACACTTTGTTTTCTTTTTTTACTGCTCTCTTTTGATGCGATAGCACAGATAGAGGTTTACTTTCCAAGAACGCCTGGCGCTAAAAAAGAACATGAAAGGGCTTTAATTACGCTACCAACTGGAAATATAGTAGTCGGGTCAAACTTGGCGAACATTCGTGTTTTGAGCCCGTCCTTAAAAAGTATCAAAACTTTTCAGCTCGATAGCAATTATCGGGAAATTAGAGATCTTGCCTATAGCTCTAGATTTCTGCTGGCCATGCAAAGCAACGACACAAGCCATCTGATTAGAATTGCACGCGGAGCCAGCCAACCAGAAGTAGTCCACTTGAAATGGCAGGATCAACCCATTTTCTTTGACGGGCTTGCCTTTGATAACGACACCTTATTCCTTATCGGAGACCCCGTAGCTAATGAGTTTTGTACTTTTCGATCCTTGGACGGAGGCCTCAATTGGGAACCCACACCTACTAAAATACAAGCAAATCAGGGCGAAGCAGCGTATGCAGCCAGCGGACAAACCAATCAGGTTTTAAAAGGACATTTTTACTTTATTTCAGGTGGCCTGAGCGCCCGCTTCTTTCATTCCCCAGACCAAGGATCAACATGGGAAATTTCAACACTTCCCTATCCTTCCTGCCCTACTTGTGGCCCTTATGCCATGTCACTTTCTGACAAAAATGAAATCATGACCGTGGGTGGAAACTACTTAGCTCCTCACGAAGCAAAAAACACCTGCTATTATTCGACAGACGCTGGCAAAACCTGGCAAGCACCCAAAAAAGGCCCGAGTGGCTATCGATCTTGCGTAATCAAGGTCAATGAACGCTATTACGCTTGTGGCACCAATGGCATTGACTGCAGTAAAAACGGTGGAAAAACCTGGAAGAAAATCTACAACGGCAATTGCCTCAGCATGACTACAATTGAAAACACCCTTTATGTGAGCTTAGCAAATGGGAGTTATCTTGTTCTAAAGATTGATTGATTACATCATTCAACAATAAAAGTAGCACCCACTTCCAAAGAAAGAACCTCCGGATGTGCTTCGAATTTGATACTCGCAACTTTTGAAACGAATCCTTCTGCTCGTTTTTGTTCGTCGTGAGTGGCTAAAAGATAGCTTGCGCCTATTTTTTCTTTCAAGGCCAATGCTTTTTGCAAACCCATGTTGATGGTGCCACCAATAAAAAATGGCAGGCGGTAACTTAAGGTAGTTGTGATCAATACATTGGCATGGCTGTCTTCTGATAAAACTGCTCCGTGAGGCGCATAAATCAAGGACTTCTCTTTGGAACTGATTTGAAAAGCCTTATGAACTAAGGCTCGCTTGGTTTTCAGTTGTCGGAGTGCAAATGGCGCCTCATCTAAACTAAGTAAGGTTTTAAAATGCCGCCATTTGTTAATTTTCTTCAAAACGGAAGGAAGTGCCAAAATTGGAATATCAGCAGCGAACTGCAAAAGGGTTTCCTTGTTGCAGTGATCCGTAAATGGATGAGAAATGAAAATGAAATCTGGCTGCGGAAGCGTTTCAATGGCAACTTGTGGCTGATTATGAAACTGCCGACTGAACCACGGATGAAAATCTATTTGAGATGGACTTAACCAAGGATCAATAAGGACTTTGAGCCCATCTATCTGGAGCAACCAAGTGCTGTCTTCATTGATTTTCGTGATTTGCATGGTGCTAAAATAACAAAAGCCCCCAAGATGAGGACTTTTGTTGTGGAGAAGATCGGGCTCGAACCGACGACCTCTTGACTGCCAGTCAAGCGCTCTAGCCAACTGAGCTACATCCCCAAAGATTTATTATTTCGCTTGCAGCGTATCTTCCATAGAAGAAGAAATAGCCGCTTTGTCTAGTCTGATTTTGGTGCCTTCTGACTGAATAAGTACAGTAGCATCTGAAATTTCTAGGATTTTACCGTGAATACCGCCGATAGTGACCACTTTGTCACCTGGCTTGAGCGCTTCACGGAATTTTTTGAGCTCTTTTTGCTTTTTCATTTGTGGTCTGATCATGAAAAAATAAAATACGCCGATCATTAAGACGATCATGACCAATTGATTAGCTCCAGCTCCCATAGTTTCTTTTTTAATTTGCGTACAAATGTAGTTATTTTATTCGACCCTTTATTTCCAAGATGGTAATATTCGGCTCCGTGTTGGTCATGAGCGTAATTGCCTTATGAATATTCTTGGTATGCAACTCGTCAGTGTTGATTTCCGCTTTAATTATTGTGAAATCACCGGGCTGAATAGGCTTGCTAGGCTTTCCTACAACTGTACAAGAACAAGAGGGCTTTACTTCTCCGAATACCAATGGATACGAACCCGTATTGATTACTTTAAATGAAGCCTTGATGCGTTCACCTTTCATGACCGTGCCCGCGTAAAATACCTTTTGCGGAATGTCCATGGTTGTTGGCTGCCCAACCTCAATGCTTTGATTTTCTTGACAACTCAGTAAGAAAATTGAAAGTAAACTGGTAAATGAAAACAGACGAATAGCGCTCATAGTAATTTCTTTAACAATTAGTTCAATAAACCTCTACCCACTTTTTGAATGCGCTTTTCTTGGGTCAGTTTAGCAATGGCTTTGTCTAAAATGCCATTGATAAAGACATTGCTTTTTGGTGTGCTGTAGAATTTCGAAATTTCAATGTATTCATTGAGCGTCACTTTTGTTGGTATACTTGGGCAGGACTGAAGTTCGGTTAAGCCCATTTTTAAAAGCAGCATATCCATTTTGGCGATGCGATCGAGTTCCCAGTTCTCAGCAAGGGTAAGGATATCCTTTTCATGAGCTTCGTCAAGCTTGATGGTTTCGTGCAACAAGGTCAGAATATAATCTCGTTCGTCATCATTTTCTTTGAAAAGCGGCATGATTTCAAACACAGATCCTGGCTTCCAAGCTTTCATGGTTTTGATGGCCATTGAAGCACACAAATCAAGGTCATCAGCCCAATAAATGGATTTTTCATCAAAAAAGTGCTGCATCAGGGTTGAATTGGCTACTTCTTGCTTGAACACCTGAAGGGCAAAGTTGAGATCTTCTTCGTCTCCTTCTTGACCATTGTTCATGTGTTCAAAATACAGTTCCGTTTCTAAGAGATTGAGGTGCATCTTTCTGAAAATCTCTTGATTTTCAGCGCCTAACCAATTGACTTTGCGCGCCTCTGAAACTTTATAAAGTTCTTTCGAATTTTCAATAGCCAACACCAAGGTGTTATCAACCCATTTGGTGTTTGGGTTGAGTTCCTCTGGTGTAGGACGCATTTTTTTCTTGAGTTCAGCTTGTCTGTTTAAAGCGGCGCGCTTCATTTCAGGTAAGGCCAGCATCAAAAATAAGTACATGTCATACATGCGCTCAATGGAAAGCAGTAACTCCTTTTCAGCCTTAGAGCGGTCAGTATCTGAACTCTGAAAAAAGGCATAGAGTACCTGCAGTACTTTGATTCTTAAGTGTCTTCTATTGAGCATAATTAGATATTAAGACTGCCTTTTGCTTGCACGCGCTCTTCAGCAATTCTGTTGGCTACCTGATAACTTGGCAAGCCTTCTTGCTTAGAACGAATTAAAATGTTGTCAATGGTAGTATATATTTCTTCAGCTTTTTGTTTGGCCCATTCTAAAGACAAACCTTCGACTTCTGAAAAACAATTAATAACTCCTCCTGCATTAAGTGCGAAGTCAGGGGCATAAATGATGCCGCGATCCATTAAAATTTGCCCGTGCTTGGCTTCCTCTTTCAATTGGTTATTGGCTGCACCAGCAATGATTGCACATTTAAGTTGACTCAAGGTTTCATCATTGACAGTTGCTCCTAATGCACAAGGCGCATAGATATCCATATCAATACCATAAATAAGATCTGGAGCCACCACTTTTACGCCATGTTGTGCACTGAGTTTTTGCAAGGCATCCTGATTGATGTCTGTAATTGTGACATCAGCACCTTCAGCTACCAAATACTCAACAAGGTAAGCACCAACGTGTCCGATTCCTTGAACAGCTACTTTTTTACCAGCTAAACTATCTGAACCAAATTGGTGTTTGGCAGCGGCTTTCATCCCCATATAAACACCAAAGGCCGTTACAGGTGATGGATCACCACTTTTTCCTGGCAAGCCAACTACATAATTGGTTTCTTTACTGACATGAACCATGTCTTCAGGAGAAATACCTACATCTTCTGCGGTAATGTAAGAACCTGCCAATGAATTGACAAAACGGCCAAATCTTCTGAATAATGCCTCAGATTTCATGGATTTTGAGTCACCGATGATGACCGCCTTTCCACCACCCAAATTGAGGTTAGAAATAGCGTTTTTATAGGTCATCCCGCGAGACAAACGCAAAACATCAGTAAGCGCCTCTTGCTCGTTTTGATACATCCACATACGGGTACCGCCAAGAGCAGGCCCGAGTACGGTGTTGTGCACAGCGATGATGGCTTTTAGGCCTGTTGCTTTGTCGTTACAAAATAGAATTTGTTCGTGTCCCATGGCTGCCATGGGTTGAAGGATGGGATTCAGAGAGGAATCTGCCAACGGAGAGATTGTCAAATCAGACATGTTTTTGAAATGAGTTCGTTCACTAATTCTTATTTGACGTAAATTTGCAAGTCAAATAGCTTGGCAAAAGTAGAAAAAAACCATGAAGTCCCTTCGATACATCAACAAATACTTTAAGAAGTATAAATGGCGCTTTCTACTCGGCATCATTTTCACCGTAATTAGCAACTACTTCGGGGTGCAAATGCCTGCCTATTTTAGCGAGTCTATTGACCGTTTTCAGAATCACCTAAGTTTACAAACCAAGGCCGACTACTTCTATCTTGCACTCGAACTTGGTGGCATCTACATGGGGCTTTCTTTGCTTAAGGGCTTCTTTTTGTTTTTAATGCGCCAAACCATTATTGTGATGTCGCGCTTCATTGAATACGATTTAAAAAATGAAATCTATGGTCAATACCAAGCGTTAGATCAAAGCTTTTACAAAAAGAATGCAACCGGTGACCTCATGAACAGGATTTCTGAAGATGTAGGTTTGGTCAGAATGTATGCAGGCCCAGGCATCATGTACACCATCAACTTATTGGTGTCTTTCATTCTGATTGTTACCAAAATGATCAGTATTTCACCAAGCTTGACGCTTTATGTATTGCTCCCGCTTCCCTTGATGTCTATCCTCATTTACAAAGTGTCTTCCACGATGAATAAAATGAGTCTAGAAGTTCAGAAAGAACAATCTTTTCTCAGCACCTTGGCACAAGAATCCTTTTCAGGCATTCGCATCATCAAGGCCTACCAACGAGAACAACAGGTTGCTGACAAAGTTTCTGAATCAGCAGAACGATATAAAAAACAAAGCATGCGTTTGGTGCTTGTCAATGCATTTTTTAGCCCAACGATCATCTTTTTAATTGGCTTGAGCTCAATGATTGCCATTTACTACGGCGGCTTACTCACCTTTGAAAAAAAGATGACGGTCGGTGGCATTGTTGCATTTATTATGTATGTCACTAACCTTACCTGGCCTTTTGCTAGTTTAGGCTGGATTTCCTCCATTATTCAACGTGCAGCAGCTTCTCAGCAACGCATCAATGAGTTCTTGAATACCAAACCAAAAATCACCGACGATCAACAACTGGCTCCAGACTTGAATCAAGGCATTGAAGTACAAAATGTATCTTTTCAATATGAAAATGCAACAAATCCGGTTCTCCATAATATTAGCTTTAGTGTAAAACCCGGCGAAACACTGGCTATTGTAGGACAAACTGGAAGCGGTAAATCGACCATTTGCAGCTTATTAGCCAGACACTTTGACCCTTTGTCTGGTGAAATTGCAGTTGGCCCCAATTCATTGCGCAAACTTTCCTTGAAACAATACCGAAAAGAAATTGCTTTGGTTCCTCAAGATGTCTTTTTATTTTCGGACACCATTGCCAACAACTTGAAATTCGGTTCAGAAAACCAACCAGAGCCAACCTTAGAACAACTCAAGGCCGTTTGCAAAAGTGCGCATGTCTTACACAACATTGAAGACTTCGAACATGGTTTTGATACCATACTTGGCGAACGCGGGGTCAATTTAAGTGGTGGACAAAAACAGCGCATTTCGATTGCACGCGCTTTACTTCGAGATCCTAAATTGCTGATTTTAGACGATTGCCTAAGTGCTGTCGATACTGAAACTGAGGAAATCATACTCAAAGAACTTGAGAATTTTGCGAAAAACAGGGCGACAATCATCGTGTCGCACCGAATTTCAACCATCCGAAATGCCACAAAAATCATTGTTTTGGAAGCCGGCCAGATTATTGAATCGGGTACTCACTCCGAATTAATGTCCCAAAAAGGAGCCTATTTTGACATGTATCAATTACAGCTACAGCAAGAGTTAGAGGCTAAAAACACCCAGGCTTAATATCTTATTAACAGCTAGTTGTGCGTCTTTTTTTGAAACAATTGCGCAAACGATTGCGTACATTCGGTCAAACCATAAAACAAACAACTATGAAAAAACTAATGATTTTTGTAGGAGCATTAACATTGACTGGGTCATTGTTTGCTCAAAAGCCTGCTAGTGATGACGCACGTTATTCATTAGAAGGACTTGCTAACCTAAATACCAGTAATGGTATGAGCTTCGCAGCGCCTTCTTTGCGCTTGCGTTATTTTGTCAACGACAACATCGCAGCTCGTGTACAATTCGGTTTTGGCGGAGATGGCTCATCTGTAGTCAATACACCAAGTCATGAAACACACACTTATGCAGATGCAACGGACGCAACTAAAACTGGTACTGTTCAAATTGACAGAAGTGCCTGGGATCTTAAGCTTGGTGCTGAATACCATTTAGCAGGAACAGACAAAATGTCTCCTTACTTTACGGCAAACGTTGGCTTTGGCAAAGGTTCTGAAACACAAACTTGGACCAACGTGTTTTATTCAAATCCAGTAGACCCTACCTCTGATTTGGCTTACATGAATGGATTTTCGGTAGCTGCTTCAGGAGGATACAGTACATTCAGCTGGGGTCTTGGCGCAGGTTTTGACTACTATGTAGCGGATAACCTTTACTTAGGCTTGGAACTGAACCTAACAAGTACTTCAGTTACAAATGATGATGTAGTAAAAGACATTACTACTCCTTTAAGTACATCTACGGTTACAACACTTGGAAACAAAATGACTTACACCAACATTGGTGCAGCTCATGGATCTGTTCGTATTGGTTGGAGATTCTAAGAATTAACAACCTTTCCAATTAGGGGGAGCTTCGGCTCCCCTTTTTTATTGCATTATTTTTAACTTTGCAGCATGGATTTAAGAAAACACGTTGAAGTTTGCTTCACGCCCGGTGAATACCCTTATTATAAAGATGAATTTGAAATCGTGGTTGTCATTGATGTACTCAGGGCAACTTCAGCCATTTGCGCTGCCTTTGACAACGGGATCAACTCGATTATTCCAGTTCCAACTGTAGAAGAAGCTTGGGCCTACAAACAAAAGGGATTTTTAGCTGGTGCCGAACGCAAAGGTCAAATTGTAGAGGGCTTTGATTTTGGTAATTCGCCATTTTCATACATGCGCGAAGATTTCAAAGGACAAGACGTCGTGCTTACCACGACGAATGGCACAAAATCTTTAGACGTTGCCAAAGATGCTGAAATTGTTGTGGTTGGGTCTTTCTTAAATCTTGACGCACTTTGCAAGTGGCTAGCCACCCAAGATAAAAATGTGCTTTGTCTCTGTTCAGGCTGGCAAGATAAGTTCAACCTAGAAGATACGATCTGTGCGGGGGCAATTTGTCAGTATTTAATCGGAACCGGTGACTACATTTCTGACGAAGACTCATCGATTGCAGCTAAGTATCTCTACCTTTCTGCCAAGGACAATTACTTTGGCTATTTGAAGTCGAGCTCGCACCGCAGACGCTTAAAAAATCTCAACCTCAATGAAGACATCAAGTATTGTCTGACTCCGAACCAAACGGAGGTCATTCCAATACTAAAAGATGGCAAACTCGTTCAACTCTCCTAAAAAAACACTTCAGCTACTACTCCTTAGTGGCTTACTCTTTTTACTAACATCAACACAAAACAAATCCCATTGGGGTTTTGCAGGTCATCAGCGCATTAATGAATTTGCTGTTTATTTGCTACCACTCGAGCTACAGCAGTTTTTTATGGCGCATCAAGAGGAGCTCATTGCGCAAGCCGTTGCCCCAGATCAACGGCGATATATTCAAGAAGCCGAGGCTGCACGCCATTACATCGACCTCGATCATTATTATAAAAAAGGTGAGCGTCCATTTTGGAACCTCCCACAAAATTGGAATGATGCCATAGACTGTCATGGGCTAGACACCCTGCTAGCGCACGGCATTGTGCCTTGGCATGTAGTTCAAATGAAATACAGATTACAAAAAGCTTTTGAGCAAAAAAATCTCCAACAAATTTTAAAATATGCAGCAGAAATTGGGCATTACATCGCCGACGCACATGTACCGCTGCATACCACCCAAAATTATAATGGTCAACTCAGCAACCAGCATGGCATCCATGGCTTGTGGGAAAGCCGTCTTGTTGAGCTTGAAGCCGAAAAATACAATTACTGGATTGGCCCAGCGCAGTATCTTCCTTCCGTTCAAAAAGCTATTTGGCAAGCTATCGCTGGCTCACACGCCGCTCTAGACACCGTGTTTTCCATGGAAAAATTTTGTAGCACTCAGATAGCAGAAGCAGAAAAATACAGTTTTGAGCAACGCGGCGCAACGATGACGCGCGTGTATTCAAGGAAGTTTTGCAAAATGTATCATGAAAAACTAAATGGCATGGTTGAAAGACGCATGCGCGCAGCTATATTAATGGTGGCATCTGTGTGGTACACGGCATGGGTGGATGCAGGGCAACCTGATTTAAAACTAGTTAGTAACCAAACGCCCGAACCGAATCAAGAAAATGACACCTTACTCAAGGCTCACCATTTCAAATGGAAAGAGCGCAGCTGCCACTAACCCAAACTTCTGTATCGAATTCTTTTTGGTCCAGCATCGCCAAGACGCTTTCTGCGGTTTTCTTCGTAGTCAGAGTATGAGCCTTCAAACCAATACACCTGAGAATCGCCTTCAAAAGCTAAAATGTGGGTACAAATTCTATCTAGAAACCAACGGTCATGGGAAATAACCACAGCACAACCCGCAAAATTCTCGATGCCTTCTTCTAGCGCTCTTAGGGTGTTTACATCGATGTCATTGGTGGGCTCATCGAGTAAAAGCACATTGGCTTCAGTTTTAAGCGTCATGGCCAAGTGCAAACGGTTTCTTTCACCCCCAGACAACACGCCTACTTTTTTATTTTGATCGGAGCCATTGAAATTGAACTTTGATAAATAAGCCCTTGAATTGATTTTCTGATTGCCAATTTCTACAAATTCTAGTCCGTTTGATACGACCTCAAAAACAGTTTTATCAGGATGAATATCTTTATGCGATTGGTCAACATAGCCAATCTGAACGGTATCACCAACTGTAAATTCTCCTTTATCTGGAGCTAACTCATCCATGATCATTTTGAAGATGGTGGTTTTACCCACACCATTTGGCCCAATAATTCCAACGATTCCGGCAGGAGGCAATTTAAAATTGAGGTCGTCGTAGAGCAATTTATCACCGAATGCTTTGGCAACATGCACAGCATCAATGACATTGTTACCCAAACGCGGGCCGTTTGGAATTGGGATTTCCAAGCGCGCTTCTTTTTCACGGCTATCTTCAGACAACATTTTATCATAGTTCTGAAGACGTGCCTTGCTTTTCGCTTGTCTGGCTTTCGGGTTCATGCGCACCCACTCTAATTCTCGGGCCAACATTTTTTGGCGCTTAGACTCCATTTTTTCTTCTTCTTGTAAGCGCTTGCCTTTTTGTTCAAGCCAAGAAGTATAGTTTCCTTTCCACGGAATACCCTCTCCTCTATCAAGTTCAAGGATCCAGCCCGCTACGTTGTCAAGGAAATAGCGGTCGTGTGTAACGGCTATGACGGTTCCTTTGTATTGCTGAAGGTGCTGCTCTAACCAATCGATAGATTCTGCATCGAGGTGGTTGGTTGGCTCATCGAGTAATAGGATGTCTGGATTTTGCAATAATAAGCGGCACAAAGCCACACGACGGCGTTCACCACCTGAGAGTGTGCCTATGAGCTGATCATCAGGCGGACAACGCAAGGCATCCATGGCGCGTTCTAGCTTGGTGTCGAGTTCCCAAGCATCGAGTGCATCAATTTTGTCTTGAACCTCTCCTTGACGCGCAATGAGCTTGTCCATTTTATCTGGATCTGCCAATACAGCTTCATCCATGAAGGCATTGTTGATCTCTTCATATTCAGCCAATACATCAACAATTTCCTGAGCGCCTTCCATCACGATTTCTTTGACGGTTTTGTTCGGGTCTAGTTCAGGTTCTTGAGGCAAATAACCTACCGTGTAGCCAGGAGAAAATACAACATCACCTTGATAAGATTTATCGAGGCCTGCAATGATCTTCATGACCGTAGATTTACCCGAACCATTCAAACCGATGATGCCGATTTTGGCACCATAGAAGAAGGAGAGGTAAATATCTTTGATGATTTGCTTACCGGTTGGTGTCACTTTGGACACGCCCACCATTGAAAAGATTATTTTTTTATCGTCAGACATAATTTATGATGATGTTTTAGCTGTTGAGCGTCTTAAACTACAATCGAATTACTTTTCGAGATTAAAATTATTATAGTTTTTGCTTTGAATTTGCTGAATGGCTTCTTGTAAGATTTCATTGGTGTCGTTGTAAATCTGAAACATTTCATTGGTACCCCATAAATCTTGAGCAATCACAGACTTCAACCTCAATTTAATTAAGTTTTCACTGCGGCGATATTCGTCTTCGTTGTATTTGAGGGTGCTATCTTCTATGGCTACATAGGCAAAAAAGGAATCCATAAATGAAGCATCACAGACGAAATTTGCTCTGAATTCTTTGATACTTGGATAAGATTTCAATAAGGCAGCACGGTTCTCATTGACATATTTAAAAATAAAGCTATTGACATGACCACCTTGAATCAAATCTGCAAAATAAGTGGAGCTTTCTGTAGTATCTAGCGCTACAAAGACATCGGGCATGATTCCGCCACCGCCATAGACCGTTCTTTTAGTCTTGAGGGTTTTATACATCAAAGAATCGGGTAATTTAATAGAGTCTTTGAGGAAAAATTCTCCGTTTAAATAACGCTGATTGAGGTCTTTGCGATACGTTTCTGTGTCTTGATATGGCTTTTGAATGTGGCGCCCGGTTGGCGTGTAATAACGTGCAATTGTCAGGCGAATTTCAGAACCATCGGAGAGTGGCATTGGTCTTTGAACCAATCCTTTACCATAAGTTCGACGCCCAACAATTAAGCCGCGATCCCAATCTTGAATGGCACCTGATAAAATTTCACTGGCACTTGCTGAATATTCATCTGTGAGAATAACCAGTTGTCCTTCTTCAAAAAGTCCTTTTTTAGCTGCTTTCAGGTCATAACGCGGCTGCGCTCTACCCTCTGAGTATACAATCAGTTTGTCACCTGATAAAAACTCGTCTGCTAATTTGTGGGCGGCATCTAGGAGTCCACCACCATTGCTTTGCAGATCAAAAATCAGGCTTTTCATACCCTGACTCTTGAGCATTTGTAGGGCCGTCTGAACTTCTTGAACCGTTGTTTTTGAGAAACTATTGAGTTTGATGTAGCCAATCTCTTTGTCAATCATGTAGGCCGCATCTACTGAAAAGACTGGGATTTTATCGCGAGTAATATTGAAATCTAAGAGTTTGCCTTTGCGATTAACCGTTACCTTCACTTTTGTGCCGAGGTCTCCCATGAGTTTTTGACGTACTTGGTCATTTTTTATGCCAATACCAGCGACATTATTACCATCTACCTGTACAATTTGATCGCCAGGTAAAATGCCTAATTTTTCAGAGGGCCCGCCTGGAATGGTTGCAACCACACTGATAGTGTCTTTCATGAGTTGAAAACGCACCCCAATTCCGACAAAACTTCCGTTAATTGTCATTTGCGCATCGTCAAGCTCTTCTTTTGGAATGTAAGTAGAATGTGGGTCAAGCTCTTCTAAGAGTGAAACAATGGCCGTTTCGGTGAGTTTAGAAATATCTGGGGAGTCGACATAATAACGATCTACATTGAGCAAGACTTCGGTCAGTTTCTGAGAAGCGTTGAGCGTACTGTTGTTTTGTTGACCAAAAGAAAAAAGACTAACAAACGAAAATAAAAGGAAAAATTTGTGCTGCATGGTGTAGATTTACTGAACACAAAAATAAACACTTGGCCTTCAAATATGCTAGAAAGTTTAACTTTGTTTTGAACATATGCAGCAAAAAAAACGCAAATTACATTGGTACCAAACCCGACGAGTTCGTCGGGCTACTAAACGCAGCTTAAAAGTGACTGGTTATACCCTCACTTTTTTGGGCAGCGCAATTGTTTTTTACTTGCTTTGCACGTTTATCCTTTCTAGAATTCCAAGCAAAGGGAAAATCTATAAAAACGCTAGCGTCCATATCCACCTCATGAAATCTGGTGTACACACCGACTTTGTGCTACCCGTCAAAAATGAAATCCATGACTGGCGTCAAGAATTTCCTATTGCCAACACAGACTTCAAGGACAGCAGTAACCAACTGATCTCTATTGGTTGGGGCGACCAAACTTTTTACATGAACACACCCACTTGGGCTGACCTCACCCTCAAAACGGCACTCACCACGCCCTTTGGCCTTGGGCCTTCAGCCATCCATGCCACTTACTACAGACAACTCCTAGATGATCGCCCAATTATTGGCTTAAAAATCACTAAAAAACAATATCAAAAATTAGTGCATTATATACAACGCACCTTGATCTATAAAAACCATCAAACTGTTTTGATTCGTCCAAAAATCAAGGGTGTTGTTACGGGCAACGATGCTTATTATCAAGCAAAAGGGCGCTACAGTCTCTTCTTTACTTGTAATTCCTGGATCAATTCTGGTTTAAAAACAGCTGAGCAAAATGCGAGTTTTTGGACGGCTTTTGCTAGCGGTATTTTCTATCAATATGGGAAGTAAATTTTTGCTCATTCCACTTTTTTTTCTGTTGTCTACTCACATGCTAGCACAAGAATACATTCTGTTTATCAATGGTTATCGTGGGCCCAAACACGACGCCGAAATCACCAACAATCAGATTCACCAAAAAGACCCTACTGGCTATTGGTATGCAATTGACGACTCCATTAAAAAAAGATTCCCATCAGCAAAGGCGCTTTATCTTGATGCGCACCACCCGATAAGCACGTCTACGCATCTCAGAATGGGAAAAGCAGTGAGGTCCTACATTTTTTCTCGTTTTTGCTGGATCCGACGCAAGAGCAAATGGGTCTTAAACACGCAACCCAATCCTAATGGTTTTGACATCAGAGTTGAAAACGGCGCAAAAGCAGGAAAACTCTTACTCAGATACTTTGAAGAAAACCCAGCAACAAAAATCCATGTAGTTTGCCACAGCATGGGCTATGCCTATTTCCTGGGCATCATTGATATCCTCGCACCGACACAAACCTTTGGCAAAGCACTGATTTTATCGCCTGAGGCTGCGAGCACCGCAAGCCGAGATTGGACTATTTTTGAAGAAATTTGGCAATATGGTGCTAACGCTGACGTCCGTGAAGCAGATCCCATTTTTTTACAAGACGGGATTGCCCCACAACAAGCTGTTCCTGGCCTCGATCAACTCAAAGACCCTACCAAAGGTGGCCGAATCTATATACCGAACACTTATCCAAAAAGCAAACTTGGCTTTATCAAAAGTCATCACCTCGCTTATTATGACTGGTTCTTTTGGATCAAGCCTACTGATCCCGGCTATTTCAGTGCTGACTAACTTTTTTCTTGAAAAGAAAATAACTCAAGCCTGCTGAGATAAAGAAAAGACAGGAAGCAAAAAGAATTGCATTTGAAGGAGTCTGACCTAAAAATGAATTATAGAGTTTTCCAAAAGTCAGGGTTTGAAATATCATCGGTAAAACAATCATCATATTGATGATACCCATATAAACTCCATATTTTTCCTTCGGCAATTCAGGTACCACCATTAAAAAAGGTACGCCCATGATACTTGCCCAAGCAATACCTAAACCAACAATATTAATGATTTGCATCGTTGGATCTTGGGTCATCGAAAAGTTAAGTAAACCAAACCCGGCTATCAGCAAGGCTACTGCATGTACCTTGTGCGCCGCAAACTTTGCTAAAATACGTATGAGTAAAAGCGCAACTATAAACGTAACAATATTATAACTGGCATTCAAAAGGCCAGAAAAACTCACTGCCTGTTCAAAGTCAGGATGCTGATTCATTTGGTTTCCGAGTGGAATATCATAGATTGTTTGGGCCACTGAAAGCGCGGAGAATTGCCAGTAAATAAAAAGTGCATACCACTGAAAAAAATAAAGAATAGCCAATTTCCACAAGACCCGAGGCATCCCTTTGATCGCTCTGAGAATGTCTAGTATTGGGGCTATTGCACTTTTTTTGCTCGCTTGAAGTTCGGCTAATTCTTCTGCAGAAGGTGGCTCTTCTTTGGTTTTATACATCGCCCATAAAATCGTTGTTATGGAGGCAATACCGCCTACAAAAAAGGCTACATAGACCCAATAAGGCAAACCGTTTTCGCTTTTTTGGCCAAGCCACTCACTCTTCTGCAACAGGTAAAGGCACAAATTGGCAAGTGTGATACCAAAACCGGTAAAAAAGCTCTGGATTAAAAATCCGCGGCGCTGTTCATGTTCAGGTAAAACATCAGCTACAAAAGCCCTGTAGGGCTCCATTGCTGTATTATTACCGGCATCTAAAATCCAAAGTAAGCCCGCAGCCATCCAAATTGAACTACTATAAGGAAAAGCAAAAAGCGCCAAGGAGCACAAAATGGCTCCGATGAGAAAATATGGTTTGCGACGTCCTAATTTTGGATGCCAAGTTTTATCGCTAAGCGCACCAATGAGCGGTTGAACCAATAAGCCTGTCATTGGCCCTGCTAAATTCAATAAAGGCAGCTCATCTGGGTTAGCTCCCAAGAGCATATAGATAGGATTGATTGCAGTCTGTTGAAGCCCGAAACTATACTGAATTCCAAGGAATCCGAAGTTCATGTTCCACAGCTGCCAAAAACTCAAACGAGGAAGTATTTTTTTCATTTGAGCTTTAAATTAAAATGAAAATCGATCAGTGCATCTGCTTTGCTTGCACTTTTTGAAATGAGTTGATGTTCAATCTCCAAAACACGGTCTACAAATTCGTCTTGTGCTTCTGAACCACGGTTGCGGGCGAGCCTCAACTCTTTGGTTTGTTTGTAATCTCTGGACATGAAAAGATGAAAATCAGTGTTTTCAAGAAAAAAGGTATATGTACCTTCTATAATCAAAACCTTTACCTCGTTCAGTTCAACTTTAATTTCTGAGCTGCTATTTTGGTAATAATCGACCAAGGGAACAATCTGCTGGGTTGCGCCCTTTTTAAATGCTGAAATGAAGTTATTCAATCTAGTAAGATCTACTTCCTCAGGTCCAACATGCCCGATATCTTGCAATCTTTTTGCATGATTACTTGCTGGCGGCAATTTAAAGAAATCATCCATATGCAAAATATGTGCTTGACATCCTTTATCTAACAAAGCTTGTTGCAAGGCTGTCGCCATGTGCGTCTTACCGCTGCCAGATTCTCCGGCAATTGCCAATACTGACCTTTGCGTATTTTTCCAGAAATCAAAGGCAGCTAAAATTTGATCCGCTGCACTGATATTCAGAAAGGTAGTCTCTATTTTTTCTCCTATCATAATGAAAAGATTGCAAGGATTTGTGCTGGATCAGCACACATAAATAAATAGCCAGATGCAGAAAAACACATTTGTTGCTTCCCTCCTGGTTTGAAGTCATTAGTTGAGATGTATTCTGAGAAATGAAATGTATCAGTTTGTTCTAAAAACTGCTCATAACTCTGAGCAATTTGACGAGCAAGTTCAGTGGATTGTTTTTGCAAGCCCATTGCCAAAATTCCGGACATCACCGCCCAAGAGCCCCCATTATGAAATTGATAGGGCTCGTTTTTAAAACTATAATTATACTGATTTTCAAGTAAGGCCCAAGCGGCATCTTGTCTTTGAATCACTGGCCAAAACGACGGAATAAAAAGTTGTTGCCTATCTGTTTCAAACTTTTTGATGTAGGCTGTTAAACCGGGTATTTCAAAACCCAATAAAAGCGCCAAGCCGTTGGCAGCGGCATCCCATTGCAATGTATATTGAGCAGCATCAAAACAAGCAGGTAAAAATGGAATTTGCTGTTTTTGGAGCGTTTGGAAAATTCTTGGATGCAGGGTCTGCTCACTAGTTTGCTTTATTGAACAAAAGTTATGTTCAATGGCATTTCTTACTAATTGGATCTTTTGTTGAAGCTGCTGTTCTTCAGGCCAACAGCTTGAACAAAGTTTCAAGGCCCAATAACGAAGTAAGTTATCGTAAAGTGTATAACCCGATAAGATATATTCATCCGCCCAATTTCCACCTAATGGCGTATAAACCAAATGTCGGGCATTGAATTCCCATGCATCTAGTAAATTGAGCACTTGAAATGCGGGTGCTTTCAATTTGTTTTTAAGTTCAAGGTCTTGCGTTTTTGATAGGTACAAACAAGTTTGAATGAGCCACCAAGTTTGGGCATCTACCCTCCCGACAAGTGTGCCATAACTAACACTTGCCTTTTCTGTATCGGCAACTGCTACATTTGAAGGTATGAGCCCTTGTACATTTTGTTGCTGTGCTAATGTCAAGATACTTGCCTTCACGGAAGGGTAAAGTTCTTCACGTTCATGCAACAAGATTGCCAAAGCTGTAATAGCGCTATCTCTTGACCAAACGCGATTGTAATTTTCATTACCCGTAGCCGTGGCGAGAAAACCAGCTGCAGTACTGCTATTTTTTAATACCTGAAATGCTTGTTCTTTATACATAGGACCCTCTATAAAAAAGAAATGAGGTGTAAAGTTACACCTCATCTCTATCACTCTAAAACAAAGTCTTAAAAACGGTAGCGGATGCTAATTGCCGTAGAACGTCCAGCAATTGATCTAGCTCTTACGTAGTTGGTAGTACCTTCTGTAATTGAACCTTCTTCAGATTCTGTTACCCCCATTGCGTTTAAAACGTTGTTTGATTGTAACATCACACTAAGATTTTCAATTGGCGTCCAGCTGATGTATGGATTCAAGTAGAAATAAGCACTCATGACCAACTCATTGTTATCTTGAGCAAATGAACTTCCTGTTCCGATCAAGTTTGCACCAATTTGGAAATCCTTATTGATATTGTAAACTGGTGTAACAGAATAGATAAGTGGCGCCTGACGACGTGGTGTTTTACCAACGTTGCTTGGCGTTACTTCATCTACAGCAATTTTAGCATTAGTATAAGTTAAGTTACCATAGATTTGGAATTTCTTAACTGTGTAACCTGCTTCTAATTCAAGACCAACTGCGTTGTACGTACGATCAAAGAATTTTTGAGTAGTCGCTTCGAAGTTCTTTTCATCTGTTTGCGCGAAGAATGCAGTTGCATTTAACAATAAACCATTCTTACGCATTTTGTAACCAAGCTCTGCTTGTGATGTGAAGTCAACAACATTATTTGCAGCTGTTAAACCTCCTTGCGGATTTAAGTAAGTTCCGAAAAGTACGCGGTCAGCGCCTGCACGTCCGCCTTTAGAGTAGCGTGCAAAAATTCCACTTGTTTGATCAAGTTGGTAGTTAGCTCCTACTGAATAAGATAGGTAGTTCCAGTTGTAATTAACAACATTTGGATTATTGTTGTCAATCATAGAAACACTGTTTTCTACTGCAGAAACAGTTCCGTTACCGTTGATATCATTCATTGGTGATTGTACAGAACCTGAATAGGTACCGTTAGCTGTTCCCATATCGTAGCGCGCACCAACAGAAAGTGTCAAGGCTTCAGTCACTTCGATATCTCCGTTGAGGTATGGTGCTAAAATGTTGTAAGCAACATTGTAATTGCGTTGGCAGCAGTTACCCCATGCAGGCACACCGTAAGCCAATAAACCATTTTCTGTCAAGGCAGTTGAAGCACCTGTAGAATCAACGCGGTTGATGTCAATTAACTGACCGTAACCGTTTTCAGCATCTGCTGCACTCATGAGGTAAGAATTCCACAACCAAGACATATTGAGTTGCTGTGTTGCTTGGTAAAGACCAAAGTTCAAGTTACCAAAAGAGGTCTTCTTGTTGATGTTGTAATCGTTGGTCATGTTGTTGAAGTTATTCAATTTGGTATTGAATAAGTGCATCAACATCAAAGTCTCACCCTCGTAGTTTGAACCATCTTGGTTAGTCAATGTGTAAGTATTTCCCGCACCTGCTAAACCACCGGCAATAGCAGCAGTTGTTCCAAAGTTAGCCGGGAATGGCGCTACAAAACGACCATTTACACCTGCATAACGCGAACGGCCTGTAAGCGTCCAGTCATTTCCAAGATCAAACTTGAACTCAGTACCAACTGAAGTATAATTTGAAGTCATGCCGTCATGTACGTTCACCATTTCTGGTTGATTCGCTTCGTTCAAAGCCACTACATTCGACATAAATGGCGTTTGCAAACCACCTGTTAATGCGTTGTAGCCAGTCACTGAACCCCAAACTGGAGCATCATTTGACCCACTAACTGTCATTGGCATTGGCATGTATGCTGCGGTATGATCTCTGAGGGCTTTCACGTAAACTTTTACATAACCGTTATCAAATTCTTTCAATAAGTTCGCCTTGATTTGACCGCCGTCGTTACCATTGAAACCGATGTCGCGCGGCCCAACACCTTGACGGTAAAAACCACCAACATGCATGTATAAACCATCACCTACTTTTGTTCCGTATTCAACATCTTGACGTAAATTTCTGTAGTCAACACCGATAGAAGTAGCAATAGATCCTCCTTCACGACGTCCGTCTTTAGAAATAAAGTTAATGATACCCGCTGGTGAGTTTGATGCTAGCGTAGAAGCAGAACCACCTCGTACAGACTCTACTCTACCGATCGTTGCATCTGCTCTAACAAATTGATCTTGTGTTCCAAAAGCGATATCTCCAAATTGAAGTACCGGTAAACCGTCTTCTTGGATCAATAGATACTTTGAACCACCTGTTGCTAATGGAACCCCACGAACAGATAAGTTAGTATTACCGTCTCCTGCTGAAGATTCTGAACGAATACCAGGGATTTGACGGAAAATTTCTGCAGTTGTACGCGGAGCGGCACGTTCAATCTGATCAGGACGCAATGTCGATACAGAGATTGAAGAACTAAGCGCTGCTTTAGGATTGGTTACACCTGTTACAACTACTTCGTTGATGTTTTTGACAGAATCCTTCTCTTTGCCTACCTGAGCAAAGGTGGTCTGTGCAACACCCAACTGAAGCATTAATAGCCCAGCTAGTGTTTTTACATTTAAGTAACTTTTATTTTCCATAGTTTTAGTTTTGGTTCGACCAAATTAGAGCAATTTAACATTGAGAAAACATGAAATTGAGGTGAAAAACCCTGCAAACGATTGCGCAATCGTTTGCGCAATCGTTTGCGGTTGAATACTTTTTAACATTTTTTTGAATTGTCCTAAAAAAATGGCATACTTGTAGACATGAAACCGATGACAATTAAAGATTTGGCCACTTTTTTAAATGTGAGCCCTTCAACGGTTTCTCGCGCACTCAATAATCATCCAGATATCAGCCTAGAAGTCAGGCAACGCGTACAGCAACTCGCTGAAGAGCTGCAATTCAAGCCCAATAGCTTTGCGGCCAACTTTAGAAAGAAGCAATCAAAACTCATCGCAGTTGTACTTCCTAAAATATATCGTTCCTTCATTCCAGATGTCATTGAAGGAATTACAAAAACACTGAAACAAAATAATTACCAAACGCTAATTCTATTAACTGAGGATCTACTCGAAAACGAAATAGCGGCTATTCAACAATGTTGCGACATGCGGGTCGATGGTATTTTGCTTTCACTGAGTAACCAGACCAAGAATCTAGACCACCTTACTAGCTGTAAAAGTTTAGGAATCCCGCTGGTATTGTTTGACAACACGCTTGAAAGCCAGGACTTCCCCTCTGTTCATATCAATGATGCTATGGCAGCGGCAGCCTGTGCAAACTACCTCAATGACAAAAAAATAAAACGGGTAGCGGCTGTTTTCGGTCCTGAGGAACTCAATATTTCTAAAAATAGAAAATCAGGTTTTCACAAAGCACTCCAAGAAAACATCATTTGTGATATTTGCTACGCCAAAGATGCGAAGGCCGCCTATGATTTTGTCAATGAACAAATTGCCATGCACCAAACGGCTGCCTTTTTCGGCATTTCTGATGAGGTCTTATTAGGAATAATAACAGCTATTAAAGAAAATAGACTTTCCAAAAAGACGATTGTAATTGGATTTTCGGACGGATTAACCATGCCATTTCTACACAAGCAACTGCATTATATTTTCCACGATGGTAAAATTGTAGGAGATCAAGCGGCTCAATTGATCTTGCGACATATCGAAGAAAGCCCCGTTGATAAACAAGATGTCGAAATTAAGGTCGAATTATTCGGCGCATAGGGCTGTTTTATACAATATTTCTAACTTTGAGCTAGAAATGCAACACGAGCTCAATTTAAAACCCTTCAATACTTTTGGTATTGCTGCACAGGCGCAACATTTTGCTTCCTTTCAAGTGGTTCAGCAACTGCCTGCTTTACTTGCTTCCTATCCAAACCTTCCCTTATTAATTTTGGGTGGCGGTAGCAATATCCTATTCACAGCTGACTTCCAAGGTTTGGTTTTGCGCAATGAAATCAAAGGCATCCAACTGCTCAAAGAAGACGCTGAAAATGTCTATGTAAAATCTGGAGCTGGTGAAGTTTGGCATGAATTTGTTTGTCATTGCATCGACCACAATTGGGCGGGGCTAGAGAATTTATCTTTAATCCCAGGTTCTGTAGGAGCCAGCCCCATGCAAAATATTGGTGCCTATGGCGTGGAAATCAAAGATGTGTTTCACGAATTAAGTGCTTATCACATTGCTTCTGGTGAAATACATACTTTTGACAAGCAGCAGTGTCAGTTCGGTTATCGTGAAAGCGTTTTCAAACGCGCGCTCAAGAATCAATACATCATCATCGATGTTACTTTCAAGCTGCACAAACGAGCTGAAGTCAAAACGAGTTACGGCGCCATTCAACAAGAACTTGAAAAAATGGGCGTAACCGCACCCACCATTCAAACAGTTTCTCAGGCCGTAATTGCCATCAGACAATCTAAGTTACCCGACCCAAAAGTACTTGGTAATGCCGGAAGTTTTTTCAAAAACCCTGTTGTCTCCATTGAACGCTACGAAGACATCAAACGCAATTACCCTGAGGTTTCCTTCTACCCTGTGTCGGACACAGAGGTAAAATTGGCTGCTGGCTGGCTCATTGAAAGAGCTGGTTTCAAAGGCCTTAGAAATGAAAATTGCGGTGTCCATGACAAACAAGCCTTGGTATTAGTCAATTACGGTGGCAGTACTGGGCAAGAAATCTTGGACTTATCTACTCAAATCATTGAACAAATTCAAAAACTTTTCGGCCTGACCCTAGAACGAGAAGTCAATATCATTCCCCAATATGAAAGTCTCTTATAACTGGCTCAAAGATTTACTTAATTTTCCTTATTCTCCTGAAGAACTCGATGCTGTCTTGACAGAAACAGGTCTTGAGGTTGAAGGAATCGAACACATTGAAGACATCAAAGGTGGACTCAAGGGGGTTGTTGTTGGTGAAGTATTGAGCTGTGAAAAACATCCAGATGCCGACAAACTCAAAGTGACCACAGTCAATGTAGGTACTGATGAACCTTTGCAAATTGTTTGTGGTGCTCCAAATGTAGCGCAAGGTCAAAAAGTGCTTGTAGCAACCGTCGGGACAGCGCTTTACCCACAACCAGATCAAGCATTTGAAATTAAAAAAGCTAAAATACGCGGTGTTGCATCCGAAGGCATGCTCTGTGCCGAAGATGAACTGGGTTTAGGCAGCAGTCATGAAGGTATATTAGTTTTAGATGTAAATACTATCGTTGGTACGCCAGCAGCCGAATTATTTGAATTACAAAGCGATGCGCAACTAGAAATAGGACTTACGCCAAATAGAGCAGATGCCATGGGGCACCTCGGCGTGTGTCGCGACATCAAAGCGTATATGCATGCGCAACTTAATCTGAGTTCAGACCTCATTTGGCCGCAAATTGCGGAAATTCAAAATAGTGGAAGTTCCTTACAGATTGATATACAAGACCAAGAGGCCTGTAAAGCTTATTACGGCATTGAACTAACTAACATCAAGGTTGAAGCCTCCCCTGCTTGGTTGCAAAGTAGACTCCGCGCGGTAGGCATCAAACCAATCAATAACGTAGTTGACGTCAGTAACTATGTGATGCGTGAATTAGGAACGCCTTTACACATTTTTGATGCGGCTAAAATCCAAGGAACAGCAACTGTTCGTCTAGCCAATAAAGGTGAAAAATTCATAGCGCTCGATGAGCAAACATACGAACTACAAGGTACCGAACTGCTTATTGCCGATCAGAATGGCCCGCTTTGCTTAGCAGGAATTATGGGTGGCAAAGAAAGTGGTGTCAATGAAAACACCACACACATACTCATAGAGTCAGCAGTTTTTGATGCAGTAAGTGTGCGCAAAGCAGCGCGTCTACACGGATTTAACACCGATGCTTCATTTCGCTTTGAACGCGGCGTAGATCCTGACTTAACACTTTATGCCTTAAAACGTTGTATTTATTTACTTCAACAAATAACTGAAGCAAAACAACACACTCAGTTATTTACTTTTGAAGGAAATACTGCAGCAGCTATTTCACTCGAGCTCAATCTTCAACAGGTCAAGCAATTGATCGGAACAGCCCTTGATACCAGTCTTATTAAGCGCATTTTAACAGATCTCGATTTCGAAATTTTAGAAGAGCAAGCCAATCATTTGCAAGTGCGCGTTCCCCGCTATCGGGTTGATGTCACAAGACCTGTAGATGTCATCGAAGAAATCTTACGGATCTACGGCCTCAACCAAGTGCCGCTTCCAGAAAAATGGAACTTCTCTTTGCCAGTTCGCCCAAGATTTTATCCTGAAAAACACAAAGAAAGCATCTGCGAATTCTTGGTCGGAAGAGGCTATTCAGAGATCCTAAATAATTCATTAACCAAGCTTGCCTACGCTGAGAAAATTTCGAGTGCAAAATTAGAACAAGCCATACAAATCTTGAATCCACTGAGCCAAGACCTCGGGATACTCAGACAATCTTTGTTATTTGGCTTATTAGAATGCCTACAATACAACCAAAACAGACAACAAAGCAACCTGCGCATTTTTGAATTTGGGCAGCATTACAATATAATAGATGGCTTACGCCAGGAAAAAAGTCAACTTGCGCTAGCACTCATGGGCCAGCATTCAGAAGAAAATTGGCAAAACACAGATGCTAAAGCGCTCAAGTATAATTTCTATGATTTAAAAGCAGAGGTTTTGTCTTTATTTGAACGCCTCGGCCTTGCTACAAAAGTACTTGAATCAGCAATTCAGGATCCTCATTTTGAAGATGGAATCTCGTTTGAAATCAATGGTAAATGTATGGCTCAGCTAGGTTGGGTTAGCCATGAAATTCAAACAGTTTTTGACCTCAAGCAAAGACCGTTCATAGCACTCATTAATTGGGACGACCTCATGCATGCCATTCGCAAGCAGCAAATCACCTTCCAAGAACTTCCAAAATCATTTGCGGTGCGCCGTGACCTCTCTTTGCTCATTGCCAAAGAAATTAAGTACAATGACCTCAAATTCGCAGCGCAAAAAGCAGAGCGCAAACTCTTGCAAGCGGTCAATCTATTCGATGTCTATGAAGGCAAAAATTTAGCTGAAGGCATGAAATCTTATGCGCTTTCTTTCTATTTGCAGGATGCACAACAAACGCTTACCGATAAACACATTGAAAAAGCCATGCAACAAATTTTGCAAGCTTTAGAAAAGGACTGTGGCGCAGCACTTAGAATGTAAGTTCTTTCTAGTTGCATTCAAATCCATAAGAAAAAAAAAAGGAGCTGGTACTAAGCCGTAATATAACGATCCAAGTTAGGATTGCTGGTTAACTCTTCTGATCCTAAAATAAGCAAGGATTTCACTTTGTTGGTTTCTAACCACAATTCAAAGTTTGTGATCCCAACGCGCAAAGTTCCATTAATATCAATTTTATGAACAGGTTTTTGCTGCTTATCGAAGAGCGCTTTTACTTCTAAAATTTCAGCTGATAATTCTTGGTTCTGATTGAAAATGAGCAAGCTATCTGTAGCTTCGAAAAAATCAGCAGGCTTTTCTTGTGCAACAATGAGTTCCTGAGCTTTAGCTGCAGCCCAGTTTTGGATGGCACTAGAAAATTGATTGGCGGCTAATATATAAATCGTGGCTACTTTCATGCTTACTCTAAAATTGTCCGCAAATATAGCGCTAATAAGCTTCTCCTACTTTTCGTAGCCTAAAATTTTCAGATAATCTTGTGCAGTTTGCTCATTACTAAACACTTCGGTCTGAATTTTTCCATCTTCGTCCCTTCTGATCAAAATATGCTTAGGCTCTGGTATCAGACAGTGCTTCAAGCCACCGTAGCCACCAATTGTTTCTTGATATGCCCCGGTATTGAAAAATCCGATAAATAGCGTGTTGTTTTTGTCGAATTTCGGCAGGTAAATGGCATTGGAATGCTGCTCTGAATTGTAGTAGTCATCGGAGTCACAGGTGAGCCCACCAAGCAAGACGCGCTCGTAGTCATCGTTCCAACGATTGATCGGCAACATGATAAAACGCTGGTTAATAGCCCAAGTATCAGGAAGGTTTGTCATGAACGAAGAATCAATCATGTTCCATTTTTCTCGGTCATTTTGCTGTTTCTGGTGTAAGACACTAAAAATAGCACCACCACTTTCTCCTACTGTAAAAGATCCGAATTCTGTAAAGATATTTGGCTCCGGAATATCGTTGTCTTGACAAACGCGTTTTACCTGTGTGAGGATTTCACGCACCATGTAAGCGTAATCAAAATCGAAGGCCAAGGATTTCTTAATCGGGAAACCGCCACCAATGTTCAAAGAATCTAGTTCTGGGCATAGTTTCTTGAGATCAGAATAAACGCGTAAACACTTGGTTAATTCGTTCCAGTAGTAAGCGGTATCATTGATGCCCGTATTGATGAAAAAATGCAGCATTTTGACACGCACCCTAGGGTTTTCCTTTAGAATGGCTTTGTAAAACGGCACAATTTCGCGGTAACGAATACCCAAACGCGAGGTATAAAATTCGAACTTCGGCTCTTCTTCTGAGGCAATACGAATACCAATATTTAGTTCTTTGGTTGTTGAACTGATCAATTGTTTGAGCTCGTCGATGTTATCTACAACAGGCACAATTCGCAATTGATCTTCTTCTATGAGCTGCGCAATGTTGTCCAAATAGGGCTTTGGTTTGTAGCCATTACAAATGACATAACTTTTTTCTTTGAGCTTACCTGCCGCATGCAAACTTTTGACAATATCAATATCAAAAGCAGAGGAAGTTTCGATGTGCACATCGTTTTTGAGGACTTCATCAAGGACAAAAGCAAAGTGTGAACTTTTGGTACAGTACGAATAATAGTAATTACCCTGATATCCAAGGTTATTAATGGCTTCTCGAAACCATCCTTTGGCACGCTGAATATTATTCGAAACCTGAGGCAAATAATGAAATTTGAGTGGCGTCCCATACTCATGCACCAAACGCATTAGATCAATTCCGTGAAAGAATAAACGATCTTCGCGAAGAAAAAACTCGTTCTGAGGAAAATCGAAAGTTTGATCAATTAAATCAATGTATTTGGTTCTCATGCTTTTTCAAATAATAACTGAGTTCTGTACGTAAATACTGCCGTTTGGTTTCGCTTGTACAATACAATCTGAAACGCGCTAAAAATTTGTGCAAAAATACTGCTTTTTAAATGGACCGAGAGCGTCTGAAAACACTACTTTTGAGCACAGCAAATTTTCATGTCCTACTTAGACGAATTAAACGAAAGTCAGCGGGTAGCCGTTGAACATATTTACGGCCCTATCATGGTCATTGCCGGTGCAGGCTCAGGCAAAACGCGTGTGCTCACCTATCGCATTGCACACATGATGGAACAAGGCGTAGATCCTTTCAATATTTTAGCACTAACCTTTACCAATAAGGCCGCCAAGGAAATGACCGAAAGAATTGGTCATATTGTGGGTGGCGGCGAGGCAAAGAACATTTCAATGGGAACCTTTCACTCGGTGTTCTCAAAAATTTTGCGCTTCAATGCAGAAAGAATCGGCTTTCCGAACAACTTCACGATCTACGACACCCAAGATTCCAAGAGTCTCATCAAAGATATCATCAAAGAATTCAACCTCGACGACAAAACTTACAAACCAAGTATGGTTTTCGGCCGCATTTCCGCTGCTAAAAACAACCTGATTTCACCGGAGGCCTATATGGCCAATCAAGAAATCCAACTCGAAGACAAACAATCTCGCAGACCCGAACTCGGGCGTGTCTTTCAAGCCTATGCCAACCGCTGTCAAAAAGCGGGCGCCATGGACTTCGATGACCTCTTATATTTCACCAATGTTTTACTCCGAGACTTCCCCGATGTCTTGCACTACTACCAACAAAAGTTCCAGTACATCTTAGTCGACGAGTATCAGGATACCAACTACGCGCAATACCTCATCGTTAAAAAATTGGCGGCAGCCTATCAAAATATTTGTGTTGTCGGCGATGATGCTCAAAGTATCTACTCTTTTAGAGGCGCCAACATTGAAAACATCCTGAATTTCCGCAAAGATTACCCTGATTTTGCATTATACAAACTCGAGCAAAATTACCGCAGCACCAAAACAATCGTAGAAGCTGCCAATAGTGTCATCAAGAAAAACAAAGATCAAATTTTCAAAACGGTCTGGACCGACAACCAAGAAGGCGGAAAAATTAAAGTTTTGCGCTCCTTAACTGACAACGAAGAAGGACGCAGTATTGCACAAGCTATTTTCGAAAAGAAAACTGCTGAGGGTGGCCGCTATCAAGACTTCGCCATTCTGTATCGTACCAACAAACAGTCAAGGGCTTTTGAGGAAGCACTCCGCAAACTCAACATGCCCTACAAAATTTACGGCGGTTTATCTTTTTATCAGCGCAAAGAAATCAAAGACCTACTTGCCTATTTTAGATTAGCAGCCAACCCCCACGACGAAGAAGCTTTCAAACGCGTAATCAATTACCCCAAACGAGGCATCGGCAAAACAACTGTCGAAAACATCATCATTGCGGCCAATAAATACAGCACCAGCATGTGGGAGGTCGTCAAAGACTTCCACAAGTATCCTGCCGATGTGGGGTCGGCGGCAAAAAGCAAAATTTACGAATTTGTCACCATGATTGACAGCTTTGGTGCTGAACTTGAAAAAGTAGATGCCTATACCCTAGCCGACCGCATTGCGAAGTCCTCTGGCATCATTCGCGAACTCATTTCTGAAAAAGATAAAGGCCCTGAAGAAGTCGAACGCTTTCAGAACATCGAAGAATTATTAGCTGGTATTCAAGAATTTGTCAAAGGAAACGAAGATGGCACACTGCGCACCCTAGCGGACTTCATGATGGATGTCGCATTACTCACCGACGCCGACCAAGAAAACCCCGAAGAGCGCAACCACATCAGCCTCATGACCATCCACTCGAGCAAAGGTCTAGAGTTCCAACACATTTATATTGTTGGCCTCGAGGAGAACTTATTTCCTTCTCAGATGGCACTGAATTCCAGATCGGAACTAGAAGAAGAACGTCGTTTATTTTATGTGGCACTCACGCGCGGTATGAAAAGCTGCATGCTGTCTTATGCCACGAGTCGCTTTACCTGGGGGCAGCCCATCATGTGTGAATCTTCACGCTTTATCGATGAGATTGATGCGCAATACCTCCAATTTGAATCGATTAGTCGTGGGCCAGCTGGCGGCCGTTCTTTAATGGGTTCCGGCGCCATTGATCGCGGTTTTACAGGTGGGCTCAATAAACCCATGGGTGCACCCGCTCCGCAACTGCGCTCCTTAAAAGAAGTCACGCAAAAAAATCCTTCTTCCTCTAAAAACGAAGACAACTATGAGCAACTCATGGTCGGAAGCAACGTTTCACACGACAAGTTTGGCAAAGGAAAAGTACTCAAAATTGAAGGTGCAGGCCCCGATAAAAAAGCCACCATTTTCTTCCCTCAACACGGTTCTAAAACCGTTTTATTAAGATTTGCCAATCTTCAAATTCTGAAAGATTAAAATATCAATCATCTAGCAAATCTGGTCTTCTTTCTTTGGTGCGTTGATACGCCTGTGCTTCACGCCAAGCGGCTACCTCTTTTGGGTTTCCACCTAACAAAACATCAGGCACTTTCATGCCCATGAATTCTGGCGGACGCGTATAAACTGGTGGGGCCAATAAATTGTCTTGAAAAGAGTCAGTGAGTGCTGAAGTTTCATCGTTAAGCACCCCAGGAATCAGACGCACAACCGCATCAACAACAATGGCTGCTGCGAGTTCACCTCCACTCAATACATAAGAGCCGATGGAAATTTCTTTGGTGATGTAATGATCCCTGATGCGTTGGTCAACACCTTTGTAATGACCGCACAAAATGATCAAGTTTTGTTTCAAGGATAATTGATTGCAAGCCGCTTGATCTAAAACTGCGCCATCAGGGGTCATATAAATGATCTCGTCATAGCTACGTTCTGCTTTCAGTGCTTCTATGGCTTTTGAAATAGGTTCAACGCTCATGACCATTCCGGCTCCACCTCCATATTGGTAATCATCGACATTGCGATGCTTGTTATCGGCGTAATCGCGAAGATTATGGACATGTATTGCTGCCAAACCTTTGTCTTGAGCGCGCTGCATGATTGAAGCCGCAAATGGACTTTCAAGTAGTTGAGGAAGTACTGTAATTATATCAATACGCATGTGACAAAGATAAGCCAATTCCATGCATTTTACTACCTTTGCACAAATCCCAATTATGATCCAATTATCTGAGCGTTTACTTGCAATGGAAGAGTCTGCTACCATTGCTATGGCAAAAAAAAGTAGAGAACTAAAAGCACAAGGAAAAGACGTGATTTCTTTATCACTTGGCGAGCCTGATTTTCATACCCCAGAGTTCATTAAAGATGCTGCGGTTCAGGCACTCAAAGATAATTACACTACTTACACGCCTGTTCCAGGCTACGACGATCTTCGCGAAAGCATTTCTCGTAAATTCCTCCGAGATAACAACCTGACCTACGCCAAAGATCAAATCGTTGTGTCTACTGGTGCTAAGCAAAGTATTGCCAATCTGGTACTCAGTTTAATCAACCCTGGAGACGAAGTCATTATTCCAGCACCCTACTGGGTTTCTTATCTCGAAATTGTCAAAGTAGCTGAAGGTGTTCCGGTAGTCATTGCTGCAGGTATCGACAAAGACTTCAAAATCACAGGTGCAGACCTCGAAGCTGCTATTACGCCAAAAACAAAAATGCTGATGTTCTCCACACCATGTAATCCGACTGGTTCGGTTTACACCAAGGAAGAACTTCAAGATATCGCACGTGTTCTTGCAAAATATCCACAAATCATTGCCATGAGCGATGAAATCTATGAGCACATTAACTTTATAGGTAAGCACGAAAGTTTAGCGCAGTTCCCAGAAATTTATAACCAAGTTGTGACAGTCAACGGTGTTTCCAAAGCTTGGGCCATGACCGGCTGGAGACTTGGCTACATTGGTGCTCCTAAAGAAATTGCAGCCGCCTGCGACAAAGTTCAAGGTCAGTTTACATCGGCGACCTGTTCAATTACGCAGCGCGCTACCATTGCCGCCATGGATGCTGACCCTGCCATTTTAAAAGATATGATCACTGCTTTTGAAAGCAGAAGAAATTTAGTGCTCGCAGGCCTCAGAAATATTCCAGGCTTAAAAGTAAATAACCCTGGCGGAGCATTTTACGTTTTCCCTGACTGCTCAGCTTACTTCGGTAAAACAGTAAACGGCAAAACGATTTCGAACTCAGATGAGCTTTGTATGTATCTCTTAGAAGACGCATTGGTTGCTTGTGTAGGTGGCGAAGCCTTCGGAGACCCGAACTGTTTCCGTATCAGCTATGCGGCCTCTGAAGAAACCTTACAAAAAGCGGTTGAACGCATTGCCACCGCTTTAGCCAAACTCAACTAGGATGTCTTTACAAGCGCTCTTCGATTCTTTTAACGGCAAACGCGTACTTGTTCTTGGCGATGTCATGATTGACGCCTATTTGCACGGTGCTGTCAATCGCATGAGCCCTGAAGCACCTGTGCCCGTTGTCGATTTTCAAAAAGAAGAACAACGCATTGGTGGCGCTGGAAATGTAGCACTGAACCTACAAGCTTTGGGCGCCACTCCTATTATGGCAAGTGTTATCGGACAAGACAATGCCAGTGAACAACTTTGCCATCTTTTTGAACAGGCTCAAATTGATACCTCAGCGCTCATTGGCTCTTCTGAACGCAAAACCACTATAAAAACCAGAGTACTTTCAGGCAGCAAGCAACTGCTTAGAATTGATTCCGAAGACCAACACGACCTCACTGCCACTGAAGCAAACGCTTTGAAAAATAGCTTATCAAAATGTTTGGAGCAAGGTATTGATGGCATTATTCTAGAAGATTACAACAAGGGGATCCTGACCAAAGACCTCATTGAATGGGTCATAGCAGAAGCCAATAAAAGAAACATACCTACAGCGGTTGACCCCAAAAAGAAAAATTTCCTGAGTTATCAGCACTGTACACTTTTTAAGCCCAACTTAAAAGAACTCAAAGAGGGCCTAGACCTCCATTTTGACTACAGCAAAGAACCAAATGCGCTCAATATAGCGCTTGAAAAACTCCAGCAGAATTTGGGCAACCAACTTTCATTTGTAACCTTGTCTGAACACGGCGTTCAACTTTTCGATGGTCAAACTCACCACAAATTAGCAGCACACTTGCGTAACATTTCGGATGTTTCAGGCGCTGGCGATACCGTCATTGCAACGGCATGCTTGTGTCTTATTTCCGGTGCAAGCCCACTACAAATTGCTGCACTTGCCAATTTAGCTGGAGGCTTGGTTTGCGAAAGCCCTGGTGTAATAAGCATCAACAAACAACTTTTACTTGAAGAAGCACTTCAAAACCTCTCTTAATTATGTCTGAAAAAGTAGTCAAACCATACGATTCCGGAAAATCCAAAAAAGAAGAAGTCGCACAAATGTTCAACAACATTTCTGCGAACTACGATTTTCTCAATCACTTTCTGTCATTAGGAATCGATCATCTTTGGCGAAAAAAAGCAGTCAAGCAGCTCAAAAACCAAGCACCAAAAGTCATGCTTGACCTAGCCACTGGTACCGGTGATTTTGCCATCGCATCTCTGAAGTTGAATCCGACAAAAATCATCGGAATGGACATCTCTTCAGGCATGCTTGAGGTTGGCAAAACCAAAATGAAGAAAAGAGCTTTTGATCACATTATTGAAATGCAACTCGGCGACTCTGAAAATATGCCTTTCGAGGATCATACTTTTGATGCCATTACTGTTGGCTTCGGTGTTCGAAATTTTGAAAACCTAGAAAAAGGCTTAGGCGAAATGCTCAGAGTACTCAAACCAGGAGGAACAGCTGTTGTCTTGGAATTTTCAAAACCTAAGACTTTCCCGATCAAACAACTCTTTTCGTTTTATTCGAATGTCATGATTCCACTTTTTGGAAAGTATATTTCTAAAGACGAAAGGGCCTACACTTATTTGCCAGAAAGCGTTGCTGTTTTCCCTGAAGGAGCCGCATTTGTTAGCGTGATGCAAAAAGTAGGTTTTCAAACCAAACAAACCATCCGCCTCAGTGGTGGAATCGCCAGTATTTACATTGGTCAGAAGTCAAATACACAATAATAAATTAACCATCTCGTTAACTGCCAATGCGTTTAATTATTGTCCTTCTTTTATTGAGCTCATTTGGGGTATTTGCACAAACCCAAAAACAGCAGCGCTATAAAAATTTTGACAAGCGCTTTATCCATTTCGGTTTTATGCTCGGTGTCAATAGCTCTGACTTTACCGTGATGCAGAAACCCAATGCCTACAACCAATATCAGTTGCTTTCACTAACCAATGAAGCTCAACCTGGCGGGCAGCTAGGTATATTAACCACCATTAAGTTAGGCACACCAACCATACGTTTTCGCGTCATCCCTACCCTTTCTTTTCAAGAAAGAGTGCTGCAATATCAAAGTTTGGACACCATTTGGTTCAACAACGGCGTTGGTACCCAAAGAGTCAATTCTACCAACCTTGAATTTCCCATGATGCTGCAGTTTCGCACCAAGCGTTACAACAACTTCACGGCCTACTCTTTGTTTGGCATGCAATATTCCATTGACTTGCAGTCTCAGCAAGATGCATCGCAAAATTTTTATGACCCCTTTGTCAAAATCAAAAAAAATGATTGGCAGGGCCAAATAGGCGCTGGTTTAGAATTCTTTGCACCCTATTTCAAATTTGGTCTTGAACTCAAATACAGCCATGGTTTCAAGAGCAGTTTTATACAAGATTACACACCGGTATCCAACCCGATAGACCAACTCTATAACCGAGCTTGGTACTTTTCCCTGATTTTCGAAGGATGATGGAGCAAATACAATTCGCGTGTAGCCCAGAAGAAGCCCAGGACCTTGCTTTTTTGACCACTAAAATCAGAAAAGAACTCAAACTCAAAGCCCAGCAGCAACTGCATTTTCGTTGGAAAAAACGCAGCATTGATGCCCGACAGCGTCAGATTAAAATCAATGCCACTTTTGAAGTGGCCATAGACCAAGAATTAGGTCCACGCTTTGCGCCATACACTTTTTCAAAAGTTGCTCATACAGCTCAAAGTGTTCATATTATTGGTGCTGGGCCCGCCGGACTCTTTGCGGCGCTAGAAGCCATCTTGTGCGGATTCAAACCCATCATTTACGAACGCGGTAAAGATATCAGGGCGCGCCGTCGCGACCTCGCCAAACTCACAAAAAACCACGAGCTCAATCCGGAGTCAAATTATTGTTTTGGCGAAGGCGGGGCCGGAACTTACTCTGACGGAAAACTCTACACCCGCTCAAAAAAACGCGGTGATGTACAAAAGGTCTTAGAATTATTGGTTCAGTTTGGCGCCAAAGAAGACATCTTGATTGATGCGCATCCACATATTGGCACCAATAAATTGCCGCAACTCATTGAAGCCATTCGCGGACAAATTTTGGCCGCTGGTGGTGAAATTCATTTTGAACACAAATTGACCAATCTGTCTCTCAACGGCGACCAAATAACCAGTATTGAAATCAACCACAAACATAATATTCCCGTTCAAAAACTCATTTTAGCCACAGGTCATTCTGCCCGAGATATTTTTGAATTACTCCATCAAAACAAGATTCAAATTAAGGCCAAACCTTTTGCGCTAGGTGTACGCGTTGAACATACACAAGCATTTATAGATGGCATCCAATACCACGGCAGACTAAATGACGAATACCTCCCACCTGCTTCTTACAGTTTGGTAACACAAGTTAAAGACCGCGGAGTTTATTCTTTCTGCATGTGTCCGGGTGGGATCATTGCACCCTGCGCTACTGCTGAGCAAGAAGTTGTTACCAACGGGTGGTCTCCGTCAAAAAGAAATAACATCTATTCTAATGCAGGCATCGTTGTTGGGATAGAACCTTCAGATTTTGCCCAAGCCAAAGACCCCTTTGTTTGTCTGAATTTTCAAAAAGAAATAGAAAAACGCTGTTGGGAAGCCGCAGGCCAAACACAAAAGGTACCCGCTCAGTGTCTCAAAGATTTCGTAGAAGGCAAAATGAGCACTAGCTTTCCACGCAGCTCCTATCAACCAGGAATTGTGAGTGTTAACCTTCAAGAGCTCTTCCCTGCTTTTGTCTACGATCGCCTCAGACAAGCCTTCCTTGATTTCGATCAAAAAATGCCGGGCTTTTTAACGAACGATGCTGTTGTTCACGCTCCTGAATCCAGGACCTCATCACCAATTCTCATCCCTAGAGATCCTATAAGCTTTAAACACCTCGACATTTCAAACTTGTACCCAATTGCAGAAGGTGCAGGTTACGCTGGCGGTATCGTCTCCGCTGCCATTGACGGCCTCAATTGCCTCCAGAAAATTGCTTTAGAGAAATAAAGCCCTTAATTTTACAACATAAAATATAACTATGAAAAGCTTGATTTTCAGTGCTTTTGCACTTTTTATACATTTTAATAGTTTCGCACAACTAGATACCTTGTTTTGGTTTGTTGCTCCGGAAGTTGCTCAAAGCCATGGTGATCGTCCGATCGTATTTCGTTTTGCGTCATTAAATACCCCTGCCATTGTCACAATTAGTCAACCGGCCAATCCTTCATTTCCGACTCAAATAATAAATCTTGCTGCTAATGATGCGCAGACCCTTAACCTCACCACTTGGATTGATATCATAGAAAACAAACCTGCAAATACCGTTTTGCCTTATGGTTTTAAAATTTCTGCTACCGCTCCAATCATGGCCTATTATGAAGTCACGCCAACTTGTAATTGTAATCCTGATATTTTTGCCTTGAAAGGAAATAATTCATTAGGAACTCAATTTGTCATTCCGGCCCAGAATTTTTTAAATAATGCCTCTTATGCAAGATCCGGCTTTAATATCGTAGCTACAGAAAACAATACGGTAATCACCATTAATCCGAAACAGAATATTGTTGGACACCTTGCCAATATTCCTTTCAGTATCACCTTACAAAAAGGTCAAACCTTCAGTGCAGAGGCGGTTTCAACACAATCCAATCTTCATTTGAGTGGATCTACCGTAACTAGTAATCATCCTGTCGCAATTACTATTCATGATGATTCAATGAGTGGAGCACCATACGGGGGATGCGCTGATTTGATGGGTGATCAACTGATTCCAAACCAAGTAATTGGGACGGATTACATTGTCTTGAAGGGTTATCTAAATGGACCTGATAAAATCTATGTGGTTGCTGTTCAAAATAATACGCAAATTTCTATAGATGGGCTTGTCGTCACTACAATTAATGCTACAGAAACATATGTACATACCCTAAGTAACCCATCCGTTCTTATTCAAACATCTTTACCCACGCATGTATTGCACACTACCGGTTTTGGTTGTGAAGTTGGAGGTGCTGTTCTTCCGTCAATTGTTTGTACTGGTTCAAATACAGTTGCTTTTGTGCGTTCAACGAACGAATTTTTTGCTTTGAACATATTGGTACCTACTGGTGGGGAAAACACTTTTACTTTTAATGGTACTGCTGGAATTATTACGCCAAGCATGTTTAGTTTTGTTCCGGGCACCAATAATGCTTGGAAATATGCGCAAATCAATGCAAGCAGTTTTGTGGGCGTTCAAACCCCTTCAAGAATTGACAACCCTAGTTTTAAATTTCATTTAGGAGTTGTTCATGGTGGCTCGAGCTCTGGCTGTCGTTACGGCTATTTTAGTGATTTTGCAGCTGCTCAATACCAAATCAACATCAATGACGAATCTTTTTGTGAAGGTGAAGCGGTTCAAATGAGCACAAATACCCTGACAGGCGCAACCTATAATTGGTCTGGCCCAAATAATTTTACTTATGTCGGTACGCAATATGAAATCCCACAAGTTCAGCTGAGTGACGCTGGTGCATATATAGTTTCGGGCTACTTACCCGGAACCTGCCAAATTCAAGCTGACACCATTCATATTGTGGTGAATCCGAACCCTGCCGCTCCAAATATTTTAAGTTCAGCACCTGTTTGCTTAGGCGACACGGTTGCTCTTTGGTCTGACGACCTCTCCAACCTACTGCATTGGAATTACAATGGCATTTCCAACACGGCTGATACGTTTCAAATTATTGAAAATGCAGGTTCTTACCTTTGTTCTCTGCAGGTAGAAACCCCTGCAGGTTGCTTCTCTCCTTGGACCACAACACAAGTTGACGTCTATGACCCGCCTTTCGTACAATACAATGGCCCAGCAAGTATATGCGGTAGTTCAATTCAATTTACTCAGAATTCTAGTAGTCAAAACCAAGACCCAATCAATACTTATAATTGGTACGCCAACAATGGTATCCTTCTCGGGAGTGGCGCAAGTTTTGATTATGATCTGCAAAGCAATAATAGCTCACAAGAGCAGTTTATCGTCGAGGCAATCAGCAATCTAGGTTGTATTAGTCAAGATCCATTTAGTATAATATTCAATTCATTTCCATCAGCTAATTTTTTAGCAGAACCTTTGTGTGACGGGGTTTCGGTAAATCTTACTGATCTAAGTACTTGGCAAGGGAGTCCTTTTCCTGGTACGACAGTAACTCAGATTTTTACACCTGGTGATGGCCAAACGCTCAATCAAATTCCATCAAGTTACCAGTTTAACACTTCCGGTACCTATACAGCTACCCTTATTCTAATGAGTTCTGCAAATTGTACTGATACAATTACACAAGAAATTCAATTACTTACGGTTCCAAGTATAAGTCTGAGTGCACAAGATACCTGTGGGCAAGTTCTTCATTTGAATGCGCTCGTAAATGTCTCACCAACTACTATTCAAACAGCTTTTTGGACCATTAATGATTCTTCATTTTTTGCAAATCCACTAACGACCCATTTAGAAAATGCCGGAATTCAGAATTATTCATACCAAATTACTTTAACGAACGGATGCACCTTTTCGGCATCAGGAAGTATTGACATACTACCATCAATTACGATCGAAGAATTGAACTTTCCAAATATTCTTTCTTTAAAAAGCGATGTTCAGAACAATAAATGGGCAATTGACCCGCTTTTTGAAAATTGTGCAAGTTATGAACTGAGCATCAGTAATCGTTGGGGGCAAGAAGTTTTCAGGAGCAACCATTCCTCAGCCATATTTGAAGGCAACAACATGGAAGGTGAACGCTTACCTGAAGGCATCTATTTCTACATTTTCACTTCAGGCGATCATAAAAGACATGGATTTATACACCTCAAGCACTAAAGAAGCACTAACTTTGCAACATGCAAAGAGTAGTCGTTGGTCTTTCTGGTGGGGTTGATTCAAGTGTTACCGCATATCTTTTACAACAACAAGGATATGAAGTGATTGGCATGTTTATGCGCAATTGGCACGACGAAAGTGTGACCCTATCAGATGAGTGCCCTTGGATCGATGATTCTAATGATGCCCTACTTATTGCCCAACAACTTGGCATTCCTTTTCAAGTCATCGATTTATCAGAGCAATATAAAGAGCGTATCGTCAATTACATGTTCAAAGAATACGAAGCGGGGCGCACACCAAACCCAGACGTACTTTGTAACCGCGAAATCAAGTTTGACGTTTTTCTCAATGCTGCTCTAGAACTAGGCGCTGACTTCGTGGCAACCGGCCACTATTGTCAAAAAAGAGAAAATACTGACGGTACATTTAGCTTACTAGCTGGTGCCGACCCAAATAAAGATCAATCTTATTTTTTGTGTCA
>JBEEKM010000010.1:0-48651 GCA_041168645.1 Bacteroidota bacterium | reverse complement strand
TGCACCAATCATGATCAAAAGTTTTTCTGAGTTGAAAATTGGCTTGCCCCCACCAAAGATTTTGCTGTTGTTGCCTTTGCATGCCTGCAAATCCACACACTTGAAACTCATAAGTTCCCTGCTTATAGTTCGCATTGACTTCCTGAAAGTAGCGCCAACGATTCAAGGCCAACTCTGGCGGTATTTTTCCTATTGGCGCAACATCGCCATAAAAATGACTCCAATTGAGGTTCCAAGTGTCAAATTTCCACTGAAACAAAGCGCCAATACTCGGGCGCACATGCGTAAAATTGAGTCTTTGCCAACCATTGGTGAGGAATAATTGCGAAAAGAATTTATCCGACCAAAGTTGCGTCCAACGCAAACCAGCTACATAGTAAGGGACATATTCAGCCGATAAACTACGGGTATATAGAAGTTGATCAACCCCGCGTGGCGTTTCTTGTGTGTATGGCGAACTGAAACTACCATAAGCCACTTTAGTTTTCTTGACATTCAGCTCAGCGTAGGCCTCATAGACATTGCGGCGCCAAAAAGCTTCGCTTGCATAATTGCGGCGCATGTAAGAACCCATGGCCGGAGCAAAATGAAGCGTCAAATGCTTGTACTCCTGTCTAAATTCAAGCTCAAACAAATTGACATCCATTTGATTAATGGCTGAATGCGAAACCAAAAAAGTTAGCGTGTCTTTACTGCTAAAGCTATTCACTAAATAAGTATCATAAGTACCGTGAATGGAAAATTGTCCGAAGCAAGAGATGGTACTGAACAACCATATGATAACTGGATATAAATTAGATTGAGATAAAAGAAAGGTGTGCTTTTTCAAAATAGCATTCATTTCATCATTATTTTAAGTTCAAATTGACTCTTATTTTTATTCATTTCAATCAATCTCATCAATTCCCCAAAATGCTCACTATTGAACCACAACCCTTCCAGCGCTGTATTCATTCTTGAGTAATAAACTTGGTAGGCCCTTCAAATAAAGGTTCCCAATACTATGTAATTGGGCTTTTACCAATAGCCCTGTTGTTTGAAAATACGATGATTTAGGGGAGGCGGCTGTAAATAATAAAGAATCAGAAATAGATAGGTCAGACGCATCTAGTGTCGCAGAACCATCTAAGTCGGCAAAAACCCAACTCAAGTTTCCGCTGAGCTTCATGGCTTGCCATCCGTATAAATTTCTGACAAACGCTCGTGTCCCAGATAGCTCTAAATCGATAGGGCCCGCTCCTTCTTTAAGGATGAATTCAAAAGCGTTTTGCTGCCAAACGCCATTTGTTTTTACGAGTTCACTATTTTCAAGCAATAGTTGTTTTAATTCAGTGAAATGAACCTTTACACTTGCCTTTTCTTTACCGTAGCGCAAAAAATGACAACGATTCATGTTGCGTAAAACCAACGTATCGAGGTCTTTTTCAGCCTTTAAAAACTTCATTAAATTTTCATTGGCCGCCCACTCTACAAAATTCAAAGAATCTTGGATGAGCGTTACTTCCATATTTGCATGGATGTGCAAAAATTGGAAATCAGAGAAAGGAACTTGTAGGGTTTGCGCAGGGCCGGATCCTTTCCAACAAGCGCGATCAGAGGGCTTTTTACAACTGACTAAACTCAGTATCAGCATCATTAAAAACCCAATTCTCTTCATTACAATACTGCTTAATGATTGAAATGATACATCAAACCTAGTTCCATGTAATCTGCCTTGGCATAATGCGTTTTCAAAGTAAACATACCCTCTAAATTTGGCGTGAAGGCATAGCGTGTTCCAAGCCGAATGTAAAAAGCGTTATCTGGCTGCAATACATCTCTGAGGTAAAAACCGGTGCCGTAAATAAAGTGAAGCTTATCAAAGGGATGCACATAACCAACAAAAAGACCGAGTTGTAATGGATCAAGTCCTGCGGCTTGTGGATAGCTCGGATGCTGAAGTAAGCCCATTTTGTAAATAATATCTAAAGAAACCTCTAGCCCAGCCTTCGGTCCAAAATATTTTCTGGCAAAAACATTTGCTGCATAAACCGGAAAGCGACCAACCCCTACCGGACGCATTTCTTTCTGACTGTAAATGAGTGAGGCACCATAGCTCAGCGCTGACTTTTGCTGCTCAGCTTTTTGCTTGAAATAGGGTTTGGTATTAGTATTGCCATCAAAGAAACGTTGCACGCCAAGAGAAAGATAAGGAACATTGATTCCTAAATTGGGCATTTGAAAGCTTGCATTTGAGAAATGGGTCATGTCTATACCGAAAGTAAGCCCGTAGTTCTTGATGCGGTAACTTTGTTTGAGCGCAAAGCACATCATGGCATTTACCTTAGAACCAATGGCTACGTTATCAGGGTTCTGGACGGCATCATAAGGCTTATTGGTGTATCCTAATCCGGTTCCAAACCGAAAATCGAGCCGGTAATTATTCTTTTTGATGATGGGTAATTCGACAAAGCCATACATCCCAATGAACCTGCCCAGAATTTGATTGTTGCCAACAGAACCGTAAAACAATGTTCCACCTATAAGTGGCTGTCTGTAAGCGCTATGCCATTCTTTTTCATTTTTTGTTTGTTGAATATAAGAAAACTCTGAAGCAACAGCAGGCGCCACTGGTAAATGAGCCATCAGGCTTCTGTGTGCAATTAAGAAACCTATTTTTTGTCGGTATTCAAAGCCTGGTTGGGCAAATGAAATGAAGCTTTGAGCTAATAATACGAACAAGATCAGTATAGAACGCATGTTCAAAGTTAATGAAAAGCCCAATTCATATGCTAACTTTGCTTCATGGATGAAAGACTTCTTGCCTTTGAGCGCTTGTTAAATATCATGGATGAACTGCGCGAACGCTGCCCTTGGGATCAAAAACAAACCTTTGAAACCCTGCGCAATCTTACCATTGAAGAAACCTATGAAATGGCAGATGCCATTAGCGCCCAAGATTACCAAAGCCTAAAAGGCGAACTCGGCGACCTCTTCTTGCATTTAGTTTTCTACAGTAAAATTGGCCAAGAACAAGGACTTTTTGACGTCACAAGTGTGCTCAATCAAATTTGTGACAAACTCATCTACAGACATCCGCATATTTACGGAGATACCGTTGTACAAGATGAAGAAGAAGTGAAAGCCAATTGGGAAAAACTCAAATTAAAAGAAGGCAAAAAATCAGTTCTTGAGGGCGTCCCTTCCTCACTTCCTGCACTCGTTAAAGCTACTCGCATTCAAGAAAAAGTAAAAGGAATTGGCTTTGAATTCGCCGACGCTAATGACGCATGGGCTAAAGTTCAAGAAGAAATTGCCGAATTAAAGACAGAAGTTGAGCAAGGTTCTGACCAGGCAGAGGCAGAATTTGGAGACGTCTTGTTTTCTTTGGTGAATTATGCGCGTTTCGTCAATATATCGCCAGAAAATGCCTTAGCCTTAACTAATCAAAAGTTCATCAAGCGTTTTCAGCGCATGGAAGAGCTATTAATTGCTGAAAATTTAGACATCAAAACCCTCGATTTAAATACCATGGATCAATTCTGGGATAAAGTCAAGTCCGAAGAAAAATCTTCAAATCATTTTAATTGATTTCAGTTCGATTCAATTCAAATCAATTCAAATCAATTCAAATTAAATTAATTCAAATTAATTCAATTGATTTCCTAATCTCTAAAAATTAACTCATGGATTTCTTTTATTTAGCTGCAATCAAGACGCTCATATTACTAGCTACAACCATGCTCATTCGCATCATTGCTGGCAAGGCCGTTACTAAGTTTTTGATCAAGTTTGGTGGCGACACCAAAAGAAAGCGCATTTCCAACCGCATCATTAATTTGTTTTTAGCGATCTTCTTCATTTTAGTTTTAGCCGCTATTTGGAATATAGAATCGAAAGATTTAATGGTTTTCTTTACCTCGACAATTACAGTAATGGGCATCGCATTTTTTGCCAACTGGTCAATTTTGTCAAATATTACTGCAAGTTTGATTCTCTACTTCAACCACCCCTTACATATTGGTGAAACACTCCGTATTTTAGATAAAGAGTTTGACATTGAAGGCGAAGTCATCGACCTGAGTTTTTTCTTTATGTACATCCGCACAACGGAAGGGGCCTTGATTACAATTCCCACCTCTACTGTCCTCAATAAAACCGTAATTATCAAGAATAAATTGGGGAAATAAACCTATCTCGGAAAGCACAAAAAGTATTTTTCTACTGGTGTAGAAAGTGCCGAGATATTGAGGTTATCTGATGCTTCGGAAAGCTCGATGGTGTTGCCGTTTTTCAAAAGCAAATTGATGTTGTGCTTCTGTTCGTTATAAGCTCTGTTGGTCAGGATATCCGAATAGATGAAATAATTGAGCAACTCAGGACTTAATTGATGTTCTTGCAAAATGCGCTGCTGCTCTTTTTGAATGCGCTCATCACTAAACGGCGTTTTGGAAATCTCAATTTTGAAAAGTTGCCTATTGACCAAGCCCGAGCAAAGCGTTGCCAAAATGTAGTCCGGAGCAAACTGCCAAACTTTTATGGCTCCCCAAATATCGTAGTCATCTAACTGGGCAAAGTGGGTCAAGACCAGCGGGTCTTGTTCAAAATGTTTGGCCGTGATGTCCTGCTCTAAGAAAAATTGCAAAGACGGGCTGGCAAAAAGTGTTTGCCCCTCTTTGACCAACTCTTTAGCGCGACGCAAAGCATGGATGAGCATGAATTCGGCCGCCACCACCGTTTTGTGCAAATAAACCTGCCAATACATAAGGCGACGCGCCACAATAAACTTCTCGACAGAATAAATCCCTTTTTCTTCTAGGACCAATTGCCCTTCATGGACATTGAGCATTTCAATGAGTCTTTCGGAGCCAATAACACCCTCAGAAACCCCAGAATAAAAGCTATCGCGGTTCAGGTAATCAAGTCGATCCATGTCGAGTTGCGAGCTCACGAGTTCATGCAAAAAAGGCTTTGCATAAGAATTATTAAAAATTTGCAAAGCAATTTCGAGGTCATGGCCGTATTCAACCGAAAGCTCTGCGATAAAGAAGCCTGAAATTTGCTCGTGGCTCACGCCGCAAACGATGTCGTATTCTAAGGCATGGCTAAAAGGCCCATGACCGATGTCGTGGAGTAAAATTGCCAGACAAACACCGCGTTCTTCTTCTTCTGTAATTTCGTGTCCTTTTCTTCGGATACATGCTACGGCCTGCATCATGAGGTGCATAGCCCCTAATACATGATGAAAACGCGTATGATTGGCACCAGGATACACCAAATGACTCAAGCCCAATTGTTGAATCCGGCGTAGCCTTTGCAAGTATGGATGCTCGAGGATATCGAAAATTATTTCGTGGGGTAAAGAAATAAAACCGTAAACTGGGTCGTTAATGATTTTCTTCTTGTTATTACGGGTGTGTATCGCTGGCAAGTTGCTAACTTTAAATTTTAATCAAAACTATTAAAAATTAAGACATATGCAGGGTAAAATTCTCTGGGCCGATGACGAAATCGAATTGCTCAAGCCACACATTCTCTTCCTCGAGTCCAAAGAGTACCGCGTCGATACCGCTACAAACGGTCAAGACGCCATTGAAAAAGCCCTTCAAGAGCACTACGACATCATTTTTCTCGATGAAAACATGCCTGGCCTCAGTGGGCTAGAAACCTTAGCGCAAATCAAGGAGCACAACGCGTTGGTTCCGGTCGTTATGATCACCAAAAGTGAAGAAGAGCACATTATGGAGGAGGCTATCGGTTCTAAAATTGCCGACTACCTCATCAAGCCGGTCAACCCGAATCAGATTTTACTAAGTATCAAAAAGAACCTAGACCATAGCAAACTGATCTCTCAAAAAACCAATGCAAGCTACCAACAAGAATTCAGACAACTTGGCATGCAACTCTCAAGTCGACTTGATGCCGAAGAATGGAAAGAACTCTATGCCAAATTAGTTTTCTGGGAACTGCAGCTCGACAACATTGAAGACTCTGGTATGCGCGAAATCTTTGAAATGCAGAAAAAAGAAGCCAACAAGCTCTTCTGCGATTTCATCGAAGACAACTATTTAGATTGGGTCAGCGGTGACCCAGATGCACCCTCCATGATTCATACGCTCATTAAGGAACGCATTGCACCGCAAATTGGCAAAGAAAAATTAGCTGTTTTGGTCATTGACAACCTGCGCTATGACCAATGGAAAACAATCGAAGGTATTTTGGCGCGCTACTTTCAAAAAGAAGAAGAAGACATCGTATACTCGATTCTACCTACCGCCACGCATTATGCACGCAATGCTTTTTTTGCCGGCTTGCTCCCTGCTGAAATTGAACGCCGCTTCCCGACACTCTGGAAGAACGAAGACGACGAAGGTGGCAAGAACCTCCATGAAAAAGATTTTCTGGAAGCACAACTCAAGCGCTTGGGTAAAAACGTCAAGTGGTCTTATAATAAAATCACGAATGTGGAAGCGGGTAAGAAGCTCGCCGATCAGTTCCATCAATGGAAAGACAACGACGTCAACTTTATCGTTTACAATTTTGTAGACATGCTTTCGCATGCGCGTACCGAAATGGAAGTCATTAGAGAACTGGCCGATAACGAAGCAGCTTACCGCTCGATTACAACGAGCTGGTTGGAACACTCTCCGCTACTCGATATCCTGAAAAAAATTGCTGAAGCGGGTCAGCGCCTAATTATTACGACTGATCACGGTACCATCAAAGTAACCAAGCCTGTCAAGATTGTTGGGGAGCGAAACACCAACAGCAACCTTCGCTACAAGGCTGGCCGAGGCCTCAGCTATGACCATAAAGAAGTTTTTGTCATTAAAAATCCGCAAGAAGCGCAGCTACCAAAACTCAAGCTTTCGGCCGAATTTGTTTTCGCCAAAGAACAAGATTTCTTTGTGTACCCGAACAACTATAATCATTTTGTAAACTACTATGGTCAGACCTTCCAGCATGGCGGCATTTCTTTGGAAGAAATTTTGATTCCATATGTAGTGTTGAAAGCCAAATAATACGGGAAAAGGAAGCTCAAATAAATGAATTGATTGCGTGAGATAAAAAAAGCAAATCTTTTGCTTCTTTAGAACCATTCAAAATAACCAAAAAGCGTACCTTTGTGAAAAATTCTCTATGGGTGCTTCTCCTTTCTCAGTACAAGCGATCCGCGACCAATTTCCGGCGTTGCGTCAACAAGTATACGGCAAGCAGCTCATTTATTTTGACAACGGGGCAACTTCACAAAAACCGCAAGTGGTACTCGATACCCTCAAGCAATATTATGCGCTAGAAAACGCCAACATTCACAGAGGTGTGCATTACCTTAGCCAGCAAGCTACAACTGCCTACGAACAAGCGCGCCGCACCATTCAATCCTACATCGGCGCCAAAAGCCCCGACGAAATCATCTTTACCAAAGGAACCACAGACGGCATCAATTTAGTCGCTTTTTCCTTTGGTGAACTGTTAAAGCCCGGCGATGAAATCCTCATCACGGCCATGGAGCACCACTCTAATATTGTTCCGTGGCAATTGCTTTGCGAGCGCAAAGGTTGTGTACTGAAGGTAGTTCCAATTAGTAAAAAAGGTGAACTTGATCTCGAGGCGTTTGAAGCACTGCTCTCAGAAAGGACCAAACTTTTTGCCCTCACACATATTTCAAACACCCTCGGCACCATTAATCCGGTACAAAGCCTCATTCAAAAGGCACATCAGGTTGGTGCCAAAGTTCTACTTGATGGTGCACAAAGTATCCAACACCTCTCTATCGATGTCAAGGCCCTAGACTGCGATTTCTATGTTTTTTCGGGGCACAAAGTATTTGGCCCAACGGGTATCGGAATTCTTTATGGAAAAGAAGAAATCCTAGAGAAAATGCCCCCGTATCAAGGTGGTGGCGACATGATTGCCAAAGTTACCTTTGAGCGCACCACTTATAATACGCTGCCACTCAAATTTGAGGCTGGTACACCGCATATTGCCGGCGCCATTGGCCTTGGCAGCGCCATTTCTTTTTTAAATAGCCTTGATCTCGAGGCTGCAGCAGCCCACGAACTCGAACTCACCAAATATGCCCAAGGCATTCTTGACACTTTTGAAGGTTTGCACATCATCGGTGAAGCCAAGAACAAAACAAGTGTAGTTTCGTTTACCATTGACAACATGCACCCTTTTGATCTCGGCACTTTACTAGACAAACAAGGCATTGCTGTCCGAACCGGACACCACTGCACCCAACCCCTCATGGATTTCTATGGAATCCCAGGCACTGTGCGGGCCTCTTTTGCCTTTTACAATACCAAAGCAGAAATAGATACTTTTGTTGCCGCCCTCGAGCGCAGCATGCAAATCCTTGGCGCATGACCATCCAAGAAAAACAACAGGACCTCATCGACGAATTTAGCATCTACGAAGACTGGATGGATAAATACGAGTACATCATTGAACTCGGCAAAGCTTTAAATGGTCTATCCGAAGACAACAAAACCAAAGACAAACTCATCGAAGGTTGTCAATCGAATGTTTGGCTTGCCTGCGCGCTTCAAGATGGAAAAATGTATTTTGAAGCCGACGCAGATGCCATCATTACCAAAGGCATCATTGGTATGCTTTTACAAGTTTACAACGGCGAAACACCGCAAACTATTTTGCAAACTGAGCCCTTTTTCATCGATGAAATTGGCCTCACCGAACACTTGTCACCTACCCGAGCAAATGGCTTACTCAGTATGGTCAAAAGAATTAAAACCGAAGCGCTTCAATCGTTAAACCCATGAATGAACTCGAAGACCGCATTGTAGAAATGCTTAAAACCATTTATGACCCTGAAATCCCTGTCGATATTTTCGAACTTGGACTTATCTACGAAGTGAAAATAGAAGACGACAACGCTGTTTTCATCGACATGACCCTCACTTCACCAAACTGCCCTGTCGCAGAATCTTTGCCAAAAGAAGTAGAAGATAAGGTAGCCAACGTTGAAGGCGTCAATTCGGCAAAGGTCAATATTGTTTTTGATCCGCCCTGGGACAAAGACATGATGAGTGAAGAAGCGAAACTCGAACTAGGCTTTTTATAATTATTGACGCGTACAGGTAAAGCGTTTTAAGCGAAAAGCTATTTCGTCGTAAAATTCAAAAGTCAGACTTTTGTTAGTCAGCATGATAATTTTTGCCCGAAGTGTATCTGTAGGGCGGGCAATTGACAGCACTTCTCCTTTGCCATCTAGCCAAAAATTATTGTTTTCAAATACAGCAGAATCCGTGACGATATTTTGTCCAAAATAGGCATAGCTATAGTTGCTTTTTCCGCTGAGTTGCTCACCAGTAAATGTAAAGCTGCCTGCCGCAAGGCTATCATAAAACAAGAAGCCAGCGCCATCTTCAATACGAACAACATTTACTGCCCAAGACCCAGGAAGAAGTTTTGTGTTTTTTTTTGCCTTGGTGCAACCTTGTAGTATATTGGAGAAAACAAATGCAATTAAGATGAATCCTAAATATCCAACGCTTCTTGGTTTCATGCCAATGCAATTTGAACCATACACTTGACCCCTATTTCGAGGGCTTGTTCGTCAATATCAAAGCGCGGATGGTGAACCGCATGCACAATACCCTTTTCTTGATTTCCTACACCCAGTCTAAAGAAACACACTGGTTTTTCTTGACTATAGAATGCGAAGTCTTCTGCTGTCATGCGTAAATCTAACCCTCGCACCTTGCTGTGCCCAAGCGTATTTTTTAAGATTTCTTCCACACGAGCGCTTAAAGCAGGGTCGTTTTTAAGAAAGGGATAACCCTTGGCGATATGCAATTTGATTTTTGAACCAGTTTCGGTACTTATTTTTTCTGCTAGCGCTTGCAATAATTCATGCGCTTGCGCACGCCATTGTTCATCCATGGTTCTGAAAGTGCCTTTGATTTGTGCAGTACCCGCAACTACGTTGGTACTCCCTAAAGCTTCAAAACGGCCAAAGGTAAGCACTTGCGGCACCATTGGCGGACACTTTTGGTTGAGTTCGTCTTTACACGCCTGCATCCAGGCCATACCAGCATCTATTGGGTTGATGAAACGCGCAGGCAAAGCGCCGTGTCCGCCAACACCTTCAATATCTATGTGTAATTCATCGCTAGAAGCCATGTAAAGTCCGCTTCTGAGCCCTACCTCACCTACTGGCATTTCAGGATAGACATGTAGCGCAACTAATTCGGAAACGCTCGGATTTTCGAGTACGCCTGCTTTCAGCATTAAAGTAGCGCCGCCAGGGCTTTGTTCTTCGCCCGGCTGAAAAATGAGTTTAACAGGGCGCTGCAGTGCTTCTTTGTACTGAGACAACACAACGGCTGCACCCAGTAAAATAGCAGTATGAACATCATGACCACAGGCATGCATCCAACCCTCGTTTTGACTTTTGTAAGGTACCTCATTGAGCTCGTGAATGGGTAGTGCATCGAGATCTGCGCGCAAACCAATACACTTTGCATCTTGATCATGCCAACTTGCACGAATAACAGCCACTACACCCGTTTCGGCCACACCTTTTTCATATGATATGCCATATTTTTCAAGAACCCCACACACGTAGTCCATGGTTTTCCATTCTTGAAAAGAAGGCTCCGGATGCATATGTAGGTGCCTGCGCCACGCTTGTAACTCAGCGGTTAATTGGGCAATGCTATGTTCTATTTCAGTTGCTATCATTTTGATTCAAGCTTTGATAACCAGACATGAGCATTTGAATAGAGACATAAGCCAATAAGAGTCCGAAAATGAGTTTTACCCAAGCCTCAGGTAACTTTAAACTGAGTTTGGATCCAAAATAAGAACCCACGATAAAGGTACTGGCAATGATTAGACCAAAACGCCAATTGACATTTCCGGTTTTCCAGTAATTGAAAACCGCAAGCACCAATACAGGTAAAGACAAAATAAACAACGAAGTGCCTTGAGCCTGATGCTGACTCAGGCCTACGATAAATACCAAGGCAGGGACAATGATAATGCCACCGCCAACGCCGACCATACCGCTCAGCATACCAGCTGCAATACCGATGACACACAAAACAAGGATTGTTTGAAGACTCATATTTTCAAATTTAAGAAGAATACTGATTTAATCTACTAAAAGATTACAACCTCTTATATCGGTTGCTTCAAGTCTTCCTTCAACAGTAAAACCATCGTTTTGAATGCGGCCTAAATCATCTGTTTGGATAAAACAACAAGACCACTGATTGGCTAAATCAATGAAGTTGATGCCACCTTTTTGCCCGTCGGGAACATATGAATATGGGTCATAGGCATCCCGGATGAGCACCTTACACCAGGCTGGTGTTTTGAAAATGCCCGTTTCAGGATCGAAATAAGCCTGAGAGAGCAGTTCGGTCATGCCGTATTCTGAATAAATCTTAGGAACTTGAAAACCAACTTTTAGCGCTTCGTGCAGCTCCACCTTACTGAGTTCCTTTCGTCTACCTTTCATGCCACCTGTCTCTAGTATGATCGCCTCCGACAAATTCAAACCCAATTCGGCTAAGTCAAGTAAGGCATAAGCCACGCCAAAAATAAAGGCTCGCTTCCCTTGTTTTCTGGCAGCTTCATAAACCTGTTGTACTTCATTGAGCTCAGAAAGATAATAACCCGAAAGTTCGTTTTGACTAGCGGCAATCAGTTGATCCACCATATATATGAGGCTGGAGTCTCCGTTTTCTAAGTACGATGGCAAAAGCGCAATTATAACAAATTGATCCGCAGGGCCAAAAACACGCTCAAACTCGAGCATTAAGGAACTGTTGTACCAAGCTAGATCATGGACAATGTGTTGGCTTCTTTGTTGTAGGGTGGTCCCGCTTGAAAGAAATGTTTTTTGCTCAGCAAGGCCTTCTGGGAGTACCCGATGGGTTTTGAAAAACGAAATGGGCAAAAATGGAATTTCTTGCAGCGTTTGCGGCCGAGCTGTACCAAGCAGCTCAACATAAGAGCGATAAATGGGCACATTTTTACATTGCCGCTCAAAAGTTTCGAGGGCAATCTTTTCTAAATTTTCAGGGTTCAAGTGCTGCAAAAATGAACGGGGCTCCATGCAACAAAGTTAGGTCTAAACGATGAGCTATTCATGAGAAAAGCAGTAATTTTGAACATTGCAAGCCCAAGCTTGTTGGAGAAACAACACTTATGAAAAAAACTGGCGTCTTATTAATTCAGCTCGGCACCCCAGATTCACCACGTGTGAGTGATGTCCGCAGTTACCTTTCAGAATTCCTCAACGATCCACGCGTCATTGACCTCCCCTATTTGATTCGCAAAATTTTAGTCAATGGCATCATTGTTCCCTTTAGAGCACCGAAGTCTGCCAAAATCTACAAAGAGCTCTGGGAACTCGGAGAAGGCAAGTCTCCATTACTTACGCATACGCAAGCATTGCAAGCCCTATTGCAAAAGAACTTTGAAGGAGAAAATGTCACCGTTGAAATGGCAATGCGCTACAAAAACCCATCCTTAGATTCGGTACTTGAAAAGATGCGCTTAGCCAACTATGACCGCATTGTTTTGTTGCCTTTATTTCCGCAATACGCATCTGCCTCAACAGGTTCAGCCATTGAAAAAGCCATGGATATCATCCGCAAATGGTGGGTCATTCCTGAAATCAAGATCATCAGCCAATTCTATGACAACCCTGGCTATATTCACTCAATTGTTGACAACGCCAAGAAATTTCAGCTCTCAGACTACGATCACATCTTGTTCTCCTACCATGGTCTTCCGGAAAGACAGGTAGATAAAGTTTATGAGGGCACTGATCTTTGTGAGGATCAACCTTGCGAAATCGAGGTCAACGAAAAAAATAAATTCTGCTACAAAGCCACTAGTTACGCAACCACAAGACTGATCGCCAAAGAATTAGGCCTTACAGAAAAAGATTACACCGTCTGCTTTCAGTCAAGGCTTGACAAAAAATGGCTGACTCCTTTCTCTGATAAGGTAGTGGAGGAATGGGCAGAAAAGGGCGCCAAAAAACTCTTGGTATTTAGCCCTGCATTTGTCGCAGATTGCCTTGAAACCCTCATTGAAATTGGCGACGAATACCAAGAGATCTTTGAAGAAAAAGGCGGCGAAAAAGTACAGCTTGTCCCGAGTTCAAACACGCATCCTGCTTTTGTAGAAGGATTAACCCAACTGATTAGAACGCATTTATAGTGTAATAGAACAAAAAAGCACTTACCTTTGCAACGCAAAATTGAAAAAAGCAAATTAGACTCATGAATTATAAAGTAAAAGACATCAGCCTCGCAGATTGGGGGCGCAAAGAAATCAAATTAGCTGAAGCAGAAATGCCAGGCCTTATGGCGCTTCGCGAAGAATACGGAGCCAGCAAACCGCTTGCAGGTGCACGCATCGCAGGCTGCTTACACATGACCATTCAAACAGCTGTTCTCATTGAAACGTTGGTTGATTTAGGTGCTGAAGTAACTTGGTCTTCATGTAACATCTTTTCAACGCAAGACCACGCCGCAGCAGCAATCGCAGCAGCTGGCATTCCAGTATTTGCATGGAAAGGTATGAACGAAGAAGAATTCGATTGGTGTATTGAGCAAACTTTGTTTGCATTTGAAGGTGGCAAAGCCCTCAACATGATCCTCGACGACGGTGGAGACCTCACCAACATGGTGTTTGACCGTTTCCCGGAACTCACTAAAGATATCAAAGGACTTTCTGAAGAAACTACAACTGGTGTACATCGCTTATATGAGCGCAAGAAAAATGGTACACTTGTCATGCCAGCAATCAATGTCAACGACTCTGTTACAAAATCTAAGTTTGACAACAAATACGGTTGTAAAGAATCATTGGTAGATGCGATTCGTCGTGCGACTGATGTCATGATGGCAGGTAAAGTTTCTATCGTTTGTGGTTACGGAGATGTAGGTAAAGGATCTGCTGCCTCTTTACAAGGTGCAGGTGCCCGCGTCATCGTTACCGAAATTGACCCAATTTGTGCGCTTCAAGCAGCCATGGATGGTTTTGAAGTGAAGCCACTTGATAAAGTGATTCATTTAGCTGATATCATTGTTACTGCAACAGGAAACAAAAACATCGTGGTAGGTCGTCATTTTGAGGCCATGAAAGACAAAACAATCGTTTGTAACATTGGTCACTTCGACAACGAAATCGATATGGCTTGGTTAAATGCAAACTATGGTCAATCTAAAATGGAAATCAAACCACAAGTTGACCTTTACGACGTAAAAGGCAAAGACATTATTGTTTTGGCTGAAGGTCGTTTGGTAAACCTTGGTTGTGCAACAGGTCACCCATCTTTTGTGATGTCTAACTCATTCACCAACCAAACTTTAGCTCAACTTGAGCTTTGGAACCACTCAGACAACTACGAAAACGACGTTTATACCCTACCTAAGCACCTCGATGAAAAAGTAGCGCGTTTACACCTATCTAAAATTGGTGTAGAGCTCGAGACTTTATCTGAAGAGCAAGCCGCTTACATTGGCGTAACTGTTGCTGGCCCTTTCAAATCAGAGCACTACCGCTACTAAGATCTGGTAGTCAACCCATAAAAAAAGCCCTTACAGTTGTAAGGGCTTTTTTTTGTGCATGCTTTTCAAGAATACCAAACTTCATGCTTCCCATGAAATTGGAAATTATTCGAGGTATTGAACCGATCAAAAACGATAGGTTAAGCCTCCTTGAAAGATCGGGCCACCCAGGCCTATTTCCGAACTGAGCGCTAAATTATAGTTGATCAGGTATTGAAAACCATAACAAACCCGAAATGAAACCGGAACAACGAAATCGAGAGCGTTAGGCTGAGTACTCACTAATGTATCATTGATATAAACCTTTCGCCAACGCATGTTACCGCCAACTGCCAGGCCAATGTATTGATCAAGATTAGGATTTAAGGCGCCCAAATGGATGTCAAAACGAAACTGCGGGCGCAATCTTTGCTTCGAAATCAGGTAATTATTAGTAACATAATTCCATTGATTGTTTAAGAAAGAAGTATCCACCTTTGCGTATCGGGCACTGGCTTGTGTGTATATGAAATCTAGTCCGACACTGACGTCATCTCCAATCATGTACATCAAGCGCAAACCTGAAGGCGCAATGCCATTATAGTTGACGTTTGTACCTAAAGGAATCCCTTCGTTGATTTCCATGCTGGCGCGCATAATGTTTGGATATCCTAGATAAGCCGTAGCGGTAAAGTTACCCCTAAACAAAGCTTGAGCCTGAACTCCATAGGAGAACAGGCTCAATAAGGCAATTAAAAAAATGGATTTCATATTAAGATTCCATCATTTTGATCAAGTTCAAGGCTGAACCAGCTCTGAACCATTCAATTTGAGAGGCATTGTAAGTATGTTGTACTTGGATTTGCTCTGATGAACCGTTGCTGTGCTTGATGAGAAGCGTAAGCGGTTTTTCCGGAGCAAAATCTTTGAGGTCGATAAAATCAAAAGTATCGTCTTCTTGGATTTTGTCGTAGTCGGCTTCATTGATGAAGGTGAGTCCGAGCATTCCTTGTTTTTTAAGGTTTGTTTCGTGGATACGGGCAAAAGATTTTACCAAAACAGCACGCACACCCAAATGACGCGGCTCCATGGCTGCATGCTCACGTGAGGAACCTTCACCGTAGTTGTGGTCACCAACGACGATTGATGGAACACCAGCGGCCTTGTAAGCACGTTGCACTGCAGGAACTTCGGCGTATTCACCTGTTAATTGATTTTTCACTTTGTTGGCCTCACCGTTAAATGCGTTTTCAGCACCGATGAGCATGTTATTTGAAATGTTGTCAAGGTGACCACGGTAACGCAACCAAGGACCTGCCATAGAAATGTGGTCAGTGGTACACTTGCCTTTTGCTTTAATAAGCAGACGCGCTCCGTTGATGTTTTCTCCGTCCCAAGCAGGGAAGTTCTCTAGCAATTGAAGGCGCTGAGAATCTGGGGCCACAGCAATTTCTACAGCACTTCCGTCGGCAGCTGGAGCTTGATATCCGTTGTCTTCAACTGCAAAACCTTTAGTTGGCAATTCGTCTCCGAAAGGTGCTTGCAATTTTACTTGCTCCCCTTTGTCGTTGGTTAAAGTATCTGTAAGTGGATTAAAACCGAGGTCTCCGGCAATAGCCAATGCTGCTACCATTTCAGGGCTAGTTACAAAGGCGTGTGTATTCGGGTTGCCATCAGCTCTTTTTGAGAAGTTTCTGTTGAAAGAGTGAACGATGGTGTTTTTCTCTTGCTTTTCTGCACCTTCGCGTGCCCACTGACCAATACATGGTCCACAAGCGTTTGTAAATACTTTGGTACCCATTTTTTCGAATTCAGCAAGAATGCCATCGCGCTCTGCAGTGTAACGAACTTGCTCAGAACCTGGATTGATTCCAAATTCGGCTTTTGGCGTAATGCCCATGTCAACTGCTTGTTTAACGATAGACGCCGCACGTGCTAAATCTTCATAAGATGAATTGGTACACGAACCGATAAGCCCCCACTCTACTTGAAGTGGCCAACCATTGGCAGTAGCCTCGGCGCGCATTTTTGAAACTGGTGTTCCGCGGTCTGGTGTAAACGGACCATTCACGTGTGGTTCTAGTTCGCTAAGGTTGATCTCGATAAGTTGATCGAAGTATTTTTCAGGTTCAGCGTAAACTTCTTGGTCACCGGTGAGGTGCTCTGCAATGGCATCAGCAGCTTTTACGACTTCTTCACGACCAGTTGCCTTGAGGTAACGACGCATTGATTCGTCGTAGCCAAATGTAGAAGTAGTAGCGCCGATTTCAGCACCCATATTGCAAATAGTTCCTTTTCCGGTACAAGACAAAGAAAGCGCGCCTTCGCCGAAATATTCAACAATTGCACCTGTTCCGCCTTTTACAGTTAAGATATCAGCTACTTTTAAGATGACATCTTTAGCAGAAGTCCAGCCATTGAGTTTACCCGTTAATTTTACGCCGATGAGTTTAGGGAATTTCAATTCCCAAGCCATTCCGGCCATTACATCTACTGCATCAGCACCACCAACACCGATAGCCACCATTCCGAGACCACCTGCATTTACGGTGTGTGAGTCAGTACCAATCATCATACCGCCTGGAAAAGCATAATTTTCAAGGACAACTTGGTGAATGATACCCGCTCCTGGTTTCCAGAAACCGATGCCGTATTTGTTTGAAATAGAAGACAAGAAGTTGAATACTTCGTTGTTTTGGTTCAAAGATTCTTGAAGATCCTTGCTTGCACCTACTTTGGCTTGAATAAGGTGATCAGCATGCACCGTTGAAGGAACGGCTACGCGTTTTTTTCCGGCTTGCATGAATTGCAACAAAGCCATTTGAGCGGTAGCATCTTGCATGGCTACACGGTCTGGTGCGAAATCTACGTATGATTTTCCTCTTTCAAAAGCTGCACTAGCTTCTCCCTCCCACAAGTGGGCATAAAGAATTTTTTCTGATAAAGTAAGCGGTCTGCCAACTACTTTTCGCGCAGCGGCAATGCGTGCAGGGTAGCGTTCGTAAACGCGTTGAATCATGTCGAGGTCAAATACTTTCATAATACTGAATTGTAAGGATATTTTTGCGCATCAAATTTACGGAATTAAAACTATTTACGCTCGTTCATTTTCCTAAAAAATACACATGATATCCGGGCTATTTTTCATCATTGATCAAAATCACCTAAATTTATATTTCCCGCTTCATTAGGTATAGCCTATAAATACGAATTAGTGACAAGAACGCAGTTGCGAAAATTATTGAAAATTGAAACGGAATGATTAAAGAAATTGCTCAAGAAAACTTTAAACACCTCATAATAAAGAACCAATATTTTCACAAAATAAGTAATGATGCAGTTGATTTATACCTTGCTTTTTTTGACGCTTTTTATATCCAGCGAAAACGTAAACCAGCGCGGCAAAGCGTCTTACTATGCGCAGTCGATGAACGGCCGGCGCACTGCTTCAGGAGAACGTTATTTTTCCGATAGCTTAACGGCGGCACATGCTCGTCTTCCGTTTGGAACGAGGGTGAAAGTTCGCAACCTGAAAAATGACTCCATAGTTGTTTTGCGCATCATTGATAGAATGTCGGCATCGAGTAGCCGCATCATCGACGTGAGTTGGGCAGCGGCAAAAAAACTTAATTTTGTGCGCGATGGCATCACACAAGTAGAGCTGAGCATTATAGATACGACTGCGCAAAAATGAAAGTAACACCTTTTCAAGATCTGAAAATTATCGATCTTTCCACCGTTCTGGCGGGGCCGTCTGTGGGTACTTTTTTTGCTGAACTAGGCGCCAAAGTGCTCAAGATCGAGCACCCCATCCACGGCGATGTGACGAATACATGGCGCTTGGCTACTGAACAAGACCAGTTGGCCCAAAGTGCTTATTACTCAAGCGTCAATTATGGCAAAGAACTCTTGAAACTTGATTTTCAAAAAGCGCAAGACTACGTACATTTTTTAAAAGAATTAACAGACACCGATGTAGTCTTAATGAATTTCAAAAAGGGAGATGACATCAAGCTCAAACTTGATCCCAAAACACTTTGGAAACACCAACCCAAGCTCATCATCGGGAAAATTACGGGCTTCGGTTCCGAAAACGACCGCATTGCTTATGACCTCATTTTGCAAGCGGAGACGGGATTTATGTCGATGAACGGAACACCAGAAAGCGGCCCCACAAAAATGCCGGTGGCACTCATTGACGTGTTGGCTGCGCATCAACTCAAGGAAGGTTTGCTACTCGCTTTGCTGCAAAGAGCAAAGGCCTCCAAAGGTCAGGTAGTGAGCGTCTCACTTTACGACGCCGCCATCTCCAGTTTGGCAAACCAAGCTTCCAATTACCTCATGGCTCAACATGTGGCTCAGCCCATTGGTAGCTTGCACCCAAATATTGCTCCTTACGGCGAAATTTTCAAAACGCTTGATCAAAAAGACATCACCTTTGCGATTGGCTCTCATGTACATTTCGAAAAACTTTGCCAAGTTTTAAATTTGGCCACTGTTTTAGAAAATCCACTTTATAAAGAGAATCAGCTCAGGGTAAAAAACCGTTTTTTATTGGCCAAGGAAATTCAAAATGCGGTCCAAGAAAGAGCAGCCGAAGAATTATTCAATGCATTAGTTGCTATTGGCGTTCCAGTGGCCATTATCAAAAATATGGCTGAAGTTTTTAACGACAGCGCAGCACAGTCTTTAGTCAGAGCTGAAGTTATTCAAGGCCAAAATACCAAAAGAGTTACACAACTTGCTTTTCAAATTTCCGATGATCCGAACGCCTGAAACCGAACAAGAATGGAGTGCTTATTACCAATTGCGCTATGAAATACTGAGGGCTCCGTGGGGGCAAGCGCCAGGTTCTGAAAAAACCACCGATGAAGCTGTTCATCAGCACTTTGCGTATTTCAATACCGCCAATGAAATTCTTGGCGTCGGACGCCTAGACATTTTGGATAGTTCAAAAGCACAAATTCGTTTCATGGCTGTGGCTGCCAATATACAGAAAACAGGCGTCGGACGACAACTGATGCAACAGATGGAAAACATCGCAAAAGCAGCTGGTATTCAAACCATTGACCTGCATGCACGAGAACAAGCCATGGACTTTTATAAAAAATTAGACTATCAGTACATCGAAAAATCTCATTTACTCTTCGGTGAAATTCAACACCATTTAATGTCGAAACAATTGTAAGCGATGACAGAAAACGACTACGTTCTTCAAGAATTTTATAAAATCATCACTCCAAATAAGGTTGAGTTATTTGAGAAAATTGCAGCCCAACGCAGCAAGCATTTAGTCATTGCCCTTGAGAATATCCAGCAAGACCACAACGCATCAGCCGTGATGCGCAGCATGGATTGTCTGGGTTTTCAGGAACTACACCTCGTCGAAAAAAACAACCGTTATGAATTTCAACGCGATATCGCACTAGGGGCTGCCCGTTGGCTAGACGTGATTCAGCACCAAGAAGAACCAGAACCTGTTTTAGACGCAATTCAACACTTGCGAAGCAAGGGCTTTAAAATTGTGGCAACGACACCGCATCGCGATGCCTACACGCCTCAAAACCTACCCTTAGACCAACCAATTGCTTTGTTTTTTGGCGCTGAAAAACATGGAATTTCAGAAGAACTTCAAAGCCATGCAGATTATTTTGTCAAAATTCCGATGCATGGTTTCACGGAAAGCTATAACGTTTCGGTGTCGGCAGCCATATTAATGAGTGCGCTCAGGACAAGAATGCAACAAGAGTACATCCCATTTATCTTGAGTACTGAAGCGCAAACTGAACTGAAAATAAGTTGGTGTGAAAAAATTTTAAATGGAGGGTCTGCCCTTGCTGAAAAATATAGATCAGAATTTAAAAAAGATTTCTAACTTTGGTTGTATACTCAACATAAACAACAACTTATGGGAAAAGGAGACAAAAAAACGACCAAAGGAAAAAGAGCAATGGGCTCTTATGGCATCACTAGAAAACGCAAAGAAGAGCAAGTAATGCCTGCACCAAAAGCGAAAAAAGAAAAAGCTACGAAAGAAGCAAAACCAAAGGCCGCTGCTAAAAAACCTGCAGCGAAAAAGCCAACTACAAAAACTGCAAAATGATTTCAAAGAGCTGCATCCGCAGCTCTTTTTTTTTGCACCTTTGTAGCGTAAAATATACCGCATAATCAATCAAACATGAAACACAATTTTGGCGCAGGTCCCTGCATTTTACCACAAGAAGTATTTGAACAGGCAGCCGCTGCCGTACTAGATTTCAATGGGCTTTCTATCCTTGAAGTTTCACACCGACACAAAGATTTTGTTGCCGTCATGGACGAAGCGCTTGATTTAGTAAAGAAAGCACTCAATGTTCCTGCTGGTTATTCTGTGGCTTACCTGCAAGGTGGCGCCACATTAGGCTTTACCATCGCTGCACTCAATATGCAACGCGCCAACAAAAAAGCTGGCTACATCAATACAGGTACTTGGGCTAGTGGTGCTATCAAAGAAGCCAAAAAGGTAGGGCTTAACGTTGATGTTTTTGCTTCCTCTGAAGACCAAAAATTCAGCTACATCCCTAAAAACTATACCATTGCTGATGACCTCGACTTCGTGCATTTTACTAGCAATAACACCATCTACGGTACCCAATTCAAAGAAATCCCACATACCAAACATCCTTTGGTTTGCGATATGTCTTCAGATATTTTTTCCAAAGAAATCGATGTTGCCGCCTATGACTTGATTTATGCTGGAGCCCAAAAGAATTTAGGGCCAGCAGGTGCCACCCTATATATCGTCAAAGACGACGCTTTGGGCAAAAGCAGCGCTGATTTCATGCCTACCTACCTTGACCTCAAGCAGCATGTAGAAAAAGAATCGATGCTCAATACCCCACCTGTTTTCAGTGTATACGTGGCCATGCTGAACTTGCGTCACCTATTAGCCAACGGTGGTGTTCAAGCACAAGAACTAAAAAATGAAGCAAAAGCCAAATTGCTTTACGACGCCATTGATCAACTTGATGCCTTTAAAGGTAATGTTGCTACAGAAGACCGCTCTTTAATGAATGTCACCTTTGCTTTGACAGACGAAAGCCGCACAGCTGAATTCGATGCACTTTGGAAAGGCGCCGACATCGTAGGCTTGCCAGGGCACCGCTCAGTTGGTGGTTACCGTGCCTCTTTATACAATGCGCTTCCACTTGAAAGCGTTCAAGTATTGGTCGATGTCATGAATGAATTTAACCGCAAAGGATAAGCCATGAAAATACTTGCAAACGACGGCATCTCAGATCTTGGTAAATCTTTACTAGAAGCAGCAGGGCATATTGTCAGTACAGACAAAGTAGATCAAGCAGCATTAGCAACAGCTATCAATTCGCAAAATTTTGACGCAGTGCTCGTACGCAGTGCCACAACAGTGCGCAAAGAAGTCATTGATGCTTGCCCGAATTTAAAACTGATCGGACGCGGTGGTGTTGGCATGGACAACATCGATGTCGCTTACGCCAGAGAAATGGGCCTCACCGTTATTAATACCCCTGCGTCTTCCTCTCAATCCGTGGCCGAATTGGTCATGGGGCAATTGTTTTCGATTTCTCGCTTTTTAAATAATTCATTTAAGGAAATGGATGGCGGAGATTTCTCTGCCCTTAAAAAAGCCTTTGCAAAAGGCGTTGAATTGCGAGGAAAAACACTTGGTATTATTGGCTTTGGTCGTATCGGTCAATGTTTGGCATCATACGCTCTGGGGGCTGGCATGAAAGTTATTGCCATAGAACGCAGAGCACGCATCCAACCCATCACACTCAAAATTGGTGGTCAGACCATTGAAATCCCAGTAAAAGTAGTTGACTCTTTACCCGATGCTTTACCGCAACTCGATTACATCTCTATTCATGTTCCTAAACAACCAAATGGCGCAGCAGTTTTAGGCGCTCATGAATTTTCTTTGATGAAAAAAGGGGTGCGTTTGGTCAATACTGCACGTGGTGGCGTCATCGACGAAAACGCTTTGCTACTGGCGCTTGAAGAAGGTAAGGTTGCAGCTGCGGCGCTCGATGTATACGAAAACGAGCCCAACCCAATGCCTGCACTTTTAAGTCATCCAAGAATTGCTTGTACGCCGCACATTGGCGCAGCCACCTTAGAAGCCCAGGATCGAATTGGTGAAGAACTCGCCGATCTCATCATTGAATTCGCAAAAAATCATTAATTCAACAAGCTCTGCTCAGTTAATGTGCAGCGCAACTTGAAGGCTTTTGAACAAGAAAGATAAAACAATAAAAAAGGAGCACGCGTGCTCCTTTTTTATTTTCCGTTCATGAAAGAACAATGAATTTGGTGAAGACTTAATTTATTCAGCAATGATTTGAATTTCGTCGATGCTGTCTCCTTGTCTGATGTCATCAATCACATCTAACCCTTCGGTAACTTTACCAAAAACCGTATGGTTGCGGTCGAGGTGTGCGGTATTGTTTCTTGAATGACAAACAAAAAACTGAGAACCACCGGTATTTCTTCCAGCATGTGCCATTGATAAAACACCGCGGTCATGGAATTGATTTTCTCCGTTCAATTCACAATCAATTTGATAACCTGGACCACCTGTACCTGGCATCCCTGAAGCACCTTCACGCGTGTTTGGGCAACCGCCTTGAATCACGAAGTCAGGTAAAACACGATGCCATTTTAGACCGTTATAAAAACCATCATTGGCTAATTTTACAAAGTTGGCAACCGTATTTGGCGCATCGTTTTCAAAGAAGCTCACGTGCATGTCTCCTTTGTTTGTTTTGATAATTGCTTTCATCTTTTAATTTTTTGCAAAGTTAAGGTGATTTTTGTGCTTTTCTTGTTGAAAACTCAGTTGATAAAGCACTTTTTGTAAAGGTTGTGAGCGCTGAAGTGAATGTTAAATTTGTAATGAAGCAAACCAAAACCAAGATGTTCAGTTCATTTACCAAGAAAAAATTGACCGACAACCAAGTTGCCAACGTTTTTATAAATGGCATCTTTGATAGCGTGGACAAAGGTTTTGCCGAAGTTGCTGCCATGATCAACGAAGACAGCGCTTTTGTAGTTTCACCAAATATTGCCCCTTCAGACAGCGCTCATTTTGGACTCATCATTGTTGTTGGCAATCTTTCCTTCTTAGAAAGTACTTTTGAACCAGATCAGGCTGCAAGAGTAGAACAACTCATTTTTGAAAAATTAGCGCGCGTTTATGAAATGGAACTCTATGCGTTTCAACAAATGATCCGCGATTACCAAAGTTTCATCATGCGTGTGAATCATCCTTCGAAAAACTGGATTTACGGCATGTCAAAAGCCATTTTTCATAAGTACGAGCTCTATGAATACCAAGACGACTACTTCAAAAAAATGCAGGCACCCAATCCCCTCTTCCTCAAAAGAATGGATGAAATTGTTTCCAACTTCGTTTGGGACTGGGATGCCTTTTTCAAGAAATTCAGACTCTAAACAAGCACCGATTTACACCGGCAACTCTTCACTTTCGTGAATGGGTTTTCTAAACACTATCTTGCCGTCAAACATATCCATTACTACATTTTTGGACTTGTCTATATTTTGCGCCAGCAGTGCTTTTGATAATTCATTCAGTACTTGTTTTTGAATCACGCGCTTCACAGGACGCGCTCCAAAGAACGGATCATATCCCAATTCGAGTATGTGGTCAAAAGCATCGGGTGTGAGCACCAACTGAATTCCCATCTCCTTGAGTTTTAACTTCAAGGCATCTAGCTGCAAATGAACAATTTGCGCCACATTGGTGCGTGTCAAAGGCAAGAATAATATTTGCTCATCGATGCGATTGAGAAACTCTGGGCGAATATTTTGCTTTAATAAATCTAAAACCTCCACCTTAGTTCTTTCTGCAATTTCAGGGAAATCTTGTTCTTTAGCTTTTTCGAAACGCTCGTGAATCAAGGACGAACCGAGATTTGAAGTCATGATGATCAAGGTGTTTTTGAAATTCACCAAACGTCCTTTGTTGTCCGTGAGCCTACCATCATCTAGTACTTGTAATAAAATGTTAAAGACATCCGGATGCGCTTTTTCAATTTCGTCGAGCAAAACAATGGAATAAGGCTTGCGTCTGACTGCTTCTGTGAGTTGCCCACCTTCTTCGTAGCCAACATATCCTGGAGGTGCGCCAACCAAGCGGCTTACCGTATGCTTTTCTTGATACTCACTCATGTCTATGCGCGTCAGGGCATTCTCGTCATTGAACAAGTAGGCCGCTAAGGCCTTTGCCAATTCGGTTTTTCCGACACCAGTGGTTCCTAAAAAGATGAAGGATCCAATCGGGCGCTTTGCATCTTGTAAGCCTGCACGGCTTCTACGAATGGCATCTGAGAGTGCCACAATGGCCTCCTCTTGGCCTACCACACGCTCGTGCAGTTCTTCTTCCAAGCGCAAGAGTTTATTGAGCTCGCTTTCCAACATTTTACTTACCGGAATACCCGTCCATTTAGCAACAACATCGGCGATTTCCTCCACATCGACCTCTTCTTTGATCATGCGGTGTTCGCCTTCCATTTGCTCCTGAGCCACTTTCATGGCTTCTAGCTTGCGTTCCTCTTCTTTGATTTTACCGTAGCGCAATTCGGCTACTTTACCGTAATCGCCATTGCGTTCAGCAACATCGGCTTCAAATTTCAAGGACTCAATTACTTCTTTGGTTTTCTGTAGGCCGTCAATAATTTCTCTTTCGGCTTGCCAACGTGTTTGCAAGGTCAATTTTTGAGCATTGAGCTCAGCAAGCTCTTTTTCAACTGAAGCCATGCGTTTGTCGTCATTTTCCCGGAGAATCGCTGCTTTTTCAATTTCAAGCTGCATGATTTTGCGTTCTACTTCGTCTAATTCTTCAGGTTTTGAATTGATTTCCATGCGCAATTTTGAAGCGGCTTCGTCGATGAGATCGATCGCTTTATCTGGCAATTGTCTTTCTGTGATATAGCGCTGAGATAGCTCTACAGCCGCAATGATAGCGGCGTCTTTAATGAGCACTTTGTGGTGATTTTCATATTTTTCTTTGATGCCCCGAAGTATAGAAATAGCATCTTCAGTGCTTGGCTCATCAACTAAAACGGTTTGGAAACGACGCACCAAGGCCTTGTCTTTCTCGAAGTATTTTTGATACTCATTGAGTGTTGTTGCGCCAACCGCTCTTAGCTCGCCTCTTGCCAATGCAGGCTTCAAAATATTGGCTGCATCCATGGCTCCGTCTCCTCCGCCAGCTCCGACTAAAGTATGAATCTCATCGATGAATAAAATGATTTCCCCTTCCGCTGATATGACTTCCTTAACAACCGATTTTAATCGCTCTTCGAATTCTCCTTTGTACATGGCACCGGCAATGAGGGACCCCATATCTAAAGAGTAGACCGTTTTGGTCTTTAAATTTTCTGGGACATCACCATTGATAATGCGGTGTGCTAAGCCCTCAGCAATAGCAGTTTTCCCGACACCAGGCTCACCAATAAGTATTGGATTGTTTTTTGTGCGACGGGTCAGGATTTGTAAAACCCTTCTGATTTCGTCGTCGCGGCCTATCACTGGATCGAGTTTTCCTCCTTCAGCTAAGGCGTTTAGGTTTTTTGCAAATTTCTCTAATGATTGATAATTGGCATCTTGATTGGGTGCCGATGTATTTGCTCCGTTTCTAAGTTCCATAATTTGTTGTTTTAAAATGTTTGTTTTGAGTGATTGATCTTAAGTCTGTTTGCTAATCGATCATCACGATAAGTAAGTGCTCAAAGCTCAATCCAAAGCAAAAATTCACGCCAATTTTTCCGATAACTGCTTGAATTCGTGTCAAAATAGCAGGTCTGAGCCCGATTTTATAAAAAGTAACCTGACAATGTAACCATTTTGGGGAGGTGCCCGTTTGAGACAAACATGAGACTTGCTGTACTGTTCTTATTTTCAAACTTCATTGCACTTTGTGCGCAGGCAAATACTGAGCCTCCTCAAAAGAGTGTCAATAAGGTTCAAGTGAAGGAAGGACAAACTGCCTACTCAATTGCCAAAGAACAGGGCTTAACGCTCAGACAACTACATAGCTATAACAATTTTGACCCAAAAGCAGATTTCTTGGTTACCGGAAGCTGGGTATATCTGCAAAAAAACAGTGTCTTTAAGACACTTCTCCGGACAAACAACGCGATTAAAGGAGAATAAAATATTCCTGCATTCAGCCACATGGGGCTTGCAGGGATTGTTTGTTGTTTGTTTGAAAGTCCCGCCTCGTGCGGGACTTTTATTTGATACAAATTTCAGTTGCTTTTTGTATTTTCGTAGCCATGCGAAAAATTTGCGTTTTGTTTCTTTTTGCATTGGTCTTCCAAAATAAGGCTTGGAGCCATGAATTTTACTTCGCATATGCAGAAGTGGCTTATAATGAACTTGCCCAACGATTTGAAGGTACCGTCATTTTCACCACCCACGACCTCGAAAAAGCCCTTGACCCAAAAGGCTCACTCATCGGAAAGCTCGAACAATCTGACGAAAGCTCTCCAATCCGAGCACAGCTTGAAAAGTACATCAACCAACACCTCCTTATTTCTTATGGATGTGCACTAGATTCTAATGCTTTTGATGCCTTTTGCACAACACAGTTTAGTTTAGAAGGAATCTCACCACAACTCAATGGCACCATTGAGTGTTTTGTATCTGCACCCGTGACACTCATTTATTTGCCAGTAAGCTTAGGTTTACCTTATACCAATATCTTAAATGTCCACTTTGATGCTTTGTTCGATACTTTCTCAGGACAACAAAATAAGCTCACCCTCATATACAGAAATCAAAAAGAAACCCTGAATTTTATTCCGGGAAAAGAAATTCAAAATATACCCTTGAAACCATGAAATACAGTTTACTCAGCCTGTCAGTAGTACTCAGCACCATGGCTTTTTCACAAGCCAAATTTGCACAACTCGATCAAGAATTACCTACCGCTAATTCATATCGAACTGCCTCAGGGGCACCTGGCCATGCCTATTATCAGCAAAAAGCCGATTACAAAATGAACTTGGTACTTGACGACGCTAAGCAACGCCTCGATGGTTTTGAAACCATTACCTATACCAATAATTCACCAGATAAGCTCGATTATTTGTGGCTGCAACTCGATCAGAATATCTACGATGAAAACTCAGATACGAAGTTGATTGAAGTGGAGAAAATGGAAAACTTCAAGAGTGTGGGCGATTTACGCAAACGTGATTTCAAATACGACGGCGGCTTTAAAATAGAGCAAATCACGAGCACTAGTGGTCAAAAACTTAGTTATTTCATCAATAAGACTATGCTGCGCATTGATCTTGCCAAGCCTTTGCTTCCTGGTCAAAGTATTTCTTTTCAAATAAAGTGGTGGTACAACATCAATGACCGCATGCAAGTTGGCGGTAGATCGGGCTACGAATATTTTGAAACCGACCAAAACTACCTATATACAATTGCTCAATTCTTTCCACGCATGTGCGTCTACAACGACGTAACAGGCTGGCAAAACAAGCAATTTTTAGGACGTGGAGAATTCACTTTGCCTTTTGGTGACTACGAAGTTTCCTTGACCGTGCCTGCTGATCATATTGTGGCAGCAACAGGAGAGTGTCAGAATTATGCAAGTATTTTAACACCAGAACAACGCAAGCGCTACGAACAAGCAAAAAAATCAAATAGCCCTGTATTAATTGTAACTCAAGCCGAAGCAGAGGCTGCTGAAAAAAACAAAAGCACCCAAACCAAAACTTGGGTTTACAAAGCCCAAAATGTACGTGACTTCGCTTTTGCGACCTCAAGAAAATTTATTTGGGATGCCCAAAACCAAACGGTGGGTTCAAAAAATGTACTTTGTATGAGCTATTACCCGAAAGAAGGTAATCCACTTTGGGAGCGTTATTCTACAAAATTGGTGGCGCACACCATCAAAACTTATTCTAAATACACCATCGATTATCCGTATCCGGTTGCCATCTCAGTTCACTCCAAATGGATTGGTATGGAATACCCAATGATTTGTTTCAACGGCGGCAGACCTGAAGCAGACGGCACCTATTCAGAAGGAGAAAAATATGGTATGTGGGGTGTGATTATCCACGAAGTTGGACACAATTTCTTCCCGATGATCATCAATTCAGATGAGCGCCAATGGACCTGGATGGATGAAGGGCTCAATACTTTCGTGCAATACCTCACTGAACAAGAATGGGAACGTGGCTACCCTTCGCGCCGCGGACCAGCCTACCTGATTGCCGATTACATGCGCGGCGATAAATCTGGCATTTCACCGATCATGACCAACTCAGAATCTATCAAACAATTTGGAAATAACGCTTACGGAAAACCTGCCACCGCATTAAACATTCTCCGTGAAACCATTATGGGCCGCGAATTATTTGACTACGCCTTCAAAACCTATTGCGAACGCTGGGCCTTCAAACACCCTACCCCAGCAGACTTCTTCCGCACCATGGAAGACGCTTCAGCCGTTGACCTCGATTGGTTCTGGCGCGCTTGGTTTTATTCCACAGACAACGTAGATATCGCACTTACCGACGTCAAATGGTTTCAATTAAATACCCAAAACCCAGCGCTTGAAAAAGCCTTCCTTCAAAATAAAGACGCACAAAAAGACGCCTTTATAGGAGACACACGCAATAAAACAGCCATCACCACAACGGTCAATGAAAAAGATGCTAACATCGATGACTTCTATGCCAAACGAGATTTATATAAAGTAGATGCCCTCGATGAAAAAGCATATCAGTCTTTCTTGAGTAAAACCAGCCCCGAGGACCTCGCTTATTTGAATGCGGGCAAGCAACTTTACGAACTCAGCTTTGAGAATATCGGTGGTATCGTGATGCCACTGATCATCGAAGCTACCTTTGCCGATGGCAGCACCAAGGTTGAACGCATCCCGGCAGAAATCTGGCGCATTGAAGAGCAAAAAGTGAGCAAAGTATTTATTTATGAAAAAGAAGTAGTTTCATTCAGACTAGATCCTTTCTTAGAAACCGCCGATACTGACCTCGATAACAATACTTGGCCACGTCAGTTGCAACCAACGCGTTATCAACTCTATAAGCAAGAGCAAACCAGAGAAAACCCGATGCAACGCCAACAGCGTTTAGAGCAAATGCAACGCGGGAATTAAGCGCTTTTACAATTTCTGAAAGGCAACGAGCTCCTGTTTTTCTGCAGATTTGAGCAGGTAATAATAGGTTCCTGCGGCCAGTTTTTGCAAATTGAAGCTGAGTATTTGTTGCCCAGCTCCTAAATAGGCGTCGTGAATTTTCGCCTCTACTTTGCCTTGTTGGTTTACAATAAAAATTTCATAGTGCGCACCATTGCTCTTAAATTTGAGTTGCTGCATGCCTACACTAGGATTTGGAAACGCCAGCGCTTTAGTGCCTTGATTTGTACCATCTAAATTTTCAACTGCGTTGGTACAACCTTGCAAAAGATCTAAATATTGAATGTTTTGTTCAAACAAGCTTTGAATAACATTTGGATCAACTTCAAACCAGTCTTTGAGCAAACTCGCATAAACATCTCTAAAATCGATTTGCATCGGCAAACCAGCTTGGTTATTGACCTGATTAGGGATTTGTGGATTTGCGCCAACTATACCAGTACTGATACAAGCACCAAATAAAAACAACGGCGCTGCATCTCCGTGGTCAGTGCCTAAACTTCCGTTACTGGCAATCTGACGGCCAAATTCTGAGAAGGTCATACCTGCAACGCGTTGTTCAAGCCCTAATAATTGTAAATCGTGTTGAAACGCACGAACGGCATCCGACAAACGCTGCAACAAAAGAGCATGCGCTCCTTCAGCTACATCATTGGCATCTACTTGGGCGTCATGGGTGTCAAAACCATTGATATTTAGAATGTAAACTTTGGTTTTCAGTCCTCCTGAAATCATTTGTGCGATGTATTTTAATTGCACGGCCAACGGGTTTTGCGGATCATATAGATTCGACAAAGAATTTCCGGCAACAGCAGCACTATTGATTTGCTGCCCGTATTCGTTGGTCTGATTAATCAAGGTAGAAATGTATTCTATTTGAGAACCGTAATAAGTTCCATCATTGACTACCGGAGTTAATGGCAAAACCGAGCTGCTAAATGGATCATTTACCGCATGGCTAAAATTCCCAACCAAGCCTTGACAGGTTGCTGAAACTTCTGAACCCATCGATATCGCAAAAGGATCCGGATAATCTACATTAGGATATGCCTCTGGGAAGTTTGGGTAGCTCGCATCGAAATAACGCCCGAGCCATCCACTGGTTTGATTGATATCCAAAGCACCGGTAGTCCAGATATCTGTTGACCTAAAGTGTGACCGATTTGGTTCAGGATAGCCCACGTTTTGCAGTACTGATATCTTTCCTTCATTGAAAAGTGTTTGAAGACCCGTCATTTTAGGATGCAAGCCTACATCGGTCGTTAAAGGTAAAATACTCGATTCCGGAACTAAAATATTGGCGCGTTGAATGACTAGTTCGGCATATTGATCTCGGGGAAAAACCATGTTTAGTCCATCGTTACCGCCGTTCATCCGAATCAGCACGAGCACCTTGTCTTCCGCACTTTTGGGTACTTCAAATAAATGCTTCGCAACAGCCTGCATGGAAAATCCATTTTGTACGAATGGCAAGGAAATACTGGCCAAGGCACCTTTTTTAAGGAAACTTCTTCTTTTCATTAGTAGACATGGAATTGAGGCATTCTAAATAAAGTATTGAGAACAGCTTTCACTTTCTGAGTCACAGGCAAGGAAAAAACTGGGTTTGTTGGGTCAGACAAATACTCGTTGTACTGAAGCGTCCATTCAAAATCTGGCAAGCCACCAGTTAGTAAACTTTTTAAATAAAGTTGATCTGCGGCGTCTATTGGCTTAGGGCAAAAAACTAAACATAGATCTGCAATGACCTGAGGGGCTGAATTAGGGTTTGATAAGCCATTTAGTAAACCTAAAAAATTCAAAGAAAAATTTTGCCCGTTCATTGTCAGACCGTTGGTTGTCATAAGTAAAGCGATATCAAAGCGCTTTTTTAAATAAGTAGAGTTGATCCATAATTTTGAAAAAGCTGGCGCTTGATAATAAGCAGTCCAACCTGCTACACTCGGTGGAGCACCGTATTCTTGACCCATTTGATCGGCAACGGTATACATTGCCAAATACATCTGATAATTTGTTTGCAAGTCTAAATTGAGCACAGACTGACTCGAATTAAACATGGAGAAAATAGCTTCAAGCGGAGACTTAATGATAGCTCCTCTGACACTGATATCATAAAAATGTTCACTGCCAAATAATTGGCTGAGAACAGGTTGAATCTCAAAGTTTGAACTGATTAAAGTTTGCGCGAGCGCTGCAATAATATTTGTTTCTACCCATGGGCTGATGTCATAATTAACGAAATAGCGGTAGAGTTTTCTACAAATATATTTTGCTGTCTCGGGCTGAGCAAAGATCAAATCGATGTAATCGAGATGTTCGTTTGCGCCATTCGGACTGATTTGCTGGTTATTAAAATGGTAAGATAAAGTCTTGATACTGTTATCGTGAAGTAACGGCATAAACTGACTCGATACTTGTGTTTGCGTTGCACTACGCACACCTTGAACGGTAAAACCAGTGAATATTTTAGCTGCTGCTGCAACATCTTGCTCTGTATAATTCCCATAATCACCTGCTGCCAATTGTGGGCCTTTACCTATGGTAAAAAGCTCAAGAAGCTCTCGGCCAAAATTTTCATTTGGTGAAAAAACAGTGTTGGTAGAGCCATTTAAAAAAATAAGCATACACGGATCAGTAGCTACAGCCTTCACTAGCGCCTTGACATTTCCTAAAGCATGCTGTTGCAAGACACTGATAAATTGATACATCGCCCTCGCATCACCTGAGGTTGTTACTCCAAAATGGTTCTGCCAAAAAAAGAGCATCTTTTGATTCACATTGAGTTGCTCTTGGTTGATATTTTTCATCAACCAAGCTCCTAAAGATTTTCGACGTGCGTTCTCGGTTTGCTGATTGGCCGTTATAGCTGCCGGATAAACTGCGTTTACCCAAGTTGTACCTAAACTGACAATTTGCTCTTGTGCATCATAGGCCAAAGGTTGATCTAAAACACTTGTATTTAATAATTGCGTGATCGTCGCATTGAAACCTAAATTAACCGCTTGATCAATTTGCAAAAATGAAGCACCAAAGGCAGCACGCCTCAATAAATGTGCGGCTTCCAAGTGTGTCCAGGGCCCTGTATATGGGTTCATAAATAATTGTTTGATAGAAAATTAGCGTTTTCCAACGTAAAAAGCAACCCTCTTGGGAGTTTTGCGTTCTAAAATCACAATAATTTAACTTAAATTTGTCTACCTACATTAACCTACATATTATGATCAAGAAGATTCTCTTCTCTCTATTTTCATTTGTATTTATTTTCGCATCCAAGGCACAACAAAGTGTCACATTTAATTATACCGGTGCTATCCAAACCTGGACAGTACCTGCTTGTGTCTATTCTATTCAGGTAGATATCCGCGGTGCAAAAGGTGGAGGAATTCAAGCCACACCATTTGTTGGTTCAGGACAAGGCGGTAACGGTGCTCGTGTGCAGCATCCGAGCATTGCCGTAACACCGGGTCAAGTATTAGAAATTCGCGTAGGTGGCTGCCCTACCGGCCCAGCTGGTGGTTGGAATGGTGGCGGAAACGGCCACGCTAGCCCCTCGAACCCACAATACGAATCCAAAGGTGGAGGCGGCGGATCTGACATCCGTGTGACACCATTTGCCATGAACAACCGCATTGTCGTTGCAGGCGGTGGCGGCGGACGCGCTGGTGGCTCAGGCCAAACAAATTACCAAGCTTCTGGTGGTGCAGGTGGCTGTACTACAGGCCAAACAGGTTTAGGATCACCATTTACAGGTACAGGTGGCGGAGGCGGCACCCAAACTGCCGGAGGTAACGCTGGCCCACCTTGGGGAGGCGGCCAACCAGGATTAGTCGGAACCATCGGAACTGGTGGCGCAGGAGGCTTTTATGCAACTGCAGCCGGCGGCGGCGGCGGTGGCGGCTACTTTGGCGGCGGCGGCGGCGGCGGCGACAACTGTTGTGCAGGCGCCAATGGCGGCGGTGGCGGCGGTGGCGGCTCTAGCTTCTACCCTGCTGGTGGTACCTGTACACAAGGTTTTCAAACTGGTCATGGCCAAGTTGTCATTACCTATACCGCTGGTTCTACTTCAGTAACAGTTGCAAACACAGGGCCTTATTGTGTTGGTGATCAAATCAACCTCACGGCTACAACAGGTGCACCTGCTTATTCTTGGGCTGGGCCAAACGGATTTACTTCTGCCTTGCAAAACCCAAGTATTCCAAGCGCAACAGCGGCTATGGCAGGTATCTATACCCTCACATATGACGCAGGAGGTTGTATCTCAACAGCCACTACCAACGTCGTAGTCAATATTCCTGTAGTTCCTACCTTCAACCAAATTGCTCCAATATGTGAAGATGCGTCAGCACCTGCATTTGTCAATAACTCAACAAATGCGCCTACCATTGCTGGTACTTGGAACCCGGCTGCAATTAACACCGCAAATTCAGGCACCTTTACTTATACCTTCACACCCAATGCCGGTATCTGCGCTACGCAGGCTACAATGAACATCCAGATTCTTCCAAATGAGCAAGCAACCTTTAATCAGTTGCCTGACCTCTGTATCAACGATGTTCCACCCGCTTTACCTGCAGCTTCTACAAATAACATTCCTTACACAGGAACTTGGAGCCCTGCTACAATTTCTACTGCAGTAGCCGGAACAGCAACTTATACATTTACCCCTACAGCTGGTCAGTGTGCATTTCCTGCAACCATGGATATCGTAACACATGCACTTACTACTCCGCAATTCAACCCAATGGGTCAAATTTGTCAGTACATGACTGGTGTTGTCATCCCGACTACGGCCACAAACACTACAAGCTACTTGAACGGCCCACTCATTACGGGAGCTTGGAATAGCCCGACTGTAGTCACTACTTCCCCTGGAACAGTAAACTATACTTTTACCCCAGACCCAAATCAATGTGCATCAACGCTAACCTTCCCTATTACTGTTGATCCACTTATTATCCCGCAGTTCACGCAAATTCCACAGTTGTGTCAAAACGATGCCAATCCAATTTTCCCAACAACCTCGAACAACGTTCCAGGCATCACCGGAGCATGGACGCCGCCAAACATTGACACTTCAATCCCAGGTATTTTCACACATACCTTCTTCCCTGACCCGGGGCAATGTGGTGATACCGTTGACATGATTGTTACAATTGTACCCGCTGTTCCTCCAACATTTGTTGCCGATACACTTTCAGGTTGTAATCCACTTCTAGTTGGCCTCAGTACTATTGGAGCAGTTCAAGGCGCCCAATACACTTGGTATTGGAACGGAACTACCATTGGAACAGGCACCAACCTCTCCTATAATTTTGATGCGAGTGGATACCACGACATCACCCTAGAGTACAACTTGCTTGGCTGTATTGAAACTACAACCTACAACGACTACATCTACATGGAGAATTATCCTGAAGCCTCTTTCTCTTGTATTCCTGGCTCACTCACCGAAACCACAATGCCGGTGCAGTTCGTCAATAATTCAGTAGGTGCCATCTCTTATTTCTGGGATTTTGATGACCTCACTTCTAGTACTGAGGAAAACCCAAATCACAACTATGTAGATGTTACCGAGAATTTATTAGTAACGCTTACCGCAAGTACCTCTCTAGGTTGTTCTGATGAATATCAGTTGAACATTCCAGTAATTGCTGAGCCAATTTACTACCTCCCAAATACCTTTACCCCTGATGAAGACGAGCACAACCAAACTTGGCAAGCGATCTTCACTACAGGTTTTGATCCTCATTCTTTCCATTTGGCCGTATTCAACCGCTGGGGAGAACTGATCTGGGAAACTTTCGATGCTACCCAAGCTTGGGATGGTACCTACGGCCCAGACGGAACCAAAGTTCCTTCAGGAATCTACATTTGGAAACTTCAATTTGAGCCAAAAGAAAACGATTATCGCAAAATCGTTTCTGGCCACTTGAACCTCATTCGATAAGCAAATTGATCAATCTTTGATCATTAAAAAAGGCGACCAAATGGTCGCCTTTTTTAATGATTATTTTCTTTATAGCTTTAATTTAATCTCGCTAATTCTTGTTTTTTTCGGGATCTTAATGAATTTGATTTAGCTATTCCTATTTCTTTCTAAAGAAAATCTTGACAGGCACTCCTTCAAAATCAAAACGCTCTCTTAAACGATTTTCTAGGAAGCGCTTATATGAGTCTGCTAAATATTGTGGTAAGTTACAGAAGAAGGCAAACGTAGGTGCGTGAGTTGGCAATTGCTGCACAAACTTGATGCGAACATACTTTCCTTTAACTGCCGGTGGAGGGGTTTGAGCGATTACCTCAAGCATCACCTCATTGAGTTCGTGTGTTGGAATTTTGCGTGTTCTGTTTTCATAGACGCGCATCGCTGTTTCCAAGGCGCGGTGAATGCGTTGTTTGTTGAGTGTTGAGGTGAAAATGATCGGCACATCGTTGAATGGCGCCAATTGCTCGCGCAATAATTCTTCAAACTTAACCATGGTATTTTGGTCTTTCTCGACTAAATCCCATTTATTAACTAAAACCACGACCCCTTTTGAGTTTTTCTCAATCATGTAGTAGATACTGAGATCTTGCTTTTGAATACCCTCTGAGGCATCGATCATGAATAAACAGACGTCTGCATTTTCAATGGTGCGCACAGAGCGTAGCACCGAATAATATTCGATGTCTTCAGTGACTTTTGCTTTTTTGCGGATACCTGCGGTATCAATAAGTAGGAAGTCAAAACCGAAAGCTTTGTAGCGGGTATGGATGGCATCTCGGGTGGTTCCGGAGATATCGGTAACAATATTGCGTTCTTGGCCAGTAAGTGCATTGACCATTGAAGACTTTCCTACATTAGGACGGCCGACAATTGCAATTCTAGGCAAGTTATCTTCTTCTCTTACTGATTCGTCTTCTTTGTTGAAGTATTTGACCAATTCGTCAAGGATTTCACCCGTGCCGCTTCCGTTAGTGGCACTGAGGTCATAGACATCACCTAAACCAAAAGCATAAAACTCTGAGGACAAACCAACTCTTTCGGTGTTGTCGACTTTATTGGCTGCAATGAGAACAGGCTTTTTGCTTTTGCGCAGCAATTGAGCCACGATTTCATCCATTTCAACGATGCCCGTCATGACATCGACCATGAAGACAATAACGGTTGCTTCTTCAATGGCGATTTCTACTTGCTTGCGGATTTCACCTTCAAAAATATCTTCTTTTGTTTTGGCATAACCTCCGGTATCAATTACTGAAAACTGATAACCATTCCATTCGCCTTTACCGTACAAGCGGTCACGCGTTACGCCACTTACTTCTTTGACAATAGCATCGCGAGACTCAGTGAGTCTGTTGAATAAAGTGGACTTTCCAACGTTCGGACGACCGACTATGGCAACTATATTACTCATGTTTTAAACTTAATATCCGTATTTCTTGAGTTTGACTTCTGAATGACGCCAATCTTTATCGACCTTGACATAATTTTCAAGGAAGACCTTGGTTTCAAGGAATTTTTCCATGTCGATGCGGGCCTCACGACCTATGCGCTTGAGCATTTCACCGCCACGACCAATGATAATGCCTCGTTGAGAATCGCGCTCGACAATGATGTTGGCTCTAATCCTTGTAAGGCCTGGTTCTTCTTTGTACTCCTCCACCTCTACTTGGGTGCTGTATGGGATCTCTTTCTGACAATGGATGAAAATCTTTTCGCGGATGATTTCTGAGATAAAGAAACGCATCGGACGATCTGAGAGTTCTTCTTTGTCGTAGTATGGCGGACTTTCAGGAATGAGGTCCAGGATTTCTTGCCAAACCGCATCGATATTGAACTGATGCAAAGCTGAAATAGCAAAAACTTTGGCTTTTGGTAATTTTTCTTGCCAGTATTGAACGCGTTCCATGACCTTTGCTTGGTCGGACTTATCGATTTTATTAATCACACAAAAAACAGGCACTTCAAGACGCTGAATGCGCTCAAGGGTTTCTTTGTGGTTCATTTCATTTTCTTGGGTGTCAGTCATGAAAATTAAGACATCGGCGTCTTGGATGGAAGAATTGACATATTCCATCATATTTTCATGCAATTTGTAGGCTGCGTTGACCACTCCAGGCGTATCCGAAAAGACAATTTGATAATCTTCATCATTGACAATACCCAAAATACGGTGACGAGTTGTTTGCGCTTTTGAACTTACAATTGAAAGTTTTTCACCAACGAGTTGATTCATGAGCGTTGACTTCCCGACATTTGGAGAACCGACGATATTGACAAATCCGGATTTGTGTGCCATAATTGAATTTAACTGCAAAGGTACAATATATTAACGGGATGCTTATCAAGTCAAAGCGGATTGCTGAATAAGAGTTTTTTTTAACTTAGTGTCATGGAACAGATTGAACAACAAATTTCTGCGCTCAAAGCGCAACTTACCGGAGACCTCTTCTCGGACATTGAAACACAGCAAAAAATTTATGAGCTCAAAAAGCAGTTAAACCCTGAAATTGAGTCACATCCCGAACAAGATGACGATGACGGGTGTTTGTATTGCGGTAGCTAACTTAAAACCCTACATCATGAGAAAAAATTGCTCCTTTTTGCTTTGTTCATTTATCCTTGCTTTTCTGAGTGCTTCTGCTCAAATGAGCAATACCATTTTTGGACTTTATCGTCAAATGACCCCGCCAAATGTTGCCTTTGTTTCTCTTGATCCAGTTACTGGGCTCGTTACTCCTATTGGCAACTCAAGCCTCAGTACTACAATCAATACGACAGGCGTTTCTTTAAACCCCTATGAGTTAAGTTACAGTTACCAAGACGAAGATTCTTGGCTAAGTATTTCCTTGCTCGATGGCAGTATTCTGTCAGATGTTACTGTAACGCTTCCAAATACCTTTGGAGATTTCAATAACTTTCGATTCAATACAGCTGATTCCACCATGTACGGGCTCTATTCTCAGGTTATTTACAATCCAACAACCGGAACATATAGTGGCGATATGCGCCTCGCAACCTGTGACTTATCTACTGGTGCTGTCAGTTTAGTCTCACCAAGTTCTATTGCTACAAGTTATACGATGGCAGGCGCAGTGATTAATCCGCACCTTATGGTTTATTATTTCATTACACAAGGTAATTTACGCGGGCTAGACCTCTATAACGGCACTATTTTTTCGGATCCTCAAATTACCATTCCTTCTGGCGGCAATAGCTTTGACAACTTTGCATATAGTTGTGCCGATACCACCATGTACGGCCTGATCATGCAAAATGGCGTAAAGTGCTTAGGCAAAATAGATGTCACTACCGGTATTGTGACCCCACTTCCTACCCTTCTCAACCTGGACAATTATGTCATGAATGCAGCCACAATAGATCCAGTAAACGGCATTTATTATTTCGAAACGAGCCTCGCTGCAGGAATTACCTTATTAGGACTTTCACTCGTTGATGGTTCTATCGTTTCAAGTGTTACCATCCCCAATGACTACTACTTTGATATGTTCCGCTCTCAGAGCGATTGTTTTGAGGCAGCAGCCTATCGCCCGAACCCAGCTGCTAGTAGCTCAAACATCCCAGAATTAGCGCTCCAAATGGGGCCTAACCCTTGTGCTGATGAGTTGCGTCTGGATGCCCTTGAAACCATTGACCGCATTGACATCCAAGATGCAACAGGCAAAACTATTCAAACGCTATTTCCAAATAGCAGTTCTGTAAAAATTTCTACCGCAACACTCAGCAGTGGTTTTTACCAACTCCAAATTAGCAGCAAGCAAAATCAAACCTCAAAACGCATTATTGTGCAATAAATGAAAAGACTCAAGTATTTACTTGTTTTTATCCTTCCGCTGACTGTCTATATTTCTTTTGTCAGTAACGGTTTTTTGACCTTGTTGCCCCTTTTTGTTTTTTTCGGGATTGTACCTTTTTTAGAGTTGGTCTTTCCACCTTCTTGGAATCAAGACGCAGCCACTGAAAAAGTGCTTGACCAACACAGCTGGTATTACAACTGGCTATTGTACTTACAAGTCCCAATTATTTGGGTGTTTATTTTTTGGTTTATCGGAATTCAAACCAAGGAATTAGACACAATTACGTGTGTTGGACACATGATTTCGATGGGAATAATGTGTGGGATTATAGGCATTAATTTGGGGCATGAGCTTGGTCATCGACAGCATAAATTTGAACAATTCCTCGGTGACCTCTTGCTGCTCAGCTCATTAGAGAATCATTTCGTGCCTTATCACAACCGAGGTCATCATTATCATGTTGCAACCCCTCAGGACCCAGCCTCAGCCAGAAAAAATGAATGGCTTTATATCTTTTGGTTCCGCTCTCATTTTGGAAGCTATGTTCAAGCTTGGCAAATCGAAGCACAGCGCATGCAAATTATCAATCGGTCATTCTGGAGCTATCAAAACAAAATGCTACAATATAGCTTTGCGCAGTTAACACTCTTACTTTCTATTTATTGGAGCGCTGGTTTTCAAGCGACACTTAGTTTTTTAATTGCCGCAATTGTCGGGATAATTTTATTAGAAACCGTGAATTACATTGAGCACTATGGCTTAGTTCGGCAACGCAATGAAGCTGGAAAATATGAAGTTGTCAAAAGAAAACATGCTTGGAATTCTAATCATTTGCTAGGAAGAGCCATCTTGTTTGAACTGAGTAGACACAGCGAACACCATGTCAAACCCGATCTTCATTACCAAGACCTTTACAGTTCAGATGAAGCACCTTCAATGCCTGCCGGTTATCCGGCCATGATGCTGCTGAGCTTACTTCCTCCGGTTTTCTTCAAAGTCATGAATCCGAAGATCGAACAAGCCTTGAGTAAAGGATAGCGAACTTTTAAAGACTCAATAAAGCTTCTGACGCTTCAGTAAATACTGCAAAAGGATGTTGTCATAGCCCGCTTCAATAGGTGCTTTGACAAGATCAATACCATGATTTAAGCAACGCATTTCTATATTTTTGAAGTGCGCATTTAAGGCCTTTTGGTATTTCTCTCGGATTTCAGCGGGTCTCAGCCTGAGCGTTTCACCGGTTTCCATATCGACCAACTGATACGGGCGATCCTCGAGGTCAAAGTTTTGTTCAAGCGCTTCATTGAAGACATGAAATAAAATAACCTCATGCTTGTTGTGTTTCAAGTGCATTAAAGCATCAAATAAGGCTTCTGTATGTGCAGGATCATCGAGTAAGTCAGAAAAAATCAAGACCATGCTGCGTTGATGCGCTAATTCTGCAATATCGTGAAGGGCTTGGGCAGTATTTGTTTGCTTTTTTTCTGTGGGTTGGTATACATGTAATCTTTTTTCGAGCTCACTGTATAAAAAACGATGATGAGTTAAAGATGATTTAGCAGCGGTGTGTAAAGCTAATGTTTCATCAAAAATACTGAGGCCAACGGCATCGCGCTGTCTTTTTAATAGCTCTATGAGGCTTGCTGCAGCGTAAATGGAAAACTCGAGTTTGTTTTGCGCCTCCTTCGGGAAATACATAGAGCTTGAGCCATCTAAAACAATTTGGCAGCGCAGGTTGGTTTCCTCTTCGTATTTCTTTGAAAATAACTTATCTGTACGACCAAATAGGCGCCAATCAATGTTTCTCGTTGATTCTCCGGGGTTGTACAAACGGTGTTCGGCAAACTCAACTGAGAAGCCATGAAAAGGGCTCTTGTGCATACCTGTGATGAAACCTTCTACCACCTGCTTGGCAAGTAATTCGAGATTTCCAAAACGTGTTAGGCGCAAACGATCAATGGTTGCCATAGAAAACAAAGTTAATAAAGTAAGTTAGAATCAAAGCAACCGCTTCTTGCTTCCTGTCGTCATGTATTAAATTTGTTTATATGAAACATTTATATCTCCTTTCCATCCTAGCTATTTTATTCAGCACTTCTAAGCTAGACGCACAAGTAACTGGTTTTGCTATTAACGGCCTCAACCTCCCCACTACAATTAATCCAGCAAGCTGTGACTCAATTATCACAATTGGTTTTTCAGCAGTGAGCCCAAGCACAACAACTGTACAAAGCTACGATCTACCCTACGTGATCACCGGAAATAATTTCAATGGCTTTCAGTTTCAGGCAGTGGTCAATTGGGGCGATGGAAACACGAGTAATTCAGGCGGAGGTACCTCAACTAGCGGAACCAATATTTCTATGAATCCGCCATTGTCTCATATTTATAATGCACCCGGAACTTACCTGATCACCACCACAGTTTACAATCCTGCCAATCAAACCTATGCCTATGACAGTATCTCTTATTCAGTAGGTGCTTGTAATTTTTATGCCTACACATTTGTAGGTCTTGATTGTGACAACAACGGCACTATTGAACAAACCCTTACCAATGTGCCTTTTGAATTGATTGGCAACAACGGACAACAGTATAATGGAAGCCCGGCAAGCAGCAATATTTTACAATTCAACAATGTGCTTATCGGCAATTATACACTGCAAATTAGCCAACAGTGGTTAATAGCTAACGGCTATCAAGTTCAAAGTGCTGTACCCTCAACCACCTTTAATTTACCAATTTCAGGGCTAACTACTTTTCAATTTACACTCATTTGTGCGCAGGGTGTTCAGTCTTTGTGTACCACTGGGCAGGTCTATTGCGATGCAAACGATAACGGCGTGTTAGATAACGGAGAAACACCTATCGCCAATGCGCCAGTTTCTGTAAACGGTACATTGACTTATTCGGACGCAACTGGATATTACTACATCACCTACCCTGGTGCTGCCAATGACACCTTTACTTTATCATTAAATAATAACTGGCTGACACAGCAAGGTTATAGTATCCTCAATAACAACGGAAGCAATATCAATTACATTACCGGTACGCCTTGCAGTAGCGGCGTACCACCCTCCACTATTAATTTTCCGCTAAGCTGTGGCGGCTATGTTTCGCCAACTTTTTGCTATGGTGGATTTGTTTTCTGTGATGCCAACGCAAACGGTGTTATGAACCCCGGAGAATCACCACTAATTGGTGCTGCTGTTCAACTTTTCGTTCAGCCCAATTCCGCTACAAGTGTTACCGTATACACAGATTCCACAGGTTATTTTACTTATTGTGGGCCGTTTATCAGTACAAGCAATATCATTCTAGCTCAGGTTAGCCCAACATGGCTCACTTATAACGGTTATGCCATACCTTCCTCATACGTCACTTTACAAGGATACACCTCTCCACAATTTCAACCTGGCATGTTACCTATCAACTGTGGCGGAACTTCAAGTTGTGCAGACCTCTGGACAAGTGTAACCCCATGGATTGGCTATTACCAAAATAGTGTAGCTTACATTAAACTCAATTGGGGTAGCTATGGCCCGAGTGCAGTAGGCAACTACACGCTTAGCATGACATTTCCTGTTGGTGTGAGCCCAATTCTTGCTTCTATTCAGTATCCTAATTACACTATAACTGGCAATACAATTACTTGGAATTTAACTAGTTCAAGCACCAACTTTACCAATTATGATGTCGTTCAGTTCAATGTTCCTGGCGGCCTCATCAATGGAGCTCAGCACTACTTTACGTCAAGCATCGCTCCAACAGGTAGCATCTCAGATTGTGGCACTTATAACAACGCTGGAAATCTTTTACAAATTCTTGGCAATAGCTATGACCCGAATGATAAAAATGCCTGCACTGATTATCAAAACGATAACTTCCCACTTGGCTACCTCGATGCTTTTGTTGACGACGCGCTCACCTACACCATTCGTTTTCAAAATACAGGAACCGCACCAGCGCAAAATATCTACATCATTGATACCCTTGATGCAGCACTTGATTGGAATAGCTTTACCCTCATTGAAGCCTCGCACAACATGCAAGTAGTGAATTTGGGCAACGGAATTTATCGTTTTGAGTTTCCGCAAATTTGGTTACCAGACTCTACAACCAACGAAGCGCAAAGCCACGGGCATCTTACGTATCGCATTACAGAAATGCCAAATAATCCAATCAATTCAACTATTGAAAATACGGCCTACATTTATTTTGACTGGAACAGCCCTATTATTACGAACACAACCCTTAATATCAACATGTGGATTGATGGCATCAATGAATTGGAAAACCAATTAGTTATTTATCCAAATCCGGCAACAGATGAAATCAGGGTTTCAATTGAGCAGCCAACAAATATTCTTGTTTCTGATTTAAATGGCAAACTCTTGTTAGAACGTGTTTTACAACCTGGAGACGCGCTCAAACTTGATAGTCTGAACGCTGGTATTTACATGATTGAAGCAGGTTCGAAAAGAACAAAATTGATCAAAAATTAATTTTTTTTTTCAAGTCTACCACCCCTTTACGAGTTTGGCATCGTATTTGTTAATAGTAGATTGTAGTAGTTTATAGTTAGGTTATGGTTCGGTTGGCCCACCCCAACCGGACCGAAAAAGCGGCTCTTTGAGCCGCTTTTTTTATGACTAATAATTTTAACCTTTTTGTTTGGTTTGCGAATAACCTTCTTTGAGTAAGAGCTCGTAAATCTTTTGTTTGAAATTACCTTGAATCAGGATTTCGTTGTCTTTGACGCTTCCGCCAACTCCACATTTACTTTTCAGTATTTTCCCGAGATCTTTCAGGTCATCTTCGGCACCGACAAAACCTTCTATTAAGGTCACTTCTTTTCCAGCCCTTTGCTTGCGATCAAGACTCACATAGAGCTTTTGCTGTTGTGGTGGAAGTGTGTCCTGGTCTTGTTCTTGCTCATATTCGTAAGCAAAATTAGGATTGGTGCTATAGACCACATTTTGAAGGTTTTTCGACTTTTTCGACATAACACAAAGATAAAAAAAGTCGGTACAGAAAAAAGTTATCCACCCTCAGAATAGCGGCCGATGATTTTCGTTTTTTGAAAATGAAACAAAACATTGATATCACACAGCTCAGTGACCCTGAACTCTTGCAACTTGTTTGTGGAACATCTTTTGAAAAATCAAAACAGGAAGCAATTTTGGAAAGAGCTTGGCGTTGGCACCAAAAAGACTGGCGCACACTAGCAAAAAGCAGCACCTGGGATCTACTGGAAATTTACGGACTTGATTTAAGCACAGCCCACAAAATTGTAGGTGCATTCGAACTCAGCAGACGCTATCGGGCCTCAGAAGTAAAAAAGCGCAATCAGATTAAAAAATCTAAAGATGTCTATGAGCTTTTACAACCCAAACTTAGTGACCTCGATCACGAACAGTTCTTTGTGTTGTACCTCAGTTTTTCCAATGAAATCATTGAAATCAATCAACTGAGTGTGGGCGGCAGACACAGTACCATTGCCGATGCCAAAAGAATTTTTCAGTATGCATTGCGCTGCGCTGCCTGTGGCATTATTCTTTGCCACAACCATCCGAGTGGACAATTGCAACCAAGCGAACAAGACAAGGTACTCACTAAAGACATCAAGAATTTTGCTGCACTCATCGATATGAAACTGCTCGATCACCTGATTTTCACAGATAATGGCTATTTTAGCTTCGCCGATGAAGGCCTCCTCTAACATGTCAAAAAAAAGAATCCTCACAATCATTGGTGCACGCCCGCAAATCATCAAAGCGGCAGCGCTGTCCAGAGCCATCAAAACATCGTTTGCCGAAGAGCTTGAAGAAATTTTGGTCCATACCGGTCAGCATTACGATGAAAACATGTCAGCAGTGTTCTTTGAAGAACTCGGGATTCCAAAACCCAATTATAACCTGGCAGTAGGCAGTGGCAGCCACGGCAAAATGACTGCAGCCATGTTAGAAGGACTCGAAGCATTAATGTTGGCAGAAAAACCCGCTGCCGTGGTGGTCTATGGCGATACCAATTCAACGATTGCTGGTGCGCTAGCCGCGGCCAAAATTCATGTACCGGTGGTACACATCGAGGCTGGTCTCAGAAGCTTTAATAAAGCCATGCCCGAAGAACTGAATCGGATTAGTTGTGACCACATGAGTACTTTATTGTTTGTTCCGACCCAGGCAGGGCTCGACAATCTTCAAAAGGAAGGCTTTTCACTTGAAAACAAAGGAAAAGCCGATATTGATAATCCGCACGTTTACCATTGTGGCGATGTGATGTACGACAACAGTTTGTATTTTTCCAGTGTCAGCGAACAAAAATCTGACTTGCTAAACAAGTTAGGCTTGATCCATCAAAGTTTTATTTTGTGTACCATTCATCGCGATAGCAATACCGATGACCCTCAGGCACTCCAAGAAATTTTTGAAGCCTTATTGACCATCATAGCTGAATCTGAGCACACAATTGTACTACCGATTCATCCTAGAACTAAAAATAAAATGCAAGAATTGCTTCCATCGAACTTATTGGAACAAATTCAATCTGAGGCAAAATTAATACTCATTGAACCAGCTGGCTTTTTAGACATCATTGCACTTGAAAAAAATGCAAAACTCATCATTACAGATAGTGGAGGCTTACAAAAAGAAGCCTATTTCTTTGAGAAACCTTGCATTATTCTTCGGGAGCAAACTGAGTGGGTAGAAATTGTGAAGGCCGGTGCCGCAATCCTGACTGGAGCCCATAAAAATCAAATTTTAAAAGCCTACACACAATTCTCAGAAAAACACACCTGCAGTTATCCTGAACTTTTTGGCAACGGACAAGCTGCTCATTTCATTTGCGAAAAAATATTAGCTGAACTCTAGTGCTGATTTACGTTGAATATATCACTGAGCGCTTGCTCTACACCTTAGATTTCGTTTTCACTGAAAGAAAAATCCCCTACGAAATCACCAATGACGGCATCCAATTTATGGCTGCACAAGGGCACAAACTCAATTATTCATCTCGCGATTTTGATACCTGTTTGCAACTCAAACCGGCAAGTTTGTTATTCGAAGAAACGTTGTTCAAAGGAGAAATTCAAGCGGAAACTTTTCACCAAGCTGAATGCTTAAGTTTTGACAAGCAACTCGATCCACTCGCCGCTATTTTTTACGTCCTGAGTCGGATGGAGGAATACAATACGATACAAACAGATCATTTTCAGCGCTTTGAAGCCAAAGCATCCATACTATTTAAAAAGGGCTGGTTGAGGCAGCCTATTTGTGAAATTTGGAGCCTAGATTTCATCGCTTACTTAGAGCAAAATTGGAACACTTCCTTGAACGCTCGAGCCCTCCGTTATACTTTTCAGCCAACCTTTGACATCGATAACACCTTTGCCTACGCACACAAAAATAAACTCAGAAGCCAGCTCGCTGACCTCAAAGACCTCGTGTATCGTAGAAAAAGCAGAAGACAAGATCGACAACAGGTCCGAAAAGGCCTTAAACACGATCCTTACGATACTTTTGATTGGATTGAACAAATAGCTCAGTACTATTCTGAGACCAAAGTTTTTTGGCTATTAGGCAACTATAGCAAACTCGACAAGAATCTTTCGCACTTAAATTTAGCGCAACAAGACAAAATCAAACAAATTGCCAAGTTTGCTGAAATTGGCATACATGCCAGCTCGCAAACACAAAACAGTGGTCAACAATTACAAATAGAATGCGCTCGGTTGTCTGCAATTACAGGGTATCAACCCAATAGCAACCGACAACACTTTTTATTGCTAAAGGTGCCTCAAACCTACCAGATGCTCTTGCAAAATGGCATCACACATGACTACACCATGGGGTATGCAGAGACCACCGGATTTAGAGCAGGGACAGCCCGAAGTTTCCGTTGGTTTGACCTCAGTAAAAATGAAAAAACAGCCTTGCACATTCATCCATTTGCATACATGGATGGTACCCTATTAGAGTATTTGAACCTGAGCCCACAAGAGGCCATGAAAGAAATTGAATTTTTACACGCCCAAGTTCAGTACTTTGGCGGAACTTTTAGTTTTCTTTGGCACAATGAAACCATTTCAGGTTACCAGCACTGGGCCGCGTATCAAGAAGTTTTTAAGGCTTGTTTGAGGCTAGGAGAAGTATAAACTTAATGCCGCTATTTATTGCGGAACCCCACCTAGTTTTTTATAGGAGCTACAGGTCTTTAATTCTGCAATCATTTCTTCCTTTTCTTGCGGGGTCATTTTTGCATCCATGTCTCGACATTTTTCAATACCCCTCTCATACTTTTTCAAGATGGGTTCGATGTCTTGCTTTTGCTCGTCGGCCTTTTTAAGTGCTTCGGTCATTTCATACCATTGGTCTGCACATTTACAAACCTCTGATTGACAAGAAGAAAAAAGGACTAAAATCGAAACAAATAAGAGGCTAAATTTCATGGCTCTGTAATGAATGAATTAATAAAAACAACCTCCACCTTTTCCTAAGCGAAAAGTGAGTGTTGCACCTGTATAAACATACCAATCTTTGGTACTGCTTGTGCCGCGCTTACCATAAGGATTCCCATCTAGGCTGCGATTTGAGAGTGCTGCAGCAGTGGTGGAGACCTCTTCATCAAGCACCTGCGGATCCACATAAAAATCGGAGCCAACGTCGTCGATATAATCGGTGAAGGTTTTGCGAATGGCCATGTCTAAATTCAGGGTGGCCATTTTACCAAGACTGAATTTCAAGCCCATACCTAATGGCACACACAGCTGATACAACGAGTATGGCTTACGCGTTCCGATACTGGTTCCTTGTCCTTCTGTGGCCATCGTTTGCAAGGCGATAAGCTCACCGTTATACATGGTCATGGGGTTCATGTGAAAAACACCCACTTGTGCAATAAAATATGCGGTTGCCGGATACCTACTGCTGCCAAACTGAAAAGGCGTAAAATGAAATTCTAGCCCCGCTGCAACTTCGTGTAAATTGGATTCAAAACTTAAATTGCGATTTACTAAAAGCGTATAAGGAGAAAGTGAGTCTGCGGCAGCAACCTTTCCGTAAAGGTAATTGGCTCTAAAATTGAGCCTTGTATTGAAATTATAACGATAAATGA